>NZ_JAVHWK010000089.1:0-13399 GCF_032159775.1 Mycobacterium sp.
GGGCGTAGGCCGCGCGGTGCGCGAATGGGCCGTCGAGGCCGTAACCCGAGGTCGTCACGAAGGCCAGGTCGGGGTTGACCGCGCGCAGCGACGCCTCGTCGATCCTCGCCCGCTCGGCCGCCTTCCCGCGGAAGCACTGGAGCACGATGTCGGACCGCTTCGCCAGCTCGTAGACCAAGTCGAGTCCTTCGGGCTTGGTGAAATCGATGGCGACACTCTCCTTGCCCTGCAGCACCTTTGCGCCACCGGCTTCCGGAAACGCGACCAGATTCCTGATGTTGTCCCCTTCGAGCGGCTCGACCTTGATGACGCGGGCCCCGAGGTCGGCCAAGAGCGTCGCGCCGTACGGGCCTGCGAACATGCTGCCGAACTCCAGCACCGTCACGTCCTTCAACGGCGGGTCGGCAGGCGCGACGCCATCGGGAGTGATCACCGGGTCACGCGAACCCGGGGCGCTCAGGGCATCGTTGTGCTCACCGAGCCGCGGGGGTGGTCGCAGCGCCGTCAGCGGCTTGCCCTCAACGTGAATGAGGGTCGACGGCTGGCGCACCGGGCCGAGCTGGGGGTCAATCACAGTGACGGACCGTCCCTCGTGAGCGGTTTGAGGGTGGTTCAGCGAATCCTCCGGAGTCCGGAACAGCTCGCCGCTTAGATCGAGGTTCTCCTCCATGGCCTGCTGCCACTCGGCGAGAGTGCGGGCCCCCACCCGCTCGATCATCATGTCCCACCACTCGGCGCGAAGTTCGGCCGTCGGCAGCATCGGGAAGCCCTGCCATTTCGGGTTGGCAAGTTCTCCAAGAAGATCCAGCTCGGTCAGCCAGGCCCCGATCAACTTCGGCGACACCTGGGCGAACTGCAACCACCGGCCATCCTTCGTCGCAGCCACCAGCAACGCGTAGATCAAGTATGCCTGCGGCCGGCCCAGATCGTCGTAGGCGGCATCCATCGGCTCGAAGGCGCCGGGATACCGTTCGAGCACCATCTCGTAGAACCAGTTGTACGGATCCATTGAACCCATCCCAGTCACCAGGTTGGTCTCGACGACCTGGCCGAGTCCGCTGGTCTCCCGCTCGAGCAGCGCCGCGAGCACGCCCTGCACCGCGGCGTGGGCCGCTCCCCAGGACGCGTAGGCGAACGTGATGTAGGCAGGCCCCGGCCTTTGAGTCAGGCTCCTCTTTTCGTGCATGACACCGGTCTTGGCCATTACCAGCGCTTCCCAGCCCTTGTAGTCACGGAACGAACCGGTCGAGCCCCAGCCGGTGATCGTTGCCACGACGAGACGCGGGTAGCGCTTGGACAGCGCATCGTGAGTCAGACCCAGGCGCTCGGCGGTGGCGGGCCGCATGGTGTTCACCATGACGTCGGCGCGCTGCAGCAGCCCACGCAACCGATCCAGGTCGGCGTCGTCGTGTACGTCCAAAGTCACGCTGCGCTTGCCGCGCAAGAGCGCAGGCCAGCTCGCTAGTTCACGCAACGGGCTGCCGTCGGGAGGCTCCACCATGATGACCTCGGCGCCGCAGTCGGCGAGGAACTGGGTCGCCTGAGCGCCGGGCAGGGTCGTCGAAACGTCGATGACCACGAGGCCGGCTAGTGGACCGTCCGACGCCGTTTCGACTTCGGGCATATTCGCTCCCCTACGGTGTGCGGACAAATCTCCTCGCAACGTGTTGTGACGCACGCCACGCCAGCATCGCAGTGGGTGAGATTAATGTCAATGCATTAGTATTTTGCCATGACGAAGCAAGTGACACCGTGACCGACGAGCCCCTGGACCGCGGTGGCTTCCCGCAGATGAGGTCCTGGCAGGAGCCGACCGTCCGCAGCCCAGGCGGCGGCCCGGAGTACGGCGAACTGATCCTCGCGCTGAGGGCTTTCCTCGACGACGTCGCCGCCGCGGCTCCGGACGCGGCGACCACGCTTGCCCTCGCCCGGGACCTGAGGAGCTGGTCCGAACGACTCGCCTTGGACGCGGTACCCGAGCGAAAGCGGCTCTTCGCCCGGCGACTCGACCTACCCGGCCGCGGGCAGACCATGTCCCCGAACTTCGTCCCGATCGCCGGCGACCACGAGACCGTGCGCGGGACGGTCACCTTCGGCCGCTACTTCCTGGGCGGCGGCGGAGCCGTACACGGCGGCGCCATCCCGTTGCTCTTCGACGAGGTGCTGGGTCGGCTGTCGAGTAGTGGCGGGCGGAAACCGGCGCGAACCGCGTATCTGCATACCGACTACCGGTCCATCACTCCCGTGGACAAGGAACTCGCGGTACGGGGCTGGTTCGTCAGCGAGCAGGGTCGTAAACGCGTTCTGCGCGCGGAGCTGACCGATGGGGACACCCTGTGCGCGGAGGCCGAGGGACTGTTCATCGAGCTCCGCCCTGACCAACCCTGAGCCGCTCAGCGCACCGCGAATCCCGCGTCCAGCGGCCACGCCACCCCGGTGATGAACTTCGCCTCGTCGGACACCAGCCACGCAACCGCACCGGCGATGTCCTCGGGCATCAGGACCTGTATGGGCAGCGCGTTCTGCATGGCCGCGACTGCCGTGTCATTGGCCTCCAGGAGCTTGCCCATGGTTTCGTTCATCACCATGCCGGTCGCAACACCGGTCGGGTGAATGGTGTTCACCCGAATCCAGTGCTGCGCCAACTCGTTCGCCCAAACCTGCATCAGGCCCACCAGACCGCGCTTGGCAGCGGTGTACGCCTGTCCGCCGGCGCGATCGGTTCCGGTGCCTTTGAGGCCCGCACTGGAACTCGTCAGCACGATCGAACCGCCTCGGCCACTGTCGATGAGTGCAGGCAGCGCCGCCTCCACGGTGTTCCAGACTCCGATGAGGTTCACGTCGACGATATCCCGGAAGACCTGGCGCCGGTTGACGTCGCTGCCGAGCCGAATGATGCCTGCGTTGGCGATGACGATATCGAGCCGCCCGAATTCGCGGACGCCCTCGTCGACAACCTGCTGGAGCGCTTCGCCGTCGCGAACGTCGGCCTGGTGAGCGATGATTCGTCTGCCCTCGTTCTCGACGAGCTTGATGGTTTCGTCGAGTTCGTCGGGCGTGGCGTTGGGGTAGTCCATCGAATCGATGTCGCGGCAGATGTCCACCGCGACGATGTCGGCACCCTCTGAGGCGAGCCGGACCGCATGCGCGCGGCCCTGACCCCGCGCCGCGCCGGTGATGAATGCAACCCGTCCGTCGTGTCTACCCATGGTTGTGACTCCTATCCTGTTGACAGTTGTTGGACATCCCCTGGTCGCTCTGTTTCTGCCTGCGACGTTGAATCTCGTTGTCGTACTTCGTGATAAGTTCGCGCACGGCGAGCCGGTCCGGCTTCAGCATTGGCGTCAAGGGCAGCTCATCGACGATCAGCAGCTCATCGGGGGCCTTGTAGTCGGCCAGTTCGCTCGTCACGTGTGCGCGCAACTCGGCCAGTGTCGGTGGAGCGGCGGGGTCCGCAGGCACCACGCACGCGACGCCGAGTTCACCGATCACAGGGGCGGTACGGCCTATGACGGCAGCTTGTTTCACGTTCGGGTGTCCGGTAAGCGTTCGCTCGACCTCGCCGGGGTGAACGTTGTAGCCGCCACGGATGTACATGTCGCCACTGCGTCCGACGAGGGTGAGGTTGCCGTCCTTGCGGAGCACGCCGATGTCGCCGGTGCACAGCCAACCGTCCCGCAGAACCTCGGCGGTCAGGTCCGGGTTACGCCAGTATCCGCGCATCACACACGGTCCACTGACCTCGACTTCGCCGTCACTCCCGACGCGGACCTCCATGCCGGGGGCGGGCCTGCCGACGGTGCGGGACTGGACGTCGGCGGGGTCGGTGGGGTCGGTGCCGCAGATGGTCGGACACTCGGTCATCGCGTATCGCACTACCAAGGGCACACCTATCCGGCTCGCGACCCTGCGTACTAGTTCGGGTGACGCCGGTGCGGTGGCAGCAACGCCAATCCGCAAGTGCGGCAGTGCCTGCCGGCTCAGATCCGGTATGTCGAGCAGCTGGGCCCACTGGGTCGGAACCGCGCCCGCCACGGTGATCCGCTGGTCGCGCAGGACATCGAACATGCCCCGGGCCGACCACGGCGCCGGTGGCACGACCAGCGCTGTGCCCCAGACCAGCTGGTCCCACAACTTGAACATGTAGCCGGCGTGAGCGAACGGAGTCGACGTGAGACGGCGGTCGTACGGCGCGCTCATCACCCCGGCTGCTGCGGCTCCCGCGGCGAGGCGGTCTGCATCGAACGCGGCGCCCTTCGGTGTACCCGTCGTTCCGCTGGTGAAGATCAGCGCGACCAGGTCCCGACGGGTCAGGTGAACCAGAGGGGGCGCCGAACCCGAGCTGTCGGTGGTCAGCGACCCCCTTGCCAGCGTCCGCCGATGACCCGTATCGGGCGATGTGCCAGCCCCGTCGTCGACGACGATCAGCGCGGGATCGGTCTGCTGCAGAATCGATTCGACTTCACGCCGCCCGAGTCGAGGGTTGATTCCGGCGGTGATCGCGCCGATCATCGCCGCCGCGGCATAACAGATCGCGTAGTCGATGCCCGACGGGATCCACAGCACTACGACGTCACCCTTGCCGACATCGAGGTCCGCGAATTGCGCTGCCACGCAGCGGGATCTGTCAACCCATTCGGCGAACGTCATCCGAGCGCCTGGTTCGACGTATGCCTCCATGTCGCCGTGCACGGCGGCCGCGGACTCCAGCATCTCGCGGGTATCGGAGACCTCGCAACTGAGGGGTGCCAGTGCCATCTACGGCCTCTCGGAGCCGAGAAGCATTGTGCCGCTGGAGCAGAACCAGCCGCCGGTGCCACTGACACACGCGATCCTGGCGTCGGGCACCTGCCGCGGTCCGCATTCCCCCCGCAGCTGGAGCACCGCCTCCACCAGAAGGAATAACCCGCGCTGGCCGGGGTGACATGCGGAGAGCCCACCACCGTCGGTGTTCGTCGGGAGCTTACCTCCAAGGCGCAACGAACCTTTCTCGACGAACGCGCCGCCCTCGCCCTTCGGACAGAAGCCGAGGTCCTCGATGGTGAGCAGCAGCATGTAGGTGAAGGCGTCATAGATCTCGGCTACGTCGACGTCCGACGGGGAGACGCCGGCGCGGGCGAAGGCCAGCGGCCCGCTGACCGACGCGGGGCCGACGGTGAGATCGTCCCATTGAGACGTGAGCATGTGCGAGGTGGTCTCGCCCGAGCCGAGAACCCAGACCGGCTTGCTCCGCAGATCCTTGGCGCGTGCGGCACTGACCATGACGACGGCCGCGCCGCCGTCGCTGCGAATGCAGCAGTGCAGTTTGGTGAACGGATCCGCGATCATAGGTCCGGCGAGCACGTCGTCAACGGCGATGGGGTCGCGGTAGTACGCCTGAGGGTTGTCGGCCGCGTTGAATCTCGCGGACACGGCTACCTCTGCCAACTGCTCGATAGTGGTGCCATAGGTGAACATGTGCCGTCGCGCCGCCATCGCGTACTTCGAAATCAGCGTGTGGCCGTAGGGTGCCTCCCACTGCAGAGGACCCCGTGCACCCCAGTTGATGTTCGCTCCCCGCAGGCCCTTTCGCAGATCCGAGCGCGACGTCGAACCGTAAGTCAGCAGCACCACGTCGGCATGCCCCGCGATGATCGCGTCTGCCGCGTGCGCCGCCATCACCTCCCACGACGCGCCGCCAACCGCCGTGGAGTCGATCCAGCGGGGCCGCACGCCGAGGTACTCACCCACGTCCACCGGTGGCAGCGTGCCCTGTCCTGTGGACGCCAACCCGTCGATGTCGGCGGGGGTCAGGCCGGCGTCGGCGAGTGCCCGGCGACTGGCCTGGGCGATCAACTCGTAGGGCCCCTTGTCGTCGACACGGCCGACGTCGGAAAGCGCGACGCCAGCGATCGCAACGGCGCCGGTCACTGGGCGCGGTCCTGGGCAAGCAACTCAGCCAGCACCTCGGTCGGTTCGCCGAAGAGGTGGCGAAACACGTGGGCGCGCTTGAGATAGAGATGCATGTCGTTCTCGAACGTGTAGCCCATCCCACCGAACACGTGGATGCCGGCCGCGGCGTTGTCGACGGCCGCCGACCCGGCCACCGTCGCCGCCGAAAGCACTTGCAACAGCGCATCGGCGCGTCCGCCCGCCAGCGCAATCGCGGCGAACAACGTCTGGGCCTGGGCGGCTTCGGCCGCGATCTCCATGTCGACGCACGCATGCTTGATGGCTTGATGCACGCCGATCGGTTTACCGAATTGCTCACGCGTCTTGGCGTGTTCGGTCGCCGCCGCCGCCGCAGCCGCGGCCAGTCCGGTGAGATAAGCCGCCGAGAGCACCATGGCGCGTGCCCAGATCCACTCGTCCTTCGCGGGAAGCCAATGAAGAGGCTCGGCCGACTCGACTGTGACGGAAGCGATTCGAGTAGCCGGGTCGGCTGAGCCCACGCTGGTCAACGTGCCCAGTGTGTTGATGTCAACGAGAGCGGCCCCATCACGGGCGACGACAAGCGCATGCGAAGCGCCCGCCGGTTCGAACAGGTCGAAGGTGCCTTTGACGGGCCGGACCTCGCCGTCACCACGCAACACCGCAAGCGCGACCAAGGCACGCCCGGAGCCGATCTGTTCCGCCAGCGCCACGTCGCCACAGCCTGCTGCCACCCGAGCGGCCAGGGTGCAGGCCAGAAATGGGCCTGGGGCAAGTCGTTTGCCCAATTCGATGAAGAGCAGCACCTCGTCATCGAAGGGCCGTCCCGATCCGCCGGACTCCTCATCGAGGCCGAGTGTGAGCAGACCCATCTCGGCGCCTTCACGCCAGAGCTGTTCCGGCACCGAGATCTCTGCGCCGCGTTCAGCGCGGATCCGATCGACGGGCAGTCGTTCGGCAAGGAAATCACTTGCTGCCGAGATGATCTCGAGTTGTTCAGTTCCGGGCAGCAGGTTCACGACCAACTCCTGACTTGGCGGCTCATCGAGGTAGTCCCAGCACGCGCTCGCCGACGATGTTGCGCTGAATCTCCGATGTTCCCCCACCGATGGCCTGCGAGAAGCTGTAGTAGTAGTAACCGGCCCAGCCGTCGTCGTCCCAGCGCGACGAGTGTCGGATCGACGCGGGACCGAGGACATCCATCGCCAGCTCGCCGATCTCCTTGGCCAATTCGGCGTACATCAGCTTGACGATCGAGCCGCGCGGGCCGGGTGTTTCCGTCTTCATGGCCTCGCAAATATTGGTGTAGGTGAGTGCTCGCAGGGACGCAACCGAGGCGCGGGCTCTCGCGAGTCGGCGTGCGACCTCGTCGTCGGCGATGGCCGGTCTGCGCCCGTCCGGACCGACGTGGTCGCGGGCGTAGTCGATGAGATCCTCGATGATCTTGGCCAGTCGCACCTGGTTGGCGGTGAACGCGGTTCCGCGTTCGAACGACAGGGTGGCCATCGCGACCGACCAGCCTTCCCCGACGTTCCCGACCACGTTCGCCAACGGGACACGGACGTCGTCGTAGAACACCTCGCAGAACTCCGAACCGCCCTCGATGGTCTCGATGGGGCGGACGTCGATGCCAGGTGTGCTCATGTCGCAGATCACCCACGTGATGCCCTTGTGCTTGCTCCCAGTGTTGTCGGTGCGTACCAGCAGTTCCTGGTAATCGGCGACGGTGGCGAAGCTTGTCCAGAGCTTCTGGCCCGTCACCACCAGGTGCTCGCCGTCGACGACCGCCTTGGTGCGTAGGGCCGCGAGATCTGACCCGGCGTCGGGCTCGGAGAACCCCTGGCACCAGATCACCTCTCCGCGAAGAATTTTCGGCAGATGAATAGATTTTTGATCCTCGGTGGCCCTGGTGATCAACGTCGGTCCGGCATGCGAGTTTCCGACGAAGCATGCATCAATGCCGGGGAACCCCCGTGCCGCGTACTCCTCGTACCAGATCAGCTGCTGCATCAGGGTCAGGCCCTGGCCGCCGTACTCCTCTGGCCACGCGATGCCCGCCCAGCCGCCCTCCCACTGAGTGTGCTGCCAAGCCAGGTCGTAGTCGCGCATGCCCGCATCGTCGCGGGGGCGCGGTTCGGTCGGCTTGTTCTCGTCGAGCCAGGTCCGGACCTGATCACGGAACTCGAGCTGGTCAGGCGTGAAGTCGAGGTCCATGATGGCCGAGTATAGGTGACATAACAGTCAGAAATAAAGACGTGTGTTTCTCGGCCTTACGACCAAATGCCGCTAGAACAGCGGCCCAAGACTCCAAATCTGGTGACTTATGCGTCAGAAACGCCGCGACCACTCGTTTTCCCGCCACTTCGGCGCTCGATTGTTTTGTCAACGCTCCGCCCTGAAATCGTGGACCAGTTTTTCGGCGCCGCGGGCGAGTAGCGCCACATCGGCGCCGACGAGAACGAACGTCGCACCTACGGCGAGGTAGCGCCGAGCGATGGTCTTGTTGAATGCGTTTACCCCGGCGCTTTTCCCGTGCTTCACGATGGTCGCCAGCGCAGCTTGGATGGCGCTCACGACGTCTGGATGCTCCGGCTGACCCAGCTTGCCCATCGAGGCCGCCAAGTCGGCCGGTCCGATGAACACCGCGTCCACCCCGTCGACGTCCGCGATGTCACCCAAGTGTTCGAGTCCGGACAGCGACTCCACCTGAACGGTCAGAGACACCGACGCGTCCGCGGTGCCCAGGTAGTCGGAGATGCGGTTCCACCGGGAGGCCCTGGCCAGCGCGCTGCCGACGCCGCGGATCCCCGCCGGCGGGTACCGGGTTGCGGCCACCGCAGCTGCGGCCTCCCCCGGGCCCTCGATCATCGGGACGATGAGGTTCTGCACGCCGACGTCGAGCAGTCGTTTGATGACGACGGGGTCGGCGAACGGCGGTCGCACCAGCACGTCGACATCGGGGTAGGCAGCAAGTACCTGCAGCTGCTCGAGCGTGGCGCGCAGGTCGTTGGGAGCGTGCTCCTGATCCAGGAGGACCCAGTCGATTCCGGATCCCGCGCAGATCTCCGTGACGTAACCACTGCCCGAGGCCAGCCACATTCCGATCCGCGGCTCACCCGCTGCGATGCGGTCCCGCCACCGGTTCGTCATGAGTCCTCGCCATCGAAGGAGACCGACACTGTGCCCAGCGGTCCGTAATCGGCGACGAAGGTGTCCCCCGGCTCGGCGAACACCGGTTTGGTGAACGAGCCGGACAAGATCACCTCGCCGGGCTGCAGTGAAACGCCGTGTGGCGACAGCCGATTGGCCAACCAGGCGACGCCGTTCCCGGGGTGGTTGAGCACAGCCGCCGCCACTCCGGACTCCTCGATCACCCCGTTGCGCAGGAGCAAGGCCGCCACCCAGCGCAGATCCACGTCCAGCGGCCGCACCACTCGGCCGCCGAGGACCAGACCTGCGTCAGCCGCGTTGTCGGCGATGGTGTCGACGATGGTGCGCAGATGCCCGGTCTCGGGATCCGACATCTGCACCCTGGCGTCCAAAATCTCGAGTGCGGGAGTGACGAACTCGGTTGCCCGCAATACATCGAAGAGCGTGACACCGGGGCCGGCCAGCTCCTTGCCCAGCACGAACGCAAGCTCGACCTCGACGCGCGGGCGGATGAACCGACCGAGCGCGACACGGCCCCCGTCCTCGACGAACATGTCGTCGAACAGCGCGCCGTAGTCGGGCTCATCGATCGACACCGCACGCTGCATCACCTTCGACGTCAGCCCGATTTTGCGGCCTTTGACTTCCCGGCCGTCGGCGACCTTCAGCGCGACGAGCGCGCGCTGTACGGCGTAGGCGTCCTCGATCGTCATATCGGGGAAGTCGAGCGACAGCTGCCGGATGGGCGCGCGGTTCTGCTCGGCCTCGTACAGCCGGCGCGCAATGTCTGCGAGTTCGTCGTCGACCGGCCTGCTCATCGGGTGAGGAACTCGACGGCAGCTGCGTTGAACGAGTCGGGGTCTTCGAAGTGCGGCCAGTGCCGCACCGACGGCATCTCGAACACCTCGGAGTTCGGGATCAGGTCGGCGATCGTGCGTGCGGTGTCCTGATAGACGCCGTGATCCTTGCCGGAGGCGACGATCATCACGGGCGCGGTGATTCCACGCCACTTGTCGTCGGGGATCAGGTTGCGGTGCCGCACCTTCTCGTCCTGCAGGATCAACAGCCGGTCGATGGTGTTGCGGGTGTCGTCACGGCGGTAGACCGCCTGGCGCAGGCCGATCAGATCGGGCAGCCGGTTGCTCTCGTCGGCAATTAGATGGGCGAACACGGCATGCAGCGATTCCCAGGTCGGGTCGTTCACCGCCTTTGTCCGCTCCGCCCGGATGCGCGCCATGTTCGATGCCGACGCCTCCCGTCCGGCCGGCGACATCAGGATCACCTTGTCCACCCGGTCGGGATGACCCACCGCCATCGCAGACGCGACGAACGCGCCGAGCGACATGGCCACGAAGTTGGCCGACGCAATGCCGAAGCGGTCCATGACGCCCAGTACGTGTTCGACGTAGACCGCGATCTCGTAGTCGTAGTCCGGCTTGTCGGAGAACCCGTTGCCGACCATGTCGATGGCCACGCAGTGAAAGTGTTCGGAGAGCGCGGCCAGGTTGGGCGCGAACGTCTCCCAGTGCCCGCCGGTGCCGTGGAGCAGGATCGCGTGCGGCTTGTTCGGCGGAGCCGTCCCGGCGGCGACATCAGATCCCGCGCCGGCCTCGGCATATCGCGTTCGAACGACGGCACCGTTGACCGGGATGTCGACGAAGCCCTGCCGGAATTCCAACTCCTTGAGATACATCCAGATACTGCGGTAGTTCTCGGTGTCCAAGCGGGTGATGCCGTCGGCGTCGGTTTCCGGTGCCTTCGATTGGGTCATGTCGCCTTCTCATCTACGTTTCTGACAGCGTTGTCAACTTATGTCACCGTCGATCTGCGCCGTCCATCATGGTCGCATAAACCTTATGTTCCCATGTAAAGAAACAGTTACGCCAGCCTGCAGATGGCTTGAATCGGCGGCGGGAGCTTTGCAGGCGTCCATTGATTCTGACAGTCATATGCGGTAAAACTGGGCAGGTGAACACTCCGTCGGGTCGTCGCGTGCTCGCCGAGCTGGTGAACGAGTTCGCAGCCGTGCGGGTGTCGCTCGACGTAAACGGCAACGGTCCGCGCTTGCTCGTCGAGGATCTCGAGGACGGCGAGCAGGTGTTCCTGTGTCCACTGGAGTTGGCCAGCTTCACGTTGGCCACCCCCGAGGATCGCGAGGAGTGGCTGCGCGTGGGTAACTACCGCGGGGAACGTCGACCGAAGCAGGAGCCGTGAGCACCCCGGCCGTCGACCTGGTGGGAATGGGCATGACCGAGATGTCCCTGCGGCCCGGGGCCACCCCGCTCGAACTGGCCGCCCAGGCGAGCACCGCCGCGCTGGCCGACGCCGGGATCGAGCGCAGCGCCGTCGACGGGCTGCTCGTCGGTTCATCGCAGGGCGTCCGACCGGACCGGTTGGGCGTCGGTTTCGCCGCCCAGGGCGGGTTCTCGGATCTGCGCCTGCTCGAGCACGTCGAGATCAAGGGCGCCACGACCATCGCGATGATCCAGCGTGCCCGCCATGCGATCACCACGGGCGAGGCGTCCACCGTGCTGTGTGTCTTCGCCGATGCACCACTGGTGGCGGGGCGAGGAGCGGGGTCAACGTACGCGCAGAGCGGCGGCAATGCAGGCGTGCGTGGACTGGAACGAGCCTCGGGGTTGCTCGGTTCGGTGCCGACGTACGCACTGATGACTCAACGGTGGCTGCACGTCACGGGCACCGCCCCCGACGCGCTGCGCTCGGTTGCCACCACGGCACGCACGTGGGCGCAGGCCAATCCCGATGCGGTCAACCGGGAACCGCTGGACGATGCCGGCTATGCCGCGAGCCCGATGATCGCGGAGCCGTTGCGGTTACTGGACTGTGCTCGCCCGGTGAACGGCGCGGTCGCGGTCTTGCTGACTGGTGATGAATCGGTTGGTACGCAACGTATTCGGGTGCGCGGCACCGGTCGATACCATCCGGTGCGGCGTCGGCGCGCGGGCGCCGAGTCGTGGTTCGGGGGCGGTGCCCGGGCTGTGGACGACGCGCTCGAGCAGGCCGGTATGAAGCGTTCGGACCTCGACGTCGCAGAACTGTACGACCCGTTCTCGATCGTGACGCTGATGCTGCTCGACGAGTACCGGCTCACCGGCGCGGTGCCCGTCGGTGCCTTCGTCCACGACGGTCACACCGGCCCGGGCGGCACGCTTCCCACGAACACGGGTGGCGGGCAGCTGTCCGGCTTCTACCTGCAGGGCATGACGCCCTTGGTTGAAGCCGTGGTGCAGCTGCGCGGCTCGGGCGGTGAACGTCAGGTGCCCGCCGCTACCGTCGCGCTTGTCGGGGGCATCGGGGGCCGAGTCGACCATCACGCAGCGCTGGTGCTGGAGCGGGCGGCGTGAGCAGCCTCGTGAAGCCCGCCGAGCATGCATTGCAGGACTGGTTGCTCGACCCTTCGCTGGCACCCATGACCGCCGGCGACCGGCTGACACCGCTCTACGAGGCGGCGAACCGCGGCGAGCTCGCCCTGCCCTTCTGCGAAGTATGCGATCAGCCGTTGGAACTCGAACAGGAAGTGTGCGACCACTGCGGGTCGGCGGAAACTGGCTGGTGCACAGTAGACCTGGTCGGCACCGTCCATACCGCCACGTTGATGCACCGCCGCGAGCCGGGGTTGGTGCGTACGTCGAACCCCTACCCCATCGTCGACGTCGAGCTCGCGAGCGGACACCGCCTTGTGATGACCACGGCCCGTCCGACAGATACGACACCGAGAATCGACAGCGTCGTCCGCATCGGCTTTCGCCGGCTCGGCGAGGCTGCCATACCAGCCATCGACACCATGGAGGACGAGTGACGACACTGGAATCCGCCCCGACCCTAGACGAATTCGACGTCAGCAAGGTGATCAAAACTGACCGAGTGCACGGGTCGGTGTACACCTCGCCCGAGATCTTCCGTCGCGAGATGGACAGCATCTTCAAAACCGGCTGGGTTTTCGTGGCGCACGAAAGTGAAGTCAGCGAACGGGGCGACTATCTCACCCGGATGATCGGCTTCGACCCGGTCGTCGTGGTACGCGGCAAGGACGGCGCCGTCCGGGTGGTGCTCAACCGGTGCACACACCGTGCCAACAAGCTGTGCAACGCCGAGAAGGGCAACGCCAACTCGTTCCGCTGCCCCTACCACGGCTGGACCTTCAACAACACCGGTGCGCTGCAAGGCATCCCGATGCGGGAGGGCTACGGCGAGGCTTTCAACCAGGTGCGCTCCGCGCTTGGTCTGGCACAGGCCCCCCGGGTGGACAGCTACGGCGGCTTCGTCTTCGCCTCGTTGGCGGCCGACGGCGTCTCGTTGCGGGAGCATCTCGGCAAGG
>NZ_JAVHWK010000082.1:0-12633 GCF_032159775.1 Mycobacterium sp.
GCCTGCGCAAGCTGTTCGGCAAGGTGGGCGTGGTCTTCAAGGGCAGCGGCTTCTACCGCAACGACAGCCGCGAGGCCGCCAAGAGCGCCGCAAACGGTTCCGCGAAGAGCACCGAGTCCGCGGCCTCGAGTTCGTCGGACTCCTCGAGCCCGTCCGGCTCGACGGACAAGAAGTCGGATTCGACCAAGTCGGACAGCTCCAGCTCGTCATCCAGCAGCACGAGTTCGTCGACGTCTGCCGCCGCAGCCTCCAGCTGACGCGGGGAAGTTATCCACAGCCCGGCGTGACGGCACGCGCGCGGGGCTTCGTGCTGCCTAGCGTGGCGACATGGGGGAATCACTCAATCCGTCGGCGCGCAGCCGGCTGGTCCACCAGTGGCGGCCGGACTGGACACGCACCGTGGCCGCCCGCAGGGTGGCCGCAGGCGCGCTCGTCGTCCTGGCGGCAGTCGCCGCGGTGCGCTCCGATCCGCACGGCGACCAGGCCGATATCGTCGTGGCGGCGCGTGACCTGTCTCCCGGCATCGAGTTGACCGTCGACGACGTACGGCTCGAAAAGCGTTCGACTGCAACGATTCCCGACGGTTCTCAGGCTACCGTCGGCAAGGTCGTCGGGTCGACGCTCGCCGGCCCCGCCCGCCGCGGAGAGGTGCTCACGGACGTGCGACTGCTCGGTCCGCGGCTGGCCCAGTCAGCGGCGGGCCCGGACGCCCGCATCGTGCCCCTGCATATCGCCGACACGGCGCTGTTGGACCTCGTCCGCCCCGGCGATGTGGTCGACGTGCTGGCGGCCGCCGACGACGAGATCGATCCGAGGGTGGTGGCGACAGACGCCGTCGTGGTCCTGGTGTCGGAGAAGCAGAAGGGTCCCGGCGCCGGAGGCGAGCGCGTGCTTCTCGTCGCCCTGCCTGCCAACGCCGCCAACGACGTCGCCGGCGCGACGCTGATGCAGACGGTGACGCTCACGTTTCATTGACCCCGAAGCGCCGGTGGATGACTAACGTTGCACACCTCCGGTCGGACTGAGGGAAGGGTATTAGCGCATGTTGAAAGGTTTCAAGGATTTCATTTCGCGGGGCAATGTCATCGATCTGGCCGTCGCGGTGGTCATCGGCGCGGCGTTCACCGGACTGGTCACCGCATTCACCCAGAAGGTGATTCAGCCACTGATCGACCGCA
Source organism: Mycobacterium sp. (assembly GCF_032159775.1). Taxonomy (GTDB): domain Bacteria; phylum Actinomycetota; class Actinomycetes; order Mycobacteriales; family Mycobacteriaceae; genus Mycobacterium. Next base: position 1,179 of record NZ_JAVHWK010000082.1, read on the forward strand.
TCGGCGCAGGGGGCGATAAGCAGTACGGAATCCTCAAGGTCTCCCTGGGTGGTGATCCCGAGCAGTTCCTGGACTTCAACGCGGTGCTGTCCGCCTTCATCAACTTCCTGATCGTTGCGGCGGTCATCTACTTCATCATCGTGCTGCCCTATAAGAAGCTCAAAGAACGCGACAGCAAGGTCGAGGAATCAGAGACCGAGCTGACATTGCTCACTCAGATCCGCGACCTGTTGTCCGAGAACGGTGACACCTCAGGCAGGCATGGCTCTTCACCTGCGGCCCTCGAGGCCGCTGAGGCGAACAAGTCGGACACGCCCTAGACCGGAACAGACAAAACAGCCCCCGGCTTTTGCGCCGGGGGCTGTCTTGTATGCCTAGCAGGGAGTTACGCCATGTCCCATGGCTCGCCGTAGGTGGTGACACTGTCACCGGCCGACGAGATCAGACGGGCGAACGGACGCAGCAGCACGCCACCGGCGGCACCGGTCACGGTGCCGTGCGCGTTGGAGACCGCCACACCGCCCTGCGGGCCCTTCACGTCAACCGAGAAGGTCGCAACCTCTTGGATGCCGGGGCCGTTACCCAGGTCAGCGCTGATCGACACGCCGGGGAACAGGTTGGGCGTGATGACCGAGCCCAACGGGTTGAACACCGGGAACAGCGACGCGTCGTCGAGCAGGATGTTGGGGGTGGTGTAGCTGAAGTTGATGCCAACGCCCAGCGACCACGGGAAGCCGATCTGGTAGCCCAGCTCCAGCGTTCCCTCGAATTCGTCGGCACCGGCGCCGGCGACGTTGTACTTGGCGCGACCCGAGTGGAACCACTCGCGGGTCAGCCGGTTGCGGTCAAGCGGAAAAACGCCGTTGAGGAAGGTATCCCACTGCTGGATCGTCAATGTCCGATCCTGACCGTCAACCAGGCTCAGCTCGTTGTCCAGCCCCGCATGTGAGGTACCGGTGCTCACGAAAAGAGCCGCGATGGCGGCGACCATCGCGATCAGCACCCGACTGATTGCCTTCATGTTCTCCCTAGCTCTTTCGGCGGTGACCGTGTCGGCTCACCGATTGGTTTTCTGTGCTGGTGAGTACTCCTACACCACACACGACGCAAGAGTCACACGTGTGACAAATGAGAGAGTCCACATGCTCTTCTTACGTTTTGCTCATCGTTGACACGAGGAACATAACGGGACGGCATCCGACCGGCAACGCGAAGGGGTCGGTATCGGATTGCCTGTCGACAACCGGCGTGTGTTTGCTAAGGCTCCCCTGGGCTGGCGTTCCCATGGCCGCTGACGTAGCAGGCGGACAATTCGGTCGCGCAGCTGGGCGTTATCCAGGCACACCGGGCGCCGACCCCGACTTGGCACCCTCACCAGTCATTTCGCACGCTCAGCGCAAACTCAGAGGTCAATCATGGTGAGGCGGAATGTTGTCCCGCAACCAGTTGTCGTGCTCGGCCTCCGAGGCGGGCGAATCGGTTTCGCGCTCGTCCGAGGATTCCTTCGGTAGCTCCTCGCCAAAGATCTTGTTAACTGCATCTCGGGAGGGCTTCGACGAAGCTGTCACAACGCGCCCACCGTGTGACGAAGATCACATTTCACCGAAGGCAGCTGTTCATGTTGACGTAACAAAGACGACATTGCCGCGGCGACCACGCGCCTGCTAGGCGCGGGCCGAATTCCAGCGGAAACCCCGATTATTAGATCTCCAGGCTGGATAGCTGGCCGATGATGTGGATGGCCAACGGGTTCAAGGTTGCCATCCCGTCACGTACCGCAGACCGGGAGCCGGCGATGTTGACGACCAGCGTGCTGCCGGAGACGCCCGCCAGGCCGCGGGACAGCCCCGCATCGACCACACCGGCAGCCAGACCGGACGCGCGCAGGGCCTCGGCGATGCCGAGCAGTTCGCGATCCAAGATGTCGCGGGTCGCCTCGGGGGTCACGTCGCGCGGCGTCACACCTGTGCCACCGACCGAGACCACCAGATCGACTCCCCCGATGACCGCGGTGTTCAGCGCGTTGCGGATCTCCACCTCGTCGGAGGACACCACCACGACACCGTCGACGACGAAGCCCGCCTCATGAAGCAGCTCGGTGACCAACGGACCGTTATGGTCCTCCTCGCCATGGGCCGTTCGGTCGTCGACGACGACGACGAGAGCCCGACCAACCAACTCACCTGGCTGTTCCATGAGTGCCACCGTATAGGTGGCCCCCGACGCCGGCGCGGCCACTCTCAACGTCGGCGCGCCCGGTGCCGAGATCACTGGGCAGCCTTGCCGAGGGTCACCTGTACCGTCTGCGGCTTGCCCGACGGGTCGAGGTACGTCAGCGTGACTTTTTCGCCCGGAGCCCTGGAGCGGACCGCGGCGACCAGGGCGTCGGCGCTGCCGATGATCCGGTCGTCGACCTTGGTCACGACGACGCCGCTTGGCAGGCCGGCGGCCGCTGCCGCGCCGCCGCTGGTGACCTCGACGATCTTCGCGCCGTGTGAGGCCGTGTCGTTCCCCACCTGCACGCCGAGCGACGCATGCGAGGCATTGCCGCTCTGGATCAGCTCGTCGGCGATGCGCTTGGCCTGATCGATCGGGATCGCGAAGCCGAGCCCGATCGAGCCGCTCTGGGCGTCGGCGGAGTCACCGCCGAGGGTGGCGATCGCCGAGTTCACACCGACCAGTTCGCCGTTCATGTTGACCAGCGCGCCGCCGGAGTTGCCGGGGTTGATCGCGGCGTCGGTCTGGATCGCGTCGAGCACGGTGTTCTGGTTGCGGATGTCCCCTCCCGCGGCAACCGGCCGGTTCAGGGCGCTGATGATGCCGGTGGTGACGGTCCCTTCGAGACCGAGGGGAGAGCCGATCGCCACGACGTCCTGGCCCACCTTGAGGTTGGCCGACGAACCGATGGTGATCGGGGTGAGATCGGAGATGTTGTCCGCCTTGACGACGGCGATGTCGCTGCTCGGGTCGGCGCCGACGAGGGTGAACTTGGACGTGCGTCCGTCGGCGAAGGTGACCGTGGTGTCGCCGCCCTTGGCGGCCTCGACGACGTGGTTATTGGTCAGAATCAGGCCGTCGGTCGACAGGATGATGCCGGAGCCCTCTTCGGAGGCCCGGCCCATGTCGGTCTCCAGCTTGACGACGCTGGGCACCACCTTGGCCGCGACCTGCTCGACGGATCCCGCGGGCAGACTGGCTGCGGGGACGCTCGGCGCCGCGGTGATCTGTGTGCCGCCCGGGCGGTTGTCCGGCTTGGCCAACAGTGCGACACCGCCGCCGATGCCGGCCGACACGACCGCGATCGTCAACGCGCCGACCGTCAATGCGCCTGCGCGGGAACGCTTCTGCGGCCGCTGGGGTGGCCGAGGGGGCAGTTGCTGGTTCGGCTGCGCCTGCGCGCCCCGGTACGGGTCGTATGCCTGGCGGTAGGCCTGCTGCTGTTGCTGGGTGGCGTAGCGCCAGTCGAAGGGCTGCTGTTGCTGATAGCCGGTATGCCCGTACTGCCCGGGATATACCGCCGTGCGGTCATCGCCTGGCCTGCGGCCCTGCGGGGGCGGCGGCGGTGAGTACCTCGGGTCGTTCGTCATGTCGCAACGGGCTCTTTCTACGAGTTCGGGACAACGCCGACACCTCTACAACGAAGTTCTGCTACCCCACGGTGCCCGGATGGGCTGAGAATCCACTTAGAGAATGTTCGGCACATCCCCAGATTTCCGGCCGATCCGCTTCACAATCGCTTACCCATTGTCGGCGCTGGCCACCGGTTGTGCGACCTCGACGGGCCGTGTCGCCGAAATAAGCCGTCCCGGTAGCAGCACGTAGATCGACGCCCCCGGCGGCTGCCCGCCGCGCAGGGTGTCCTCCACCCGAAGCGCTCCGCCGTGCTTGAGAACGACCTGCTTGACGATGGCCAGGCCAAGGCCTGAGCCCGGCATGGCCCGCGCCGACGTGGAGCGGAAGAACCGTTCGAAGACCAACTCGCGTTCGTGCGGTGGTATGCCGGGGCCGTAGTCGGAGACGACGAGCTCGGCGTGCACCGGGTCGGTCTGCGTCATCCGCACCAGCACCCGGCCGTTGGCGGGGCTCCACTTGGCGGCGTTGTCGAGCAGGTTCAGTATGGCGCGCGACAACCCGGCCGCGTCGCCGTACACCTGCCACGGAATGAGGTGGACGTCGAACTCGATGTCGCTGCGCCGCCGCCGAACCCGTTCGAGGCTTCGATCGACGACCTCGGATATGTCGACGGGTTCGTGCACGACGCCGCCGGCCTCGTCGCGGGTGAGGTCCACCAAATCGCCTACGAGCGTTGATAATTCCTCGATCTGGGCGATGACGTCGGTGCGCAGCTCAACCATCTCGTCGTCGGGAATCCGTGGCGCGCCGGGCTGCTGGGATGCGATCAGAAGCTCGACATTCGTGCGCAACGACGTCAGCGGCGTGCGCAGCTCGTGCCCCGCGTCCGTGACCAGACGCGCCTGTCTCTCCCGTGACTCGGCGAGCCCACGCAGCATCATGTTGAAAGCCTGTGTGAGACGGGCGAGTTCGTCGCTGCCGAGCACCGGGATCGGGCGCAGATCGTCGGTGCGCGCCACCCGTTCGGCGGCCTCGGTGAGCCGGGCCACCGGTCTCAAACCCGCACGTGCCACCATGCCGCCCGCGAACGCCGCGATCGCCACCCCGATCCCACCGACGATGAGCAGCACGGTGCCAAGCCGTTTGAGCACCTTGCCGGTTGGAGCCAAACTCTTCGAGATCAACAGCGAGCTGCCGTTGTTCAGATGCACGGCGAGCACACGCTGATGGTCGGCGGTGCGCAGCGACAGCAGCAGCTGGCCGGACATCACGTCCTTCTCCTGCTTGCCGATCGGTAGCGTCTGGCCCTGCTGGTTGGCCGTGTAGATGGACCGGCCGGGGTTCACCAGCATCGCGTTGACATCGGAGTAGGCGGTCCCCTCGATGGCCTTGCCGGGATCGGCGGCCAGCGAACCGCTTTCGATCAGCAGCCGCGCCCTGCTGTGCAGCTGGTTGTCGATGTCGTCGTAGAGCGCCCTCGAGACCACGACGTACACCGCGAGCGCCATCAGCACGACGACCATCGCGACCATCGACATCGCGAGCAGCATCACCCGCCAGCGCAGTGAAAGGGAGCTTGTTTCGGGTAGCGAACTGGGCCGCAGAGGGAGCGGTCGAAATCCGGACATCAGGGTGGTGTCTCACGCAGCACATAACCCACCCCGCGAACGGTGTGGATCAGCCGCGGCTCACCTTCCGCTTCCGTCTTGCGACGTAGATATCCGACGTACACCTCGAGGGCATTGCCTGAGGTCGGGAAGTCGAATCCCCACACTTCTTCGAGGATGCGGCTGCGGGTGAGCACGCGCCGTGGATTGGCGATCAGCATTTCCAGGAGGGCGAACTCGGTGCGGGTCAGGCTGATCTGGCGCTGTCCTCGGGTGACCTCGCGGGTCACTGGGTCAAGGCTCAGATCGGCGAACGTCATGGCAGGAGAGTCGCCGTCGTCGGGGGTGGTGCGGCGCAGCAGCGCGCGCATCCGCGCGAGAAGTTCCTCGAGCGCGAACGGCTTGGGCAGATAGTCGTCGGCGCCCGCATCGAGGCCGGCCACACGTTCGGACACCGAGTCGCGGGCGGTGAGAACCAGGATGGGCAGATCGTCGCCGGTGCTGCGGAGCTGTCGGCAGACCTCGAGCCCGTCGAGCCTTGGCATCATCACGTCGAGCACCACTGCGTCGGGCCGATCGTTGGAGATCAGATCGAGCGCTTCGACGCCATCTTGGGCCAGCGCAACGGAATAGCCGTTGAACGAAAGCGAGCGGCGAAGGGATTCGCGCACGGCACGGTCGTCGTCAACGACAAGAATTCGCACGGCCACCAGTGTTAACCCATCGCCTGAGAGTGACCTGAGAGGCGCGCCGGAGCCGCGCTGGCGGCGACATCAGACCCCGTAGCCGCTCTGGCGGCGACATCAAAAACTCGTAGGGCGAGCCAGTTAACGGCGGTCGAGATCGATCAGGCCGAGTCGAGCGGCCTTGAGCAGGCGGCGCGGCACCTTGTGCTGCTGGCCTGCGACCGTCACGCCGACGAGCTCGGTGCGCGTGGCCTTCCACTGCGAACGACGGCTACGGGTGTTCGAGCGCGACATCCGGCGCTTGGGCACAGCCATGGGTAAAGCTCCTCTACAAGGGGTGCTGCCGCGCAAGTACGACGTCGGCAATTGCCGTTCAGGATAGCCGGTGACCTGCGCGGGTTCCAAACAGCGCTGACCGGCAGCCGGTGGTTCGGTCGGCTGGGCCCGCTACCGGCGGCGGCGCAGGCCCGCGAGCCTGCGCGCAGGCGACGGGGATCCGGGCTCGCTGCGCGGGTTCTCCCGGTTGAAGTCGCTGATCATGCCGTCGACCCTGCGGTTCTCGGTGCGAAATCGGCGCACGAGCCACAGCGCCGACGCAAGCGCCAGCGCCGCAAGGACGATCCATGCCAGCCAGTCCATAAGTACCCCTGTTGAGCGTAGCCTCCGAACTGCGCGATTTCGGTGTGAATACCCGCGCTGAGCGCTGTTTATATCGTCGAAAACAAAACCGGGTGCCTTGACGGCGGACCGGAGGTACCGGATAACCTACGGATTGACCTACCGGTTGGTTGGTACGCCTGATCGATGAGGAGTGTGCGTGACGTCTGCGGTACGCATCGGAAACTGCTCGGGGTTTTACGGCGACCGGCATTCGGCAATGCGCGAGATGCTCACCGGCGGGGACCTCGACTACCTCACCGGCGATTACCTCGCCGAGCTGACCATGCTGATCCTGGCTCGCGACAGGGCCAAGTCCCCCGACCGCGGCTACGCCAAGACCTTCCTGAGCCAGCTCGAGGAATGCCTAGGCACTGCGCTCGACAAGGGCGTGCGGATCGTGGCGAACGCGGGGGGACTGAATCCTGCCGGCCTGGCCGACGCGGTCCGGGCACTTGCCGAACGGCTCGGCCTCGACGCCAAGGTCGCCCACGTCGAGGGCGACGACCTGGTGTCGCGGGCGGGCGATCTCGGCTTCGGAGCCGCAACGGCGGCGACATCCGGCGGGGGCACTCCGTTGGCGGCCAACGCCTACCTCGGCGCCTGGGGCATCGTCGACTGCCTCAACAGCGGCGCCGACGTCGTGGTCACCGGGCGGGTGACCGACGCATCCGTCATCGTTGGTCCGGCCGCCGCCCATTTCGGCTGGGGCCGCAATGATTACGACCGGCTTGCCGGCGCCGTGGTCGCGGGCCACGTCATCGAATGCGGGGTGCAGGCGACGGGCGGCAACTACGCGTTCTTCGTCGAGGCCGCAGCAGCGGGGGCGGACCTCCTCCATCCGGGCTTTCCGCTGGCCGAGATCTACGACGACGGCGCTTCGGTGATCACCAAGCACGCCGGAACCGGCGGGCTGGTCAGCGTCGACACCGTCACCGCCCAATTGCTGTACGAGATCACCGGTGCGCGCTACGCCAATCCCGATGTGACGGTGCGGATGGACAGTTTCGAGGTCTCGGCCGACGGCACCGACCGGGTGCGCATCGACGGGGTGCGGGGTGAGCCGCCACCACCGACGCTCAAGGTCTCGCTCAACGGCATCGGCGGTTTCCGCAACGCCATGACTTTCGTGTTGACGGGCCTGGACATCGATGCGAAGGCCGAGCTGGTGCGTCGACAGCTGGAAGCCGGCCTGACCGTGAAACCGGCCGAGCTGGAGTGGACGCTTGCGCGCACCGACCACGACGACGCCGACACGGAGGAGGCCGCCAGCGCGCTTCTGCACTGTGTCGTGCGCGACCCGGACCCGGCCAATGTCGGCCGCCAGTTCTCCTCGGCAGCAGTCGAATTGGCGCTCGCCAGCTACCCGGGCTTCACCACCACTGCCCCGCCCGGCGATGGTCAGGTCTACGGCGTGTTCACCCCGGGCTACGTCGACGCGACGGAGGTACAGCAGATCGCCGTGCACGCCGACGGCTCCCGCGCCGACATTCCCGCGGCTACCGAAACCAAGGTGCTCGAGAACGTCGCCCCGTTCGCGCTGCCCGAACCCATGCCGTTCGAGGACACCCAGCGCGTGCCACTCGGCCGCATCGCAGGCGCGCGCAGCGGCGACAAAGGCGGCAACGCCAACGTCGGTGTGTGGGTGCGCACCACCGATCAGTGGCGGTGGTTGGCCCACGCGTTGACCGTCGACAGACTGCGCGAAATGCTTCCGGAAACTGCCGATCTGGAGGTCACCCGGCATCTGCTGCCCAACCTGCGGGCGGTGAACTTCGTCATCGAGGGGATCCTCGGCGAGGGTGTGGCATATCAGGCACGCTTCGACCCGCAGGCCAAGGGCCTTGGTGAATGGCTGCGCAGCCGGCACATCGACATACCGGAAAGTCTTCTCATATGAGTATCTGGCACACGCCCGAACGCGAGCAGTTGCGAAAGACGGTGCGCGCCTTCGCCGAACGCGAAGTGCTGCCGAACGTCGACGAGTGGGAGCAGTCCGGCATGCTGCCGCGCGAGCTGCACCTGAAGGCCGGTGAGGCCGGCCTGCTGGGCGCCGGGATGCCGGAGTCCGTCGGTGGTGGTGGCGGCGACGGCGCCGACGCGGTGGTCATCTGCGAGGAGATGCATTACAGCGGGGCGCCAGGCGGGGTGTTCGCGTCGCTGTTCACCTGCGGCATCGCGGTGCCGCACATGATCGCCTCCGGTGATGAGCGGTTGATCGACACCTACGTGCGGCCCACGCTGCGCGGCGAGATGATCGGATCGCTGGCGATCACCGAACCCGGCGGCGGATCCGACGTCGGGCATCTCACCACCAAGGCCGTCCGCGACGGAGACGACTACATCATCAACGGGGCGAAGACCTACATCACCTCGGGTGTGCGCGCGGACTACGTCGTCACCGCGTCGCGCACGGGCGGCCCCGGCGCGGCAGGTGTCTCGTTGATCGTCGTCGACAAGGGCACGCCGGGTTTCGAGGTCACCCGCAAGCTCGACAAGATGGGTTGGCGGTCGTCCGACACCGCCGAGCTCTCCTATACCGACGTGCGGGTGCCCGCCGCGAACCTGATCGGCGAGGAGAACACCGGGTTCATCCAGATCGCGGGCGCCTTCGTTTCCGAACGGGTCGGCCTTGCGGCGCAGGCGTATGCGAGCGCACAACGCTGCCTGGACCTGACGGTCGAGTGGTGCCGCAACCGTGAGACGTTCGGTAAGCCGCTGATATCGAGGCAGTCCGTGCAGAACACGTTGTCGGAGATGGCGCGTCGCGTCGACGTCGCGCGGGTGTACACCCGCAATATCGTCGAGCGGCAGCTCTCCGGAGCCGCTCCGGCGGCGACATCAGGCCCTGGCGAGACCTCCTTATTTACTCAGGTGTGCTTCGCGAAGAACACCGCAGTCGAGGCAGGCGAATGGGTCGCCAACCAGGCGGTGCAACTCTTCGGCGGGATGGGATACATGACCGAATCAGAAGTCGAGCGCCAGTACCGCGATATGCGGATCCTGGGGATCGGTGGCGGAACAACCGAAATCCTCACCTCGCTGGCTGCCAAGACGCTGGGATACCAGTCGTGACGTCGCTGGCGTCGACGCTCGATCCCCGGTCGTCCGCCTACACCGAGGCGGCCGAGGCGATGTCGGCCAAGCTCGCCGAGCTCGATGCCGAACACGCCAAGGCGTTGGCGGGGGGCGGCGAGAAGTACGTCAAGCGCCATCACGACCGCGACAAGATGACGGCCCGCGAGCGTATCGAGATACTGATCGATCCCGACTCGCCGTTCCTGGAGCTGAGCCCGCTTGCCGCCTACGGCACCGACTTTCAAATCGGGGCGAGCGTCGTCACCGGCATCGGCGCCGTCGAGGGCGTCGAGTGCATGCTGGTTGCCCATGACCCGACGGTCAAGGGCGGCACCACCAATCCGTGGACATTGAAGAAGATGTTGCGGGCCAACCAGATCGCGCTGGAGAACCGGCTGCCGGTGATCTCACTGGTCGAGTCCGGCGGCGCCGACCTGCCGACGCAGAAGCTGATATTCATCCCAGGTGGACAGGGCTTCCGCGACCTGACCCGGCTGTCAGCTGCGGGCATCCCGACGATCGCCCTGGTGTTCGGCAACTCCACTGCGGGCGGTGCCTACATCCCCGGTATGTCCGACCACGTCGTGATGATTAAGGACCGCTCGAAGGTGTTCCTGGCGGGCCCGCCGCTGGTGAAGATGGCCACCGGCGAGGAGTCCGACGACGAATCGCTCGGCGGCGCCGAGATGCATGCCCGCACATCCGGTCTCGCCGACTACTTCGCCGTCGACGAACTCGACGCCCTCCGGATCGGCCGCCGCATCGTGGCCCGGCTCAACTGGCGCAAGCAGGGACCCGAGCCAGGACCGGTCATCGAGCCGCACTTCGACGCCGAGGAACTGATTGGCATCGTGCCATCGGATCTGCGCATCCCGTTCGACCCGCGCGATGTCATCGCGCGCATCGTCGACGGCTCGGACTTCGACGAGTTCAAACCGCTCTACGGGTCGTCGCTGGTGACCGGATGGGCCAACCTGTACGGCTACCCGATCGGCATCCTCGCCAATCACCGCGGTGTGCTGTTCAGCGAGGAGTCGCAGAAGGCCACCCAGTTCATCCAGCTGGCCAACCGATCCGACACGCCACTGCTGTTCCTGCACAACACGACTGGCTACATGGTCGGAAAGCAGTACGAGGAAGGCGGGATGATCAAGCACGGCTCGATGATGATCAATGCCGTCTCGAACTCGACCGTCCCGCATATCTCGCTGCTGATCGGCGCATCGTATGGCGCGGGCCACTACGGCATGTGCGGGCGCGCCTACGACCCGCGCTTCCTGTTCGCGTGGCCGAGCGCGAAGTCCGCGGTGATGGGAGGCGCGCAGTTGGCGGGCGTGCTGTCTATTGTGAGCCGGGCGGCGACCGAGGCCCGCGGCCAGCAGGTCGACGAGGAAGCCGACGCCGCGATGCGGGCGGCCGTCGAGGGACAGATCGAGGCGGAGTCGCTGCCGATGGTGCTGTCAGGGATGCTGTACGACGACGGCGTCATCGACCCGCGCGACACCCGCACGGTCCTCGGAATGTGCCTGTCCGCCATCGCGAATGGCCCGGTCGAGGGGACGTCGAACTTCGGCGTCTTTCGGATGTGAGCAGCATGATCACACGAGTCTTGGTCGCCAACCGCGGGGAGATCGCCCGCCGGGTGTTCGCGACGTGCCGCCGCCTCGGAATCGGTACCGTCGCGGTCTACACAGACCCCGATGCCGGCTCGCCGCACGTCGCGGAGGCCGATGCGCGGGTGCGGCTGGAGGGCCGCAACGGATATCTGGATAGCGCGCAACTGATCGCGGCGGCGCGGGTATCGGGCGCCGACGCCGTCCACCCGGGTTATGGATTTCTCTCGGAGAACGCGGA
>NZ_JAVHWK010000091.1:0-10965 GCF_032159775.1 Mycobacterium sp.
CGCCCGGAGGCGGGCAACCCGAGGCCATCCACATCCGACAGTTCAGTGCGGCTGACGCCACAATCGATGTCGGAAGGTGCTGACACGGTTCGATCATGACCACGAAACGGCTGCTTCGCGGCTACGAACTGCGTTGCGTGCTCACGCTTCACCTGTTTCAAAACGGCAAAACGACCGTCGCCGACCTGATCGACATGCTCGATTACCACGGATTCGAGGTCACCGGGCGGTCGTCGAAGGCGGTGTCGGACGCGCTGCGCTACGAGATCGCCCACGGCAGAGTTCGGCGGTCGAGGCGGGGTCAATATGGACCGGCGTCGATGCCGCGCGCCACCGAGTACCGGATCCACCAGCGGGCCTTGGCGCTGCGAGAGGAGGCGGCGGCTCTGCAGTATCCGTCGGACGACGCGTTCTGGGATGCGTTGTTCGGACTGGAACTAGGCGAGGACCGTCGCTGAGCACGGTGTAGACATGTCTGTGTGCGCCCAGCGACGGATCAGGCCCGGTCGAATGTCGCCGCCAGCGCGGCTCCGAGAAGAGTCGCCGTGTTATCAGTGCACACCTCCCCGTTGGCGCAGCCCGGCACCGGCGATGCCGGCGGCATGAACGTCTACGTGCTGCAGAGCGCGCTGCAGCTGGCCCGCCGCGGCGTCGAGGTGGAGATCTTCACCAGGGCGACGTCGTCGGCCGATCAGCCGACGGTGCGGGTGGCGCCGGGAGTGCTGGTGCGCAACGTGGTCGCCGGCCCGTTCGAGGGCCTGGACAAATACGACCTGCCGACCCAGCTGTGCGCGTTCACCGCAGGCGTGCTGCGCGCCGAAGCCACCCACGAGCCCGGCTACTACGACGTCGTGCACTCGCACTACTGGCTGTCGGGTCAGGTCGGCTGGCTGGCGCGCGATCGGTGGGCGGTGCCGCTCGTGCACACCGCGCACACCCTCGCGGCGGTAAAGAATGCCTCGCTTGCCAACGGCGACGCACCGGAGCCGCCGCTGCGCGCGATCGGTGAACAGCAGGTCGTCGACGAAGCGGACCGGCTGATCGTGAACACCGAACACGAAGCGCAGCAACTGGTTTCGCTACACCATGCCGATCCTGATCGCATCGACGTCGTGCACCCCGGGGTGGATCTGCAGACCTTCACACCCGGGGACAAGCTGACGGCGCGCGAGGTTCTCGGGCTGGCCCGCGACGAACTCATCCTGGCCTTCATCGGCCGCATCCAGCCGCTCAAGGCGCCCGATGTGCTGCTCCGGGCGGCCGCCCGGCTCACCGAACAGTTTCCCCATCTGCGGGTGCTGGTGGCAGGCGGTCCGTCCGGAACGGGCCTTGCTGCCCCCGACATGCTGGTTCGACTGGCCGACGAACTGGGTATCGCCGACCGGGTGACCTTCCTGCCCCCTCAATCACGAGAACAACTCGTCAATGTGTACCGCGCCGCCGACCTGGTCGCGGTGCCGAGCTACTCGGAGTCATTCGGCCTCGTCGCAGTCGAAGCGCAGGCCTGTGGCACGCCGGTGGTGGCCGCGGCCGTCGGTGGTCTTCCCGTGGCGGTGCGCGACGGCGTTACCGGCACGCTGGTGGGAAGCCACGATGTCGACGACTGGGCACAGGCGATCGGCGACCTGGTGCAGCGCGGACCCGACACGATGCGCACCGCAGCCGTCGAGCACGCTGCGACCTTCTCCTGGGCGCACACCGTCGACGGCCTGCTCGCCAGCTACGGAAGGGCAATGAGCGACTACCGCGCACGCCATCGACCCCAGGACGTCAGCACGCGCCGCACGGGCCGCCGGTTCTCGATGCGCCGGGGTGTGCGGGCATGAGCCCCATCCAGCAGGTCATCGAGGACGCCTGCACGGAAAGCGGCCTGGTTTACACGCGGCACGACGGGGCGCGCGGCGGGCTGCCGGGAATCATCGTCGAACTGCCCGGTGAGCGGCGGCTGAAGACCAACACGATTTTGTCCATCGGCGAGCATTCGGTGCGGGTCGAGGCATTCGTCTGCCGCAAGCCCGACGAGAACCACGAAGGCGTGTACCGCTTCCTGCTCAAGCGCAACCGCAGGCTCTACGGCGTTGCCTACACCCTCGACAACGTCGGAGACATCTATCTGGTCGGCCGGATGGCGTTGCACTCGGTCACCCCCGACGAGATCGACCGCGTGCTCGGTCAGGTGCTCGAGGCCGTCGACAATGACTTTAACACGTTGCTGGAGTTGGGTTTTCGGACCTCCATCCAGAAAGAGTGGGAATGGCGGGTGTCGCGCGGGGAATCGCTGAAGAACCTGCAGGCCTTCGAGCACCTGATCGACGACGACGGCAACAACGGAGCCGACGCGGCGGCCTCGGGATAGTCTCTCAGCCATGGGAGATTCCACGGTGATCCTGCTGCGCCACGGCGAAAGCGAATGGAACGCGCTGAACCTGTTCACCGGTTGGGTAGACGTCGACCTCACCGAGAAGGGCAGAGCCGAAGCCGTCAGGGCCGGCGAGCTGATCAAGGAGCTGGAAACGCAGCCCGACGTCCTGTACACGTCCCTGCTGCGGCGGGCGATCACCACCGCGAACCTGGCGCTGGACACGGCCGACCGGCACTGGATACCCGTACACCGAGATTGGCGGCTCAACGAGCGCCATTACGGGGCACTGCAGGGCCTGAACAAGGCCGAGACCAAGGACAAGTACGGCGAGGAACAGTTCATGGCCTGGCGGCGCAGCTATGACACGCCGCCGCCGCCAATCGAGTCCGACAGCGTTTACAGCCAGGACACCGATCCGCGCTACGCGGGCATCGCGGGCGGTCCGCCGAAGACCGAGTGCCTCAAAGACGTGGTCGTCCGGTTCGTGCCGTACTTCACCGAGACGATCGTGCCCGACCTGCACGCGGGCAAGACCGTGCTGATCGCCGCGCATGGAAATTCGCTTCGTGCGCTGGTCAAGTACCTCGACAAGATGTCCGACGACGACGTCGTCGGGCTGAACATCCCGACGGGCATCCCGCTGCGCTACGACCTCGACGGCGATCTGCGGCCGAAGGTCGCAGGCGGGACCTACCTGGACCCCGAGGCCGCCGCCGCGGGCGCGGCCGCAGTGGCGAGCCAGGGAGCGAAGTAGTCGAGGCGACCGACCGATTTGGGCAAACACCGGATGAACGCCAACCGAACACATGAGCCTGGCGGTGTGACATGCCCCGTTTTGGCCGCACGCTGCTGGGATGACGTTCACCAGTTTCGTACCATTTGCTCGTGAGTGTGGTGACCGCACTGCTGCTGACGGCAGTCGTGGCCCTGCTCGCTCTGCTGACCGGTGTCGCGGTCGGAGCGGGCCTGGCCCCGAGGATCGTCGAACGCAGGCAGCGGCGAGCGACCGAGGAGTCGGGAATCACCGTCTCGGAAATGCTCGCCCACATCGTGTCGCTGTCACCGGTGGGCATCGTCGTGGTCGACACCTACCGTGACGTCGTCTACACCAACGACCGGGCCCGCGAACTCGGCCTGGTCCATGACCGCCTGCTCGACGACCGCGCGTGGCTCGCGGCGCAGCGCACCCTGGCCACCGGTGACGACGTCGAGGTCGATCTCTCGCCGCGCAGGCGGGCCTCGCCCGGCCGTTCTGGGCTCTCCGTGCGGGGCCACGTCCGGTTGCTGACCGAGGACGACCGCCGATTCGCCGTCGTCTACGTCGACGACCAGTCCGAGCACGCGCGGATGGAAGCCACCCGACGCGACTTCGTCGCCAACGTCAGCCACGAGTTGAAGACGCCTGTCGGGGCGATGGGCGTGCTGGCCGAGGCGCTGCTGGCCTCCGCCGACGACCCGGAGAACGTGCAGCGGTTCTCCGAGAAGATGGTGGTGGAGTCGAAGCGGCTGGCCAACATGGTGGGTGAGCTGATCGAACTGTCCCGGCTGCAAGGCGCCGAACCGCTGCCCGATCTCGAGGCCGTCGACGTCGACACCGTTGTCGCAGAAGCGCTTTCGAGGTACAAGGTGGTCGCCGAGAACGCCGACATCGCCATCACCACCGACGCGCCGACAGGGTACAAAGTGCTCGGCGACCAACCACTTCTGGTAACTGCGATGGCCAACCTGGTGTCCAACGCGATCGCATACTCATCCAACGGATCCCCGGTGTCCATCAGCCGCAGGCGCAGGGGCGACAACATCGAGATCGCCGTAACCGATCGGGGAATCGGCATCGCCGCCGCCGATCAGGAGCGGGTGTTCGAGCGGTTCTTCCGCGTCGACAAGGCCAGATCACGGGCAACCGGTGGTACCGGTCTGGGTCTTGCGATCGTCAAACATGTTGCGGCCAATCACAACGGAACCATCCGGCTGTGGAGTCAGCCGGGCACCGGGTCGACATTCACGTTGTCGATTCCTGCTTATCCGGACCGCGTGGGCGAGTCGGACGAACGATCAGACCAATTGAGAGGAACAGAGCGTCCATGACAAATGTGCTGATCGTCGAGGACGAGGAGTCCCTGGCAGATCCCCTGGCGTTCCTACTGCGCAAGGAGGGCTTCGAGGCCACCGTTGTGTCAGACGGGCCTTCGGCCCTCGCTGAATTCGAGCGGGCGGGTGCCGACATCGTGCTGCTCGACCTGATGCTGCCCGGCATGAGTGGGACCGACGTGTGCAAACAGCTGCGGTCGCGCTCGAGCGTTCCGGTCATCATGGTGACCGCGCGCGACAGCGAGATCGACAAGGTGGTGGGCCTGGAACTCGGCGCGGACGACTACGTCACCAAGCCCTACTCGGCGCGTGAGCTGATCGCGCGGATCAGGGCAGTCCTGCGCCGCGGCGCGGATCCCGATGATCCGACAATCGGTGACGGCGTGCTGGAGGCGGGCCCGGTGCGGATGGACGTCGAACGCCATGTCGTCTCCGTCAACGGTGAGCTGATCACCTTGCCGCTCAAGGAATTCGACCTGCTCGAGTACCTGATGCGCAACAGCGGACGTGTGCTGACCCGCGGACAGCTCATCGACCGGGTGTGGGGCGCCGACTACGTCGGCGACACCAAGACCCTCGATGTCCACGTGAAGCGGCTGCGCAGCAAGATCGAGGCGGACCCGGCGAACCCGGTGCACCTGGTGACGGTCCGCGGTCTCGGCTACAAGCTCGAGGGCTGAGTACGGGCTGAGGGGGTTACTCGGCGGCCCGGGTGGCGGGATGTACGGCGATCAGCCCTAAGCTGCTGCGCCGCTTGCACATCGCCGCCAACTCGGCGTACGCCTTCTCGCCGAGAAGTTCGGTCAGCTCGGGGCCGTAGGTCTGCCAGACCTGCTTCGCGCCGACATGTGCGTTCGGGTCGCCGGTGCAGTACCAGTGCAGGTCGGCGCCACCCTCGCCCCAGCCGCGGCGGTCGTACTCGGTGATCCACGTCTTGAGGATTTCTGTTCCGTCCGCCAGCGTCACCCACTCCTGGGTGCGCCGGATCGGCAGCTGCCAGCAGACGTCGGGCTTCATCGTCAGCGGTTCGACACCCAACTTCAGCGCCTTGCTGTGCAGCGCGCACCCGATACCGCCGTCGAAACCGGGACGGTTGAGGAAGATGCACGCGCCCTTGTACTTTCGGGTGCGCAGGTTGGGTTTGTCGTCGTAGGAATCCATCTCGAGATAACCCTTGCGGCCCAGACCTTTTTCTCGGAACTGCCAATCCTCGTCGGTGAGTGTCTTCACCGCTGCGTCGAGGCGCTTGCGATCGTCCTTGTCGGACAGGAAGGCGCCATGCGAGCAGCATCCGTCATCGGGGCGGCCTTCGACGGTGCCCTTGCACGCAGGTGTGCCGAACACACACGTCCACCGGGACAGGAGCCAGGTCATGTCTGCGGCGATCAGATGTTCGGTGTTGTCGGGGTCGTAGAACTCCACCCATTCGCGCGCGAAGTCCAGTTCGACCTCGCCGGGATGCTCTGATGTCACAAGAATCAACGCTACCCCGAGTGAGCGGCGAACGCCGTCAACGCATCCGGGCCGCGGACGCGATCTTCCCCGAGGCGCTCGCGTCGCTGTCGGTCGCGGGGGTCCGGTCGGCCGTGTTCAACTCCCGCGTGGCCGACGAAACGATGTGCGGCGCCACGCGGCGGTGCGGACGGGTTGATCATTGCGACACCCGTTAGGTTGAGTGCGTGCGACTTGGTGTGCTCGACGTGGGCAGCAACACCGTCCATCTGTTGGTGGTGGACGCGCGTCGCGGTGGCCATCCGACGCCGATGAGTTCGACCAAGGCGTCGCTTCGGCTGGCCGAGGCCATCGATTCGTCGGGCAAGTTGACCCGTAAGGGCGCCGACAAGCTGATCGACACCATCGACGAGTTCGCCAAGATCGCCGCCAGTTCGGGCTGCGTGGAGCTGATGGCGTTCGCCACCTCGGCCGTGCGCGACGCCAAGAATTCCGAGGATGTGCTGGCCCGGGTGCTTGCCGAGACCGGCGTTGCATTGCAGGTGCTCAGCGGCGTCGACGAGTCGTGCCTCACCTTCCTCGCGGTGCGCCGCTGGTATGGCTGGAGCGCGGGCCGCATCATCAACATCGACATCGGCGGCGGCTCGCTCGAGCTGTCCAACGGGGTCGACGAGGTGCCGGAGGTGGCGTTGTCGCTGCCGTTCGGAGCAGGGCGGCTGACCAGGGAATGGTTGCCCGACGATCCACCGGGCCGCAGGCGGGTGGGGATGCTGCGCGACTGGCTGGCCACCGAGTTGGCCGACGCGGGCGCCGAAATGCTCAAGGCGGGCGCCCCCGACCTCGCGGTGGCCACGTCGAAGACCTTCCGATCGCTTGCGCGACTCACCGGGGCGGCGCCTTCCGGTGAGGGACCGCGCGTGAAGAGGACACTGACAGCTACCGGCCTTAGGCAGCTCATAGCTTTCATCTCTAGGATGACCGCTGCTGACCGAGCAGAGTTGGAAGGGGTGAGTGCCGAACGGGCTCCACAGATCGTGGCCGGCGCGTTGGTTGCGGAGGCGAGCATGCGAGCGTTGGCGATCGATACCGTGGACATCTGCCCGTGGGCGTTGCGAGAAGGTCTTATTCTGCGGAAACTCGATAGCGAAGCCGACGGAACCGCACTGTTCGAGACCCCCGTACGCGATGCGGACCGAGCCGCCGCCAAGCCCAAAGGCAACACACGATGACAGGACCAGAAGACAGCCACAGCAGCACACGACCGATATCGGTCGCGGAGCTGCTGGCAAAGAACGGAACGATCGGAGCACCGCCGGTCGGCGGTCGGCGCCGCCGTCGGCGCGGCAACTCGGACGCCGTCTCAGTGGCCGAGCTGACCGGCGAGATCCCCATCATCACCTCCGACACCCACGCCGACATCCGCCACACCGCCGCAGATCCGGCCACCGACGAACTCGAAGAGGTTCGTGACGACTTCACCGGACTGGTGCCCAGCAACGGCGTCGCCCCACACGTCGACGAGAGCGACCGAGTCCACGAAGCTCTTGACGAGGCACCTCTGACCCATGAGGAAGCCGACTACGCGGCGCATCTGGAGGAACGCGAAGCCGAGCCGACGTACTTCGACCCGCCGCAACGGCGTCCGCTGTGGGGCCAGACCGCACGGCGGTATCCCGGCGGGTCTGGTGTCGGCGCGGAGGAGATGAGCCCCGATCCGGTCGAGGTCGACGGCGCGAGCGATGCCGCTTCCGATCTGACCCGACCCGCGATGGTCGCCGCGACGGCGCCCGACACCGAGGACGACGCCGACGCGCTGCCGTCATACCTGCGCTCGTCGGCCGGGCCGCTGTTCGGCGGCGACACGCTCGCCGACGACATTGCCCGACGAAGGGGAGGCGCACGCGTTGACGACTTCGGGTTCGGCGACGTCGACCTCGAGCACGACGAACACGGCGAACATGACGAAGACGAGGGCGATCTCGAGTACGACGACGAGACGACGATGTCGTCGTTCGCGCGAGGCGCGCTCGTCGTCGGCCAGTGCATCCTCGCGGTGCTGTTCGGTGCTGGCCTGTTCATCGCGTTCGACCAGCTGTGGAAGTGGAACAACATCGTCGCGCTGGTGCTGTCCGTTCTGGTCATCCTGGGTCTGGTGGTCGGCGTTCGGGTGGTGCGCAAGACCGAGGACATCGGCAGCACGCTGATCGCGGTCGCGGTCGGTGCGTTGGTCACGCTGGGGCCGCTGGCGCTCCTGCAATCGGGATAGCCGCCTAAGCAGCACCGTGCGCCCCGCCATCAAGGTCGGTCTGTCGACGGCCTCGGTCTATCCGTTGAGGACCGAGGCCGCTTTCGAGTACGCGGCCAAGCTCGGCTACGACGGTGTGGAACTGATGGTATGGGCCGAAACCGTCAGCCAGGACGTCGACGCGATCGAGAAGATGTCGACGAAGTATTCGATGCCGGTGCTGTCGGTGCACGCGCCGTGCCTGCTGATCTCACAGCGGGTGTGGGGGGCCAACCCGATCGACAAGCTGGAGCGCAGCGTGCGCGCCGCCGAACAGCTGGGCGCCCAGACGGTTGTGGTTCATCCGCCGTTTCGCTGGCAGCGCCGCTACGCAGAAGGATTCTCCGAACAGGTCGCAGAGCTGGAAGCGGACAGCGACGTGATGGTGGCGGTGGAGAACATGTTTCCGTTCCGGGCCGACCGACTCTTCGGCGCGGGCCAGACATCGATCGAGCGGATGCGTAAGCGGGGCGGGCGGCCCGGTCCCGGCATCTCCGCCTTCGCGCCGTCCTACGATCCGCTGGACGGCAATCACGCGCACTACACACTTGATCTGTCGCATACCGCGACGGCGGGCACCGACGCCGTCGACATGGCTGCTCGGATGGGTGACGGGCTGGTGCATCTGCACCTGTGCGACGGCAGCGGGGCGTCCACCGACGAGCACCTGGTGCCGGGCCACGGCACGCAGCCCACCGTCGAAGTCTGCGAGATGCTGGCGGCCGGCGACTTTGCAGGCCATGTGATCCTGGAGGTCACCACATCCGGCGCCAGCACGGCCGCCGAGCGCGAAGCGCTTCTCAACGAATCGCTCCAGTTCGCCCGCAAGCATCTGCTGCGCTGACTCGCGGCGGACGAAAGGGCACACCCGTGCCCGGATCCACTCTGTCACCGATGCGATGGCGCTGACGCCTGCGGGCGGCGGCCGTTACGACGGTGAGCTGAACGAGCACTGGACGATCGGCCCGAGGGGATCGGGCCCGAAAGTGCACGGCGGCTCGATGCTGGCGCTGTGCGCGAACGCCGCCCGCCTCGAGCACGGCGAGGACACGGTGTGGCCGGTCGCGATCTCCGGAAACTATTTGTGGGCGCCGGATCCGGGCCCGATGCGGGTTTCGACGACCGTGCGCAAGCGTGGCAGACGGGTGAGCCTGATCGATGTTGAGCTGACCCAGGGCGACCGCACCGCGGTGCGCGCGGCGGTGACGATGGGTGAGCCCGAACATCACGTGCCGCCGCTGTCCCCTAGCTCCGCTGGGGGCCCATTCGGTTTCAACCCGGTGGTGCCGCTGATGCCGCCCGAGCCGCCGCCCGGACTGGACCCGATCGGGCCGGGCCACCCGATGGCTCCCGTCGTCAACCTGGCCCACGGCTGCGACATCCGGCCGTCGCTGACGACGTTGCAGCCGCGCACCGACGGTGGTCCGCCGGTGATCGAGTACTGGGTCCGCCCCAAGGGCGTGGCGCCCGACCCCCTGTTCGCGCTGCTGTGCGGCGACGTGTCGGCTCCGGTGACGTTCGGCGTCAACCGATTCGGCTGGGCGCCCACGGTGCAGTTGACGGCCTTTCTGCGCACGCTGCCCGCCGACGGCTGGCTTCGGATCGTCTGCACGACGGTGCAGATCGGCCAGGACTGGTTCGACGAGGACCACATCGTCGTCGACTGTGAGGGCCACATCGTCGTGCAGAGCAGGCAACTCGCGATGGTGCCGCCCCCGCAGTAATCGCTGGCGGCGTCTGCAATGCTTTGACCGTGGCAAGAATCGCGATCATCGGCGGCGGAAGTATCGGCGAAGCGCTGCTGGCTGGGCTCATCCGCGCGGGCAGGCAGCACAAGGACCTGGTGGTCGCCGAGAAGGACCCGCAGCGCGCGACGTACCTGTCCGAGACGTATTCGGTGTTGGTCACCTCGGTGGCCGATGCGGCCGAGAACGCCTCGTTCGTGATCGTGGCCGTCAAGCCCGCCGACGTGACGTTGGTCATCGACGAGATCGCCGACGCGGCCGCGCATGCCGAGAGTGAGAGCGCCGAGCAGGTCTTCGTGACCGTGGCAGCCGGTGTCACCACCGAGTTCTACGAGTCGAAGCTGCCTGCGGGTGCGCCCGTGATCAGGGTGATGCCCAACGCCCCCGTGGTCGTCGGCGGCGGCGTGAGTGCGCTGGCGCCCGGCCGGTTCGCCACCATCGAGCAGCTCAAGGAGGCGTCGGGGATCTTCGACGCGGTCGGTGGCGTGCTGACCGTCGCGGAATCGCAGATGGACGCCGTGACGGCGGTGTCGGGATCGGGTCCCGCGTACTTCTTTCTCGTCGTCGAGGCCTTGGTGGACGCGGGCGTTGCGGCGGGTCTGACGCGGCCGGTGGCCACCGATCTGGTCGCCCAGACCATGGCCGGATCGGCCGCGATGTTGCTCGAACGCCTCGATACCGCACAATCCGCCAGTGACTCGGCAACGGGCACCGGGATGGACACCACGGCGGCGGCGCTGCGGGCCACAGTCACATCTCCGGGCGGCACAACGGCCGCTGGTCTGCGAGAACTCGAAAAGGGCGGCGTGCGGGCCGCGCTGGCGGCGGCCGTCGAGGCCGCAAAAGCCCGATCTTCCCAGCTAGGAATCACATCCAGGTAATTCAACGAATTTCAATCGATTAGCCCACACCCGTCGCAATAACCCCAATAACCCCGCTATTCTCCTCGTGTAAGCGCGGGGTCGTACCCAGCGGTGGGGAAGCCGCTGGAACAGCCCGTGCCTGAAGGATTGGGTTGCGATGACGTCTAT
>NZ_JAVHWK010000099.1:0-13495 GCF_032159775.1 Mycobacterium sp.
AGCCGAAGGCGAAATGCGTGATGGCGTCCGCGCTCGGCAGCTTGTTCCATGCCTCGTCGCGCTGGTTGACCGCGATACCGATCTGCGCCTTCGCGCGTTCGATGTCCGCGTCGGTGATGCGTCCCTCGACTGCTGCGGTCTCGGCGCCGGACGCCTCGGTAGTGGTCATTGATCCCCCTAGAACTTGAGCATCGCGCCGGCGTCGACCTTGAACTGAAGGCCGGTCACGTAGCGGGACTCGTCGGACGACAGGAAACACACGGCGTTCGATATGTCCGACGCCTCCACGTAGGGCGTTGGCATGGCCTGCATCGCCGGGAACGCCAGCAGAGCGTCATCGCGGGTGGGAGCGTCCAGGTCCGGCCGGAACTGCCGATACATCGGCGCGCTGTTGAGCATGTCGGTGTTTACGTTCGTCGGGTGAATCACGTTGACGCGGATGGATTGTGGCGCCAACTGGCCGGCCAACTGGAGGGTGTAGGAATCCACCAACTGCTTGGCGTAGCTGTAGCCCGCGCCTCCGGGTCCCTGGGGTCCGGCGGCACCGGGCGGCTGAGCAGACGCGATGAGCCCGGCGATCGAACCGGTGGTGATGATCGACGCACCGGACTTCAGGTAAGGCAGCGCAGCGTGCACAGTATTGACCACGCCGAGGAAGTCGACGTCGAACGCGTCGGCGAAGGCTTGAACGGGCAGGTTCGCACCCAGCGGACAGATGCCCGCATTCGCGACGACGACGTCTAGCTTGCCGAATTCAGCTACCGCATTGGCGAGTTCGCGGGCCACTGCCACCCGGTCGCGCACGTCGACTTCGGCTGTGTAGGCCCTGCGTCCGGTCTTCTCAACCTCGAGTCCGGCTTCCTCGAGATCACGCGACGTCGCCAGCGGGTACTCATTGGTCTCGATGTCGTGGCAGATGTCGAACAGGATGATGTCCGCGCCTTCTTCGGCCAGTCTCACGGCGTGGCTGCGGCCCTGACCGCGGGCACCTCCGGTCACCAGAACGACTTTGTCCTGTACGCGTCCCATGACGTCACCTTTCAATCGGAATGAGTTACAGCGGTGAGTTTCTCGAGGGTCGCGACGAGTGCACGACGGTCGATCTTGAGCGCCGCGCCGCGCGGAAGCTCGTCGACGACGAACACCTGGGCCGGTACCTCGTAGGGAGTCAGCGAGGCCCGGCAGTGGGCCCGCAACTCGTCGCCGGTTGCGGCCATCGCAGACCTCAGTTCGACCGCGGCGATCGGAATCTGCCCCAGCCGATCGTCGGCCAGCCCGGCGACCGCGGCGTCGGCGACCGCGTCGTGCGTACGCAAGGCCCGCACGACCGTCTCCGGTGCGATCTTGAACCCGCCCCGCACGATGACATCGTCGGCACGGCCGTCGATGTAGAGGTAACCGTCTTCATCGATGTGGGCGAGATCGCTTGTCGTGACCCAGCGGTCGGCCGAGTCACCCACTTGTGCAGAGGCAACCTGCAACCGACCGGTCTGCCCCGTGGGCAGCACCGCGCCGTCCTCATCGACCACCTGAAGCCGGACTCCAGGGAATGCGCGGCCGACGCTGCCCTTCTTCTCCGTCCACGACGCGCGGAAGTCCTTCGCCGTCCAACCGGCGACGGCGCCAGCGAACTCGGTGGCGCCGTAAGTGATCAAGATCGGGATGCCGTAGCGCTCCACGAAGGCATCCACCATTGCGGGATCGACGGGCGCTGTTCCCGAGGTGATGGCGCGGACGCTGGCGAGATCCTCACGCGGGATTTCGGAGCTGAGCACTGCGCGGATGGCGGGCGGTGGCAGGCCCACCAGGATGGGCTTGTGTTCCTTGATCGCGTTGTGCCAGCCGGGCAGCGAGAACCGCTCCAACATCACGATGGGCCGGCCGGCCACCAGCGACTGCAGCAGCGACCACAAACCTCCGATGTGCACGATCGGCAGGGTCACCATGCCGACGGACCCGGTCAGCGGCGGCTTGTCGCGGCTCGCGGGGCGGTCGTTGTGCTGCAGCGCCGCTGACAATGAAACCTCTAACTGCCTGCGGCCCAGGGGAATCCGTTTGGC
The DNA here is from genome assembly GCF_032159775.1 of Mycobacterium sp. GTDB lineage: Bacteria > Actinomycetota > Actinomycetes > Mycobacteriales > Mycobacteriaceae > Mycobacterium. The sequence continues at coordinate 2,061 of NZ_JAVHWK010000099.1, forward strand.
GGGCCCGGTCGTGCCGGACGTCAGCATTTCGATGGCGATTGCCGGGTTGCTTTGGCGCGGTTCATGAGTCGCCTTTGCGCGGACGGCGACCTCGGTTCCATCGACGCTGAAGGCCGTGGCGCCGAGTTCAGCGACGGCGTCGGCGAATACCTCTTTGCTCCAAAGATCCTGCGGCCCAAGCACGTAGTCGGCGGCGGACGCGACGAGATCGGCGCTGAGCCGCTCGGCCGGCTGCAGTGGACTGATCGTCACCAGCGTGCGGTCGGCCCGAAAGATCGCGATGAGCGCCGCGACCGACTCCGTTCGGTTGCCAAGGACCACGGCGACGCGACCACCGGGACCGCAGCCCGCCGAGGAGAGTTCGTGGTCGATCCGTTCGGTCAGCGCCCGTACCTCACCCCAGGTCACCCACTGCCCGTCGCGCTGAATCATCCGCGCGTCGTCGGGGGCACTCCACAGCCGTCCCAGCGCCGTCTGGATGCTTGTCATCGCCACTTCCTGGGTCTGAAGGCCCTGCCCGAACCGTTTCGTCAAACGTAGTCGACATGGTTTACTAGGTCAACTTACTCAAGGGGGTCTTGAATGGACTTCGGACTGACCGCTGAACAGGAACAGCTCGCTGATTCGGAGCGGTCATGGCTCGACCGCAACGATCCGATCGCGCGGGTGCGGCAGACCCTCGACAAGGCTCCCATCACCGTCGATCCGGCTGCCGTCGCGCATGCCGCGGAGTCGGGATTGTTGGCGCTGCTGACCCCGGACGTCGGTGGAACGCACGTCGACCTGGCGGTGTGCAGCGAGGCGCACGGACACGCAGCGAGCTCGTTGCCACTCGCAGATCTGGCCATCTGTGCCTGGCTGCTCTACCGTGTCGAAATGCCACAGGCCGCCGCCGCGGCCGAGGGTGAAATGCGCGTCGGCCTGGCCCGCGGTCCTGCCGCCACCGTGGACGGCGATGCCCTGAAGCTGACCGGTGGCACAAGCCCGGTCCCGATGGCGGCCGACATGGCGAGCGTTGCGGTCGTCGGACGCACCGACGACGGTGAGTACCTCGCGCTGGTGCGCGACCCGACGCTGATACCCATGACGACGCTGGACCTCAGCCGGTCCTGGGCGCGGTTGAGCCTCGACGAGTCGGTTCTCGACTGGGCAAGGATGCCCGTCGGGACGCTGCAGCACGTGCGCGACGCGCTGGCCGTACACCGCGCGTTCGACGCGCTCGGCGGCGCGGCGCGACTGCTGGAGATGACGGTCGCCTACGCGGGCCAGCGTGAGCAGTTCGGCGCGGTGATCGGCTCGTTCCAGGCCGTCAAACACCACTGCGCAGACATGGCCGTCGGTGTGGAGGCAGGCCGCTCGGGGCTGTGGGCGGGCGCTCTGTCCTTGGACGGCGCCGCAGACGATGTCCGGTCGCGCGCATCGTCGGCGGCCGTCGCTTACGCGAAGTCTGCGGCCAGCCGGGTGGCAGGCAACGCGCTGCAGGTGCACGGCGGCATCGGTTTCACGTGGGAGCACGACCTGCATCTGTTTTTGCGCCGCATCAAGGTCGACGAGGCCGTCGACGGATCGGTGGCCGAGCACCGCGCCGCAGTGGTTTCCGCCTAGCGCAATCTATTTGCGGGGCAGGCCCAATCCCCGCTCGGCGATGAGGTTGCGCATGATCTCCGAACTGCCTCCCGCGATGGTGTAGGCGCGGGCGTACAACCACTCGTCCTGCCAGCTGCCGCGATCGAGGACATTGTCGTCACCCTCGACCAGCACGCCCGCCTCACCGCTCAGCTCGATCGCGAACCTCGCCATTTCCAGATTGATTTCGCTGAACATCAGCTTGCTCATCGCCGCGTCATGCATGCGCTCGTGACCGCTCAGCCAACGGGTCAGGTTGGCGTATGTCAACGCCGACAAGGCCTCCACCTCGGCGCTGAACTCGCCGATCCGGTCGCGGACCCGATCGCTGTCGATGGCGGGGCGACCGTCCACGGTGACCCGGCGGGCGAGATCGACCAGCGCATCGACCGCGAGTCGAAGCTTCACCACGATTCCGCCGACGTTGGTGCGCTCGTGAGCGAGCGTGGCATTCGCGATCGACCAGCCCTGACCCGGCGCACCGATCATCGAAGCGGCCGGAACCTCGACACCGTCGAAGAACACTTCGTTGAAGTCTGACGTCCCGGTGAGTTCGCGTAGCGGTCGAACGGTGACGCCCGGTGCGGACATGTCCAGGATGAACGCGCTGATGCCCTTGTGCTTCGGCGCGTCGGCGTCGGTCCGCGCCAGGAGATATCCGTATTGCGCCCAGTGCCCGTTGGTGGTCCACACCTTCTGGCCGTCGACGACGTATCTGTCTCCGTCACGCACGGCGCGGGTGCGCAGCGATGCGAGGTCGCTGCCGGCCCCCGGCTCGCTGAACAGCTGACACCACAGTTCGCGTCCTTCGCGGATCGCAGGGAGATGCCGCCGACGTTGTTCGTCCGTGCCGAAATGGATCAATGCGTGCGACGCAAGCACGCTACCGCTCTGCGCGCCAGGCGCCTGTGCACGGGCGAGTTCCTCCGCGACGATGATCGAGTGTTCGGGTGACCGGTCGTCACGGCCGCCGTATTCCGCGGGCCAATCCGCTCCGACGTACCCCGCCTCATACAGACGGCCGCTCCACTCCTGCAACGCCTTGAACTCCGCCTCGTTCTCGGCGCTGCGCACACCCGCCCTGGGCGGGATCGCCGGCGCGTGCTCGGCGATGAATGCCCGCACCTCGGTGCGAAACTCCGCCAGCTCGGCGCCCATGCCGTATTCCATCGTGTGCCTCCGTTGCCCTATCGACTCAGGACCGCGCCAGCCGCGCGGTCGCGCAACACCTCGGCCCGGCCGATGGACGCGGCGTTGGCTGTGGCGCGGCGCAACAGCAGGTGGACCGGATGCTCCCAGGTGAAGCCGAGGCCGCCGTGAATCTGCACCGCGCTCTGGGTGGCGAAGACCGCGGCATCGAATGCGGCGGCGGCGGCCAGGTCGACAAGGTGCTCATGCGCGTCTTCGGCTTCTGCCGCAGCCATCACTTGGCTTCTGGCGCCTTCGATCGCGACCAGGATGTCCGCGCAGCGGTGCGAGATCGCCTGGAAGCTGCCGATCGGGCGACCGAACTGTTCGCGCTCACCGGCCCACTGCACCGACATCGCCAAGGCACGTGAACCGACGCCGATCGAATCCGACGCCACAGCCAGCAACGCTTGGAACTGGGCATGTCTGAGCCCGTGCCGCAACTCATCGCCGTCGGCGAGCACTTCACCCGCGGCATCGGTCAGGCGCAGTGCACCGACCGTGGCCGTGAGGTCGAGCGCCTGCTGCGTGACGATCTCGACGCCGCCGCCTGTCGGGTCGACCGCCACGAGAACCTCGTCGCCGCGTCCGGCCGCGCGCGCCAGCACCATCAGAATTTCGGCGGTCGGCGCTCCGACGACCACCGGCACCACACCGTTGAGTCGCTCTCCGTCCCACTCTGGCAACTCCTGCCCTGTCGTGAGCCAGCCGGAGTCGCACAGCGGAACAGCGAAAGCGGCGGGGGAACCCGCGGCGATGCGTTGGGCCACGGCCTTGGCGCCGACCGAGACGGCGACATCCAATGCCGTCACGGTCGAAACGAGCGGTACGGCGGCGAGCGCCTTGGCCGACTCCTCGATCGCCGCGTAGAGCAGTCGCCTGCTTGCGCCCGCACCACCGAGCGCCTCCTCGGTGGCCAGACCGGGCAACCCGAACTCGACGAGCGCCGACCACGCGGCGTCATCGACGGCTCCCGGCGGACGCTTTGGATCGAGCAATGCGGCCACGTCGACTTTGGCGCCCAACGTATTCGCCAGCACGTCGCGTAGTTCGCGTTCGTCTTCTTCGGCGACGGCCAGCGGCGCACCGGGGACCACCGCCGCGGCGCGCCTACCCTCACCGCGATGCGAGGGCAGGCCCAGCACTGCCTCGGCGATGGTGTTGCGCTGAATCTCCGCGGTGCCGGCGCCGATGGTGGTGGCACGGCTCATCAGGTAACCGAACGTCCATCGGCCCTTGTCCAGCGCGCCGGGCGACCGGCTGCCCAGCAGGGCGTGCGGCCCGACGGCGCGCAGCGCGAGGGCGTGCATGTGCTGTTCGAACTCGGATTTCACCAGTCGGTTGACCGACGCCACGCCGCCGGGATCCTCACCACGCAACACCGCGGCAAGAGCGCGGGCGCTGTTGGCGGCGATGGTGCGCACTCCCGATTCCAGCCTGGCGACGTCCTGGCGTACGTGCGGATCCATATCCAGTTGTTGGGACACCACGAGGTCGATCACCCTGTCAGCGGTGCGTCGGTATTTGAACTCGTCGGCCAGGAAGGCGGTGGCCCGCTCATGGCCCAGGGAAGTCCGCATGATCGACCAGCCCTGCCCTTCGTCGCCGACACGATTCTCGGCAGGAACCTCGACGTCGTCGAGGAACACCTCGGCGAAGTGTGTTCCGCCGCTGATGTCACGCAGCGGCGCGACGGTGATGCCGGGGCTGTCCATGGGAATCAGCAAGTACGTGATGCCATCGGTGCTGCGCCCGGGCGGCCCCGTGCGCACCAGCGCGAACATCCAGTCGGCCCGGTCGGCCATCGTCGTCCAGACCTTCTGGCCGGTCACCCGGTAGACGTCACCGTCGCGGACCGCGCGGGTGGCCAACGATGCAAGGTCGCTGCCGGCCCCCGGTTCCGAGAATCCCTGGCACCAGAACTCGTCGGCGCGCAACAGGGGCCTCAGGAACCGCTCCTTCTGGGCGGCGGTGCCGTGTGCGATCAGGGTGGGAGCGAGGATGAACGACAGCGGGCAGGGATGCGGGGGCGCGCCTGCGGCGGTGGTGATCCGGTAGTAGTCGAGTTGATCCTCGAGCGCGAGTTCCAAGCCGCCGGCGGACTTCGGCCACCCCGGCGCGGCGAGCGCATTGTCGACGAGCTTGGCGTGCCAGGCACGGGCCGCTTCGAGGCGGTCGAGCCCGGCGGACGTCTCGTTCTGTTCCTGGCGGTGCTCAACGATCAGTCGCTCGAGCCGGGAACGCCAATCGGCTGACGACATTTGCACCCCACAAAGTTAACTTGGTTAGTTATGTGGTTAGTCTGACCCGAAGGGTCGACGATTGGCAAGTGCGCCGGTCAGTCCTCTTCGAGCAGGAGCGCCAGTTCCGGGCACGCGGCGACGCCGTCCCGGGTATTCGCCTCGTCTCCGGGTTTCACCTCGTGGTCCTCGAGGATGCTGTAGCCCGAATCGTCGATCGGGAACAGGTCCGGATCCACCGCATAGCACTGCGCGTGTCCCACGCACTTCGACCGTTCGAGACGAACCTTCACCCGTCATCCTCCACGATTGTCGTCGTTTGATATGTGTGAGAATTCGTCGCTGACATAGATAACTAGGTTAACGGAGAAAGCGGCTAGCAGGCTACCTTTATCGTGAACGTCTCGGTGGCGCGTGCACTCGGGTTGTCGGCGATGAACCCTGTAGCGGTGCCGGTGATCTCATACGTCCCGCCGGTCATCCTGACCTTCGCGGTTGGCCCCAGATTCTGCCAATAGCTACCGGTGAACCCACCGAGATTGGTTATCTGGGCGAAGGGGACCGCCAACCCGTCGGCGCTCTTGACCGCCGATGTAGTGCCGGCTTGGTCGTCTCCGGTCTTGATATTCGTCACCGGCCCCGTGGTCGTGCAGCTCACCGCGTTCGTCGTGTTCACGTCGGTGCCGTTAACGCTCACTTCCGCGGTTCCCGCGAGAAGGGACCCCGGAGGCTTTGCGGCTGGTTCCGCCTTGCTCGAGCACCCCGCCGTGCCGCCGGCGATCAGGACCGCAGCGACACCTGCGATCAATCGCTTGTCCACGAACGCACCTCGATTCCTCGGCTGCCGTGCCAGCCCCGCACGGGACGAATGTAGCCGGGCAGCTCCCCCGGTGAGGGGTAATCCGCTAAATATCTGCCCTATTCGAACGGAAATCAGACTGAGGCCAGGCGGGGGAAGTTGAGCATCCGGCGTGCGTTGTCCTCGACGATCAGCGAGCACTCGTCGTCGGGCACCCCTGCGAGCACTTCGGCCGCTCGCTTGCGGGAGTTCGGCCAGTTGGAGTCGCTGTGGGGGAAGTCGATTTCCAACATGATGCGGTCGATGCCGATGTCGTGCCGGTTCTTCAACCCGTGCTCATCGTCGATGAAGCAGCCCCAGAAGTGCTTGCGGAACAAATCCGACGGACGCGAGTCGAAGTCGATGTTCTGGTAGTAGCGATGGCGCTCCCAGACATAGTCCGACCGTTCGAGGATGTAAGGCACCCAGCCGATGCCGCCCTCGGCAAGCGAGATCTGCAGGTCCGGGAACTGTTGCAGCTTGCCGGAGAACAGCAGATCGACGGTCGACCACATCAGGTTGCTGGAAAACAGGGTGATGGCGACCGCAAACGGCGCGTCAGGAGCCACCATCTGCCCGGCGATCGGCTTCATCGACGAGAACGAGAAGCCGGGCACGTAGGACCCAGAGCCGAAGTGCAGCGATATCGGCATGTGCGCATCCGAGCAGACCCGCCATAGCGGGTCCCAGTGATCGGAGTGAAACGACGGCAGATCAAGCGGCACCGGGCTGTCCGGGAACGACACGGTGCGCGCGCCCTTCGCCGCGACCCGCTCGGCTTCCACGACGCAGGCGTCGATGTCCCACGTCGGCAGGATTGCCAGCGGTACATATCGCTCGGGAGCGGTCGCGCACCATTCATCGATGTAGAAGTCGTTCCACGCCTTCACGCACAGCAGCGCGAGGTCTTTGTTGGTGGCGCGGTGGAAGGTGCCCCCGCCGAAACCGGGAAAGGACGGGAAGCACAGGGCGGCCTGCACACCGTCTAGATCCATGTCGGCGACGCGGGCAACCGGGTCGTAGCAGCCGGGGATCATGTCCTCGTACCGGACCGGGTCCATGCCCCATTCCTCCGGCGGCTTGCCCGCCACGGCGTTCAGGCCGATCGTGGGAAAAATTTGCCCGTCATAGCTCCATAGGTGCTTGCCGTCCATCTCGACGATCCGCGGGCCCTCTTCCCGCATTTTTTCCGGCAGTCGGTCCTGCCACACCCGCGGATGTTCGACGAGATGGTCGTCGACCGACACGATTTGGTGATGGTCCTGAAGCGGCATCGCTACTCTCCCGGCAATTCTGACAGTTCGTCTTGTTTTCTGACGGTTCGTCTCACAGGGTATATGATCTAGACCACAGTTGTCTAGAAGTGAGAGGCGGACCATGTCGGCGGCGGAAGACACGTCTGGGGCCAAGGCGCGCGAGAAACTCGACGAGGACGACCACGACCTACTCACCTTCGGCGAAGCAGGCGAACGGCTTCGCCTCGAGGTTGCCGCTGCCGAGGACGCCCTTGCACGTGTGGCGGACGCCGGTGACGACGACGCCCTGGAGAAGGCCCGTACCCGGCTGGCGGCGTTGCGCGCCGCCGCGGACCGCAACTCGGCGCAACCCATCAACGACGCGAACTTCGAGAAATTCTTCGGCTATCCCGGCAAGGCCAAGCGCAACCTTCCGCCATTACCGGCCGCAGAATGACCGCTGCCGACTACACGGTGCGCCGGTCGGGCTACGCACCGCCGGCCAACCCCGCGGTGGGCCGACGCGGCAGGTACACCCGCGACCGGATAATCGCCTGCGCGGCAGAGATTTTTCTGCAGAACGGCTTTCACAGCACATCGATCGACGCGATCGCGAAGTCGGCTGGAGCGTCGCGGGCAACGGTTTACCAGTATTTCGCCGACAAGGAAGCCATCTTCGGCGAACTGTCGCGTACGGCCGTACAAGCGGTGCTCGACCATGCCGAACGCCTCGGCCCGCTCGAGCCCACCGCGGAGGGACTGGCCAACCTGGAGGCCTGGATGCACGACTGGGCGACCATCTATGACGCACACGCTGCGGTCTTCGCCGAGTACCCCGGCATGGGCACAGTGATGGGCCTGACGGTCGTCGACGCGCAATCGGTGCCGGACAAATTCAAGCGCCGGATCACGCAGCGACTGCTTTCGGCCGACGTGCGTGGACTCGATCTCGCCGACGCCGCGGCCGCTCTCATGCGCATTCCCCATATGGTCAACCTCTACCGCCATCGGGGGATGTACGGATTACCTTCGAGCACAGTGGTTTCCAGGTCTCTGGCGATCGCCATGCAGTCCATGCTCTTCCCCCCCGCGGCGATTGCGGTGTCGGTCACGCCGGGATCGTCGGCGACCGTGCGCGTTGCGTCCGGTGGAAATGCGAACTCGTCGATTCGCCAAGACGTACTGTCGGCCGGCTCACAGCTGTTCGCCGAGCGCGGCTACTACGCCGTCCGGATGGAGGACGTCGCCGAGGCCGCGGACGTCAGCCGCGCGACGTTGTACCGGCATTTCAGCACCAGGGATTCGATCCTGGCAGAGCTGACCCGCACGGCCGTTGTCGAAATCGAACACCACGCCGCCGCGCTGAGCCGTCTTGCAGCCGAAGGGCTCACCACCGAGCGATTCACCCGCTGGATGCTGGGCTACGTCGGATTCCACCGCGCTTACAGCGGCGTCATTCGTGCCTGGTTCGACGGCACCGTCGCCGAGCGCCTGCCCGATGCCGCTGCCAGCGACGGCATCGCCGCGATGCATGGTGCTGTGGCCGCGTTGTTGAGCTCCGCGAAGCTGCCGCCCGGGGTGGACATCGCCACAGCCACAGCAGTGGTTCTGGCGACACTCGGCCGGATGACAGAACCCACTGCGGCCGGCGACAGCGATGATCACGCCGCCGAGGTCATCGTCGCGTTGTTGCGTCGCTCGCTGCTGGGTCAGCTTGGTGCGGCCACATAACCCGCGGCGGAGTTACGCAACTGCCAGATCTGCGCCGGGCACAGCTCATTGGCGGCCTGGCTGATCAGGTACGAGGCCTGGAACTCGTCATTGGTGTTGAAGTCGCCTTTGATGTCGCCGACGAGCTGTGCGTACGGCCTGCCCGCAACGATTTTGTCGCAGATGCCATGGCCATAGGCGAGCGCCTGGTCGGCGTTGGCGAAGTTGTATCCCGGCTTCACGGTCACGTTGACCAGATACGCGACCGCGTCGGCCGAGGCGGAGGGCGTGCCCGCCAAGACCCCGCCTGCGCAGAACAGCGCGGCAGCGGCGACACTGGTGAACGGCTTAATCTTCATAAACGTGAAAGCGTAATTCATTTAGCTGATTACCGGGTAATCTCTTCGCAGACTGGAGGGACGCGCATGACATGGAGTAGGGCTGGTCGCTACGCACTGACGATAACCTCGTTGGCCGCGGTTGCGCTCGGCATGACCGCACCGGCCGCGAACGCCGACAACAGGCGGCTGAACGAAAGCGTGTTCGTCAACATCGATACCGCGCAGAAACAGAACGGCTGCCCGCAGGAGCCCCGCCTGGACGGGCGCCTCGAAGAGGCCGCCCGCTTGCACACGCTCGACGTGCTCAACAACCGGGCGCTTGACGGAGACATCGGCTCGGACGGCTCGACAGCGCAGGACCGGGCGAATGCCCAGGGATTCGTCGGCAAGGCCTCCGAGACCGTCGCGATCAATCCCGCACTTGCGATCAGCGGGATCGAAATCCTCGGCCAGTGGTGGTACAACCCGGCTTATAGGGCGATCATGCAGGATTGCTCCAACCTCGCTATCGGCGTGTGGTCGGAGAACAGCCTCGACCGCACCGTGGTGGTCGCGGTGTACGGCCAGCCCGGTTAGTCGCGCGCGAGCTCAGCACGCAGCCGCTTCTTGTCGACTTTGCCGCTGGCCAGGACCGGCAGTTCCGCGACAAGGACGAGTTTTCGCGGCACCTTGTACCGGGCGAGGGTGGACCGGACGAAGTCCTGGACCGTCTGGAGCGTGAGGGCCGCGTTCGGCGTCGGCACTACCACAGCGCAGACCGCCTCGCCCCACTTCTGGTCCGGCACACCGACGACCGCGCACGCCGCGACCCCGTCGAGCCCGCCGACGATCTCTTCCACTTCCGGTGAGTACACGTTCTCGCCGCCGGTGATGATGATGTCTTTCTTGCGATCCACCAGGTAGAGCAATCCGCGGTGGTCGAACCGACCGATGTCGCCGGTGTGACACCAACCGTCTCGCAGCGTGGCCAACGTGGCCGCCGGATCGTTCCAATAACCGCGGAAGAGCGAGTCGGATCGGACGACGATCTCACCCGGCTCGCCGACGGGCAATTCTCGGTCGTCGTCCCCGACGATCCGCACGCGCACACCGGGGAAGGGAAAGCCCACCGAACGCAAAGCGTCGGACCCGTCCACGGTATGCATCTCCCGTGGCAGCCCGGACACGATCGCCTCGGTCTGTCCGTACAGGTTGACGAAGCCCGCATGTGGAAGCAGCGAGAGCGCCCGCTTCAGGATGTGAACGGTCATCGGTGCCGCCGAATAGACGACGGTGCGCAGGTTCTCCAGGGCCCTCGCATCGGTCACCTTGTCGAGCAGTGCCCACAGCATCACCGGCGCCAGGTGCAACACCGTGACGTCGTACTCGGGGATCAGCCGCACGGCGTCGGCCGCGTCGAACTGCTGCTGCAACACCACACTGCCGCCGCGGGCGTGCAGCCCCCCGATGATGCCCATCGCCCCGAAGTGGAACATCGGCATGTTCATCAGCACACGGTCGGAGCTGCCGGTCCGCATTTCGACGTTCATGCTGAGCGCCACCCGCCGCAACTCCGAGTGCCCGAGGATGCAGCATTTCGAGGCACCGGTGGTGCCGCTGGTGAAGAGCAGGCAGGCGATGTCGTCGGGGCGGGAGCTGAACGGAAGCCGGTCGTCTCCGCCCGCGACGAACTCCTCGAAATCGACCATGCCGGTGGGCGCCGATTCCCCGAAACACACCAGCATCCGCGCGGACGGCAGCTGCGGCGCCAGTCCCGTTATGACCGAAGCGAATTCGTCGGAACAGAACACGATCGACGGGCTCACCCGGGCGAGCACGCCGAGCATTTCGGCGGGCGACAGCCGGAAGTTGACGGTGGCCATGATGATTCCGCTGAGCTGAGTCGCCGCCATCACCTCACCGAACTCGACGCTGTTGCGGCTGAGCACCGCGACACGGTCCTGCCGTCGCACACCGGCGCCTCTCATCGCCGACACCAACCGCATCCCACGGTCTCGCAGCCGGGCATGGGTGACCGTCCGCGAACCCAACCGGTACGCCGGTACGTCCGGGAAGCGCATCGCATTGTCAGAGACCACATCGCCGAGCGTCATGTCGTCTCCGGCCACGGCAGTCCTACCGGCTACTCAACAACATCGATCCGGCCACCGGGCCGCCGCCTACGCCCACCGCGACAACCTCCGGCGTCCTGGGCACCTGGCGGTCGCCGCCGTCGCCCCACATCTGCACACAGGCTTCGTGCAGGAAGCCCATGCCG
>NZ_JAVHWK010000142.1:0-2500 GCF_032159775.1 Mycobacterium sp.
CCTGGAGAGCCGGTGAGAATCACGTCGCCGGGGTGCAGCGTGACGGTCTTGGACACCGTGGCGACGACCTCGGGTATCCCGAAGATGAGCTCGTCGGTATTGGCCTTCTGGCGCAGCTCGCCGTTGACCGTCGTCGTGACCGACAACGACCCCCGCGCCTCGTCACCAGTGATCAGTCCGGGACCGAGCGGCTTGAACGACGGGAAGGTCTTCGCCGACGTGAAGTCTCCGTTGGCCGCCCCCGCCATCTGCACGTCCCGGGCGCTCACATCGTTGGCCGCCGTGACCCCGGCGATGAAGGTCCAGGCCGACGCCGGGTCGACATCGCGGGCCTCTCGACCGATGACGATGGCGACCTCGCCCTCGTAGTCCACCCGCTCCGGCGCCTCGGCCGGCAGCACGATCGGCGTCTCCGGCCCTGCCGCGGCGCGATCGACGCGATCGCTGGCGAAGAACATGATCGCGTCGGGGACCGGATAACCGATCTCCTCGACATGCGAGCGGTAGTTAAGCCCGACGATCACGATCTGCGCCGGCACCGTCGGGGCGAGCAGCACCGCGTCGGACAACGCGACACGCTCCCGCTCCGGTGCGTCGGAGAGAGCGTCGGACATGGCCCACTCGACGACGTCGGCCGCCCCGTCAAGGACCACCAGCTCGTCGCCGTCGCGGCGGGCCGCCCCCAAGGTCGTCTGGAAGAGCTGCACGGGCTAGGCCGCCGTCGCGTCGAAGACGGGCGTCATGGTGCGGGACGCCAGGCACCAGCCGTCCCGCGTCCGGGCCCAGCGGTCGACGAAGTCAACGACCATGCGGGTGGTGACGTCTGCGCCCTCCTCGCGGCGATGAACGCACACCACGAAGGCGATGTCGACGGCATCGCCTTCGACACCGAGGACCTGGAGGTTGCTCCAAAGATGCCGCGACGTGTGCCGCGCCGCGACCCGGAGGGTCATCACCTGCGTGAACTGCTCCAGGTCGAGGTCGGTCCCCGGGGCGTGTAACACGAACCCTTCCGCGCACAGCTTCGGCACCCGATCGGCCTCGCCATGGTCGACCCAGGCGAAGGACTGGCTGAGGAGCTGCTCGAGCTCCATGCGCACGGACGGTTCAATTGGCATTGACATTGACATGCGTGTGAGCCTATATGTGCTAGTAACACGCAGTCAAGAGTTACTTGCATAACGATGAGGTGGGGCCGGCGGGAATGTCGACGAGGAGGATCTGACGTGAGTCCACAGAGCGGGCAGCAGGTCGTGATGGACGCAGACGCCCACGTCATGGAGCCGATCGAGCTCTGGAACGACTACCTCGAGGACCGGTTTCGCGAACGGGGCCCGCGGTTTGCCCCCACCGAGCGAGGGCTGAACGCCTTCCTCGTCGATGACCAGCTCATCGGGGCGGCGGCGTTCGAGCTGGGACGTGCCGCGTCCACGCTCGCTCGTGAACGACCGCCGACCCGGCATGCCACCATCGACGGTCGGTTGGCCGACATGGACAGCGAGGGCATCACTGCCGCAGTGCTCTTCCCGTCGATAGGCCTGTACCTGGGCGAGGTGCGCGACCCCGTCCTCCTCGCCGCGCTGTGCAGGGCGTACAACAACTGGCTGGCTGATGAGTGCGCTCAAGGACAGGATCGTCTCTACGGCGCAGCACTGCTCCCGCTGGCGGACATCGACGCGGCGGTCACAGAGCTCGAGCGTGTCATCGACCGTCACGGCGCCAACGTGGTGATGGTGCGGCCGAACCCGGCGAACGGTCGGCCTCTGCACCACCCCGCCTACGACCGCTTATGGGAGCGGGCTGCGGCGGCCGATGTCGCCATCGCCGTCCACGAAGGCTGGAGCGCCGGGGTGCCGACCCTCGGCTCCGATCGATTCGACAACTCGGCGATCGAGCACGCCCTGTCGCATCCGTTCGAGCAGATGGCCGCCTGTGCCGGATTGATCCTGACAGGTGTGCTCGAGCGGCATCCGGCGCTCCGCGTCGGGTTCCTGGAGTCGGGCGGCGGGTGGGTGCCGTACCTGCTGCACAGGATGGACGAGCACTTCGAGATGTGGCCGTCCTTCATGTCGAAGGTCACGTTGAAGCCCAGCGAATACTTCGTCCGCCAATGCTTCGTCTCGATCGATCCTCAAGAGCCCCACATCGATCCGCTGGTTGCCGCGATCGGTGACGAGAGCATCGTGTGGGCGACCGACTACCCGCATGCCGACTCGGTCTTCCCCGGCGCGGTCGACCTGCTGAGACGCGGGATGGAGGGGCTGTCGCTGGTATCGCAGGAACGAATCCTCGGCTTCAACGCACAGCGCTTCTTCGGCATCAAGGTCCCCGGGACCTGACGGGGCCAGACTGGAAGCGATGGCAGAAGGCAGCACGCCGCGGGCACCGATGAGGCTTCGGGGACTTCGAACCACGGAGCTGCTCGTCGACGAGCTGCGTCGAACGGTCGTCGACGGCGAGGTCGGCGAGTATCTGCCGCCCGAGCGCGTGCTCGCCGAGC
>NZ_JAVHWK010000149.1:0-17361 GCF_032159775.1 Mycobacterium sp.
GAGCGGATACCTGACCGGCGGCGGTGGCCGCAGCCCGGCCTTCACCAGCTGGTTGACACCGAACTCGAACACCGACTGCGCTCCGGGCTTGCGGTTGACGTATTCGCCGTATCCGACGCCGATGACGCTGACGTTGCGCAACAGCAGCCGGTTCACCTTGATCGTCGGAATGCCCCCTGCCGCAAAGCCGATGACCAGTAACCGCCCCTCGGTGTCCAGCGCACGGACGGCGTCGTCGAACGCTTCTCCGCCGATCGGGTCGACGACCAGGTCGACTCCGCGGCCGTCGGTGTGCTCCTTCACCGCCTGCAACCAGCCGTCGGTCAACGGCAGCACGATGTCGGCGCCCAACGACTCCACGAACTCGCGCGCCTCAGGACGGTGCACCATGGCGATCACCCTGGCGCCCAGGGCCTTTGCGATCTGAACGGCTGCCGTCCCGACGCCGCCCGCCGACCCGAGCACCAGCACGGTCTCGCCCGGACGAAGAGCGCCGCGTTTGGCAAGCGCGAAATACATGGTCTGGTAGTTGCCGAGCAGCGCAACGGCCTCGGCATCGTCGAGGTCATCCGGAGTCGGCGTCAAGTTATTCGGCGACACCACCACCTGTTCGGCCCAGCCGCCGAGCATCGACAGTGCCGTAACCCGTTGTCCTGGCTTGAATTCGGACTCATACGGTGCCGACCGCACCACCCCGGCGACCTCCATGCCGGGAATGAACGGCGGTTCGAGCCGCATCTGGTATTCACCGCGCAGAAGCAGCAAGTCGGGGAAGCTGACTCCAGTGGCGCCGACGTCGACGACGACCGAATCCTGGTCGCCGCCTCCGACCGCATCCTTCACGTCGGTGTACTCCAGCCCTGCCGGCCCGGACAGCTCCCGTGCGACAAGTGCCTTCATGCGACGGCGATCAGCCGAGGCTGAACGTGGCCCGCTGCGCTGCCGAAAGGTCGGTGATCTCGCCCCACTTGGCGGCCACGTCGTCGACCGACGGCACGCCGTCGGAGAACGTCACGCCGTCGTTCTGGAACAGAGCGGCCCTTTGTACTTTGCCACCGCCGACGATGAAAACGGCTGCCGAATCCGGGTTTTCCTCACTCATCAGGTATGCCACCACCGGCGCGACGTACTCCGGCGTCAGCTTCTCGAACACCTCGGGCGGCAGGATGTCCTGCGTCATCCTGGTGGCCGCAATCGGCGCGACCGCGTTGGTCTTGATGTTGTACTTGGCGCCCTCTTGAGCCAGCGTGTTGATCAGGCCGACCAGACCCAGCTTCGCTGCGCCGTAGTTGGCCTGCCCGAAGTTGCCGAAGAGCCCGCTGGTGGACGTCGCGACGACGACCCGCCCGTAGCTCTGCTCGCGGAAGTGCGGCCATGCCGCGCGGAGCACGTTGTAGCCGCCGTACAGATGCACCTTCAGCACGGAGTCCCATGCCGCGAACTCCATCTTGTGGAAGGTGCCGTCCCGCAGGATGCCCGCGTTGCTGACCACACCGTCGACCTTGCCGAACTCGTCGATCGCGGTCTTGATGATGTTGGCCGCGCCTTCAGACTCGGCAACCGAGTCGTAATTGGCCACCGCACGGCCGCCCGCGGCCTTGATCTCGTTGACCACTTCGTCGGCCATGTTGTGGCCTGCGCCCGTCCCGTCACGCGCACCGCCGAGGTCGTTCACGACGACGCTTGCGCCCTCCTTGGCGAGGGTCAGCGCGTACTCGCGCCCCAGTCCGCCGCCGGCTCCGGTGACGACGATGACGCGATCCTGCACTCCTGGCACTGGTGTTCCTCTCTGATAGGGGCGGGCGCGGTGTGGCGATCAGATCAGCTTGCGCGCCAACTTCTTCGCCGTCTCTGTATACGGGGGATACATGAAGCTCATCGCGTCGGGTCGGGTCGGCTTGGTCATCACCGACTTTTTGTGACTGAACTCCTCGAAGCCGAACTTGCCGTGGTAGGCCCCCATGCCCGACGGTCCGACGCCGCCGAACGGCAGCTTGTTGCTCGCGAACTGGAAGAGCAGGTGGTTGACCACCATGCCGCCTGCCGAGACTTCCTTGATCACGCGTTCGCGGATGCGCTTGGCCTTGGTGAACAGATATGCGGCCAGCGGCTTGGGCCGCGCGTTGACGAAATTGATTGCCCCATCGAGGTTTTCGACGGTGACGATCGGCAAGATCGGCCCGAAGATCTCGTCGGTCATCAACGGCTCGTCCGGATCGGGGTCGAGGACAACCGTCGGCTGGATGGAGATCGACGCCGCGTCGGACCCGCCGCCGACCGCGATGGTGCCCTTGGTCGCGGCCACCGCGGCGGTCAGCCGGTCGAAGTGCCGCTGGTTGACGATCCGCTTGCCGCCCGGGTTGTCGGCCTCGAATGTCGTTACGGCGTCCTTGATCTTGTCGACGAGCTGGTCGCGAACCTTCGCGTCGACAAGGACGTAGTCCGGGGCGATGCAGATCTGTCCCGAGTTGATCAGCTTGGTCCAGGCGATCCGCTTGGCCGCCACGTCGATGTCGGCGTCCTCGGCGACGATGACCGGGCTCTTGCCGCCCAGCTCCAAGGTCACCGGGGTCAGATGGCTGGCCGCGCCTTCGTACACCCTGCGGCCGATCTCGGTTCCGCCGGTGAACAGGAGACGGTCGAAGCCCTGAGCGATCAGCTCCTGGCTCACCGCGCCGTCACCCTCGATCACCGCGATCGCGTCGTTGTCCAGGTACTTCGGCACCAGCTCGGCCATCACGGCCGACGATGCCGGCGCCACCTCCGAGGGCTTGAGCACCACGGTGTTGCCCGCGGCGATGGCGGCGACGGCCGGTCCCAGTGTCAGCACGATGGGGAAGTTCCACGCGCCGATGACGAGAACCGTGCCGTACGGCTCGTACTCGATCCAGCCGCGGCCCGGAAGCTGTGACATCTCGAGCAGCCGGTGCTTGCGCCGCATCCACTTGCGGACGTTTTTCTCCGCGTCCTTGGCCTCCCCGACCGTGGGCGCGATGTCGGCGAGCCACGCCTCGAACGGCTTGCGGCCGAGATCCTGTTCGAGCGCGGCGGCGATGGCGGCTTCGTTCTCGCTTACCATCGCGCCGAGCGCCTTGAGCTGCTGCTTACGCCACTCGACGGTGCGAGTACGTCCGCTGGCGAAGGTCGCCCGCAGCCGGGCCACGGTCGCCGGGATGTCGGGCGCAACCGGTGCGGGCACCGCGGGGGCGGTCTGAGGAATCGAATCGGCGGTCATGGTGGATGTCCTTCCTGACCCGAGGCGCAGCGCTTGTGCTCCTCACGTGCGCCCCGATCCTAACCAACCGGTTGGGCCGTCAAGAAGGGCGTCGACCCTACAGACGCTCTGCGGTGGTGAATGTGGCGAAGGCGTCGTCTTCGGCGTCCTGCAGATCGACGAACCGGCCGAGCCGGCGCATTTCGTCCTGCGACGTCACGGCATCGGCGCGCCAACCGTGCAAGTCGAGCCACTCGGCGACGTTCGCGCGGTCCGGGTCGTTGTACATCAGTTCCTGGATGTCGAACTCGCGCTCGATGCCGAGTTCGTCAGAGATCTTCTCGAACCGCTCCTGCATCTCCGCGCGCCGCTCATCGGACCGGACACCGACAGCCTCGGCGGCGAGCCGGCTTCCCGGCGCGCTGAGGTCGGTGATGAGCTCGAAAAGCCGGTCCTGCGCGTCGGCAGGCAGATACATCAGCAGGCCCTCGGCCAACCACGCGGTGGGCTGGCCGGGATCAAAGCCGCTCTCGCGCAACGCGGTCGGCCAGTCATACCGCAGATCCACCGGCACCTGGTGCAGCGTCGCCGTCGGCAATACATCGTTGTCCGCCAGCGT
The DNA here is from genome assembly GCF_032159775.1 of Mycobacterium sp. Classification (GTDB taxonomy): domain Bacteria; phylum Actinomycetota; class Actinomycetes; order Mycobacteriales; family Mycobacteriaceae; genus Mycobacterium. The sequence goes on from NZ_JAVHWK010000149.1 coordinate 3,834, forward strand.
CTCGGCCTTGTACTGCAGCACCTTGGGCTGGTCGATCTCGAACACCGTGGTGCCCTCTGGCCACTCGATCCGGTACGCCCGGGAATCCAGGCCGGACGCCAGGATCACGATCTGCCGGATACCGGCCGCCGCTGCCTTGGCGAAATGCTCGTCGAAGAAGTGCGTGCGCACCGCCTGGTAGTTGCGCATGTGCCGGAAGATCGCGGCGACCTCGGGATCGATCGCGGCGGCCTTCTCGATGACTTTTTCGTCGAGCATCGTCGCCCATAGACCGGTGCCCGCCCCCTCGACGAGGACCGCCGCATACGGATCGGTGATCAGCGCGTCGTCGCGCTCGGTCTCGGCCGCGCGCGCCGAAGCCACCATCACCGCAGTCGTACCGACGCTGCTGGCAATGTCCCAGGTGTCGTCGTGGGTGCGTAGTGAGCTCATCGGGTCTCCTCGGCCAGTTCGGCGTTCAACAGCACGCTCGAGGCGATCTCTTCGGCCTCGTAGTCGGGTGCCGGCCTGCCCAGCCGGGTCATCTCGGCCTCGCTCGGCACGGCGTCGACGCGCCAGCCGTGGTCGGCCAGCCAGCCCGCGGCGTCCGCCCGGTCGCCGTCGGCGTAAGTCAACGTGTCGACGTCGATGTCTATCCCGGTGCGCTCCCGCATCCGCGCGGTGCGTTCACGGCGGGCGATCCTGTCCTGCTCGGCCTGCTCCGAGAGATCCATGCTGAACGACTCGACGGCGATCCGGCTTCCCGCGGCGCTGTGCGCGGTGACCAGGTCGAAGAGCCGATCCTGCGCGTCGGGGGGTAGGTAAGGCAGCAGACCTTCGGCCAGCCACGCGGTGGGCTGCGAGGCGTCGAAGCCGGCATCGGTCAGCGCGGCGGGCCAGTCGTCGCGCAGGTCGACCGCCACCGGGATCCGGCGCGCCTGCGGCTGCGCCCCGTGCGCGTCAAGCGTCGAGGTCTTGTACTCCAGCACCTTTGGCTGGTCGATCTCGAACACGGTCGTGCCGGCCGGCCACTCCAGTCGGTAGGCGCGGGAGTCCAGCCCGGCGGCCAAAATCACCACCTGACGGATGCCCGCCCGAATCGCGGCACGGAAGTAGTCGTCGAAGTAATGGGTGCGCACGGCCTGGTAATCACGGGACATGTCGTGCAACGCGCGGAATTCGTCGTCGTCGGCGAGCCAATCGGGATCACTGCTGGCCATCTGGGCCCATTGCGGACCTGCCGACGCGACGAGCAGGTAGGCGTAGTCGTCGCGGATCAGGGCGTCGTCGCGGGCGGTTTCGACGGCACGGGCGGCGGCAACGCCGAGCGCGGTCGCTCCCACGCTTTCGGTGATGTCCCAGCTGTCGCCGTCGGTGCGAGTCGAGGTCGCGTCATGCAGATCAGTCATTGCGTAAGCCATGCTACTAAATAACTTAGTTAATCTATATGCATGTGTGGCCGACGTCACCCCAGGTCATACAGCAGATTGCCAGGAAAGTGGTTACTCGGCGAGCTTCCACAGCTTGTTGGCCAACAGCAGCTCGAGCTTCTCAACGATGGACTCGAGCTGGTTGTGCGAGCCGACATAGCCCGCGTAGAAGCCCATTCCCCACATCACCGCGACGAGCATCTCGACTAGTTGCGGGACGTCGGTGTCGGTGGTCAACTCGCCCTTGTCGATCGCGTCGTTGACCGCCCAGGACACGAACGCCCGTGAGTTGCGCATCGAGTCGTGCTCGTCGCTCCGGAGTTCGGGGTGTCGCTGACCCTCCAGCACCGACGTCACCAGAAACGCTGCGGCCGAACGATCCTCGCTCTCGGCCTGCATCGCCGCGGAGAAGAACGCCGACAGTCGGCCGAGCAGGCTGGTCTGATTCTGGGCCTTCGCCATGCCAGTGCTGACCACCAACGCATTCGTCTGTTCGACTACTTCCCGGTACAGCAACCGTTTGCTCGCAAAATAGTGGTTGATCGCCGGGCGGGTCAGATCCGCGCGGATAGCAATCGCCTGAAAAGTTGCAGCGTCGTAGCCGAGTTCGCTGAACACCTCGCGAGCGGCACGCAAAATGCGCTCACGTGTTTCGGCAGCCTTCGCTGCTGGTGGACGGCCTGGCCCCCTGCTTGCCGTATGCGGCATAGTCAATATCTTGCCATACGACATCAAGAGGCTTTGCAAAACCCTCGGATTGAATGTTCATTCAGCAAACTGTGCGGAAACCTGCCCGATTTGGCGACGTTGCCACGGATCTGTCAAGCAGATCGCCGACCGGGCTCCGTAACCCTCCACAGGGGCTATGGTTCCCACCCATGGCGGGCGTGGTTTCGCGCAAGGATTACTTCGAGACCGGCCTCAATGTGCTGTCCGACCTCGGCTACGGCGGCCTCAAGCTGGCGGAGGTGTGCACCCGCCTCGGCGTCACGACCGGGTCGTTCTATCACTACTTCGCCGGCTGGCCCGCCTACACCCGCGAGCTCGTCGAGAACTGGATGAAAGAGCGAACGGTTCTGGTCATCGAATTCGCCAAAAGCGAGCGCGACCCGCGCCGCCGGATCGACAGCCTGATCCAGATCGGCCTGGAGCTTCCGCACGGCGCCGAGGCCGCGATCCGGGTGTGGAGCTCGATCGACCCGCAGGTGTACGACCTCCAGCTACAGGTCGACCAGCTGCGCTACGACGTCATGTACTCCTCGGCGATGGAGCTCCTGGGCAACCAGCAGCAGGCCCAGATGTTCGCGCGCTGGGCCATCTACCTTCTGGTCGGACACGAACAGGCCACCCTGCCGAGGGACACCGCCGCGCTTGCATGGATCGCCAAACAGCTCACCGACGCACTCGACAGCGGTCGATTCGCTTCCGTTCCCACAGATGGCTGACGCGCCTGCCAGCCTCCTGCGCCGAGCGCTCGATCGGATTCACGAGCGCGATCCCGAGTTCGACGCACTACGGCGAGCGCTGCGCGCGGCGATAGTGGTCCCGTTCGCGGCCGCGCTGAGCTTCGCCGTCGCAGGCAATACCCAGACACCGCTGTTCACGCTCTTCGGTTCGTTCGCCCTGATGGTGCTGGCGAACTTTCCCGGCAACCGCCAGACCCGCGCGGTGGCCTACGCGGGGCTCGGGCTCAACGGGGCGGTCCTCATCACGCTGGGCACCCTGGTGTCGCCGCACGCCTGGCTCGCGGTCGCGCTGATGTTCGTGCTCGGCGTGGCCGTCATGTTCTCGGGTGTGCTCAGCGAGACGATCGCGGCCGGCCAGCGACCCACGCTGCTGACCTTTGTGCTGCCCGCGTGCACGCCGCCGGGCCCGATCGACGAGCGTCTGACGGGGTGGGCGATTGCGCTGGCCGTGTGCGTTCCCGCCGCGCTGTTCCTGCTGCCGCCGCGCCACTATGGCGAGCTGCGCAGGCATGCGGCGAGTGCGGTCACCGCATTGGCAGACCGCCTCGAGGGCAAGGCCACCCGCACCGACGTCGTGTACGCCATGCTCGCCCTGCGGGAGAACTTCCTCGGCGCGGACTTCCGGCCGGTCGGACTGTCGGCGGGAAGCCGTGCATTGGTGCGCGTTGTCGAGGACCTCGAATGGCTGGCCGACCGGGTCAGCGACGAGGCAGGCCCGGCGCTGCGGGATATGCAGGCCCCCGGCATCCGCGTGCTGAGGTGTTCGGCCGCAGTGCTTCGGGAGACCAGGGCGGCCGATCGCAGCGACGAGCGGGCGGATCTGGACGCCGCGCTCATCCACCTGCGATCAGTCGCGCGAGGTCGGTACCGCCAGGACGTCGAACGGATCCTCGCCGCCCCCGACGACGCTGCCGCCGTCACGATCGGCCGCGCACTGCTGAACCGCCGGACCATCGCTGCGACCATCGGGGCCACCGGCCGGGTGATCGCCGCAGCGGCCGCCGCCGACGCGCGACCGGTGTGGGCGCGGGCGCTCGGACTACGGCTGCCGCCGACGACCGCGACGGACCGGCTGATGCCGGCGACGACGGCGGTCACGTCGACGACGTCGAGCTTCCTCGGCAGCCGGTCGGTGACGATGCGCAACGCGCTGCGCACCGGCCTTGGGCTGGCGCTCGCGGTGGCGGTGACCCACGTGTTTCCGGTCGAGCATGGATTCTGGGTGGTGCTCGGCGCGTTGTCGGTGCTGCGCAGCAGCGCGCTCACCACCGGCACGAAGACGCTGCGCGCAGTGGTCGGAACCACCATCGGGTTCGTCCTGGGCGCAGCGTTGATCGGCATCGTCGGCATCGACCCGGTGGTGCTGTGGATCCTGCTGCCCGTGGTCGTGTTCGGTTCGGCGTTCGTGCCGGAAATCGCGTCCTTCACGGCCGGACAGGCGGCCTTCACCATGATGGTGCTCATCTTCTTCAACCTGATCGTGCCGACCGGCTGGAGCGTCGGCCTGATCCGGGTCGAGGACGTTGTCGTCGGCGCGCTCGTCGGCATGATGGTGTCCTTGCTGATGTGGCCGCGCGGCGCGACGGCTTCTGCGGAGACGGCCGTCGAGTCGGCGCGCAGCGTCTTCGCGAAATATCTCGAGGCGGCGGTGCTGAGGATCACCCGTGGCGCGTCCGAGCAGATGGCCGATCAGCTCGCGATCCTGAGCCACGATGCGATCGCCGCATCGAGGGTGGCCGATGACGCTGTGCGGCAATATCTTTCCGAGGGCGGCGGTACGACCGATTTCCGCGGGCCCATCGTGCGCGCCTTCAACCGGGCGATCAGGGTGCGCGCGTCGGCCGACCTGATCATGGACATCCCCACCCCTCCGCCTCTTGGTACCTATCCGAGGGTCCGGGAAGTGGTCGAGTCGCACGCGAACGCGATCCGCGACCGGCTGTCGGGCAAGTTGGGCACCGGCGGGGACTGGGCGCCAATCGGTGAGGAGTTCGTGTTGGCGCTGCGGTCGGAATCCAATGGTGATGACGACATGGCGATCGCGGCCGCGATGCCGTTGGTGACGGTCGCGGCCGCGATTGGCGAATTGGAGCTGGTCTACCCACATCCGGTGGAAGTCTCCGAGGCCCACCGGTGACGAGAGTTTGTCAGCGAACCCTGTGCGGCATCAACGCATTCGGCGGGATCGCGCCGAACTTTCCTGCGTTGTAGTCCTCGAGCGCTTTGACCAACTCAGCCTTTGAGTTCATCACGAACGGCCCGTATGCAACGACGGGTTCGCGGATCGGCTTGCCGCCGAGGACCAGGACTTCCATCGCGGGCCTACGAGACTCTTGTGTCGGCTCGGCGGTAACGGTGATGCGGTCACCGGGGCCGAACACCGCGAGTTGCCCCTCGTGGATCGGGTGCCCGACCGGACCGACGGTGCCGCGGCCCGACAGCACATAAACCAGTGCGTTGAAGTTGCGGTTCCACGGCAGGCTCAGCTCGGCGCCGGGCTGGATAGTGCTGTGCGCCAACGTGATCGGCGTATGCGTCGCACCCGGTCCACCGTGGCCGTCGACATCGCCTGCGATGACACGTACGAGCGCTCCGCCGTCCTGCGACGACAGCAGCTTCACCTCGTTGCCCTCGATCGCCTGGTACCTCGGCGTCGCGACCTTGTCCCTGCGCGGCAAGTTCACCCATAGCTGGATGCCGTGAAACATGCCACCGCTTTCGACCAGTTCGGCCGGCGGGGTCTCGATGTGCAGGATGCCCGAGCCCGCGGTCATCCACTGTGTGGCGCCGTCGGTGATCAGGCCACCGCCGCCGTGGCTGTCCTGGTGGGCGAAGCGGCCGTCGATCATGTAGGTGACCGTTTCGAAGCCGCGGTGTGGATGCCAGTCGGTACCCCTTGGTTCGCCTGGCTGGTATTCCACCTCGCCCATCTGGTCCATGTGCACGAACGGGTCGAGGTCAGCGGAACTCACGCCGGCGAAGGCGCGCACGACAGGAAAGCCCTCGCCTTCGTAGCCGCGCGGCCCGGTGGTGATGGAGCGGACGGGTCGCTCGGTATCGGCTGCCGCAGGCGCAGAGAGCCTCGGCAATGTCAGTGTGTCAGCAGTGATCGCAGGCATGTCGGATAGAACCGGACTGCGGTCCGATTAATTCCTCAGCCGAGGACCGCCAGTGCCGCCGCACGGGCCTCGGCCGCACTTCCCGTCGCCAGCACAGCGTCGGCCGCGTCGTGGCACTGCTGCAGGGTCACCTGCGCGAGCTTGGCGCCCACACCGGTGACCGCCGCTGCCGCAGCGGACAGCGACGACACACCGAGGCCGGCCAGCACACAGGCGAGCAGGGGGTCTGCGGCCGCTTCGCCGCACACGCCGACAGGCTTGTCGGCCGCCACGCCTGCCCGGGCCGTCATCGCGACCAGAGCGAGAACAGCGGGCTGCCACGGGTCGGTCAGCGTGGCCAGCTCGGCCGACATGCGGTCGGCGGCCATTGTGTACTGGGCCAGGTCATTGGTGCCGATCGACAGGAAGTCGACGTGTTCGAGGATCCGGTCGGCCAGCAGCGCCGCCGACGGCACCTCGATCATCACGCCGGGAGTGAGGCCTCGGATGCGGACCTGCGCGGCAAAACGTTGCGCCTCGTCGGCGGTCGCGATCATCGGCGCCATCACCCACGGCGCGTTGCCGGTGCTCTCGGCCGCGGCGGCGATGGCGTCCAGCTGGCGTTGCAGTATCCCCGGGTTGCCCTCGGCGATCCGGATGCCCCGCACACCGAGCGCTGGGTTCGCCTCCTCGGGATGCCCGGCGAACTTCAGCGGCTTGTCCGAACCCGCGTCCAACGTCCTGATGACCACCTTGTGGCCGGCGAACGCGTCGAGCACCTCGCCGTAAATCTGAGCCTGCTCCTCGACGCTGGGTTCGGTGTCGCGGTTGAGGAAGCACAACTCGGTGCGAAACAAACCGACACCATCGGCCGGTGTCTCGCGTGCGCTGCGGGCGGCCGCGCCGTCCTGGACGTTGGCCAGGATCGCCACCGCGTGCCCGTCCGCGGTCGCACCGGGACCGGTCCAGCCGGCCGCGAGCTCAGCCTCATGCTTGGCATCGGCCACTGCTGCTGAGGCGGTGCCCGGCTCGGGTGACACGGTCACGGTGCCGCGGGTGCCGTCGACAAGCACCATGGCGCCCGCCCCGACCGTGTCCAGTCCGTCGACGGCGACCACGCACGGCAGCCCGAGCTGGCGGGCGATGATCGCGGTGTGGCTGGTCGGGCCACCCAGTGTGGTGGCCAGCGCGATGATGAGGGACGGGTCGAGGCCTGCGGTGTCGGCGGGCGCGAGGTCTTGGGCAAGCAGCACCGAAGGAACGTCAGGCCGGGGAACGCCGGGCTCCGGCAGCCCACTCAGCTCGGCGATGACGCGGTCGCGGATGTCCCGCAGATCGGTGACACGTTCGGCCATCAGCCCGCCGAGTTGGGTGAAGAGGTCGACGAACTGGTCGACGGCGGCAACGACGGCGCGCACCGCCGGGGCGCCTGCGTTGATGTGCTTCTCGGCCGCCTGCAGCCAGGCCCGGTCCTGGGCGAGCGTGGCAGTGGCCGCCAGCACCTCCGACGCCGCCCCTGTGGCATGTGCCGCGCGCTCCCGCAGCCTGGTGGCGACCGCGTTGGCCGCTGTTGTGAAGCGGGCCGCCTCCGCAGGCCGGTCTTCCTCCTCGACCTCGCGCGGCACATCCACGTCGTCGAGCGCGGGCGGCCGGCCCGGCCGGATGACGGGCCCGTACTGCACTCCGGCGACCACAGGTACGCCCTGGAGAACCGTGCCTGCAGGCGGAGAAGCGTCGCGATCTGAGTGCAGTGACGTGAGCGGTGAGGAGGCGGTCATGTGAAGCAGATTACAAACGAACCATTGACAAGTCAACATGTTCAGGGGTAAAACAACAGATATCAACATTGGAACGGGCCGATACCCACACCGACGGAGCGCCATGTATGCCGAGGAACGTCAGCAGGCGATCGCTTCGCTGGTGATCAGCCAGGGGCGCGCCTCTGTCGCCGAACTGGCCGAGACATACGACGTCACCACCGAGACAGTCCGTCGCGACCTTGCGGTTCTGGACCGCGCCGGACTGGTGCGGCGGGTGCACGGCGGCGCCGTTCCCGTGCGCGCCCTGCGTCTCGTCGAGCCGGGGGTCGGCGAGCGCGAGAACACCCGCGCCGAACACAAGGACGCCATCGCCGCGGCCGCCGCCGAGTTCTTTCCGCTCAGCGGCGCCAGCGTGCTGCTCGACGCCGGAACCACGACCAGCCGAATCGCGGCCGCGCTGCCATCCGACCGAGAGCTCAACGTCGTCACGAACTCGGTGCCCATCGCCGCGCGCCTTGCCGGAATGCCGTCGGTCTCCCTGCAACTGCTCGGGGGACGCGTCCGGGGCCTCACTCAGGCAGCGGTCGGCGAGCAGGTGCTACGGGTGCTGGACACGCTTCGCGTCGACATCGCCTTCATCGGTACCAACGGCATCAGCCTCCGGCACGGCCTGTCCACCCCGGACAGTGACGAGGCCGCCGTCAAGCGGGCGATGATCGCGAGTGCGAACTACGTTGTGGTGGCGGCGGATTCGTCGAAGGTGGGCCGCGAGGACTTCGTCAGCTTCGCGCCGCTGTCCAGTGTCGACGCGTTGATCACCGACGCCGAACTCAGCAACGCCTACCGCGCACAGCTCACCGAGCAGGGCATCGAAGTGGTCGTCGCGTGATCGTCACCGTCACACCGAACCCGAGCCTGGACCGCACCGTCACGCTCGCCACTCCGCTCACCCGCGGTGCGGTGCACCGGGTCAGCTCTGTCACCACCGAACCCGGCGGAAAGGGCGTCAACGTCGCGCGCGCCCTGTCCCTGGCAGACGTCGACGCGATGGCGCTGCTGCCTGCATCGGGCACGGATCCGATGGTGACCGCGTTGCAGGCCAGCGGTGTGCCGTTCCGCTGCGTTCCTATTATCGCGTCGGTGCGGACGAACATCGCTATCACCGAAATGGACGGCACCACAACGAAGATCAACGAGCCGGGTGCCCATATGGACGCTGCCGCGATCGATGGGCTCACCCGCGCTGTCGTCAGCCACGCCGAATACGCCGACTGGGTGGTGATGTCGGGATCATTGCCGCCCGGCATGCCCGACACCTGGTACGCCGACGTGGTCGCGAAGCTGGCGCCCTATGCATGCAAGGTCGCGATCGACACCTCCGGTCGACCGCTCGCGGCGCTGGTCGCCGGATTCGACCGCGCCGCACCCGATCTCATCAAGCCCAACGCCGAGGAGCTCGCAGGGGTCATCGGCTACTCGCCGCAGGCGCTGGAAGCAGCGGTGGCTCAGGGCGATCCCGAACCTGTGGTGGCGGCGGCTCAGCGCCTCGTGGACCGCGGCGTCGGTGCGGTGCTGGCCACGCTTGGCGCCTCGGGCGCGGTCTTGGTCACCGACGCAGGCAGTTGGCTGGCCATCCCGCCGCCCACCGTGCCGCGCAGCACCGTCGGGGCGGGCGACTCCAGCCTTGCGGGCTACGTCCGCGCCGATATCGGTGGCGCCGACCCACCGCAGCGGCTGCAGATGGCCGTCGGTTACGGCAGCGCCGCGGCAGCCCTGCCGGGCTCTGCACTCCCCACCCCCGCAGAAATCGACCTCAATGCCGTTCGGGTGACCCCGATCTCGTCTGTTCCGCCCGCCCGCACAAGCTCCGCCAGCTCCTAACCAGCAAAGGTACCGCCATGACTAGCACCGCCTCCCGACCAATCATCGACGCCGATCTGGTTCTGCTCGACGTGGACGCGGGTACCGACAAGCAATCTGTGATCGGGCGTCTGGTCGGCAGCCTCGCCCATGCCGGACGCACTGCCGATGCCGAAGGGCTGATCGCCGCGGCGATGGCCCGCGAGGAACAGTCCGCGACCGGGTTGCCCGGCGGCATAGCTATCCCGCACTGCCGGTCGCCGCACGTCGAGACGGCATCGATCGGCTTCGCGCGACTGCGGCCGGCCGTCGACTTCGGCGCACCCGACGGGCCTGCCGATCTGGCGTTCCTGATCGCGGCTCCCGAAGGCGGCGGCGCCGAGCACATGAAGCTGCTGTCGAGCCTGGCCCGTGCGTTGGTGCGCAAAGATTTCGTCGCGTCCCTGCGCGATGCGAAGACGGCCGACGAGGTCGTCGGCCTAGTCGACGAGGTGCTCAATCCCGGCGAGAAGGCCAAGCCTGCTGGAGCCCAGGCCGCCAAGCCCGTCGTCGACAAGCCCGCCGCCGACAAGCCAAGGACACTGGTGGCGATCACCGCCTGCCCGACCGGTATCGCGCACACGTACATGGCCGCCGACTCGCTCGTCGCCGCAGCCAAGGAAGCCGGTGTGACGCTGCATGTCGAGACGCAGGGCTCGTCGGGCAGCACGCCGCTGGACGCCTCGACGATCGCGGGCGCCGACGCCGTCATCTTCGCCACCGACGTCGGCGTGAAAGACAGGGGTCGGTTCGCGGGTAAGCCGGTCATCGCGTCCGGCGTCAAGCGGGCGATCAACGAGCCCGCCAAGATGGTCGCCGAAGCCGTTGCCGCTGCGGACAATCCGAACGCGGCCAGGGTCGAGGGGTCTGCGGCCGGTGCACCCGCGAGCAGTACACCCGCAGCCGGCGTCGGCTGGGGAACCCGCACCCGGCAGATCCTGCTCACCGGCGTCAGCTACATGATTCCGTTCGTCGCGGCCGGCGGTCTGCTGATCGCGCTCGGCTTCCTGTTCGGCGGATACGAGATAGCCAACTCGCCGGACGGCGACCAACCCTCGCTGCCATACGGGTTCGGCTCGATCGGCCACGTCATAGCCAGCAGCAACTCGCTGACCAACCTGCCGTCGGGTGGTCTGATGCAGTACCTCGGCGGGGTGCTGTTCACGCTCGGCGGCCTGGCCTTCATGTTCCTCGTTCCAGCCCTGGCCGGCTACATCTCGTTCGCGATCGCCGATCGGCCAGGCATCGCACCGGGGTTCACCGCGGGCGCCGTGGCCGTGTTCGTCGGCGGCGGATTCATCGGCGGCATCGTCGGTGGCCTGATCGCCGGATTCACCGCGCTGTGGATCAGCCGGATCAACACCCCGAGATGGCTGCGCGGCCTGATGCCGGTGGTGGTGATTCCGCTGTTCGCGTCGCTTGCCGTCGGCCTGCTGATGTTCCTGCTTCTCGGCCGCCCACTGGCCGCCATCACATCGGGTCTGACCAACTGGCTCGGCGGAATGACGGGAACCTCGGTCATCATCCTCGGTGTCATCCTCGGCCTGATGATGTGTTTCGACCTCGGCGGACCGGTGAACAAGGCGGCCTACGCCTTCGCCACCGCCGGCCTCAACGTCGCCGACCCGTCGTCGCTACGCATCATGGCCGCGGTGATGGCCGCGGGCATGGTGCCGCCGCTGGCGATGGCTCTGGCCGCCACCGTCCGACCGGGTCTGTTCACGGAGCCTGAGCGGGAAAACGGCAGGGCGGCTTGGCTTCTCGGTGCATCATTCATTTCCGAGGGCGCTATCCCGTTCGCTGCGGCCGACCCGCTGCGGGTCATCCCGTCGATGATGTTCGGCGGTGCGATCACCGGCGCGCTGATCATGGCCTTCGACGTCACACTCAAGGCGCCGCACGGCGGGATCTTCGTGTTCTTCGCCATCGGCAATCTGCTCTGGTTCCTGGTCGCCCTCGCGGTCGGCACAGCGGGGGGAGCGGCCGCCGTCATCGCCGCCAAGCAGTTCGCGAAGCCCAGCGTGAAGGTGGACCAAACACCCGCGCTGGCCGCCGCCTGATCCGCACAATCGACCCCAACGACAACAAGGAGAATTTTCATGGCAGAAAAGACCGTCACCGTCGGATCGGCGATCGGCCTGCACGCCCGACCCGCGGCCATCATCGCCGAGGCCGTCGTCACCGCCGGTGTGCCGGTGACGCTTTCGGTGGACGGCGGCGAACCCGTCGACGCCGGCTCCGCCCTGATGATCATGACGCTCGGGGCGGCCAACGGCGCCCAGGTGACCGTGGCCTCCGACGACGACGTGGCGCTGGCGACCGTCGCCGAGCTCGTCGAACAGGACCTCGACGCCTGACGACAACGCGTCGCTATCGCTCCCCGCCGGCATGGAAATTGCCGCAGAAAGGCCTCCGTACTGCGGGTTAGGCTGACTGGCGACGAAAGGGGCGGACGTGGACGGATGGCTGCTCGGGCAGGTCAGCACCGTGCTGACGGCGTTGTCGCATGCCCAGGAGCTGTTCGACGGCGCCGGTCGGCCGACACTGCCCGCAGAGTTCGCGCCGCGGCCCGACCTTCAGGACGACCTGGGCTGCGGACTGCTGTGACGCAGCCATCGGTCGACACCTCACAGTCCGGCAAGGCGGCCGACGCAGTCCGCACGCTGCAGGCCGGGCTGAGTAACGACTACTCCGAGATACGGTCTGCCGAAATCCAACTCACCGAGGCGATCCTGTCCGCGCACGCGGTGACGGTATCCGGCCGCGTCGCGCTGCAAGACATTCAGCGGCAGGTGATCGAGGCCATCAACAACCCGGTCGCGGCGCTCGGCACGCCCGCGGGCGAGCGTGGTTTCCTGTTGTTCCTGCGCACCAAGGTCGGCGAAATCGCCGACATCGTCGAAACCGGCGCGCTTACCGACGAGGACCACGCGAAACTCACCCGTGCGCTCGGCAGCGGGTATCTGATCCCCGCTTCCGAGCGTGCCGCGGAGCCGCCACCCGGGCCGGCGTCCGGCGGCTCATCGACCGGCGATCAGGGGGCGGGCATAGTGCCCGCGGTCGGATCAGCGCTGGGGTCGCTTCCCCAGGCGGCCCAGGGCGCGGCGGCGGCTCCCGCCCAGGGCGCGGGTGGACTGGCCGGAGCCGCCACCCCGCTGGCCGGCTTGGCTTCGGGACTCGCCGACCGTGGCGGTGAAGCCGAAAACGACCTCACCGAAGAGCGGGCCCACCCGTCGAAATCCGATGCGGCCGAAGACGAGGGCGACCAGGAAGACGCCGACGACGAAGAGGAAGACCCCGAAGACCGGCGCACCGGGCCGCGGGCGCCCGACGATCAACCGTCACCCGACGAGGACGGTCCCGCCCAGACGCGGCCGGCCCGTCTGTTGTAGGAGCACTGATGACCAGCATCCGCATCACCCCTTCGCTGCTGAACCGGGTCGCCGCGTCGCATGACGGGGTAGCCGACGAGATCGCCGTCGCCCGTCGCGCAGGGTCAGAGATACTCGCGTCAGTGGCCACCCACGGGCCGATCATGCATCAGTTCAAGGCGGCCGCGAACGAGGTCGTGCAGCGCCGCGATGCGGCGTTCGCCGACCACGAGGCGGCGCATCGCGCGGCCGCCGACAATCTGCGGTCCATCGCGGTGCGGTTCAGCGACCAGGAAGAGATCAACGCCGCGGAGCTGCGCCTTGACTGAGCAGTCCTTCACCGCCGCGACACCGGACAACACGATATTCGTCCGGGTGGCGGTCGCCGGTCACACGCTCGGCGTGCAGATCGAGCCCGCCGCGATGAAGCGGTCGGCCATCGAGATCGCGCAGGGCATCATGGCGTGTAACGATGTCGCGTATCTGAGGGGGCAGCTGGTGATCCGAGCCGAGCTGGAGGGGAGG
>NZ_JAVHWK010000171.1:0-6513 GCF_032159775.1 Mycobacterium sp.
GGCAGCAAGCCGCGGTCGACCGCGCGGACCAGCGTGGCGTGGTCGGCTTCGGTCTGATCGGCGTAGCGTCGCGCGAACTTGCAGAACGCCTTGTCGACCCGGTCGGAGCTGCCCATGTAGCCGGCGACCATCGAGGCGCCGCTGGTCCTGGCGTGCCCCTTGGCGAGGAGCTGACCCACGACTCCGGCGTAGTCAGCGAGCGCCGCCGCATCGATTGCGTCTAAAGGTATGCGTCCCTTCATGTTTCGGAACTGTCGCACGTAGTATTGCAGGCCGTCCATGGTGGTCCACCCCAGCAGCGGGTCGCTCACCGTCTGTAATGACTGTTGGTATTCCACGACCCGCTGTCCCTGATGCGCGTGCCAAGCCGATTCGCCGTGCACGTAGCGCCCGAGCACCGATCGGCGAGCTTGCTTGAGCTGAAGGAAAACAACGTCGGACTCCGACGATCCCTCCAACAGCGCCACGTAGGCGCGCAGGCCGACACTGCCCACGCCGACGACCTTGTGCGCCACGTCGACCAGCGTGTAGCCGCCGAGAACACGTCGCCAGTAGGAGGGCAGGGTTTCCAGATAGTCGTCGAGTGCCGCCGCCAGCAGTTCCGCCTCACGTGCAGGCAGTCGCGTGATCAGCGGTGGTTCCTCGACAATCCTGCGCTCGCCGTCCACCTCATGGGTGAAGCGCGGTAGCGCGCGGTCGCCCGTGCGGTGACGCGCGCGCTTGGCCGACCGCACCACCTGATCGCTGAGCGGGCCCGCCGTCTCGGCGGCCAGCCTGTCGACGTCGAGCCGAACGAAAGACCTTGTGAACAAGGGCAGGTCGGCGAGCCGCCGCAATTCCTGACGATACGACGCCACGCAGGACCGCACCGCGTTGCCGCAGTCGTCTTCCGACGTCCCGTTGTGCCGCCCCGCAACCCAGATGCTTGCGGCCAACCGCCGCAGGTCCCACTCCCAGCCACCCGGATGGGCCTCGTCGAAATCATTGAGGTCGATCACCAGGTCCCGCTCGGGGGATGCGTAGAACCCGAAGTTGCCGAAGTGCGAGTCGCCGCACACCACCGGGGTGATCCCCGTTGCAGGCAGACGAGCGACGTCCTCGGCCATCACCACCGCGGTTCCGCGCAGAAATCCATACGGCGACTCGATCATGCGACCGACCCGGATGGGGACCAGTCGGTCCACCCTGCCCTGGTGACTGAGGTTGATGAGGTCCACAGGGTCGGGACGGTCGGGGGGCGCGGTCCAGTCGGCTAGTGACTTGCGCGGCACCCTCTTGCGCAGGCTTTTGCCAAGGGCATAGCGCTCGGCCCGGGTAACCGGTCGCTGACGCAACGACCGATACGCAGTGCCGTCGGCATCGGCGAGCACGGTGTGCACGCTGCCGGCAGCGACGCCATCCATATCGCTCAATGTTCACTACGGCAGGGGCGTGTGTCAGGAGTTTTGTTCGATGTAGGTGTCAGCGTCCTTGTCCCGGCTGTCGATTCCTTCGCTCGCCTCGTGTTCGGCGTAGAACCGCAGCCACTGCATGCCCAATTCGTGACGCAGTTCGAGTGACGCGCTCTTGATGAAGTCTGGCATGGCTTCGCGTTCTTCCTCGTCGAGATGCTCACCGTTTTCCTTGCGCGCAGCCATCACCGCTTCGAACCACTTGTCGGTGCCCGGTTCGTGCCGACGCGATGCACGCACCGCATCGCGGATCGCATTGTGGTCGGTGATCGCGTCCTCGGTCTCGTCCTCCGGGTCACCCTCGGGATTACCGGGGTCGTCCCGGCCACCGTGTTTGAGCAACGCGGGATAGAAAACCGTCTCCTCGGCGTCGGCGTGTGCGTCGAGGCGCATGCTCAGCACATTCCAGACCGCCGCGAGTTCGTCCTTGGACTTGGCGTCGTCGAGCCGGAAAAACTGACGGCGCAGCCAGTCATGGTCGGCGTAGATGAGGTCGATGATGTCCGCCATGGAGGAAGTATTAGCCGCAAAAGCGCAAGTCAAAACCGTTTGACGGGCGGCATCGGCCGCCGCGCTCATTGCGGAGGGCGTTGCGCCTGCGGCCCGCCGTGCGCTCCTATGAAGAGGGTCTAACATTCTCCAATGACCAATCATCGGCTCCAGCGGATGATGGCCTGGTGAGCGCGCCGACAACCGACCCCGTCGTCCGTGCCGAGCAGCCGCGCAAAAGCGGCATAGCCCGGTGGATCCGGCGGCTGGCGATTCCCATCATCGTCGGCTGGATAGCGCTGATCGCCGTGCTGAACACATCGGTGCCGCAGCTCGAAGAAGTCGGCAAGATGCAGGCGGTTTCGATGTCGCCCAAGGAAGCGCCGTCGGTCGCCGCGATGATGCGAATCGGCAAGGACTTCCAAGAGTTCGATTCCGACAGCTCGGCCATGATCGTCCTGGAGGGCGACGCACCCCTCGGCGAGGACGCCCACCGGTTCTACGACGACATGATCGCCGAGCTGCGGGCCGACACTAAACACGTCCAGCACATCCAGGACTTCTGGGGTGACCCGCTGACCAGAGTCGGGGCACAGAGCGAAGACGGCAAGGCCGCTTATGTGCAGGTGTATCTCGCGGGCAACATGGGCGAAGCACTCGGCAACGAGTCGGTCATCGCGGCTCAGAAACTCGTGGACGGGTTGACTCCCCCGCCGGGGGTCAAGGTGTATGTCACCGGCGGCCCCGCGCTGCAGGCCGACCAGGAGAACGCGGGCAACGCGAGCATCAGAATCATCGAGTTCGTGACGGTCGGCGTCATCATCTTCATGCTGCTGTTCTTCTATCGGTCGATCGTCACCGTCCTGCTGGTGTTGACGATCATGATCTTGAGCCTGTCGGCGACCCGTGGTGTGGTCGCCTTCCTCGGCTACCACAACCTCATCGGGCTGTCCACGTTCGCGACTCAGCTCCTGGTGACACTCGCGATCGCCGCGACAACCGACTATGCAATTTTCCTCATCGGGCGCTACCAGGAGGCCCGCTCGATCGGAGAAGACCGGGAGTCCGCGTACTACACGATGTTTCGGGGGACAGCCCACGTCGTCCTCGGCTCAGGGATGACGATCGCAGGTGCCACCTTCTGCCTCTCGTTCACCCGATTGCCCTACTTCCAGACACTCGGCATTCCGCTTTTCGTCGGCATGGTGGTCGCGGTGCTCGTGGCGCTGACGCTCGGGCCCGCAATCATCAGCGTCGCGAGCCGCTTCGGCAGAACCCTGGAGCCCAGGCGCGCCATGCGAATTCGATTCTGGCGGCGCCTTGGTGCCGCCATCGTTCGGTGGCCCGGTGCGATCCTGACCATGACCATCCTTCTCGCCCTGGTCGGCCTGCTCACGCTGCCGGGATACCGCCCGAGCTACAACGACCGCAAGTACCTGCCCGCCGACCTGCCGTCTCAAGAGGGTTTCGCGGCGGCCGAACGACATTTCCCTGTTGCCCGGATGAACCCCGAAATGTTGCTCGTCGAAAGCGATCACGACCTCCGCAACTCGGCCGACTTCCTCGTGATCGAGCGGATCACCAAATCCGTGACGAAGGTGCCCGGCATCGGGAGGGTGCAATCAATCACGCGTCCCGAGGGTAAACCGCTGAAGTTCAGCACGATTCCGTCGCAAATGAGCATGGGCAGCACCAACCAGGAGATGAACCGCTCGTACGCGCAAAAAACCATGGACAACATGTTGGTGCAGGCCGACGAGATGCAGACGACCATCGACGCGATGACCAGGATGAGCTCGTTGATGGGCCAGATGACCGCCACCACGCATTCCATGGTGCAGAGCATTCGGGACACGACGGTCGACACCATCGAACTACGGGACAACATCGCCGATTTCGACGACTTCTTTCGTCCGCTTCGTAATTACCTGTACTGGGAACCGCACTGTTATGACATCCCGGTCTGCCACACGTTGCGGGCCATCTTCGACGCGCTCGACGGCACCGACGCCCTGACTGATGACATCCAGTCTCTGCTTCCTGACCTGGAGCGACTCGACACACTGCTGCCGCAGCTGCAAGAGATGTTGCCGCCGCAGATCGAGACGATGAAGAAGATGCAGAGGATGATGCTGGAGATGCACTCGACTCAGTCGAGCCAGCAGGATCAGCAACACGTCATGAGCGAGAACCAAAGCGCCATGGGTCAAGCGTTCAACGACTCGCACAACGACGACACCTTCTACCTGCCGCCGGAAATCTTCAACAACGCGGACTTCAAGCGGGGCATGAAGAACTTCATTTCCCCCGACGGCCACGCGGTTCGGTTCATCATCTCCCACGAAAACGATCCGCTCGGCGCCGATGGGATCGAGCGCATCGACGCCATCAAGAACGCGGCATTCGACGCCATCAAGGGCACGCCGTTGGAGGGGTCGCGGGTCTACCTCGGTGGCACCGCGTCCACCTTCAAGGACATGCGGGACGGCAACAACTACGACCTGCTGATCGCCGGCGTCGCCGCGCTCGCACTGATCTTCATCGTCATGCTTCTCATCACGCGCAGCGTCGTCGCAGCAGCCGTCATCGTCGGCACCGTGGTGCTGTCTCTCGGCGCGTCCTTCGGCCTGTCCGTTCTGTTCTGGCAGCACCTGATGGGGTTGGACCTCGAGTTCATGGTGATGGCGATGGCGGTCATCATCCTGTTGGCAGTCGGCGCGGACTACAACCTGCTGTTGGTGGCGCGGATGAAAGAGGAGATACCGGCCGGCATCAACACCGGCATCATCCGCGCCATGGGTGGCAGCGGATCCGTCGTGACCGCGGCGGGTCTGGTGTTCGCGTTCACCATGATGTCGATGTCGGTCAGCGCCATGGTCGTGGTCGCCCAGATGGGCACTACCATTGGGATGGGCCTGTTGTTCGACACCTTGGTGATTCGGGCATTCATGACGCCCTCCATTGCCGCGCTTCTGGGCCGATGGTTCTGGTGGCCGCAGCTCGTGCGTCCTCGACCCGTACCGGCGAAATGGCCGGGCGTCACGCCGTCGCCCGCCACGTCGGCAGCGCCGTTAAGCGCAGGTCCCTAGACCCGGACACGCCCCGTCATCATCGTCCTACCGGCCCAGCCGGGTGTCAGAACTATTTGGGCTAATGCGCGGCAAGCTTTTTGGCGTAGAACACGCGGTCATATCCGTCCTGGCGGCGGCGGGCGGTCTCGGTATATCCATGACGCGGATAGAACGTTTGGTTCTCGGTCATCGCCTGGTTGGTGACGAGCCGGACCTCCGACAGACCGAGCTCGCGGGCGTCGTCGTCGGCACGGGCGAGCAGAAGCGCGCCATAGCCGCGCCCCTGCGCGCCAGGGGCCACGGCGATGGTGTCGAGCAACAGATGGTCGTCGTGCACCTCGTTGACGACGACTCCGGCGATCTCGCGGTCGGCTTCGACCACCCACACCCACGACGACATGACAGCGGCACGGTAATCGGCACCCATCGGCGCCGGTGGTCTTCCGATCCGGGCGACGTACTTGCCGAAAGCTGCGTGCACGATGCTCTCGATGGTCGCCACGTCGGATAGGGCTGCCCGGCGAACCTGGACGTCGACCACCGCGCCGACGTTAACTCATTCCAGGTCGTGGCAAGCTACTCCCATCTGACGGCGAGGCTTAGGGAGAAGACGGTGCAGTATTTCGTCCAGTTCGACGTCCACCAGCCGGTCGATATGAGCCGCCAAGAGCTGTTTGCGATTTGGCTCGAGGAAGCCCGCGCGGCGAAGGGCGCAGTCGATGCCGGGGCGGTAACCAACCTGTGGAAGGTCGTCGGCCAGCGCAGCGTCTTCGCCGTGCTCGATGTACCCGACCACACATCGCTCGACCAGGCCCTCGAGTCGCTGCCGATCATCCAGAAGCTCGGCGGCTCGGTCGACACGCGCGCCTACCCGATCCGGCCGTACAGCGAGTGGGCCGAAGAGCTGCGCGTCGCGGTTGAGGGTGAGTGACACCGACCTACCGAAAGGACCTGTGATGAATTGGAATTCGATGAAAGACAACGGTGCGAAGTTGATGAACCTGGCGCACCGGCTAGTTTTAAAAGCAAGCGGCAACAGGCTGTTGGCCAAACCGTTCGGGATGCCGTTGGTCGAGCTGCACACCACGGGACGCAAGTCTGGGTTGCCTCGGTCCTGCTACCTGACCACGCCTATTCACGACTCCAACCGCGTGGTGCTCATCGCTTCGAAAGGTGGCGATGACCGCAACCCTGACTGGTATCGCAATCTGCAGGCGCACCCCGACGCGTTCCTGGTGATGGACGGCCAACGACACGCAGTCCATGCGCGTACCGCCGGGGCAGAGGAAAAGGCCGAGCTATGGCCGAAGATCGTTGCGGCATACAAGGGTTACGCCGGCTATCAGGAACGGACGGATCGTGACATTCCGGTGGTGATTTGCGAGTTGCAGGACTGACGGCGATCGCCCGGGGCCAAGCCTCTCCGCGCCGACGCAGCGTCAGGGCCGGTGCGGCGCTCCGCTCGCGAGGCGCGCGACGCGGGACTGCCAAGCCATCACGGC
>NZ_JAVHWK010000173.1:0-14712 GCF_032159775.1 Mycobacterium sp.
CCGCTCGGTCTCGACCACGTAGCTGAACTGCCCCACGATGTCCTTGTATTCGCGGTACAGCGAGAGCTCCATCTCGGTTTCATACTTCTCGAGATCTTCGGCACTCATCGGTTCAGCGGTCCTTTTGTCGGTGTGGCGTTCATCATTCCTCAACCCAGTTCGCCATGCTGCGCTGCCTCCCCACCGAACCCGTCGTCGGGTATCCCGTCCGGCGCCACGACCAACCTTCGCACGTTGATGAACGAGTACCGGTGCTGGCTGCATGGCCCCAGTGCGGCCAGCGCGGCCCCGTGCGCGGGCGTGCTGTAGCCCTTGTGCTCGGCGAAGCCGTAGCCAGGGTGTTCGGCCTCCATCTTCACCATCAACCGATCGCGACTGACCTTGGCCAGCACGCTTGCTGCGGCAATGCAGGCCGCCGCCGCGTCACCGCCCACCACCGGCAGCGACGGCGCGGGCAGGCCGGGGACCCGAAACCCGTCGCTCAGCACGTACCCCGGCCGCAGCGACAGGCCTGCGATCGCCCTGCGCATCCCCTCGATGTTGGCCACATGCACCCCGCGGCGATCGACTTCCACGGACGGGATGAAGACCACGTAATAGGCCAGTGCGTACCGCCGGATCAGGGGAAACAGCCGTTCTCGTTCCTTCTCGGTGAGCTTCTTGGAGTCGTCGAGCGCCGACAGGCTCTCCAACCGGTTGGGCCCGAGCACGCACGCCGCCACCACCAGAGGTCCGGCACACGCGCCGCGGCCGACCTCGTCGACCCCCGCCACCGGCCCGAGACCGGAGCGGTACAGCGCCGACTCCAGAGTGCGCAGCCCGGAGGACTTGCGAATCACCGTTCGGGGCGGCCAGGTCGCCGGCACACAAGCTCCTAATCGGTTTGCGGATCCACCGAGCTAACCCCACCCCACCGAGATGGCGGCCAGGCGATGAACCGCGCCTTTCCGATGACATTGTCCAGCGGAACGGTGCCCGCGTTGGGGTCGCCGGTGCACTTGATCCCGCTCTGGAAATCGGCCGCATTGTCGGCGCAGTGCACCCGCGAATCCGCCGAATGCGTGCGGTTGTCCCCCATCACCCAGACCCGGTTCTCGGGGACCTTGACCGGTCCGAACTCGAAGCCGAAGCACTTGTACTTGTCGGGATCGGGCACGTCCATCGTCTGAAGGTTCAGGTAGGGCTCCTTCAGCGACTTCCCGTCGACGGTCAGCCCGGTGCTCTGGCGGCACTCGACGGTCTGTCCGCCCGTCGCGATCACCCTCTTGACCAAGTCATTCTCGTCCGGCGGCACGAAACCGACGAACGAGAGAGCGTTCTGCACCCAGCGCACCGCGGGGTTCGGGGAGCGAATGGACTTGTACCCGGCGTTCCAGTTCGGCGGGCCCTTGAACACGACCACATCTCCCGGCCGCGGCTCGGTGAACCGGTAGCTCAGCTTGTCGACCATGATGCGGTCGCCGACGCAGCCGGCACAGCCGTGCAGCGTGGGCTCCATCGACTCCGACGGGATCAGGTAGGGGCGGGCGATGAACGTCAGCATCAGGTAGTACAACCCCACCGCAATCACCACGAGAATGACGCCCTCGCGCACCGCGCCGCGCCTGCGCTTCGATTTGTCTGCGGCCTCGCCGGCCTGCTCGTCGGCCGCCTCTTCGGCGTCGGTGTCGAGCGTGCGCTCGGATGAGGAGTCTGGGGAGTCCGTGGTTCCGGTCACGGGATCAGCGTAGCCACGACGGGTCGGACGAGGCCCCACCCGCGGCACCGGGTCGCATGCGACGTCAGCGCTTTTCCTTGATCTTCGCCTTCTTGCCCCGCAGTTCGCGCAGGTAATAGAGCTTGGCCCGGCGCACGTCACCACGGGTGACGACGTCGATGTGGTCGATGTTCGGCGAATGCACGGGGAAGGTGCGCTCAACGCCGACGCCATAGCTTTCCTTGCGCACGGTGAAGGTCTCGCGGACGCCGCCGCCCTGGCGACGCAGCACGACGCCCTTGAAGACCTGGATACGCTCTTTGGCGCCCTCGATGACCTTGACGTGCACGTTGACGGTGTCCCCGGCGCTGAAGTCCGGAATGTCGTCGCGCAACGACGACTGATCGACGAAGTCCAGCGTGTTCATCGGTGACTCTTCCTGTTCTTGCTGTTCGCGTCGGCGAACCGGCGGTGGTTACGCGTCGCCGTGCCGATGGGCTCGGGCGTATCTGGTGCATCCTGTGACGGACGGGCCTGCCATCCCCACGTCTCGCCCAGACAACTGGTCAATTGTGCCAGACGTGCCCGCATGCAGTGAAATCGCGAGCCGAAGTCGGGGCCGCACGACCGTCGCCGACCCGTTAGGCTCACAGATACGGGCGGGCGGTCAGCAGCGCTTGTTCCCCGTTCGAAGAACTTTCTGGAGGAGACGTATGCGTCGGCGGCCGTCGAGGCTGGTCGCGGTGACCGCTGCGGTGCTGGCCCTGACCGGCTGCGAGGCGCGCGTGTACGGCACGCCGCCGCCGGTCGACCCCGACGCCCCGCGGCTGATCGTCGTCGCGCCGCAGGGTCCGCTGGCCCCCCTGCCGGAGGCGCCGCCCGACGAGCCCACCGCGTCCTTCGTCGGTCTGGAGAACCGCACCATGCAGGCCACCTCCGAGGCCGCCGCCAAGGGCGCCGACATCACGACTGTGGTGCTGGACCGCTCGACCCGCATGCGCATTACCAACGGCAATGACAGGAGCATCGCGATCGCGTCGGTCGTCAAGTTGTTCATCGCCGACGACATGCTGCTGCGCGGACCGCCGCTGTCGCCGGACGACAAGAAGCTGTTCGAGTCGATGCTGCGTTCCTCCGACGACAGCGCTGCACAGGTGTTCTGGGACCGAAACGGCGGCAGCGCGATCGTCACCCGCGTCGCAGGCCGCTACGGCCTCGGCGGCACCCGGGCAAACGGCAGGTGGTTCAACACCATCAGCACGGCGGCCGACCTGGTGCGCTACTACGACATGATGCTGTCCGGTGCCGGCGGCCTGCCGATGGACAAGGCCGACATGATCGTCGACAACCTGGCCCAATCCAGCCCGACCGGCATCGACGGAATGATGCCGGGCGGCGTCTACCCGCAGCGTTTCGGCATCCCCGAGGGGCTCTACGCCGAACCGGTTGCCGTCAAACAGGGCTGGATGTGCTGCGTCGGCAGCGACTGGATGCACCTATCCACCGGCATCGTCGGGGCCGACCACCGCTACGTCATGGCGATCGCATCCGACCAGCCTGCCGGCGCGGATGCAGCGAGGGCCACCATCACCCAGGCCGTCAAGACGATGTTTCCGGGCGGGCGGATCTAGCCCGGCTCGTATTAGGCTGAGGCCGCCGGCGCACGGCAGGTGCCGCAAGGCGGTTTGATCACCGCCTCGCCGGGTAAAAACGTGTTTCATCGTTCCACTAAGGAGAGTTATGCGTCGGCGGCCGTCGAGTCGGGCGACGGCGACCGCAGCCATCGTGATTGCGGCGCTAATCGTCTCCGGTTGTGAGGCACGGGTTTACGGCACGCCCCCTGCAGAGTCGGATAGCCCGCAGGTGACGATCGTCGCGCCGCAGAACAACGAGGCCCCACTGCCGGCAGCCCCGCCGGGCCAGCCGTCCGCGACGTTCGACGGCCTTGACGTGCGCGCGCGCCAGGCCGCCGCCGACGCGGCCAAGTCCGGAGCCGACATCTCGGTGGTGGTGATGGACCGCAACACCGGGCAGATCATCTCGGCTGGAAGCGGTCGACCCTTCCCGACCGCGTCGGTGGTGAAGCTGTTCATCGCCGACGACCTGCTGCTGCAGGAGTCCAAAGGTCAGGCGACGCTTTCTCCTGCCGACCGCAAGTCGCTCGACACCATGCTGCGGTCCTCCGACGATGGTGCGGCCCAGAACTTCTGGAGCCGCAGCGGCGGGAACGCGGTCATCAGCCGCGTCGTGGCGCGGTACGGGTTGACGGGCACGACGGCGCCCTACAACGGACACTGGGACGTCACGTTGACCACCGCGAGCGACCTGGTCCGCTATTACGACATGCTGCTGGACGGTAGTGGCGGGCTGCCGCCAGAACAGGCCAACGTCATCATGTCCAATCTCGCGCAGTCGACGCCGACCGGTAGCGACGGCTACCCGCAGCGCTTCGGCATCCCCGAAGGCCTCTACGCCGAGCCGGTGGCCGTCAAGCAGGGCTGGTTCTGCTGCTGGAACGGCTCGAACCAGTTGCATGTGACCACCGGCGTCATCGGACCGGATCGCCGCTACGTGATGGCGATCGGCTCGCTGGAGTCCGACGACGCGGCGGACGCGCGGGCCACCCTGACCCAAGCGGTCAAGACGATGTTCCCCGGCGGAAAGATCTAGTCCTCGAGCAGGTCGGGACGGCGTGCCCTGGTGCGCTCCAACGCCTGTTGCCGTCGCCACGCTGCCACCTTCGCGTGGTCGCCCGATAACAGCACGTCCGGCACGTCCAGGCCGCGCCAGCTCGGAGGCCGGGTGAAGCTGGGTCCCTCGAGCAGCCCGTCTGAATGCGAATCCGATTGGTGCGAAGCGGGATTGCCCAATACGTCGGGAAGCAGTCGTAAGACCGCCTCGATCATCACCAGCGCCGCCGACTCGCCGCCAGGCAGCACGTAGTCACCGATCGACACCTCTTCGACGCGCATCCGTTTAGCGGCGTCGTCGATGACGCGCTGGTCGATACCCTCGTAGCGCCCACAGGCGAACACCAGATGTGATTCGCTGCCCCAGCGTTGGGCCGTCGCCTGCGTGAACAATTGGCCTGCCGGCGTCGGAACGACGAGAAGCGTTTCCCGCGAGCAGATTTCGTCGAGCGCCTCTCCCCACACCGGCGCCTTCATCACCATGCCCGGGCCGCCGCCGTACGGCGAGTCGTCGACGGAACGGTGCACGTCGTGTGTCCACCGGCGCAGATCATGCACCCGCAGGTCGACAATTCCCGCCTCAATCGCCTTGCCGGGCAACGACTGTCGCAACGGGTCGAGATAGCCGGGGAAGATGGTCAGCACGTCAATGAGCACAGTTGCGAGTCCTCACTGCAGCTCCAGCAGACCCTCTGGCGGGTCCACCTCGATGGTCTGATCCGCCAACGACACCTCGGTGACGATCGCGCTGACGAACGGCACAAGCACTTCGGCACCCGTCTCCGACGTCACCGACAACAGCTCCCCCGCCGCGGTGTGCAGAACTTCTTTGACGTTGCCGACCAGACGCCCGTCGGTCGTCACCACCCGCAGCCCCTCGAGCTGATGATCGTAGAACTCGTCGGGGTCGTCGATCGGGGGGAGCTCTTGCGAATCGACGATGAACAGGTAGCCGCGCAACGCATCCGCTGAATTTCGGTCGGCGACGCCGGTCAATCGAAGCAGCAGCCGTCCGCTGTGCTCGCGCGCAGACTCGACCACGTAGGTGCGCTCCTGGCCGCTCTTGGGCCGTGCCCGCAGCCGGGCGCCGGGGGCGAAACGCGTCTCGGGGTCATCGGTGCGGACGTCGACGACGAGCTCACCGGAGATGCCGTGTGCCCTGACGACCCGCCCGACTACCAGGTCCATCAGATCCGCTACTGGTCGGTGTCCACCACGTCGACGCGAATGCCCCGACCGCCGATGCCCGCGACGAGAGTACGCAGAGCAGTCGCCGTGCGGCCGCCGCGGCCGATGACCTTGCCGAGGTCTTCGGGGTGCACGTGCACCTCCACGGTGCGGCCACGCCGGGACGTCACCATGTCGACCCGGACATCATCGGGGTTGTCCACGATGCCGCGAACCAGATGTTCGACGGCGTCGACGACGACCGAGCTCACGATTCGTCGGCCTGCGCGGCGGGCGCGGCAGCGGACGCGTCGGCACCTTCTGCTGCAGGCTCGGACTCGTCCTTGACCGGAGCGACCTGCGCCTCGGCGGGCTCCGCATTCTCTGCGGGAGCCGACGTATCGGCTCCGTCTGATGTCGCCGACGTATCGGCTCCGGCGGCCTTGGCGGCCTTCTTGGCCGGCGCCTTCTTCTTCTTGGCGGTGGTGGCCTCGGTGCTCGGGCCGCCGTCGGCGTCTGCGAGCGCGGCGTTGAACAGATCCAGCTTGCTCGGCTTGGGCTCCTTGACCTTGAGCGTTCCCTCGGTGCCGGGCAGTCCCTTGAACCTCTGCCAGTCGCCGGTGATCTTCAGCAGTGCCAGCACCGGTTCGGTGGGCTGGGCGCCGACGCCGAGCCAGTACTGCGCGCGCTCCGAGTCGATCTCGATGAGGCTCGGATCTTCCTTCGGGTGATAGCGGCCGATGACCTCGATGGACCGTCCGTCGCGGCGCGTGCGCGCGTCGGCGACGGCGATGCGGTACTGGGGATTGCGGATCTTGCCGAACCGGGTGAGCTTGATCTTTACAGCCATGTGAAAGCGAATTCTCCTGATGATTGCCACGCTGCAATTCAGCGATCGCGGGCGGAGATGCCCGGATCCGGTTTTGCCTTACGTGTGTGACCATCGCGGGGCCGTAGTCCCGCGGCAGACAGCCGCCCATTGTGCCAGAACAGCAGCTACCGGGAGAAATCGCGCCCGGTCAGGGTCACAGGATCTTGTCGTAGCACTTGATCTCCACGCGGCGGGACAGCCGCCAGCCGTCGGCAGTGCGGACGAACTCGTCGTCGTACCAGACACCGACCTGCATGACCTTGGGTTTGTCGCCCTTGAGCACCATCGGGTTGAAACAGAAGGTGCGCGCGGTCGCGGTGTCACCGGCGAGCTTGATGGCGGGCAGCCCCAGCATGTGAGCGTTTCGCTCGAAATAGGTGGGCAGTGTCTCGGCCAGCCACAGCTTGATCTGCGGGTATCTGCCGTCGATGCCGCCTGTGTCGCGGTAGTCGATGTAGGCGTCGTCGACGAAGATTTCGTCCAACTCGTCGAACTCACGGCGATCGATGGCCTCGGAGTAGCTGATCAGCAGGTGTTGGAGTTCGAGGCGGTCAGAGATCTCTTCGAGGCTCAGCATCTTCTCGATTGAACACTCCGGGCACCGCAATAAACCGATCGGGGTTACGCTGCTGAACCCATGGGGAGGTTTTTCACAGTCATCGCCGCGTGCCTGAGCCTGGTTTTGCTATCCGTTGTTCCGCTGGCCGAAGCAGAACCCGACATTGCGCCCATCGGCAACGTGGCGCCTCCCGACGGGCCCGCGCCCGCGTGGATCGTCGCCGACATGGACACCGGCCAGGTGCTGGCCGAGCGGGAGATGGACATCCCCCATCCACCCGCGAGCACGATCAAGACCCTGCTGGTGCTGACCGCGCTCGACGAGGTGACCAACCTGGACGCGACGGTCGTGGGCACCGAGGCCGACACCCACGTCGAGTGCACCTGCGCGGGCATCGAGCCGGGCCGCACCTACACCGCTCGCCAGCTTCTGGGCGCGATCCTGCTGATGTCGGGAAATGACGCGGCCAACGCGCTGGCCGACATGATCGGTGGCTATGACACCGCGGTGGCGAAGATGAATGCCAAGGCCGCGTCGATCGGCGCGCTGTCCACGCATGCGGCCACCCCGTCCGGGCTGGACGGGGCCGGCGGCGCCGGAGCCACCACCCCACGGGACCTCGCAGTCATCTTCCGCGCAGCGATGGCCAATCCGGTCTTCGCGGCGACGATCGCGCAGCCGGCGGCCACGTTCCCGACGGCCGGGGGTGACAAGCCGATCGTGAACGACGACGAACTGCTGCACCGCTATCCGGGCACCCTCGGGGGCAAGACCGGGTTCACCGACGCTGCGAAGAAGACGTTCGTCGCGGCCGCCGACCGCGGCGGTCGCCGGTTGGTGGTCGCCATGATGTACGGGCTGATCAAAGAAGGCGGTCCGACATACTGGGACCAGGCCATCGGCCTGTTCGACTGGGGCTTCTCCCAGGACAGGCAGATGAGCGTTTCGTCGCTCTAGACCCAGCGTCATCAAAAGTTGTTGATCCGCAATGGATCCGAGACCTCAGCGCGGCTAAACCGGTGAACGTACAGGATACGCTCAGCCTCCGTGCGAAAGATGTTGGCTGCCTTGATAACCGCGCTCGCGATGGCGAGCTCAGCGGTGGCAGCACCGACCGCGACGGCTGAGCCCGGCATCCAGCCGCCGGGCGCGGTCGCACTTCCCGACGGCCCCGCGCAGGCGTGGCTGCTCGCCGACCTCGACTCGGGACGCGTTCTAGCCGCCCAGGATCCGAACGGGCAGCACGCACCCGCCAGTACGATCAAGCCGCTGCTCGCGATGGTGGTCCTGGACAATCTGCGTCCCGATAACTTCGCGCGCGCCAACCAATCCCACACCGAGGTCGAATGCTCGTGTGTCGGGCTCGAGCCGGGTCAGGCATACACCACCCAGCAGCTGCTGTCGGCCCTGCTGATGGTTTCGGGAAACGACGCGGCCAACATGTTGGCCGACATGCTGGGCGGACAGCAGGTCGCCGTCGCCGCGATGAACCGCAAGGCCGCGACCCTGGGGGCCAAGAGCACACGGGCATCGTCGCCCTCGGGGCTCGACGGACCGGGCTGGGAGTCGGTCACGACGCCGCACGACCTCGCGGTGATCTACCGCGCCGCCCTGACCTATCCGCTGATAGCGCAGATCTTCCAGGCCAGGTCGGCACCGTTCCCCGGCAAGACGATCACCGCCCAGAACAAACTGCTGACGAGCTATCCGGGCACGATCGCCGGCAAGACGGGCTACACGAACCTCGCCCGCGACACCTTCGTCGCCGCAGCGCAGCGGGGCAACCGACGGCTGATCGTGGTGGAGATGTACGGCGACGGCGACCTCTACGGCCAGGCCACCGCATTGTTCGACTGGGGCTTCGGGCAACCGTGACGGCTACTTGCCCATCACCTCGGCAGGCGGCGGGCATGCGACATGGTCCTGGAGGTCCTCACCGTGCCCGCTGCCCGGCCTGGTGACGTCGGCTCGACCCGCGAGCAGAACGAAGCCCGGTCGCCCGTCGGCATCATTGTCACCAACGACCACCAATGACTGCGCGCCCATGGAGTCCCCTGCGGGCAGGTCGTCGGCGAGAAGCTGAAACGGGTTGACGCCGTCCAGTTCCTGCGCCCGGATCGACATCGCCCGGTACCGCTGACCGGCAAGCGTTTCGGGGAACGGCCGCCATGTCGCGCCGATGTCGTCGGCGTGGGCGGCCAGCGCCTGGCGCACGTCGGCCCGGACACAGTCGACGTGAATGTGCAGCTGGTCTTGTGACCGCGCGTCTGCGGAGTTGACGGCAAGGCTCAGCCAGTCCCGGGGCAGTTCTCGCCCTGCGCGCTGTTCGACGAAGGAACGGGCCCGCCACGCGTCGGCGAAGTAGTTCGGCGCATCGGCGGCCAGGATCTGCGGGCTCTCGATTCCCGGCACGCGCGCGGTCGGGATCAGCAGGAACTGGGTGGCACCGACCAGATCCTTGAGCACCGCATAGCCGCGCGGTTCGCCGCCGTCGAGGTCGACCAGCGCGCACGGGGCAGGGTCACCGTTGTTCTGTTGACCGGGTACGCACTGGCCGTTCACGATGGCCCACAAAGCATTTGGATCGCCAACAGCCTGCGGCGCGCAGACGACCGTCGCCACAAGGAGGAGCGCGCCCGCGACACCTCGCAGCCGCCCCCTAGTACGCACGGCCGCGCAGCACAACCAGGTCCGGATGGTTGATGACGGCCGCTCCCGTACGGGGATCCTCGACGTAACAGACCAGATCCGCCGACGCGCCGTGCTCGAGCGACGGTCTGCCCAGCCAGTCGCGGGCCGTCCAGCTCGCCGCCCCGAGCGCCTCCGTCGGCGTCATCCCGATCCGCTTCAGCGCGTCGACCTCATCGCCGATGCGACCGTGCGCGACCATGCTGCCCGCATCGGTGCCCGCAAATATCGGCACGCCCGCCTCGCGCGCGGCAGCGAAGCGCGGGCCGCTGCGGCGGTAAAGATCCCGCATGTGGCTGGCGTAGCCCGGGTACTTCGAGGCGCCGTCGGCGATGCCGGGAAAATTC
This sequence comes from Mycobacterium sp., assembly GCF_032159775.1. Lineage (GTDB taxonomy): Bacteria > Actinomycetota > Actinomycetes > Mycobacteriales > Mycobacteriaceae > Mycobacterium. The sequence continues at coordinate 10,019 of NZ_JAVHWK010000173.1, forward strand.
TCGATGTTGATCAGCGTCGGCACCAACGCCGTTCCGTGCTCGACCATCAGCGCCAGCGCGTCGTCCGTGAGGCCGGTGCCGTGCTCGATGCAGTCGATGCCCGCCCTGATCAGGCCGGGCAACGCCTCCTCGCTGAACACGTGGGCGGTGACCCGCGCCCCCTCGGCGTGGGCCGCCTCCATCGCCGCCGTGAGCACATCGTCGGACCAGAGCGGCGCCAGGTCGCCGACGTCCCTGTCGATCCAGTCGCCGACCAGCTTGACCCAGCCGTCGCCCCATCGCGCCTGCTCGGCGACCGCGTCAGGCAATTGCGCCTCGTCTTCCAGCTCGATCGCGAAGTCGCGCTGGTAACGCTTCGGCCGCGCCAGATGGCGACCGTGCCGGATGATTCGGGGCAGGTCGTCGCGGTCGTCGAGGGCGCGGGTGTCGATCGGCGACCCGCAGTCGCGCAGCAGAAGTGCGCCGACCCCGCGTTCGGTCTCCGCCTGCTCGACGCACTCGTCGAGGTTGTCTACCGGGCCGTGCGCACCGAGCCCGACGTGGCAGTGCGCGTCGACGAGCCCGGGCACGATCCAACCGCCGTCGAAGACGGTCTGAGCGTCGGCGACCGGTTCGGCGCTCAGCACGCCGTCGACGATCCACCAGTCCACGGGCTGCTCATCGGGTAAGCCCCGGCCGCGGACATGCAGTCGCATCAGTTCTTGGGAAACTTCAGCTTCGACAGGTCGATGTCGGCCAAGCCCGGCGGCAGCTCGTCGAGGCCCTTGGGCATGTTGGACAGGTCGGGGAAGCCCTCGGGCACACCCGCGCCGAATGGGCTGCGCACCTTCGGTGGCGTCGGACCGCGGCCGCCCTTCTTGCCCTTCTTCTTGTTCTTGGCGTTCTTGCGCGAAGAACCTTTGCGGCCGAACGGCATTCCCATCTGTCCGGCCATTTGCGACATCATCTTGCGGGCCTCGAAGAACCGGTCGACAAGCTGGTTGACCTCAGCCACCGTCACACCGGAGCCGTTGGCGATGCGCAGCCGCCGCGATGCGTTGATGATCTTCGGCTCGGCGCGCTCCTGCGGCGTCATACCGCGGATGATCGCCTGCACCCGGTCAAGCTGGCTGTCGTCGACCGCGGCCAGCGCATCCTTCATCTGACCGGCGCCGGGAAGCATGCCCAACAGGTTGCCGATCGGCCCCATCTTGCGGATGGCCATCATCTGCTCGAGGAAGTCCTCGAGCGTCAGCTCGCCCGACCCGATCTTGGCGGCGGCATCCTCGGCCTGCTGCGCGTCGAAGACCTGCTCGGCCTGCTCGATCAGGGTCAGCACGTCGCCCATGCCGAGGATGCGGCCGGCCATCCGGTCGGGGTGGAAAACGTCGAAGTCGTCGAGTTTCTCGCCTGCGGACGCGAACAGGATCGGCACGCCGATGACCTCGCGCACCGACAGCGCGGCGCCACCGCGGGCGTCGCCGTCCAGCTTGGTGAGCACCACGCCGGTGAACCCGACTCCCTCGCGGAACGCCTCCGCGGTGGTGACGGCGTCCTGGCCGATCATCGCGTCGACGACGAACAGCACCTCGTCGGGATCGACGGCGTCGCGGATCGAGGCTGCCTGCGCCATCAGCGCGTCGTCGATGCCGAGCCGCCCGGCGGTGTCGACGATGACCACGTCGAAATGCCGTGCCCTTGCCTCGGCGAGACCGTCGGAGGCCACCTTGACCGGCGCGCTGGCATCGGTGTCGACGGAGCCGTCGGCCGATGCGCCGGGATGCGGCGCGAACACCTCGACACCGGCCTGGCCGCCGACGACCTGTAGCTGGTTGACCGCGCCGGGGCGCTGCAGGTCGCAAGCCACCAGCAGCGGCGTATGCCCTTGACCCTTAAGCCATTTCGCGAGCTTGCCGGCCAGCGTCGTCTTACCCGAACCCTGCAGGCCCGCGAGCATCACCACCGTCGGCGGTGTCTTGGCGAACGCCAGCTGGCGGGTCTGCCCGCCCAGGATCCCGACGAGCTCCTCGTTGACGATCTTGACGACCTGTTGGGCCGGGTTGAGGGCGCCCGACACCTCAGCTCCGCGTGCGCGCTCCTTGATGCGCGCGACGAATTCGCGCACCACGGGCAGCGAGACGTCTGCCTCCAACAACGCCAGCCGGATCTCGCGGGTGGTCGCATCGATGTCGGCGTCGGTCAACCGCCCCTTGCCGCGCAGGTCCGACAGGACACCGGTCAACCGGTCGGAGAGGGATTCAAACACGACGACAAGCCTAGCTGGCCTCGGACACCGGCTTCGCGGGCGCAGGGGTGGGCAGTACCTCGTACAGGTCGTGTTGCAGCTCGTCACGGACCGTGGAGCCGTCACCCTGGCCCTCGGCCGGGATCACGATCCCGAAGAGGTCGACCACCGATGAGCCCAGCGTGGTCACCTTCGCCCACGCGATGTCCACCCCGTCCCGCTCGAACACCGCGGTCAGCCGTGCCAGCAGGCCCGCACGGTCGGTGGACCGGATCTGCACCACCAGCTCGCCGGGCTCCGCACCTTGGGACCACAGGATCCGTGGCGGCGCGGTGGCGTGGTTGATGGGCACCGCGTTGGGCGCCTCGCCCGCCCGCGTCGTGCCGTGCTGCGCGGCTTCGCGGTCGCGGCGATCCAGCGACGCGAGCACGTCGAGCTCACCGTCGAGGGCGAGGATGAACTGCTGTCGCAGCAGCTCGGCGGCGGGCGGCGAGCCGAAGTGCGGCGACACGACGAACGTGTTGATCGCCGAGCCTTGGTGACCGTTGACCGACGCCGAGTGCACCCGAAGCGAGTTCAGCGCCAGCACGCCCGCCGCCTTCGACAGCAGCCCACGCCGGTCGGGAGCGATCATCGTCACGTTGTAGATGTGCGGGCTGTCGGCCGGCGTCAGCTCCACATGTACGCCGACTGTCGAAGCAAGCGAAAGATGGTGTGGATCAACGGGATCGGGATGCGGCAACTCCTCGCCGGCCATCACCAGCCGGCAGCGGCGCACCAGGTCGCCGATCAGCGACGCCTTCCAGTCACCCCAGACGCCGGGGCCGGTGGCCAACGAGTCGGCCTCGGCCAGCGCGGCCAACAACTCGAGCAGGACCGTGTCGCCTTCCACCGCCTCGACGACGGCTTCGATGGTCTTGGCGTCCTGCAGGTCACGGCGGGTGGCGGTGTGCGGAAGCAGGAGGTGATGCCGCACGACCTTGGAGAGCACCTCGACATCCGACGGCCACAGACCGAGCCTGGTGCCGATCTGAGTCGCCAGCTCGGCACCGATGACGCTGTGGTCACCGCCCCTGCCCTTGCCGATATCGTGACACAGCGCGCCGAGCAGTAACAGGTCGGGACGCGACACGCGAGTGGTGAAAGCGCTTGCCCGGGAAACGGTCTCGACGAGATGGCGGTCAACGGTCCAGATGTGCACCACGTCGCGGGGTGGCAGATCACGCACGGCTCCCCACTCCGGGAACAGCCTGCCCCACAGCCCGGTGCGGTCGAGCGCCTCTATCGTGGCCACCGCCGTCGGGCCTGCGGCCAGCATCACCAGCAGATCCTTGAGCGCCTGCCGCGGCCACGGTGTGCGCAGTTCGGGCGCGGACTGGCCGAGCCGGGCCAGCGTGGACGCCGCCATCGGCAGACCGGTGCTTGCCGAAGCTGCGGCAACACGCAGGATCAGGCCGGGGTCGCGCTCGGGGCGCGCGTCGCGGGCAAGGATCACCTCGCCACCGAACTCGATGACCCCTTCGTCCAGCGGCCGGCGCACCGGTCGACGAAACGCCGCGAATCCCCGGCGCGGCAGCGCATTGCCTGCGGTGCGAACGCCGGCGTCGACGTAAAAGCTGATGGTGCGTGCAGCATCGGAGAGCACGCGCGCCAGATCGAAACGGTCACCGATGCGCAAGGCTGCGCCGATCTCGTCGGCGTGCTGGGCCAGCACCAGCTCCCGGCCACGACCGGATACCCGGTGTAGCTCGGTGCGAACGTTAAGCAGCGCGAGGTGCGCCTCGCCGAGCGTTTCGGTCGGCGAGGCCAACGACCTGCTCGGGTAGACGTCGGCCAGCTGCGCTATCGCCAGCGCGTTGAGCAGCTGCACGTCGCGCAGACCACCGCGGCCGGTCTTCAAATCCGGCTCGGCGCGGTGGGCGATCTCTCCGCTGCGCTGCCACCGCTGCTTGGTGTGTTCGACGAGTTCGTCGAAGCGCGAGGCGATTCCGGTCCGCCACTGCCGACGCGCACCACCGACCAGCAGCGTCGACAAGTCGGCATCGCCAGCGATATGACGCACCTCCAACATGGCCAGCCCGGCCGAGATGTCCTCTCCGGCAACCTTCATCGCGTCGGCCACCGTCCGGACGCTGTGGTCGAGCCGAATATTGGCGTCCCACAACGGGTACCAAAGGTTCTCGGCGACCTCGCTGACGACCTTCTTGGGCAGATTGTCGTGCAACAGCATCAGGTCCAGGTCGGAGTACGGCAGGAGTTCGCGTCGGCCGAGGCCTCCGGTTGCGACGATCGCGAAGCCGCTGGTCTCGGTGATCCCGATCTCGGCAGCCTTCGACGAGAGCCAGAATTCGTGCAGGTCGAGCAGTGCGTCGCGGAGCTCGGCGGCATCCAGGTGATGGGAGTCGGAGACCAGCTTCTCGCACGCCGTCCGCAAGTCGGTGGCGGCCTTCGACGAGACCGCCGCCGGCGT
>NZ_JAVHWK010000004.1:0-3330 GCF_032159775.1 Mycobacterium sp.
GCATGGAGATCGAGGCGCAGAACGAGATCGATCGGGAGGAGCAGCGCCGTCGCGTCGTTGCAGCGATCGAGGCGCCGACGCAGGTGTCGTCGGAACGGGTGACCGAAGTCGTCGCCGAGTTGGAGTCGCCCACTATTGAGTCGCCTGCCGAGTCGGACAACCTGCCCGCGCTGACCGAATCCGCAGCGGACGACAAGCGCTCGTTGATACCGGCGCTGCCCGACGTGGCGGGGGCGGCCGTGCGCTGGATGCGTCCGTTCGTGCCGCCGGTCGTCGCCAGCGCGATCGAGTCGACGACGCGGCCGCTGCGCGCTGCGCGACAGGTCTTCGAGGAGACCGAAGAGATCCACTTCAGCCTTAGGCGCAGCCACCGGGTCAGCGTGACGTCCGAGGAGACGGCCGAGCCCGTCGAGCAGTGGATCGAAGGGCGCCGTCAGCTCCCCTCAGCCGACTAGCACCTTCCGTAGTGCCCGCCTCACAGCGAATCCCTGGCTGACGCTCACGTCATTGATCGTGTCATGAATTTCGCGTGGTCAGCGGTCAAGTTCCGTCAGTCAGCGGATAACGCCATGTCCCAGAACGCCACCTCGAGCGCGAGCACGTCGCCGACGAGGTCCTCGTGCTTGTCCGGTGCGGCCAGCTCGCCGAGTGCGGCGACATAGTCCGCGAACTCCGGAGTGGACCAGTGCTCGACGAACTCAGCGAACGGGGTGGAGTCCGACGCGGCGGAGGTCCACGCGAGCAGATACACGCGTTCGATCACCCACAGCGCCGTGACCGCAGCTTCGTACGGTGCGGGGTCCAATCGCTGCAGAAGTTCGCGGTACGCGAGCGTCGCCGGCAGCGGCGGAGCGTCCAGCTGCAGACCGCGTCGAGCGGCCTGTTCTTCGAACCAGTCGAGCTCGGCGACCAGCGCGCTGCATCCTCCGACGAGCGCTGCTTGTGCCTGCCGCGGCGCGCGGGCCAGCAGGCGTGCCTGGAAGGTCAGCAGGTCTGCGACGAACAAGGCGTCCTGCGCCAACCATCGGTCGAATGCGGAGTCGGTGATGGTGCCGTCGCGCACGGCGTCGAGAAACGGGTGGTGGGTCGCGGCGGTCCACAGCGAATCATGCACACCGGCAAGGCTAGTGACAGCGGCGGCCGTGGTGTGCCGCCCGTCGAAGCACTGCGGGAAGTGCCCGCCTCACCGCGACATTGTCGGCGGCGGTTAGGCGCCCTACGCTTGCGCGACAAAGTCGCCCGAAGGCGGGCAGTACGCAGTCAACCGCCGGTGACGGGCCCCGACGGCGGCCTGTGCTCGTCGGCATCGTCCGGCGGCGTGGGCAGCGCAATGGTCGGCTCGGATGACCGTTCGCGACGCAGGATGCGAATGCCAGCGGTCGGTGCGGCGATCTCCTCCGTAGGGGGCGCCGCGAGCACCGTCGTCGAATCCTCCCTCAGCCGAACGATTCTCGGCATCTCGGGCGGTTGTGCGGGCTGTGACGGTCGAACGAGCGTCGGTGGCGCCGACACCGCGGGCTGCGGCGCGGAAATAGGAGCCGCGCTGCGCTTCTCGCGGCGGCGAACCAGGTAGCCCGCCAGCGGCCCGGTGAACAACATCGCGACCAGCACGGCGAAGCTCAGCAGGCAGATGGTCACGTCGAACGTGCTAGTGATCTGCTGAGCCAGGTTGTTGCCGTAGACGCTGGAGGGCGACGCCTCGGCGTACCGCGGTGCGAGCGCGACGCCGATGGCCAGGTTCGCGACCGTAAAGACGAACAGCAGCCCGCTGAAAGCCGCGATGACGGGCAGCGTGACTTCACCCCTGGCGAGCTGACGGTGCAGCCAGCGGGCGACCAAGCCGGTGATCAGGTTGAACACCGTCATCGCCGCGGTGTCGTACAGCGCGCGGGGGAGGTCCAATGACCAGGCGACCAAATAGTCGATGACGCGCAGCGCCGCCGCGGCGAACGCCCAGAACGCGATGAGCGTCAGACATTTCTCCGCCGCCGACCGGTACGCACCCAACGTGGGCGGCTTGATCAGGAAGATGGCGTACAGCGTCGTCGGCGCCACGATCGCCGCGGCGGCCGCCCAGAACAGATACCCCTCGTAGCCGACGGCGGCGGTCGAGGTGTTCTGGGCGAAGCCGTGGAAGGCGTCGACGTCGCGGCCGATGGGCAGGATCCACACCAGCGTGGCCGCCAGCGCGCCGGAGGCGCCCAGCGCTGCGGTGGCCAGCCTCGCGGCGGCCGTCCGCTCGGTGAGCCAGCGCGACGCGATGACCAACGCGATCAAAGCCTCCGCGCCGTACAGCAGCGTGGTGATGATGGTGGCGATGTCCTCGCCGCCGAACGCGCCGTTCGTGACGAACAGGTAGCGCAGCCGCCAGTACACGTTGAAGGCCACCGACAGCGTGGCGAGCGCAATCGACACCCCGCCCAGCATCCTCGCGGCCGCATACCACCGACGAAACCCGTTGTCCTGGATGGTGATACCGGTGATCGGCGGCTGCGACGCCAGCAGCGCGCCCCCGACGCCGAGCAGCAGGCCGGGCCCGACGCCCGGCCCCACCAGGCCGGTGCCGCCGCCGCGCCATGTCTCGAGCAACTGATAGACGACGAAGCCGACGACGACGATCAGATAGCCGAGCGTGAGCAACAGCCGTACCCGGCTCGTTCGGCGGACATCCTGGCCATCGGCGGTGAGCCGGAACGGACCGACGTGGGGCGCCAGCGCGGCCAGGATGGCGAGCAGCGTCACCGCGACGACGACGGCGATCAGCAGGCCGTTGCCGACGGGGATACCGACGCCGAAGTCCAGATTCCACGGCAGAAGCAGCGCGACGGCGAGCAGTGCGACCGCGACCCCGTCGCGTACGGCGTTGGCTCGGGAGGGCACGTAGCCGACTCGGGGCGACCGGCCGACGGCGGCCGCAGCGGCGGTCGCCACCACGGCAGTATCGGGCGCGTCGTAACGCTGGTCGCTCACGGGACGATTTCCTCTCAGGGTGGCAAATCGAGGGGTTGCCACCCCAGCGTGCCATTTTTGCACCCGTGCACAAGCCGGTTCGGGCGACGACTCGACCGGCGAGGATACGGAATCTGTCCGGTAGCTTGGAACGTCGATGAGGCAAGGAGTGAACCTGTGGACGTAGTCCTCGGGGTCGCGGTCACCGGACGGGTGGCGCGGCTGGCGCTGGTCGGTGCGTCCGCCTCGAGCGGCGAGGTGTTCGACGAGTACGCGCTCGACCTGTCCGGGGACGCCGCGACTGAACTCGCCGACACCATCGTCGGGACCTACCGTTCGGTGGCCGACTCGGGCAGTCAGGTGGTCGCGACCAGGCTCTGC
>NZ_JAVHWK010000026.1:0-29205 GCF_032159775.1 Mycobacterium sp.
GCTCGGTGACCGAGCCATGCGCCTTGAACCCGTCGAATACACATACCTGCCCGACATAGTCACGCAAGATTCGCGAAACGGGCATGTCTTCGGGGATATCAACTTCATTCCACCGTTCGACACCCTCTGAACCCGGCATAGCAATCCGTCCTCTGGCTCGTCGCGTCAACCTTCAGAACTCATCGTAGATCCGCAGCGGTTCGAGCAGCCCCAACTGCTGACTTATCGCTGCCCCCAGAGGCCCGTCACCAATCCCCGGCGGCGGGCCGACTCTGTCCGCAGCAACTGGTTCGGTTTGGTGACGTCCACAGCGGGTACAGATCCGCTTGCGATGGGGGGAAGTTCGCCGGGGGGGGCGGATCCATTTCGAATCGCGCTTCAAGAGGACTACAGCCCTTGGTCCTCGCATGGTTCGCTTGAACCGACCTGAATGATGGAGAAAACAAGTGCGAAAAGCTGTTGCAATTCTTGGCGTGACCGGTGCGTTGACCTTCGGTGGAGCAGGTGTCGCGCATGCCGTCACGTACGACAGCCCAGTCCCTACGACAACAACTACCCTGGCTCAGTCCGAGACCGAGGACGACGGCGATAACACCGGCCTGTGGGGGCTCGCTGGCCTGCTCGGCCTTGTGGGCCTGCTGGGTCTGAAGAAACGCAATGACCGGCCCGCTGCGGGTGCGGCCGGAACAGCTGGCCACGGCAACACGCCGCGCGTCTAGTATCTAGCACGCTTCCGTCGGCCCGCCGCCCATTTCCCTGGTGGCGGGCCGACTCACATTTGACGCAACCTTGGCGGGAACCTGGGCGCGGGCTTAGGCCGCATGACCACTGATTGCATCGACCCACTTGAGTTGGCAAATGGGTGATAGCGATACTGCACATGGGCAGGCGCACGGCTACCAAATAAATTGGCCACCCTTTACGCACTCATCCACTATTGCGAAGAGAACGCGCCTCTTGACGATGCTTGCGCGGCTGTCGATGTGCCTATTGATGACCTGGCGGACGGGGTCATCGAAATGTATGGCCCGGGCCGCTTGTTGTCGGGTTCTGAGTCGGTGTCCAGCAGCTGTTTAGGGCGCGGGTAGCGGCACAATGACCGTCGTACCTCCCCCTGTCGCCGTAGCTGACAGGCCATCACCGTTCACGATTGCGGTGTTCCCCTCGACTTTGCGCGGCGGTGGCAGTGCTGCCGGTCACCAGCGACCGTGGCGGTGTTGTCATTGCCCCTATGCCAATCAACAAATTTGTGGTGTGCCGGCACTGGGGCTCAGGCACAGGGGCTGCATCCAATCAGTGGGGTAGCCCGTAACACCGTCATCCTTTGTTGTTCCAACTGCTCGCGCATGTTCTGTGCGAGGCGTGGCAAGTCGGGGTGGTTGTGCCAGTAGGTGGCTTCATCGAAAGAATTCACGATGCCAACTCCTTGCCTTGGCTCACCGTCGATACGGTCGCGACGTCGGAGGGCACCGGAATCGGCCGCGGCGCGTCCTTGGTCAATGTCGGTGCGGTGGCTATGTCGGATGGAATATGAACGTTCCCCGGAAGCTGCCGTGAGCCCTGGGAGTTACCGGGTGGGGCCTGGCAGTCTTGCGTGGCAGCGTTCCAGACTCCGTCGTTATATTCGCAGCAGGTTCTTGCGGCCTCGGTAAGCTCCTGGAGAGTAATCTCGCCCCTCTGGTAATGCGCCCTCGACTGGTCCATGCAGTAGTCGTAGGTCTCGATGTCCCATACCTTTTCGGCGCTTGCGACAGAAGCAAATCCGACGGACGGGAAGGCTGCAACTGCCACGGCGCCGACGAGCATCGCTGCGTACTCAGAGCGGTCCAGTCTGGGGCGGGTTGGCTCGATCACCGTGGATTCCTCTCGTTTCTGGTGCAGAAAATGCTCCACGGTCAGGCGGTGCATCGGTAATCGCCTAGAAGCCAGAGTTGTCTCCTGAGAGGGAAGATTTGGCTATCCGCCAGGCAAGCATGCGGTTGCCGGAGTCGTTGACATCGAGTGCGCCTCGTCGTATACGAGCACCGTAAACGTGCCCGTGACGGTTCGTCGCCGGCGATCGCGGCCATCGATTGGGCAAGAGCCTGCGATGACATTGCGGTTCACGAACTGGACACAATCCCTTCGATCCCGGTTGAGAGTTCGTCGTCCTGGGCACCCGGGCACGAAGAAGCCCCCCACACTCCAAGCGTCAAGACAAGTGCGCTTCTTTCACGAAGTGGGGGGCTTCGCCCACAGGTTTACACACCACCATCGACAGAATGGGGTTTTCGCGATGACGACTCCCGACAACGCCGGAAATGTCGGCGACAATCTGTCTGACGCGGCCGCTGACGACGACCAGGAGAGTCGCGTCCACCGCAACGCGCCCGCCGAAGAGTCCGGCTCAGCAACGCCGCCGGCAGCAGAAGGCCACTCCTAGCAGTGCCGAGGGCCGAGCAGATTCCGGCCGGCAATGTTATGTCCAAATTGCCATTCTGCTCAAGCGCTAGATAATCCCCTCCCGGTGCAATTCGGGTGATACTTGATTGCAGTGACGGGTCTACCGGGTTGCATGAAAGATTCCCGTTGCTAGGTAGCTAGGAAGCGGTCCCCGGCGTTGGAAACACAGCGCCTGCCTGGTCTCACCGATTTCTTTGACGACGCGTGTTCGCGTGCGCCGCCAGAGAAACAGCCGTGAGAAGTTGCCGCCGCTACGTTCGATGCACCACTGATCGTCAGGGCGACGTGCAATTGACGACCAGGAAGCCGGTGTTTCATGCACGAAGATGGCAGCCTCGACGAGCCTCTCGAGTCAGCTATGGACGAGTTGACTACCGCATTCTCCGGGCCGATCGACTTAGAGGAGACCCTCAGCCGCGTCACCGCCGCCGCCGTCCATCTTGTCGACGGCGCCGACTATGCCGACGTGATGCTGATCGACAAAGGCGAATTCCGCTCAGTCGCGCCGACCGATCCGCTGGTTGCCGACCTGGACCGCGTGCAGATGGACCACCAACGAGGACCCTGCCTGGAAGCCACAACGGACAGCTCGGTGGTCCGCAGCGCAGACCTGGGCGAGGACACACGTTGGCCCGAATTCGCTGCTTCGGCAGGCAGATTCGGGATCCACAGCGTCGCGTCATTCCAGCTCTTCACTCACCGCCATGGTTCAGGGGCGCTTAATGTCCTGAGCAAACGGTCGCACGCCTTCGACGTGCATGCCGAGGCGGCACTGGCGATGCTGGCCACGCACGCAGCCATCACTCTTATCGCGGCAGACAGGCAGACCCAGTTCGAATCCGCGCTGGCCAGCCGCGACGTGATCGGCCAGGCCAAGGGGATTGTGATGGAACGCTACAAACTGGATGCCGGCCGGGCGTTCGCAACGCTGGTAAAACTGTCACAGGACACCAACACGCCCGTGCGGATGGTCGCTCAGCGACTGGTCGCTTCGATCATCGAATGACGGGCGTTTGCTCCCTCGGGGCGCGGGTAGTGCCTTTGTCGGGGGGGAGAGCGCGAATGTGGTCGGCCGTTCGCGCGCCCTAGGTCTTGCCGCTTCTGCCCCGCGAGGCGGCAAGGCCGCCCTAGTGGGTCGCACAGATCAATTCAAGATAGCGCAGGAGACACAGGCGGATCGCGTGCCATCCTTGTTCGGGACGGCGACATCTACGCTCTTCGACGTGGCCTGACGAGGCAACCAGTCCCGCCGCGTTGTGGGAGGCGTCATCGACTCTGATCGGTGATCGCCACCCATGCACTTATTCCGATAAGCGAAAACCCCAGCTCGTTGCTGCCATCGCGTTCCGTCGACGTGGACGCATGGTCGAGCAGGTCCTGAGCGGCCAGTACATGGGGATGAGGCGGCGGGTGCGCGGCTCCGCTTGCACACCGCCCGGCGCGATGAGCCCAAGGACAGACATCGCCCCCACCACTGCCACCATCCGGCCGAAGCCGGGCGTCTCGTCCATTGTGTGCCTCCACCGTGAAAGCGTTCCGATGGATCGACTATCCGCGTCGCAGCGGTGGTAGAGCGCGAGTAAGCGACTACCCAATCGATCTCGACGCCTGGTCCCGAACAGAGCCCCGCCGGCTTTCACCGCTAATGTCGAGGAATGGGACGCATCATCCTGCTGATAGTCGGCATCGCAGTCACCGCCTTCGGCGTGCTGTTCGCGCTACAGGGATTCGGGGTGGTGGGGGGCAGCCCGATGAGCAACACCACCACCTGGTCCGTTCTCGGTCCGATCATCGCGCTGATTGGCATTGCCATGGCCGGTGCCGGCGCCCGACGCCCCAAGCCGTAACCCCGTCGGCCGGCTCGCGATCCGCTCATCGAGCAGCTCATCGATGAGCGCCGTCGACGGCTTTCCGCCGAGGCGCCGGATCGAAGCGCTCACGGCGGCTAGGAGCGACAGTTGTCGGTCAATGGCACTGACGTCGCGATGTCTCACTACTCCCCAATCACCGGCGATACCGGACGCGGCATTCGATCGTATGCGCCGAGGTGTCGCTCCTCCGGTATTGAGTGCGGCGTGCCGAGGACGTGCCCGCGCTAGGGTGACACGTACTGATTTGCTGAGCGGATCATTGTGACCGCATGCCACGGACGTTGCCACTCGACAACTCCGTCACCAACTGTTCGGAGACGTCAATTTCGTTCGTGGAGTGACGCTTCCACCGCTATGCCGGATAGGCCCGTAGTGTGTCGCTGGGCGCGTTGCCGAACATCGCCTTGTAGGCAAGGCTGAAGCGGCCCGCGTGGCTGAAGCCCCAACGTCCGGCGATAGCGGTCACGGTGTCGTGCGCCGGATCGGCGGCCTTGAGGTCACGGTGCGCCCGGTCGAGGCGGACGCGCCGCAGATACTCCAACGGTGTGGTCCCCAGGTTGCGGCGAAACGCGTACTGAACCGAGCGCGGCGAAACGTTCACCGCAGCCGCGATGTCCTCAAGCCCGATGTCGGCATCCGCATTCTCCTGAATGAACGCGACTGCATCCCGCAATATGGGCGGCATGTTCCGCCCCAGATTGTGACCACCCACTGCTCGAACACTCCCCTGTTCGGTAGGTCAAACTGACGTTGTCGTCGTATACCCGCCTGAGAACACCCAAAACAACCTCAGCAACGATCGCCGCCCTGACAGGATCGACCCATGACCGAACGCATGGAAGTCCAGCGCACCATCGCCGCGTCGGCCGCCGACATCTTCGCCGTCCTGTGTGACCCCCACGGCCACGTCGCCATCGATGCGACTGGCATGCTGCAGGACGCAGACGGGGAGCGGGCCAAAAGCGCAGGCGACAGCTTTGTGATCCACATGGATCGCGAAGCCCTCAACGACTTCCCAATGGGCAAATACGACGTTACGGTCGAGATCCGCGAATTCGAAAAGGACCGCCTCATCGCTTGGACGATCCTCGGCCGGATCCGGCCGCAGATCGGCCACGTCTACGGTTATCGTCTCGAACCGTCCGACGACGGCAAAACCATTGTGACCTCGTTCTACGACTGGTCCGGCATCGATCCGGAGTGGCGCAAGGCCAACATCTTCCCGGTCATTTCGGAGAGCGCACTGCGCGCCACCCTGGGCATCCTCGATCGAACGGTGCAGCGCGGCTATCCGCGCGGATGACGTCAACCACTAGTTGACGATGAGCCAACGTCAACCTAGAGTTGACGCCATGACCGAGCCGGCCAAGATCTCCTATCCCGTCCGCCTTGACGACCTGATCGACGTCATCAAGACGGTGCATACCGAACCCCTCGAACAACTCACCGACGCGATGCTCGCGGCCGAGTCCCTCGGCGAGATCGCCGATCACCTGATCGGCCATTTCGTCGACCAAGCCCGACGGTCGGGCGCGTCGTGGACCGATATCGGCAAATGCATGGGCGTCACCAAGCAGGCCGCACAGAAGCGATTCGTGCCCAAGGTGCCCGACTTCGAATCCGCCACCCTCGATCCGAACGCGGGATTCGGCCGGTTCACACCCCGCGCGCGCAACGTCGTGGTCGTCGCTCAGAACAAGGCCCAGAAGGCCGGCAATCACGAGATCACCCCGAACCATCTGCTGCTCGCGCTCGTCAACGATCCGGACGGGCTTGCAGCCAAACTTCTTGCCGGCCAAGGCATCGACGCTGGCACCGTCGCCAGTGCCGCCCCGTTGCCGCCGCGCGCCGACGGCGAGATGCCGACCCTGATCCCCTTCAACGGGCCCGCTAAGAAGGCGCTCGAACTGACCTTCCGGCAGGCGCTTCGGTTGGGGCACAACTACATCGGAACCGAGCACATCGCACTCGCCCTGTTCGAGGCCGAAGAGGACGACGGCCCGCTGCACCGGATCGGTGTTGACCGGGACCGATTCGAAAGTGACCTGGTCACCGCCCTCGAGCCGTTCACCAAGAACTGATCTCACAGACGAACCCTCCTCGGCGTCTACATGATGTGAGGGTGCGACCGTTCGAAGACGTGGTGGCCGAGTACGGCGCGACCGTGCTGCGGGTCTGCCGCGCGGTCGTCGGGCCGGTCGACGCCGAGGATGCGTGGTCGGAGACGTTCCTTTCCGCGCTGCGGGCCTATCCCGATCTTCCCTTCGATGCCAACGTCGAGGCATGGCTGGTGACGATCGCACATCGGCGCGCCCTCGACGTCGGCCGCGCTCGCAGCCGACGTGCGGTCCCGGTCGACTCGCCGCCCGACCGTCCCTCGACACGCGCCGACCCCGCAGAACGTCATCCGGACCTGTGGTCAGCGCTGCAGCGCCTCCCCCACAAGCAGCGGCTCGCGGTGGCCTATCACCACGTCGTCGGGCTGCCGTTCGCCGAGATCGCCGCGCTGCTCGGCAATTCCACCGACGCCGCGCGGCGCGCCGCCGCTGACGGCATCAAGACCCTCCGCAAAATATATCCCGAGGACGAAACATCATGAGCACTAACCTTTTCGACGAGTTGCAGGCTGACGACGAGACCTTGGCCCGGCTGCATCGTCGGCTGGAACACGACGCGGCAACCGGTGAGCTGCTCGACGTCGCTTACCGCACCGTCGACAGCCCGGTCGGCACCCTGCTGTTGGCGGCCACCACGGTCGGGCTGGTCCGCGTGGCCTACGACGTCGAAGGCCACGATGCCGTTCTGGCGACGCTCGCCGAAGCAGTGAGTCCACGGGTGCTTCGCGCACCTGCCCGGCTGGACGCCGCCGCACGTCAGCTCGACGAATACTTCACCAAACGGCGCACCGGCTTCGAGGTGCCCGTCGATCTCCGACTCGCCGACGGCTTCCGTCGCAGCGTCATCGAGCATCTTCGCGACATCGGCTACGGCCGTCGCGAGAGCTATGCCGAAGTGGCCGCGGCCATCGGCAGCCCCCGTGCCGTACGCGCCGTCGGCACCGCCTGCGGTCACAACCCGCTGCCCGTGGTGATCCCCTGTCACCGCGTGGTCCGCTCCGACGGGTCGGCGGGTCAGTACGTCGGGGGTGTTGCGGCCAAGTCCGCGCTGCTCGCGTTGGAGGCCGGCGGGGAATGAAACGGCGCGGGTGGCGGTAGAACAACGCATGAGGCTCAACGACGCGGCACGCGAACTTATCGGCGAGGGCATCGACGCCACGCTCGTCACATTGAACCCCGACGGCAGCGCACAGGCGACGGTGGTGTGGGTGGCCGTCGAGTCGACTTCCGACGGGGACGAACTGGTCTCCGCCCACCTCGCCGAATACCAGAAGACACGCAACATCCGCCGCGATCCGCGGGTAGCGGTGACCATCGTGAAACCAACCCCAGGCCAGCAGGCGCCATATCTGGCGATCAACGGGACGGCACGCATCGTCGAGGGCGGCGCCCCCGAACTACTCAGCAAGCTGGCGACGGTCATGCTGGGCTCCGATGAGCACTTCCCGCCGCCCGACTCGCCCCCGGGCCTGCTCACCCGCATCCGGATCGACAAGGTCGGTGGAATGGGCCCCTGGACCTCCTGACGGGCAACCCACTGTCCGCGGCCGTCCCGGTATGCCATCATGCGAGGCGAACCTGGAGGGGAAATGGGCCGCTTTCTTGCGCTGCTGTTCGCCGCATTGACGATTTCCGGAGCCGTGCTTGCCGCGCCTGCCGCTGCGGTGGACTCCCCGATCGGGCGGCTCGGTGAACCGCTTCGGGTCGAACTCATGGGCGTCGTCGCCGACGTGACCGTCCACGACATCCAGCCCTCCGACGTGCCACCGGGGTTCGGCTATCCGCCGCGCGCGCCGCGCTATCAGGTCTACCGAGCCAACGTCACCATCCACGCCGTCAAGATGCCGGTGCCGTATGCGATCGGGCTGGCGTTCTCGTTCAAGGGCGTCACCCCGACAGGAGATGCCTACGAGCCGCGGAACTCCGACGCCCCAGACGCGCTGCAGTACGCCATGCTGAACGTGCCCGAAGGCGCGACCGTCAACGGTGCCGTGTGGTGGGACTGCTACCGCGACCTGGTGTCCAACGTGGTGCTGGTCGACAAGAAGACCGGCGTCCACCTCGCGCAGTGGAACGTGTGACTCCAGCGGTCACCACCGCCACCGCCGCAGATCTGCCAGAACTCGCCGATGTCGCCGCGCAGACCTTTCCCCTCGCGTGCCCGCCGTCGGTCTCGAAGGAAAACGTAGCGGCATTCATCGACGAAAACCTGACGCAGACACATTTCGCCCGATATCTGAACGATCCCGGCCGACTGGTCCTCGTCGCCCGCCAGGACGGCCGGATGATCGGTTACGCCATGTTGATTCGCGGTGTTCCCGACGACGACGACGTCCAGAAAGCGGTCACCTTGCGCCCGGCGGTGGAGATCTCGAAGATGTACGTGCTGCCCGACAGCCACGGCGCAGGCGGATCCGCGGCGCTGATGGCCGACGCGCTCAACCATGCGCCGCATCTCGACGCGAAGTGCGTATGGCTCGGGGTGAACCAGAACAATGAACGCGCGCAACGGTTCTACGCCAAGCACGGGTTTACTGTCAACGGCACCAAGACGTTTCGGCTCGGCACGCGCATCGAGAACGACTATGTGATGGTGCGGCCGGTCTGACCGGCAGTCGTCAACGCCAGCAGTCGCGAGGTCGCCCGCAGATACTTCTTGCGAAACCCGCCCGCGAGCATCTCCTCGCTGAAGACGGTGTCCAGCTTCGCCCCCGCCGCGACCACCGGAACACCCGCGTCGTACAAACGGTCGGTCAGCGACACCAACCGCAGCGCAACGTTCTGGTCGTCGATCGGGTGCACGCCGGTAAGGAACACCGCAGACACGCCCTCGATCAGGGTCAGGTAACGCGACGGATGCATCGTCGCCAGGTGCGCGCACAGGGCGTCGAAGTCGTCGAGGGTGGCGCCGGGCGCCTGCGCGGCGCGCGCGCCGACCTCCTCGTCGGACAGCGGTTCTGGGGCGGGCGGCAGGTCGCGATGGCGGTAGTCCGGGCCCTCGATCCGCACGGTGTTGAAAATCGCTGCGAGCGTGTTGATTTCGCGCAAAAAATCCTGCGCGGCAAACCGGCCTTCCCCCAACTGCTCGGGCAGCGTGTTCGACGTGGCGGCGATGGAAACCCCGCGTTCGACCAGTTGCGAGAGCAGCCGCGAGATCAACGTGGTGTTGCCGGGGTCGTCCAGTTCGAACTCGTCGATACACACCACCGCGTAGTCTGCCAGCAGGTCGATGCATTCGACGAAGCCGAAAACACTTGCCAGCTGCGTGAGTTCACCAAACGTCGCGAACGCCGTCGGTGCCGGTGACTGTGCCGAAACCCGGTAATAGCTCGACGCCAGCAGGTGCGTCTTGCCGACGCCAAAGCCGCCGTCGAGATAGAGCCCGACGCCGGGCAACGCCTCGCGCTTGCCGAACAGTTTCTTCCTGCCCACCCGGCGCGCCACCGCGTCGTCGCAGAACCGCATGCAGGACTGCACGGCGGCGGACTGCGACGGCTCTGCCGGATCCGGCTGATAGCTCTCGAAGCTGACATCGGCGAACGTCGGCGGCGGGTGAAGCTGGGCGATCAACCGTTCCGGGGTGACGCTCGGGTGCCGATCGACGAGGTGGCCGACATGGGCCGAACGGCTCCTCCCGTGCGCGGCGGACTGCATGCACGAACTGTAGCGACGTGCTGCAATCATCCTCATGCCCGACGACGCCGCAGCGGTGCGATTCACCGTGCTGGATCCCTCAACAGGTGCGGAGTCACTCGACGAGACCGGGCTGACGGACCTCTACGCCTATCCCGACGACCTGCGGGCATGCTGGGTGCGCGGCAACATGATTGCCACCCTCGACGGCGGCGCGACCGCCGACGGTAAGTCGGGAAGTCTGGGCGGCTCCGGCGACCGCGCGATCTTCATGCAGTTGCGCCAACAGGCCGACGTCATCCTGGTCGGTGCGGGCACCGTCCGGACCGAGAACTACTCCGGCGCACAGTGCTCCCCCGCCCAGCGCCAGGACCGCAGGCATCGCGGCCAGGCCGAGGTGCCGCCGATTGCCGTAGTCACCAACCGCGGCAGGATCGACCACGACGCACGGATCTTCACCCAGACTGAGGTGCCGCCACTGATTCTCACCTCGGCCGACGCGGTCGCCGACGCGAACGCCAGGCTCGGATCGGTGGCCGAGGTCATCGATGCCTCCCGGTCGAACGCCGACCGGGTCGACGCGGCGGCCGCTCTGAAGATCCTGGCCGAACGCGGCCTGTTCCGGGTGCTCGCCGAGGGCGGACCGCAGATCCTCGGCTTGCTGATCCAAGACGATCTGCTCGACGAGTTGTGCTTGACGACCGCGCCGCTACTGGTCGGCGGCGCCGCCCGGCGCATCGCCACCGGACCCGGCCAGGTACGCACCCCGGTTCGGCGCAGCCACCTACTCACCGACGATGCCGGCTATCTGTACGCGCGCTACATCCGATAGGCGCAAAGCGCTCATCAGTAATGTGGTTTCCATGCGTCGGCGTCGCTTGGTCCGTGCCCTGAGCACATCGACGGTGATTGTGTCGGCTTTGCTGGCCGGATGTGCGCCACTGTTGGCCGCCGATCCGCGTTATGCCACCGACTCCGGGGCACGCCCTCAGGGACAGCCGACCACAGAGAAGAAGGCGGGCGGCCCGCCCGCGATCGAGGCCCCCAAGAATGATCTGTCGTGGCGCAACTGCACGTCGCAGGTGTTCAACGACTCCGCAATTCAGCCGTTGCCGGGTGTCACGTTGGACTGCGCAAGCTACGACGCCGACCTCGACTCGATCAACGGCGCCACCGGATCGGTGAGCATCGGCGTCGTTCGCGCGCGCTCCGTTCAAACCCCGGACGACGCCGGGCCGCTTGTCATGACGACCGGTTCGGACCTGCCGACCTCGGTGCAGCTGCCGGTCTGGCTGTCCCGCGCGGGAACCGATGTCCTCAAGACCCACCCGATCGTCGCGGTCGACCGGCGCGGCATGGGCATGTCGAGCGCCATCGACTGCCGCGACCTGTTCGACCGCCAGGAGATGCTCGACCAGGCACAGTTCCAGTCCGGTGACGATCCCGTCGCCAACCTCGCCGCGATCACCATGACCGCCACCACGAGTTGCACCGACACCATCGCCCCCGGCGACTCGGCATACGACAACGCACACGCCGCCGAGGACATCGAACGGCTGCGCAGCACATGGGATGTGCCGTCGATCGCGCTGCTGGGCATCGGCAACGGGGCCCAGGTGGCGCTCGCCTATGCGGGTTCGCACCCCGGCAAGGTGGCGCGGCTGGTGCTCGACTCGCCGCTTCCGCTCGGCATCGCCGCCGAGGCCGCCACCGAACAGCGCGTCAAGGGCGAACAGACCGCGTTGGACGCGTTCGCGACACAGTGCGCGGCCACCAACTGCCCGCTGGGCCCGGACCCGAAGGGCGCCGTCGACGCGCTGCTGGCGACCGCGCGAGCCGGCGACGGCCCCAACGGGGCGTCGGTCGCCATGGTCGCCGACGCGATCAGCACCGCATTGGCCTACCCACGTGGCGATCGCGCGACAACGACCAACAGCTTGGCCGAAGCGGTGGCCGCGGCGGGCTCCGGCGATGCGAACCAGATGAACAACCTGATCAACCAGGCCGACAGCCTCCGCCAGACCGACGGTCAATTCGTAAACTCGTGCAGCGACGCCTTGAACCGGCCGACCCCAGACCGGATCCGCGAGCTCGTGGTCGCATGGCCCAAGCTCTATCCGCAGTTCGGCGCCGTTGGCGCGCTCAGCATGGTCAAGTGCCTGAACTGGCCCAGCGGATCGGCGCCGGAGGACCCGAAGAACCTCAAGGTCCCGGTGCTGTTGCTCGGCGTGCAGAACGACCCCATCGTCGGCAACGACGGCGTCGCCCAGGTCGCCGCCACCATCATCAACGCGGGTGCTTCCAGCAAGCGGGTGATCTGGCAGGGCATCGGGCACGGCGCGAGCATCTACTCCGAATGCGCGCTGGCACCGGTCGCCGGCTACCTGGACAGCGGTGAGCTGCCGCCGACCGACACTTACTGCCCCGCCTAGTCCTGGCGGCGCGGCCGTGGGTGTACGGTGCGCTGGTGGCGGCACCAGACTCCATTCGTACCGGCCTTCTCAATCTCTTCGCACCCCGCACGACGGCGCCCAGCGTGGCAACGGTGCTGCGATCGATCCTGTGGCCGATCGCCATCATGTCAATCGTTCACCGCAGCTACGTTATGGCGAGCAACGGTTACATCACCGACGATTTCGGACCGGTGTACCGCGCCGTCAGCAACTTCCGGCGCGGCTGGGACATCTACAACGAGCACTTCGACTACGTCGACCCGCACTACCTGTACCCGCCGGGCGGCACGTTGCTGATGGCTCCGTTTGGTTACATGCCGGTTTTCGCATCGCACAACTGGTTCGTCGTCATCAACACAGTCGCGATGATCATCGCCGCATGCCTGATGGTGCGGTTGTTCGGCTTCTCCCTGAGCTCCGTGGCGTTGCCTGCACTGCTCGTCGCCATGTTCCTCACCGAGTCGGTGACCAACACGATCGTTTTCACCAACATCAATGGCTGCGTGCTGCTGGCCGAAGTGCTGTTCTTCCGACTGCTGCTGTCAGGTAAGGACCGCGATCAGTGGTGGGCCGGCGTGGCGATTGGCCTCTCGCTAGTGGTCAAACCGGTGTTGGCCGTGCTGCTCTTGCTGCCACTGCTGAACAGGCAATGGCGGACACTCGTCGCAGCGGTGGCGGTGCCGTTGGTGTTCAACGCGGCCGCATGGCCGTTGGTGTCCGACCCCATGAATTTCGTGAAACACACTGTCCCCTACATTCTCGCCACCCGCGATTACTTCAACAGTTCCATCCAGGGCAACGGCACCTACTACGGACTGCCGGTCTGGTTCATAGTGCTGCTCCGAATTACCTTCACAATGCTTGCGGTAGTGAGCCTTTGGCTGCTGTACAAGTACTACCGGACCCGAGATCCCCTGTTCTGGATGTTGACGTCTTCCGGCGTCCTACTCCTCACGTCGTGGTTGGTTCTGTCTCTTGCGCAGGGCTACTACTCGATGATGCTGTTCCCCTTCCTGATGACGGTGGTACTGCCCAACTCGGTGGTGCGCAACTGGCCGGCGTGGCTGGCGACTTACGGGTTTCTGACGATGGACCGCTGGCTGATGTGGCGGTGGCCAACCACCGGTCGCTTCCTCGAGTACATGAAAATCACTTACGGCTGGTCGCTACTGTTAATCGTGGTCTTCTGCGTCCTGTACTTCCGCTACCTCGACGCCAAGGCCGAAGGCAGGCTGGACGACGGTATCGACCCGGCGTGGATGACCGAGAAGGAGCCGCGCGCTAGCGTGGACTCATGACCTCACCACGGCCCAAGGTCGAACTCACAGACGACCAGTGGCGGCAGAAGCTCACCCCGGCCGAATTCGCAGTGTTGCGCGAGGCAGGTACCGAGCGGCCGTTCGTCGGCGAGTACACCGACACCGAGACCGAAGGCGTCTACGAGTGTCGAGCCTGCGGCGCTGAGCTTTTCCGCAGCACCGAGAAGTTCGAATCGCACTGCGGCTGGCCGTCGTTCTTCGACCCCGCGAATTCTGACGCCGTCATCCTGCGACGCGACGACTCGATGGGCATGACCCGCATCGAGGTGGTGTGCGCCAACTGCCACAGCCATCTGGGCCACGTCTTCGAGGGCGAGGGCTACCCGACTCCAACCGATCAGCGGTACTGCATCAACTCAATTTCGCTGAGACTGGTCCCTGCAGGCTCGTAGCCGCGAGCTTCTCGAACTGGGCCCGCGCAAGGCGCTTCGGTCGGCCGGAAGCAAGCAGGTTCATCATCGCTGCGGCGCTCACCGGCGGGCTGTAGTAAAACCCCTGCGCCACCTCGCATCCGAACTCACGGAGCCGTTCTGCGGTCTCGGCGTTCTCGACACCCTCGGCGACCGTCGTCACGCCGAGGACGTGCGCCAGGTCGACGACCCCGCGCACGACCGCGGCGGCCCGCGCGTCGACGCGGATCGGTGCGATGAAATGCCTGTCGAGTTTCACTTCGTCGATGGCCAGTTCGCGCAGATACCACAGGGCCGAGTAGCCGCTGCCGAAATCGTCGATCGCGATCCGAATTCCGCGCTGCCGCAACCGCTCCAGCACCGACCGCGTTCGTTCGATGTTGTCGAGGAGGAAGTCTTCGGTGATCTCGATCGTCAGGTCTTTCGGGTTCAGCTGCCGGATGGCCAACGCCGAGGCGATGTGCGTGGGCAGGTCCAAATCGCCGAGCGAGGGGGCGAACACATTGACCGCAATCGGTACGCCGATGCCCAGTGCATTCCATTCGGCGGCGTCGTCGAGGGCCTGGGTGAGCACGAGGTCGGTCACCGCCCGCATCAGGCCGCGCTTGCGAACCAGCGGCAGGAAATGGGCCGGACCGAGCAGCCCGCGCTTGGGATGTGGCCACCGAACCAGGGCTTCGACACCGACGATATCGCCGGATCGCAGGTCGAACTTGGGTTGGTAGAACACGGTCAGATCGCCGTGGTCGATCGCGTGCCGGAGCTCGCCGAGAAGGCGCACTGCCGCACCGCGTTCCGTGCTTTCGCCGGCGACGGTCGACAGCTCGATGTCGTTGGTGTCGGCCAGCGCCATGTCCGGTGTGAACGTGTGTAGACCGCCTGACTTCGAGCGTTTGGCCGAATACATCGCCACGTCCGCCTGTTTGAGCAGCATGTCCGCGGACAGGTCGGGGTTGACCGCCGACGCTACCGCGAGACCGACGCTCGGTCGCATCAGCAGTTGTTGCCCGTCGATGACGAAGGGCTCCTCGAATGCGGCGACCACCCTGTGTGCGACCAGTCGCGACAGCTCGGGCAGGCCCTCCATCAACACCGCGAACTCGTCGCCGCCCACCCGGGCCACGGTGTCGGAGGTCCGTACACAGCCGAGCAGTCTCTCCGCCGCCTGGATCAGCAGGGCGTCCCCCGCGGGATGTCCCAGGCTGTCGTTGACCAGCTTGAAATCATCGAGGTCCATCGACAGCACGGCCACCGACTGGTTGTCGTTCAGGTGCAGCTGTACCGCATGCATCAGCCGGTCGTTGAACAGGTCACGATTGGCCAGGCCGGTGAGTGTGTCGCGCATCGCCTGGTCTGCAACCATTTTCAGCAGTCGCTGGTTCTGCCGCACCATCATGTACTGCCTGGCCATCACCGCGCTCATCAGCAGTGTCGATGACACGAGGATCGGGCCAAGGCCGGGCGTCGAGAAGTATGCAGGAAAGCAGATGAGTGCGGCCATAGCCACCGGTACGTACGGTAGCGACATCGACGCGCGAGACGGCATATGCGAAACGACGGCGTCGGCTTCCCGGCCACGACGGTTGGTCAGCGCGGCCATGCCGAACATCAAAAGCCCTATCGCCCAGCCGATATCGATGATGTGTCCGCTGTAGTAGGAATCGTGGGCGGTGAGATAGGCGAACGCGCTGTCCGAGAACGCCATCATGACGACGCCGGCGCTGAGCATCGCCAGCGTCGTGCGCCGCCCGGTACGGGCCCGCGCGAGGACGAGGAGTGCAACAGTCAGGATCGCGATGTCGGCGACCGGGTAGGCCAGCGAAAGAGCCAGAGCGAAGGCGCTCGTGCCGCCCGCGTCATAGACGCCCCGCATCACCAGCACCCAGGAAATCTCGAACAGCGCGCCCGCCACGATGAACCCGTCGAAGACGAATCGAACCCGCGAAGGGCCCGAATACCCGGTGGGGAACAGCACCATCGCCAGGCCGGCGCCGATGGGGAACAACAGGTAGCCGGCATCGGCGAGCGACGGGAAAGGAGCCTGATGCAGCACACGCTCGTAGAACACCCAGAGCGCCTCGCCTCCGGCCCAGCCGGAGAGTCCGACGGTCAGGCAGATCCAGGCGCGTCGCTGGCGCCCCTCGGCCGAAGCGGCGGCGAGCGCGCTGCACCCGGCCGCGAAAACAGCGAAAACGAACAGGCCGTAGTCGGCGACGATTTTGGCGACAGGATAGCCGCCCCACTGTCCGATCAAAATTCCAGCGAACGCGACACCCGCGGTGACAGCGCCGACCCCCACCCACGCTGTTCTCGACACAGGTTCACGCTAGCAACAAATTGCCGTGGGCGAAACCCGTGCAGCAAACGTTCGCCTGTATTTGCCGACTTTCTGCTGCTTGGGTTTTTCCGCAGTCGCAGCCGCGACTGGGGCTAACGGTGCTGTTGCCAAAATTGACGTATCTGTTGGATCCGATCTCGCCCTAGGCGGACCAGCAAACGCAACAGTGGACTGGATCAGGGAAGCCTGCCGACCAGTTCCTCGACACCGACGCGGGGGCCGGTGAAGAACGGCGTCTCCTCCCGGACATGCCTGCGCGCGTCGGTGGCGCGCAGGTCGCGCATCAGGTCGACGATGCGATGCAGTTCGGGGGCCTCGAAAGCCAGGACCCACTCGTAGTCCCCCAGCGCGAACGCGGGCACGGTATTGGCCCGGACGTCCTTGTAGTCGCGGGCGGCCATGCCGTGCTCGGCAAGCATGCGGCGGCGTTCGTCGTCAGGCAGCAGATACCAGTCCAGCGACCGGACGAACGGATACACGCAGATGTACGCGCCGGGCTCCTCGCCGGCAAGAAAGGCCGGGATGTGGCTCTTGTTGAACTCCGCGGGTCGGTGCAGCGCGACCGTACTCCACACCGGGGCGCTGGCCCGGCCCAGCGTCGTTGTCCTGCGGAAGTCCGAATAGGTGGCCTGCAGTGCCTCCACCCGTTCCGCGTGGGTCCAGATCATGAAGTCCGCATCGGCGCGCATCCCCGCGACGTCGTAGAGGCCGCGCACCACCACCCCGTTGTCCTCCTGCTGCTTGAGAAAGGTCGCGGTCTCGTCGATGACCGAGTCCCGCTCGTCGCCGAGAGCGCCCTGGCGCGC
Source organism: Mycobacterium sp. (assembly GCF_032159775.1). Classification (GTDB taxonomy): domain Bacteria; phylum Actinomycetota; class Actinomycetes; order Mycobacteriales; family Mycobacteriaceae; genus Mycobacterium. The sequence continues at coordinate 17,390 of NZ_JAVHWK010000026.1, forward strand.
CGCAAAAACCGAGAACATCAGGTAGCGCACCGTCGAATTTAGGGCGTCATAATCAAGACGAGACATGTGTCCTATCGTGCCACGCGCGGCGTGACCAGCGACGCGGCCGCTCTGGTGGCCGTCGCGATGCAGGCGGGCACCCCGATGCCGTCCAGGTAGGCGCCCGCCACCGCGAGCGACGGCGGCAGTCCGGCGCGCACCTCGGCGACCAGCTCACCGTGCCCCGGCCCGTATTGCGGCATCGCGTCGATCCATCGGTGCACCCGGCAGTCGAACGGCTCATCGGTGACACCGAAAACGGCCGCGAGGTCATCGGCTGCCCATGACAGCAGGTCGTCGTCGCCGACCCGGTGGGCGATGTCGTCGCCGTATCGGCCGAACGACAGCCGAACAAGCTCCACATTTCCGCGCGGACCCCATTTGCGCGAGGACAGCGTGATCGCCTTGGCGTGCAGGCGTTCCGACGCCGCCACCAGCACTCCCGAACGATCGGGCACCGGTGTCCCGCCCGGCATCGCCAGCGCGACCAACGCCGTCGACGCCACCTTGACCTGGCGCGCGGCCGCCGCGGTGGAAGGCGCGACGTCTGCCACGATCGTGGCCAATCGCGGTGCCGGGACGGCCAGCAACACCGCGTCGGCGTGCCAGTTTGCGCCCTCGTCGTCCACCAACTGCCATCCGCCGCCCTGCTTCACCAGCCGTTCGACGCCGACCTGCGCCCAGTGGAAGTCGGCGCGCCGGATCAGTTCGTCGAGCAACACCGCGTAGCCGCCGTCGATCGCGCCGAACACCGATCCGCCCGTGGCAGGCGGCAGTGCCGCGCGCACGGCCTCGGTCAGGTTGCGCGCACCGCGGTCCAGCGCCGCGGCCAACGTCGGAACGGCCGATCTCAGCCCGATGGTTGCCGCCGATCCCGCGTACACCCCCGCCAGCAGCGGGTCGACGGACCGCGTCACCACCTGATGGCCGAACCGGTCACCGACGAGCGCTGCGACGGCCGGGTCGGCGCCCGGCCGCCAGGTGAAGGGACGCGCGGTTTCATCGACCATCCGCCGGATCGTGGTGTCGTCGACAAGCCCAGTCATCGACGACGGGTCGGTCGGGATTCCGTTGAGTGTGTCGCGCGGCAGCTCGTGCAGCCGCCCCTGGCTGTAGATCAGCGGCCGCACCCCCGTCGTGCCGATCTGTCTGTGGGCCAGCCCCAGCTCGGCGAGCAGCGCAGGCATTTCGGGGCGCCTGGCCACGAACGCCTCGGCGCCGATGTCGATCAGCTGGCCGCCGAGCTGTTCGGTGCGCAGCACGCCGCCGAGCCGGTCAGCAGGCTCGAACACGGTGATGTCGGCGTCGTCGCCATGCGTGACGCGAAGCCGGTATGCGGCGACGAGACCCGAAATGCCGCCGCCGACAACGCAATAGGACCGGTTCACAGTGAGTGCACCAGAGCTACCACCTCCGTTATGACACCTGGATCCGTCGGTGGCAATACGCCGTGACCCAGGTTGAAAACGTGGCCGGCCGCGCCGGCGTCGACCGCGCGACGGCCGTCCTCGACGACCGCGCGCGCCGCGGGCCCGGCCACCGGCATGCCCGCAAGGAGCACGACCGGGTCGAGGTTGCCCTGCAGTGCGGTGCCCGGCGTCACCCTGGCAGCGGCGTCGGTCAGCGAGGTGCGCCAGTCGACGCCGACGACAGGGCAGTGGGCAGCCGCCACGGCTTCGGACATCGCCCCGAGCAACTCCGCGGTGCCGACGCCGAAGTGCGTCATCGGCACGCCTTCGCCTGCCAGCGCCTCGAACACCCGCGTGCTGTGCGGCAGCACGTAGGTGCGGTAGTCGGCCAGCGACAACGTGCCTGCCCACGAGTCGAACATCTGGATGGCATCGACACCGGCGTCGACCTGGACCTTCAGGAAGGCGGTCGTGACGTCGGCGAGCACCGCCATCAGCGCATGCCAGGTGTCGGTCTCGCCGAGCATCATCGACTTGGTGCGCTCGTGATTACGGCTCGGGCCCCCCTCGATCAGATAGGAGGCCAGCGTGAAGGGGGCGCCGGCGAATCCAATGAGCGGGACGTCGCCCAGCGCGGCAACCAGGTTCGTTACGGCTTCGGCCACGGGCGCAACATGTTCGGGCTCAAGGGTTTTCATCCCGGCAACGTCTGTCGCGGTGCGGATCGGATGCTCGATCACCGGCCCGACGTCGGGCACGATGTCGAGGTCGATGCCCGATGCCCGCAGCGGCACGACGATGTCCGAGAACAGGATGGCGGCGTCGACGCCGTGCCTGCGCACCGGCTGCAAGGTGATCTCGGTGATCAGGTCGGCGTCGAAGCAGGCCTGCATCATCGTGGTCTTCGCGCGCAGCGCCCGGTACTCGGGCAGCGAACGCCCCGCCTGCCGCATGAACCAGACAGGCACCCGGCTCGGCTTACGGCCTCCTGCGGCGGCCAGATACGGCGACTCCGGCAGCTCGCGACGGTTATTCATCGGCTTCAATGCTGCCATGGCGCCCGAGCGCGGCAGGTTTGGCGTCCACCTGCGGCGGATACGGCGCGCCTGCGCACAGACCTGGCCAGATGGTCTACCGTCATGGCGGTGACCACCGCCGAACCGGCTCAGTTCCGGGAAGCGGTCGCTGCGATGAACGCCACCACCGTGCGACCGGAGATCGAGCTCGGCCCGATCCGGCCGCCGCAGCGTCTCGCGCCGTTCAGCTACGCCCTCGGCGCCGAAGTGCGCCATCCCGAGGCCACCATCGTGCCCGAGCAGTCCGAGGGCGATGCATTCGGTCGATTGATCCTGCTGCACGACCCCGAAGGCGCCGAGGCGTGGGACGGCACGATGCGACTGGTCGCCTACGTGCAGGCCGATCTCGACTCCAGCGAGGCGGTCGATCCGCTGCTGCCCGAAGTGGCCTGGAGCTGGCTGGTCGACGCGTTGGAGGCGAACACCGAGCACATCACCGCCCTCGGTGGAACCGTCACTGCCACCACGTCAGTGCGCTACGGCGACATCTCCGGCCCGCCACGGGCCCACCAACTGGAGCTGCGCGCATCTTGGACAGCGACGACGCTGGAGCTGGGTCCCCACGTCGCCGCGTTCTGCACAGTGCTCGAGCACGCCGCGGGACTGCCGCCTGCCGGGGTGACCGATCTGAAGTCACGCACCCGCGCCTGAGATGACCGACGCCGACTCCGGCGGAGCCGAGCCAGCGGACACCGCAGAACCTGAAGCCACACCGCTGCTGTCGCCTGCCGACGGTGTGCCGCCGCTGGCCGTAACGAAATACGACATCAGCGATGCCGCAGAACTTTTGGCGGCTGGCCACGGACCATTCGCCGTCGACGCCGAACGGGCATCGGGTTTTCGCTATTCGAACCGGGCGTATCTGGTGCAGATCCGGCGCGAGGGCGCGGGCACTGTGCTGATCGATCCGGTGAACCACGGCGCCGACACGCTCACCACGCTCGCGCCGGTCGCCGAAGTGCTGCGCACCGATGAGTGGGTGCTGCACGCCGCCGACCAAGACCTGCCGTGCCTCGCCGAGATCGGCATGCGACCGACCGCGCTCTACGACACCGAGTTGGCCGGCCGGCTGGCCGGCTACGACCGGGTGAACCTGGCGACGATGGTGGAGCGGCTGCTGGGCCTTGGCCTGAAGAAGGGGCACGGAGCCGCCGACTGGTCCAAGCGGCCCCTGCCGCCCGAGTGGCTGAACTACGCCGCGCTCGACGTGGAGGTGCTGGTCGAACTCCGGAACGCCATCGCCGCGGTGCTCGCCGAACAGGGGAAGTCCGAATGGGCCGCCCAGGAGTTCGAATTTCTGCGCACCTTCGAAGGAGCCCCGACACGGCGGGACAGGTGGCGTCGCACGTCGGGCATCCACAAAGTGCGTGACCGCCGCGCCATGGCCGCCGTGCGGGAATTGTGGACGACCCGCGACCATATCGCCCGCAGGCGCGACATCGCCCCGGGGCGCATCCTGCCCGACTCCGCGATCATCAGCGCCGCCACCGCGGACCCCAAGACCGTCGAGGACCTCACCGCGCTGCCCGTGTTCGGCGGATCCAAGCAGCGGCGCTCCGCGCAGGTCTGGCTGGACGCACTGAACCGTGCCCGTGACAACGACGACCAGCCCGAGGTCTCCGAACCGCAGAACGGGCCGCCCCCTGCGTCACGGTGGGGTCGTCGCAAACCCGAGGCGGCGGCGCGGCTTGAGGCGGCCCGTGCCGGCCTCACCGAGCTGTCCGAGCGGGTGTCGGTGCCCACCGAGAACCTGGTCACGCCCGAAGTGGTACGCCGGCTGTGCTGGGATTGGCAACCCGCCGCCGACGCCGAGGCCGCGGTCGAGGACTTTCTGCGCGACGCGCAGGCCCGCCAGTGGCAACGCGAGCTCGTCGTCCCTGTGCTCGCCGCGGCTCTCTCGGCTACCCCTGCGCCGTGACCCGCTCGATGTGGGCCAGGAAGTGGGCCAAAACCGCGTCGGGTGCCTCGATCTGAGGCCAATGGCCGATTCCGTCGTCGAGCATCACGACATCGGGATCGGGGATGACCTCGAGGTAACGGTCGGCCATGTGCCGACCGGAGTTCGGGTCCATCGGGCCGTCGATCAACCGCATCGGGACAGCCGTCTGTCGCATCGCCCGAACCCACCGATTGCGATGGGCGTATCGATCGTTGACGAACCTGCCCACCTTGTGGGTCACTCGCTTGCCGTCGTTGTACTCGAGGATCTGGTGGAACAGATCGAGCATTCGACGCGTGGGCTTCGTCTTCGGCCCGAACATCTCGTTGATCGTCGGCTCTATCAGCCGCCTGGACAGCGAGCTGCCCTGCAGCGGACTCATGATGTCCCCCAGCGGTGTTCGTGACATCACCTTCTGCAGCAGCCGCGGTGTGTACGACTCGTTGAACAGTCCCCCGTTGAGCCAGGTGACCGATTCGATCCGCAGCGATCCATACACCTGCTGGGAAAACTCGTGGCGCGCCAGCATCTCCTGGCCGACCGAGTCACCGAGGTCGTGGGCCAGGATGTGCGCGGATTGGACGCCCAGGTCGGCGAGCAGAGCCTCGTGCATGTCGGCGTGGTCACCCACCGAGTACTCGTAGGCCACGGGTTTGGCCGAGAAACCCATCCCGAGCATGTCGGGGGCGATCACGGTGAACCGTTCGGTCAGCCTGTCCCATATCGGAGCCCAGTCCCACGAGTTGAACGGATACCCGTGGATCAACAACAGGCTGGGCCCACTGCCCGCGGTCCGGTAGAACACGTCGAAGCCGAGGTAGTCGAATGACCGGCCGGCTGCCTTCCATCGCTCGAGTTCGGGATCCATCGGCATCACTCTTCCACGATGGGCGGACCCTCCCCTAGGCTCAGTTCAATGGTATTGCTTCTCGGTCCGGCGCTGCGGCACGTTTCCGACACCACCGCCCTGGTCTGGGTGCAAACCGAAAACGCCTGCACCGTCGAGATTCTCGGCTGCTCGGCCCGGACCTTCGAGGTGCAGGGCTACCATTTCGCCCTCGTCATGGTGACGGGGCTGGCCCCCGACAGCGTGACCGAGTACCAGGTCAGACTCGACGGCACCATCCACTGGCCCATCGACGACGAGGCGTTCTCGAAGTTCCCGGCCAGCGTGATCCGAACAAGAGGAGCCGCCAGCGCGGACCGGCTGCGCGCCATCTTCGGTTCGTGCCGCTACCCGAAGACCGAAGTCAAGAAGATCGAGAACAAGCTGAGGCACGACGCGCTGGACTCGTACGCGACCCGGATGGCCGGCTGCCCGATCGACGAGTGGCCCGATGCGCTCATCCTGCTCGGGGACCAGCTCTACGCCGACGAGCTGCCGCCCGACGAGCAGCGCCGCGTGAACCGGCGGCGGCGCAGCAGGCACGGCGACCGTCCGCCGGACGAGGTCGTCAGCTTCGCAGAATACGAACGGCTGTACCGCCACTCCTGGGGCGACCCGGAGATCCGGTGGCTGATGTCGACCGTCGCGACGGCAATGATCTTCGACGACCACGACATTCGCGACGACTGGAACACCTCGGCGTCGTGGCGCGCGAAGATGGCGACGACGCCGTGGTGGCGTGATCGCATCCGGGCCGGGTTGGCGTCCTACTGGGTTTATCAGCACCTGGGCAATCTCAGCCCCGCCGAGTTGGCCGACAATGAGGATTTCCAGCGACTCATCGCGACCGAGGGCGACACCTGGCCCCAGCTCGCCGAGTTGGCCGAGCGCGCCGACCGCGAGGTCGACTGCAGCAAGGGCATCCGGTTCAGCTATCGGTGGGATCTCGGACGCAGCCGGCTCATCATGGTCGACTCACGCAACGGCCGGATCCTGGAGTCCGGTGAGCGAATGATGATCGGAGAGAACGAATTTCGCTGGCTGGAAGCTCAGGCCGAGGAGCATCCGGAATCGCTGGACCATCTGATGCTCGCCTCATCGGTGCCGTGGTTGATGCCTCCCGCCATCGGCGATCTGGAGACGCTCAACGAGCGAGCAGCCGAGCGAGCCGGGTGGCGGGGCAAACTTGGTGAAAAGTTGCGCCAAGCAGGCGATTTCGAACATTGGTCGGCGTTCTACAAATCCTTCCTGCGGATGGGCGAAATGATCGCGCGGATCGCCAACCAGCCCGACGGCCCGGCCACCATCAGCGTGCTGTCGGGCGACGTCCACCACAGCTACGCAGCGCGCGCCGAACTCGACGGTGTGTCACCCGACGGATCGACCGTCCACCAGCTGGTGTGTTCGCCGGTACACAACTACGTGCCGCTGTTCATCAAGCCGGTGTTCATGCTCGGCTGGACCAGACCCGCGGCTGCCGTCATCCGATGGTGGGTGCGCAGGCGCGGAGTGCCATCACCGCCGCTGACCTGGCGTGACGTGTGCGGTCCGCTGTTCGGTAACACGATCGCGACGGTGGCGGTCAACGGCCGCGACGCGGAGGTGTTCTTCGAGCAGCCGCGCAAGACAACGACTTTGGAAGAGGTGGGCCGAGTTTCGCTCAGTCGAGTTGGCGGCTGACCTCGTGATCGGAGACCGCGCTACCGAGCGCGGCCACCCACCCGGTCACCTGACGGGCGATGTTCTGGTCGGTGATCCCGGCCTCGGCGAGCACCTCGCCGCGTGACGCATGCGCTTGAAACTCCTGCGGCAGCCCGACGTCCCGGCACGGCACGTCGATCTCGGCGCGACGAAGCGCCGCCGACACAGCCGAGCCGACACCACCGTGAACCCCGTTGTCCTCCAACGTGACCACCAGCTTGTGCGCCTTGGCCAGCGCACCGATGGCTTCGGGAACCGGGAGTATCCAGCGCGGGTCGATGACGGTCACGCCGATACCCTGGTTGCGCAGCCGCTCGGCAACCGATTTCGCCATCGACGCGAACGGTCCGATCGCCACCAACAGCACATCATCGGACAGGCCGTCGACAGGGACGGCGAGCACATCGATCCCGTCTCGGCGATCCAGCGCCGGAATGTCTTCACCGACATCACCTTTGGGGAAACGCAGGGCGGTCGGTCCGTCGGTGATATTCAGCGCCTCGCCGAGTTCCTCGTAGAGACGTGCGGCGTCGCGCGGTGCGGCCACCCGCATGCCGGGCACGACGTTGAGCATCGACAAATCCCACATGCCGTTGTGGCTGGCGCCGTCCGGCCCGGTCACCCCGGACCTGTCGAGCACCAGCGTCACCGGCAGCTCGTGCAGTGCGACGTCCATCATGATCTGGTCGAACGCCCGGTTGAGAAAAGTCGAGTAGATGGCCACCACCGGATGTAGGCCACCCATCGCCAGGCCGGCGGCCGACGTCATCGCGTGCTGCTCGGCGATGCCGACGTCGAACAACCGGTCGGGAAACATATTGCCGAATGCGGTCAGCCCCGTCGGCCCCGGCATGGCGGCGGTGATCGCGACGATGTCGCGGCGCTTGGCTGCGTACGTGATCAGCGCGTCGGCGAACGTGGACGTCCACCCCGGTCCGGCCACCTTCGTCGCCAGCCCCGTATGAGGGTCGATGACTCCCGTCGAGTGCATCTGCTCGGCCTCGTCGTTCTCGGCGGGCCCATAGCCCATGCCCTTGCGGGTCACGACGTGAACGATCACAGGTGCGTTGTAGCCCCGGGCGTTACGCAGCGCCACCTCGACGGCGTGCTCGTCGTGACCGTCGATCGGCCCGACGTACTTGACTCCGAGGTCGGTGAACATCACCTGGGGGGAAAGCGCATCCTTGAGGCCCGCCTTCACGCTGTGCATGCACTGGTAGCAGAGCTCGCCGATGACGGGCATGCCCCGCACCGCGCTGCGGCCCTTCTCCAGAATCTTCTCGTAGCCGGGCTGCAGCCGCAGGGTGGCGAGGTGATCGGCGAACCCGCCGATGGTGGGTGCGTAGCTGCGGCCGTTGTCGTTGACCACGATCACGACGGGACGCCGGGACGCGGCGATGTTGTTCAGCGCCTCCCAGCACATACCACCGGTGAGCGCGCCGTCTCCGACGACCGCGACGACATGCCGGTTGCGGTGGCCGGTCAGCTCGAATGCCTTGGCGAGCCCGTCGGCATAGGACAGCGCCGAGCTGGCGTGGCTGGACTCGACCCAGTCATGCTCGCTCTCGTCGCGCGACGGGTAACCCGAGAGACCGCCCTTCTTGCGCAGGGTGTCGAACTCGTGGCACCGACCGGTCAGCATCTTGTGTACATAGGCCTGATGGCCGGTGTCGAAGATGATCGGGTCGTGCGGCGAGTCGAACACCCGGTGCAGCGCAAGGGTGAGCTCGACGACACCGAGATTGGGGCCGAGATGTCCGCCGGTTGCAGCGACCTTATGAATCAGGAACTGTCGGATCTCGTCAGCAAGATCAGTTAGCTGATGCTGGGTCAGGTGCTGCAGATCGGCGGGACCGCGGATCTGTTCAAGCATCCCGCCAGTCTACGCACCGATACCTGGGTCAGTCCTGCCGAGTGTCGTACACGTCGGGCACACCGTCGTGGTCGGCGTCGGCTGTCTCAATGGCGTGGATACGACGGTAGGCGGCGTTACGGCTCAGCAATACGACCGCAGCCAGCAGAGCTGCGACAACCGACCCGCAGAGCACGCCCATTTTGGCGTCGATGCCGGGAGCGGTGCCGTGGCCGAAGGCCAATTCACCGATCAATAACGAAACTGTGAACCCGATCCCAGCCAGCAGGGAAACGCCGAAGACGTCGCGCCAGGCCAGGTCGTCATCGAGGCTGGCGCGGGTGAACTTGGCCAATACATAGGTGGTGCCGAAGACCCCGATTGGTTTGCCCAGCACCAGGCCGGCAAGCACCCCGATGGTGACAGGGGCCAGCATCGACGCGCCAAGCCCCGACCAGCCGCCGACCGTCACCCCCGCGGCGAAGAACGCGAATACGGGCACCACCAAACCGGCGGAAACGGGCCGCAACCGGTGCTCGAGCGACTCGGCTGTGAGTTGGCCCCGGCCGCTGGAAACCGGGACGACGAAACCCAGCAGCACCCCCGCGACGGTGGCGTGCACGCCGCTTGCGTGCACGAGCGCCCACGTTGCCGCGGCAAGTGGCAGCAGAACCCACCAACGGTTGTACCCCCGCTGCATGGCCAGCCCGAACAACGCCAGCGGGACCACCGCGAGCACCAGTGGCCGTGGCGCCAGCTCGTCGGTGTAGAACGCCGCGATGATCGTGATCGCCAACAGGTCGTCCACGACGGCCAGAGTCAGCAGGAAGGTCCGTAGCGCGCTGGGCAGGTGTGTGGACAACACCGCGAGGACCGCGAGCGCGAAGGCGATATCGGTGGCGACGGGCACCGCCCACCCGTCGATGGTCTCCGGATGGCCGGTGCCAAGGTTGACTGCAATGAAAACGGCTGCGGGGATGACCATTCCGCCGACGGCGGCGGCGATCGGCAGCGCTGCGCGTGCGGGGTCGCGAAGGTCACCGGCGACGAATTCTCGCTTGAGCTCCAGGCCGACGACGAAGAAGAAAACCGCAAGCAGTCCGTCGGCCGCCCATTCCGCAACGCTGAGCCGCAGATGCAGGGACTGCGGGCCGAACTCGAATTCCGACACGGCGTGATAGGAACCCGACCACGGCGAGTTGGCCCAGACGATTGCCGCAGCGGCGGCGATGAGCAGAAGCACGCCGCCGACGGTCTCCATGCGAAGAATCTCGCCGAGGCGCTTGGCCTCCTGCCACGACCCGCGGGTCAGCAGCCTGCGCCCGAGCGGAACAGATTGATCACTCATCGCGTGCTCCTACAGACAGCCGACGTCGACGCCGACCAGACTTCCCGGCACACCTGCGGGTCAACGTAGCACCCCATATGCGGTCGCGCCCGGATAGCGTCGAGCGATGATCGTCGAACGGCACAGCATCGTCGGCGTTCCACCGGAACGGGTGTGGGCGCGCGTTGTGACACCTCTCGGCATCAACGACGAACTGCGACCCTGGATGACGATGTCGATGCCACGCGGCAAGGAGTCGTTGACGGTCGACAACATTCCCGTCGGCACCCCGGTGGGCCGCTGCTGGATGCGGCTGTTCGGTGTGCTCCCGTTCGACTACGACGATCTGATGATCGCCGAAATGTGGCCCGGTCGCGGCTTTCACGAAGAGTCGACGATGCTGTCCATGCGGCTCTGGCGCCACGAGCGCACGCTGGAGCCTGAGGTCGGCGCGAAAACCGTTGTCCGCGATCGTCTCACGTTCGAGCTGCGGACGCCGCTGCGGCTGCTGACGCCGGTCGTCGGGGCAGGAATCGGCGCGTTGTTCGGCCACCGGCAGCGGCGACTACAGCGACACTTCGGCCGAAGCTGAATTCGTCAGGATGCCCAGCTGTCGCGCCCTGCGGACCGCGTCTCGCCGCTTGTTGACCTCGAGCTTGGCCAGTATCGCGGAGACATGGTGGTCGACCGTCTTCACCGAAAGAAACAGCCGATCCGCGAGTTCGGCGTTGGTGAGTCCATCATCGAGCAGGCGCAGCACGTCGACCTGGCGTGCGGTCAGCCCCGCCGGGTTGGCCAGTGTCGCCGAGCGCTTGCGCGCCGGCACGACGGACTGGCCCCCGGCCCGTAGATCGCGGCGCACCTTCGCCGCGACGGCGTCGGCACCGAGTCGGTCGAGAATGTCGAGGGCGCGGACCGAGAGCACCGGATCGGCGCTGTCGAGCATTGCGAGCGCCCCGTCATACGGCATCGAAAGCCGGTGAAACTCATCGGCTGCCGCCTCGTATGCGCCGTCGAGCACCAACCGGCATCAGCGTGATGCTGACGTCGAGCAGCTCGGCCGCCGCGTCAAGCCGGCGCTGCTCCACGTCGAAGTACGTGATGTTGCTCCACCCGCCCGAATACAACTCGTCGATGTGCTTGGGCCCGAGTTCACGATGGCGAGAATCTCATCACGCCCCGACTCGTCACCGTTGAGCACGGACCCATAGCTCTCGATCAGCCTCACCCTGATACCCAACGCGAAATCGCCTGTCTTGTCGGCGATTTCACGGGCCCGACCGATCAGCGACGCGGCCATGTCCAGGTCGCTCGCCTGGACGGCGAGGTATGCCTGCATGGCGAACGCCTGACCGAGCTGCACGAGTTGGTACGCGTCATCGCAGCCGTCGTCGAGCACGGTCATCGCGTCTTCCGCATGACCTTCGGCCAGCCGGCGGTTCGCGCTGTACCACTGGTACACCGACAACGCGTGGTGGTTCGCACTCACCGCCGCCGACTCGCCCAGCTCCTCTCGTATGCGCAATGCGCGCTGACAGGCGCTGATCGCGTCGGCAGCTTGTCGATCAGGTAGAACTCCCATGCCAT
>NZ_JAVHWK010000028.1:0-51657 GCF_032159775.1 Mycobacterium sp.
TCATCGCTCGCCGGTTGACGCTGCGCGATCAAGACGATTAATCAGGAACCTGACGATGCGGCCGAATGTCACCGCTCGTCAGCGGCGTCTCCTCTGCCCGAGAAGATCGCCCGCGCTGCCACCGCGACTGCGCGGGCCCTGGCGGTGGTGCGCACGGCGACTGACCGCGCCAGGACCACCGGCAGAGCGGGGGCGTCGCCCTTGATCGGTACCGCCACGACCGTCCCACCGTCGTAGGTGCCTGCCGACGCGGGTCGCTGATTGAGGATCGAATAGCCGTGTCCACGTGCCACAAGCCCGCGCACCGTCTCGTAGCTCGCCGAACGGTACCGAATTTGTGGCGTGACGCCCGCAGCGATGAGCATCGTCTCGAAATACTCACGGCTTTCCGGCAGGTCGAGCAGCACCATCGGCTCGTCGGCCAGGTCGGCCAGATCGACGGCCTCGGAGTCGGCGAGCGGATGATCCCGTGCCAGTGCCACATAGGGAGGTGCCACGCCGAGCACCTCTGCCGTGACGCCGGCGCCCAGCCCCAGGTCGTAGGTCAGTGCAACCTCTGCAGAGCCGTTGCGCAGGGCCGTGCGCATCGCGTGGGCTTCGGTTTCGATCACGTCGACGTGCAGGTCGGGGTGCTGTTCGCCGAGCTCAGCGATCAGCCGGGGAAGGATGAACGGACCGAGGGTGACAAAGCATGCCAGCCGCACCCGTCCGCGAATCTGATCGACGTGGCCGCTGGCGACGTCGAGGACTTCGTCGAGGTGATCCAGTAGCCCGCGGGTGTCGCGCAGCATCTCCTCACCCGCGGCCGTCAGCACCAAGCCGCGGGCCCGGTGACGGATGAACAGCTGGGTGCCGATCTGGTGCTCGAGTTGCGAAACCGCGGCCGAAACCGCCGACTGCGCGATACGCAACTCGTCAGCAGCCTTGGTCATGCTCAGGTGACTGGCCGCCTTGACGAAATAGCGCAGTTGAATCAGCGTCACATCCGCTTGTCGCGGCATTGCGTCACTCCTTGACAGGGCTTTCCTCCACGACCGCAATCGAGCAGACCGTATCGCTATTGCAGATCCACTTCAGCGAAAACACCTAATTGACTGCGGTAAGACCGGCGTGAACGATTCATCCATGCGAGACCCGAGATACGACATCCTGTTCGAGCCGGTCAAGATCGGGCCGGTCACCGCTCGGAACAGGTTCTTCCAGGTGCCGCACTGCAACGGCATGGGTTACCGGGACCCGTCCAGCCAGGCCTACATGCGCCAGGTGAAGGCCGAGGGCGGCTGGGCGGTGGTCTGCACCGAGCAGGTCGAGATCCATCCCACGTCGGACATCGGTCCGTTCATCGAGCTGCGGCTGTGGGATGACCATGACATGCCCGCACTCGCCAAGATCGCCGAGAAGATTCACGAGGGCGGGGCACTTGCCGGCATCGAGCTCGCCCACAACGGCCTCAACAGCCCCAACCTGATAAGCCGTGAGACCCCGCTGGCGCCACAGCATCTGCCGGTCGTGTCGTGGAACTACGACCCGGTACAAGCCCGCGCCATGACCAAATCCGACATCGCGGACATGCGACATTGGCACCTCGAGGCGGTCCGCCGGTCCCTGGCGGTCGATTTCGACATCGTCTACGTCTACGCGGGCCACTGCCTCGGCGGCCTGCACCACTTCCTGTCGCGGCGTTACAACAATCGCACAGATGAGTACGGCGGAAGCCTGGAGAACCGCGCGCGCCTGCTGCGCGAAATCCTCGAGGACACTGTCGAAGCCGTCGACGGCAGAGCCGCCGTCGCTTGCCGCATCACCATCGACGAGTTGCTCGGCGACGAGGGCATCACCCGCAGCGAGATCGAGGACGTCATCGGAATGCTCGGTGAACACCCCGATCTGTGGGACTTCGTTCTGGGCAGCTGGGAAGACGACTCGGTGACGTCGCGCTTCGGCCCGGAAGCCGAGCAGGAACCATATGCGCGGGGACTGAAGCAGCTGACAAGCAAACCCGTTGTGGGAGTCGGCCGGTTCACGTCACCCGACACGATGGTGCATCAGATCCGCAGCGGCGTGCTCGACCTCATCGGTGCTGCCCGTCCCTCCATTGCCGATCCGTTCCTGCCGAAGAAGATCGAGACGGGCCAACTCGACGAGATTCGGGAGTGCATCGGCTGCAACATCTGCGTGTCCGGAGACTTCACCATGTCACCGATTCGGTGTACGCAGAACCCGACCATGGGTGAAGAGTTTCGCCGTGGCTGGCACCCCGAACGCATACGCCCGAAGAAGTCCGACTCACACGTCCTCGTCGTCGGATCCGGCCCAACGGGACTGGAGGCCGCACGCTCGCTCGGCAACCGCGGCTACACCGTGAGCCTTGCCGAAGCGACCCGCGCGTTGGGCGGTCGCGTCGAACGTGAAGCGCAGCTACCCGGGCTGTCGGCGTGGATACGGGTGGTCGACTACCGACTTGCGCAGATCCGCAAACTCGACAACATCGACGTCTTCATGCAGAGCGAGATGACGGCCGACGACATCATCGACAACGACTTCGACCACGTTCTTCTGGCCACTGGATCTCATTGGCGCCGAGACGGTGTCGGCCGATGGCACACCCATCCCTTCCCCGTCTCGCCCGACGCCGAGATCCTCACACCCGACGACCTCATGGCAGGCCTCCGACCGAGGGGCCGACGGGTAGTGATCTATGACGACGACCACTATTACATGGGCGGCGTCCTGTCCGAGCTGCTCGCCGCCGAGGGCTTCGATGTCGTACTGATCACCCCGGCCGCTCATGTGTCGCAGTGGACCACGCACACCCTCGAGGTCGCGCGAATCCGCAAGCGGGTCATCCGGGCAGGCGTGGATGTGCGAACCAATGCAGCCGTGACGGCCATCACTGCGGATTCCGTCACCACCGCTTGCATTTTCACCGGCGACCTGTCCGAAACATCTGCCGATGCAACGGTGTTCGTGACGGCCCGACTGCCCGAGAATCAACTGCTGGACACTCTTACGGCGCGTGAGGCGCAATGGGCACAAGCCGGACTCAAGAGCGTCCATGCGGCAGGCGACGCCTGGGCGCCGGCGACCATTGCCGCCGCCGTGTGGGCCGGACACCGCTACGCCGAGGAACTCGACGAGCCGACCGATGACCGCCCGGTCCCGTTCCGACGCGAGGTCACCCAACTCAGCACCGAGAACCGCATCTTTCTGCCGATCACGCCGGTCCAGCCGGCCGCCGCCCGTTAACTGCAAGGAGCCTGCGTTGGTACTCACAGCCACCGAACCCACCACGCTTGCGCACTGGTCCGCTCTCGCCGCCGACGTGACGCCGAGAACCGGCATCTTCATCGACGGTCAGTTTCGCGATGCGCAATCGGGCGAAACCTTCGAGTCGGTCAACCCGGCGACCGGCGAGCTACTCGCGCGGATCGCATCGGCGCAGGACGCCGACGTCGATGCCGCAGTTGCCAGTGGGCGCGCAGCATTCGAGTCCGGCGGATGGGCCAAAGCGTCGCCTGCCGAACGCAAACGGGTGCTGGCCCGGCTGGCCGAGCTCATCGGCGAGCACCGCGCCGAACTCGCCCTGCTCGACTCCCTGGATATGGGCAAGTTGGTGACCGAGGCGTACAACGTCGATGTGCCCTCGGCTGCAGACCTTTTCGCCTTCTACGGCGAGGCGCTGGACAAGATCAGCGGGGAGATCGCCCCTACAGAACCCGGCAATCTCGCCCTCGTCAGCCGAGAGCCCCTTGGCGTCGTCGGCGCGGTGACGCCGTGGAACTTCCCCCTCGATCTGGCCGTGTGGAAGGTTGCACCCGCACTGGCCGTCGGCAACAGCGTGGTGTTGAAACCCGCTGAGCAGGCACCTCTTTCGTCCTTGCGATTGGCGGAGCTGGCAGTCGAAGCCGGCCTTCCGCCCGGTGTGTTCAACGTCGTCCCCGGTCTCGGTCCCAGCGCGGGGGCGGCCCTCGGCCTTCATTCAGACGTCGACGTGCTGGCCTTCACTGGCTCGACGGAAACCGGCAGGAGGTTCCTGCGCTACGCCGCGGACTCGAACCTCAAGCAGGTATGGCTGGAATGTGGCGGCAAGAGCCCCAACGTGGTGTTCGCCGACGCGGACCTCGACCAGGCGGCAGAGATGGCCGTGTTCGGCGCCTTCTACAACCAGGGTGCCGTGTGTTCGGCCAATTCCCGCCTGCTCGTTCAGAGTTCGGTCGCCGACGACTTCATCGCCGATCTGGTCCAGCGCGCGCAGGCGCTTAGCCCGGGTAACCCACTTGATCCGAGCGCGGGAATGGGCGCACTCGTCGACGAGTCGCACACCGCCTCGGTGATGGGTTTCATCGAACGCGCCGAACGGGACGGGCGAACGCTGACCGGAGGTAACCGCAGGCAGGTGGACGGGCGGGGCTGTTTCGTCGAACCGACCGTGATCGCAGGTCTGGCGCCGACAGCCGAACTCATCACCGAAGAAGTCTTCGGGCCGGTGTTGGCCGTTCAGACCTTCGATGACGACGCGGAAGCCATCGCGATGGCCAACGACACGGTCTACGGATTGGCTGCGTCGGTGTGGACCAACAACCTGCGACGTGCCCATACCGTCGCCGCCGCACTGCGAGCAGGCACGGTGTCGGTCAACACGGTCGATGCGTTGAGCGCCCAGACGCCCTTCGGTGGCTTCAAGCAGAGCGGCTTCGGACGTGACTTGTCGTTGCATGCGCTCGACAAGTACACCGGCCTCAAGACCACGTGGATCCGGTTCTAGTCGTTCGCCTTGGGCCCGTTTGGCCTACAGAGGTTTTCAGGACTGAGGATGCGCGTCAGCACGGTGTCGTCGATGAGACCGGTCTTGCGGACGAGGTCGGGTATGGACGCGCCGGTGGCGATGGCTTCGGCCACCAGGGCGGTGGCGGCCTCGTAACCGAGAAGCGGACTCAACACCGTGGCGATGCTGGCTGATCCCAGCACGGCGTTGTGCATCCGTTCAGCGTTGGCCGTTATTCCGCGCATGCAGCGCTGGCCGAGGACTGTCACCGCCGCCGTGAGGTGGTTGAGCGAGGACAGCAGCGCCCGGGCGATGATCGGTTCGAAGGCATTGAGCTGGAGTTGTCCGGCTTCGGCGGCCATCGTGATGGTGAGGTCGTTGCCGATCACCTCGAAGGCGACTTGATTGACAACCTCCGGGATGACCGGGTTCACCTTGCCGGGCATGATGCTGGAGCCGGCTTGCACAGGCGGCAGGTTGATCTCATTGAAGCCGGCACGTGGGCCCGACGAGAGCAGCCGCAGATCGTTGCAGATCTTGGAAAGTTTCACCGCGGTTCGTTTGGTGACGCCCGACAACTGCACGAAGGCCCCGACATCCGAGGTGGCCTCGACGAGATCCCCGGCCGTGGTCAGCGGCAGCCCGGTGATATGACGAAGACGGTCGCACACCAGCGCCGCATACGCAGGGTGCGCGTTGAGCCCGGTGCCGATCGCGGTGCCGCCCAGGTTGATTTCCGCCACCAGCATCATCGCTTCGTTGAGCCGGTCGGCGTCCTCGCCGATGGTTATCGCGAACGCGCCGAACTCCTGGCCGAGAGTCATCGGTACGGCGTCCTGCAACTGCGTTCGTCCGAGCTTCATCAGGTCGGCGAATTCACCTGACTTGGTCCTGCAGTGCTCGACCAGCCCGCGCAGTGCCTGTTCGAGCGAGCGGGCAGCGATCCCGACGGCCACCTTCACCGCGGTCGGATACACGTCATTGGTGCTCTGCCCACGGTTGACGTGTTCGAGCGGATGTATGACGTGGTAGTCACCTCGCTGATGGCCGAGGATCTCCAGAGCCCGGTTGGCGATGACCTCGTTTGCGTTCATATTCGTCGATGTCCCGGCGCCACCCTGGATCTCGTCGACGACGAACTGGTCGTGCAACTCACCGCCGCGGATCTCGATGCACGCCGCGACGATGGCTTCGGCGATCGCGGTGTCGAGTTGTCCGAGTCGTTGATTGGCCTCTGCGGCCGCCTGCTTCACCGAGGCAAGCGCGACCACGAGGTCGCTGCGACGCGAGATGGGCACGCCGCTAATGGGGAAGTTCTCCAAAGCGCGCGCGGTGTGCACCCCGTAATAGACATCGGCGGGTACGTCCCGGTCGCCGAGCAGATCGTGCTCGGTGCGGACTGCACACTGGTGCTCTGGGGTCATCGTCGTTCCTGGAGTCGGTCGCGGATGGCCCGCGCAGTGGCGGCGTCCGCCACGGTGCCCGCCAGCGCGAGCGCGCCGTGAGCGATCGCCGTTTCGGCTGCCGGCGTGAGGGTCGCTGCAGCGAATTCCGCCTGGTGATTGACTGCGGGCAACGAGTCGATGCCGATGTAGGGATGAATGGCGGGCAGAACCGCAGAGACGTTGCCCATGTCGGTGGACGCCCGTGCCATCAAGGTGTCTGGGCCCGAGGCGAAGCGCCGACCCGCCGCAGTCGCCCGCCGCTCGTAACACGCGAGAAGGTCTTCGTCGGTTCGGAATTCCGCGTACGGCTTGGACTCCGCTGTCACGGTGAGTTCGGCCCCTGACGCCAGGGCGCCAGCCTCGAAGCAGCGCATGACCCTCGGCTCGACCTCGGCGAGTTCGGCAAGGTTCTCGGCACGCACATACCAGCGTCCCTCGGTGTGTTCGGCGATCGCGTTCGGCGCCTCGCCGCCGCGAGTGACCATGCCGTGCACCCGCACCGACGACGGCAGTTGCTGACGCAGCAGTCCGATCGCCACCTGCGCGATGGTGAACGCGTCGGCGGCGTTGATGCCCCGGTCGGGGTAGGCGGCTGCGTGTGCTGCCTTGCCGCGATAGTCGATGTGGCTGTGCGACACGGCATACGGCTGTGCCCGAAGAACATCGACGGGCCCCGGGTGCACCATCGCAACGGCGTGCTGTCCGTCGAACCCGTCGCGTTCGAGCAACTCGATCTTGCCGCCGCCGCCTTCTTCGGCGGGCGTGCCGATCACCGTCAACGTCAGCCCGAAATCATCGACCACAGGTGCCAGCGCGAGCGCCGCTCCGACGGTGATCGCGGAGATCAGATTGTGCCCGCAAGCGTGTCCGAGGCCAGGCAATGCATCGTATTCGGCGCACAGCGCAAAGTGCAGGTCACCACTGCCCGTACGCGCGGCGAACGCGGTGTCGAGCCCACAGTAGGCATTCGTGACGTCAAAGCCGTTGTCCGACAACTGCTCGGCGACCCTCCGTGACGAGCGAACCTCTTCCCACGCCGTTTCCGGGTGCTCGTAGAGATCTCGGGAGAGCCGGATCAACTGCGGATGGGCCGCGGCCACACCCTCGGCTATCACGGAGTCGGCTGTCACAGGTCCCCCGGCACTCCGTAGGACGGTGCCCTGGTCGGATTGATGCCGCGGACCCGGTAGTCGTTCTTCTGCGGCTTCCACACGTGCCACAACTCGATCAGGTCAGCCAAGGGGTCGTCGGCGTAGTCGACCCGCAGGTCGGTCACCGGCCACGAAACATCTTCCACCACAACCATTCCCGCGGAGTGCACCTGGCCCTCTTCACCGCCGGCAGCCTCCGCGGCACGCAATCCATCGAGCAGACGTTCTTCGAAGGCGGCCGAGGCGCTGTGCGCGTAGCCGGTCAGCAATGCGGTGATCACGCCTTCGTCCTTGAGCAGATTGCCCGCCGCGACGGCTTGATCACCCACTGCGTGGGTGTGCACCCCCAGGCTGTTGGCTCCTGAGTGGACCGCTGTGTTGCCCCCGGCATCGACGACGGTCACCTGTCGGTAGTCGGGAAATTTCTCCTGCGCCAGAGCGGCTTTGAGCGCGGCGTCGGCGCCGGATCCGCTTGCGAGCAAATCGAGCACCCGCGGGCCGAGCGCGGGGTTCGTGACGTTCTGAGAGGCAACCACGCCGACGGTCGACCGCGGGTGTGCACACCGCGATGCGACTGCCGGGCTCGACGAGCACACGACGATGCCGAACGCGCCGCTAGCGCGATCTCGCGCAACAAGAGAGAACGTCATCGGCCGGTTTCCTGCGGTTCGCTGAGCACGGCGGTGGCGTCGATCTCCACCAGCCACTCCGGGCGGGCGAGCGCTTCGACGACCAATCCCGTCGACACCGGGTACACACCTTCCAGCCAGCGTCCCATGACTCTGTATACCGTTTCGCGATAACGGATATCGGTGAGGTAGACGGTGACTTTGACGATGTCGTGCATCGAGCTGCCCGCCTCGTCGAGCAGCATCGCGATGTTGCTCATCGCCTTTTCGGCTTGTGCGGCGACGTCGCCGATGCCCACCGATTCGCGGGTGTCGAGATCCTGCCCGATCTGGCCGCGCAGATAGACCACTCCCCCGGCGACGACGGCCTGGCACAAGTCGTTGTCGAGGTTCTGTTCGGGATAGGTGTCTTTGGTGTTGAACGGCCGAATTCGCTTGTGGTTCATGACGGCGTCCCCTCCGGCGCATAAGCCAGGTAGGCGCGTTGGCCTGCGATCTGATCAGCGAGGTATTTGGCGTCATGCCACACGCCCCAGATGAAGCTCGACCCACGTCGCGATTGCCACGGCAGCCCCAGAAAATAGACCCCCGGCTCCGACGACACGCCGCGTTGATGCCTGGGCTTACCGCTGTCGTCGAACGCGTCGACCTGGAGCCAGCCGTAGTCGAAGGTGAAACCGACGGCCCAGATGATGGAGGTGACGCCTGCGGCCGCGAGGTCCAGTTCACCGATGGGATTCGTCACACAGTCCGGATCCGGACCGAAGGCGCGGGCCTGCGGCTCCTGGGGGAGATCCAGTCCGTTCCTGGCGATGTACGCGTCGGCCTCGTCGAGCATGCTCAAGTAATTCGCATCGCCGTTCTCGATGTTGGTGCGCAGGTCGGGCGCAAAGTGCATGAAGCCGTCGTCGTACGCACCTGCCAGACCGAGGAGTGTGATACCGCTGTCGGCGAGACCGCGGAAGTCGACGGTGTGTCCGCCGTGTGCTCCACTGACGGCGATCGTGACGTGCTCGGCGCCAAGCGGTGGAGCCGAAAGATCCCATTTGCCAAGGACTCCGAGCCACCAGCAGAAGTCGCGGCCGCGATAGCTTCTTGGCGGGCGGTCATGCGGCCCGACTGCGAGGTAGACCTTGCGGCCTGATTGCCGCAGTTCGTCGGCGATCTGCACTCCCGACGATCCCGCGCCGATGACGAGGACGCCGCCCTCGGGCAACTGTTGTGGATTGCGATACGAACTGGAATGAATCTGATGAAGTCCCGCGCTCTCCGGTACGACCGCCGGGATGATCGGCTTCTGGAACGGCCCCGTCGCGGCCACGACATAGCGGGCCTCGATGCTGCCGTCGGACGTTTCCACGTGGAAACCCGGTCTGCCGTTGTTCTTCCGCACGGAGTTCACCTCCACCCCGGTACGGATCGGTGCGTCGATCTTCTCCGCGTAGGCCGTGAAGTAGTCCGCGACCTGATCTTTCGTGGCGAACGCATCGGGGCTGATGTTGAATTCTTGTCCCGGGAATCGGTCATGCCATGCGGGGCCGTTCGCCACAAGGGAATCCCACCGGCCGGTGCGCCACCGTTCGGCGATGCGGTCGCGCTCCAGGACCAGGTGCGGCACACCTTGCAAGCTGAGATGTTCGCTCATCGAGATGCCGGCCTGACCGGCGCCGACGATGAGAACCTCTACTTCGTGGTTCGACATCACAACCTCCATCAGACGTTGACCGTGCGCAGCTCGCTGGGAGCGAGTTTCGTCCCGCGCGCCATCAGGTAGTAGATCGGACCGGTGGCAACCAGACCGATGATCCAACTGAGGTCCGCCCCACCCAGGTAGTCCGCGACCGGACCGGTGTAGATAGGCGTGTTCATGAACGGGATCTGCACGGCGATGCCGATCACGTAAGCGACGATCGCCTTGGTGTTGAACCGGCCGTAGATGCCGCCGTCCGGAGCGAAGATCGAGTCCAGGTCGTAGTTGCCCCGATGGATCAGATAGAAGTCGATCAGGTTGATCGCCGTCCACGGCACGAGGACGACCAGCAGTGCCAGCACGATATCGACGAAGTGCGAGATGAAGTCGCCCGAGACACCGATCGCGAAGTACGCCGACACGACAATCACCGCAGCGGAGAGAACGACGCGAGTGCGCGCGGTGGGAATCCAACGCGCGACAAAGGTCTGCACGCAGGTGATCAGCGACAGGACGGTGCCGTACAGGTTCAGCGCGTTGTGGCTGATCACCGACACCAGGAACAGCACGAGCAACATCGGGCCCAGTGCACCGGTGGTCTCGTCAACACCCGCCATGACGTCATCGCCCGGCGTCATGGCCAGTGCCACCACCGCGCCGAACGTGAACGGCAGGATCGAGCCGAGGGTGCAGCCCAGGTACGTGGCGACGAACGTCGCACGGACACCGACATCGGCCGGCAGGTAGCGCGAGTAGTCCGAAACATATGGGGCGAAAGCTATCTGCCACAGCGCGCCCAGCGAGACCGTCGCCAAGAAGCCTGCCGTGGTGTAAGAACCCTGAGTCCAGAAGTTGCCCGGGACGCCTCGGGTGAAGATCGCAGCGATCGCGACGACGATGCCCACGCCCAGCACCACGGTGCCGATCTTGTTGAGCGCGTGGATGAAACGATAGCCGACCACGCAGATCAGACCGGAGCCCAGCGCACCGAGAATGATGCCTACATATACCGGCACCCCCTCGAAGATTCCGTGTAGCGACTGACCGGCCAACACGATGTTGGAGGCGAAGAACGCCAGATACATCACTGCCGCGATCACGACGACGATCAGCGCCCCGTACGAGCCGAACTGACCCCGACTCTGAATCATCTGCGGGATGCCCATCTGTGGGCCCTGGGCCGAGTGCAACGCCATGAAGACGCCGCCCACGAGATGGCCGACGATGATCGCGATGATGCACCAGAACAGGTTCAGGTTGAAGACCGTGATGCCTGCGGCGCCGGTCACGACGGGAAGTGGTGCGATGTTCGTTCCGAACCACAGGGTGAACAGGTCTCGCACCTTGCCGTGGCGATCTTCCGGCGGCACGTAGCCGATGGTGTGCTTCTCGATGACGGTTTCGTTTGGCATGGTTATCCCTTCTGAGAACTGACCTTTCTCCACCGAAGGTCAGATGACAAACAGTGGTTTCTGCTGATTCGCATCTGTTCCACAGATGACGCGCGCGACGATTCCGCACAGCGAAGTCCGTATGGTTCCCATTGACCGCCGCGTCGAGCAACGGAGCGCGTATGGACCTTGAAGCAACGATGCCCCCGAAACGCTCCGAGCTGTTGAGCATGGCGGACGACTATGCGCGGCACGCCCTCTCGCAGCGCGCCGCCTTCGAGGCGATCCATCCAGCTGTGATGACCGCCGCCGAGCAACTGGCGGACGTGCCCGTGCTCTGCGTATCCGATCTGGGCGCCGCCGACGGCGTGAACTCGCACGGCCTCATCCGGGATCTCGTGGCGCAGCGCTCAGGCTGGCCGATGGTTTACGCGCTGGTCGATCTCCCGACGAACGCATGGCGGGTCGCCGCAGCGCACATGCGTGACGCCTTCGGCCAGCAGGAGGACGAGGGGGTGCTGGTCGCCATCCCGGAGACTGATGACGGCCCCGGGGTCGTCGACGTGGGCACGGGCGTTCACTACGCCTCGCCGGAGGCTCACGGCGCGGCCTGTCGGCGGGCGCTGGACCGCGATCCGCCACCCGCCGCTGTCGTGTCCATGGCCGGCATCCCGCTGCACCGAGCGCCGTCCTTTCCGCCCGGCACAGTGCATTTGGCAGTGACCGGGACGACCATGCACTGGGTCGCCGAGTCCGCGGGACTGGCCTCGACAGGCTCGGTGTTTCCCGGTTACCCGAACCACGTGGACGGAGACGAGCGGGGCGCCTGGCGCGTCGCAGCGCAGCGGCAGTGGGAGCGAATGCTTGAGATGCGCGCGGTGGAGCTGGCGCCGGGAGGGTGTTTCATCGCAGCCGTCCCGGCCTCACCCGCGCCATGTCCGGATAGGACGGGCCTGTATGTCGAGATCGTCGGAGACATGAACCTGTTACTCGCCGAGTGGCGTCGCGCGGGACGCATCGGCGGTGCGACCGTCGCCGCTGCGGTCGTTCCGGTATGGGCACGCACGCTCGACGAGTTCCGGGCGCCGTTCGAGGCGAGCGGCGCATTCGCCGGCCTGACGCTCGAGAGCATCGAGCTCTTCCGACTCGACAACCCGTATAGACACGACGATCGGGCGGTCTTCGCACGCGACTACGTCAGGAGCGTCTCTGCATGGGGAGGGCCGCTGCTCTCTCGTGCCTTCGCACTCGAAGGCGAGGCTGCCGCCGGTCTGCTCGCCGAGTTCCTCGAAGAACTCGAGGTTCGCGTCGCGGAGGCGCCCGACCGCTATCGCTGGGACTACATCGAGGCGCTCATCGTCTGCCGCAAGACGACCGACGCACTGATCTGACTTCGGAGACGCCGCTACGTGTTGAAGTCGGGCGGAGCCACGACGGGTGCCTCCTGGTCGGACGGCAGGTGCGTCTCGGATTGGTCGTCCTGCGCCTGCTTTTGAACTTCCGCTGCGTGACGAAGATTATCGCCTGTGTTCTCCACATGGTCGGGTGTGCTCACGAAACCTCCTCGGGGTCACACTCGGCATACCCGCTGCGACGCTCCTTCACCACAGTCGGACTCCCGTTAGCCTTTTTCGGTGGCGCCGACACGGAGCGTGACCCTCGAATCGTTGGGAGCGTGGGTCATCAAGTGCAATCCGCGCATAACGCCCATAGCGCCCATGCTCGCGACGTGTGAGGCGAAGCCGTCCTGGTGCGTGGCCGACAACTATCGGTCGCGACTCATCCAGCCAGAACACCGCGTGTTGTTCTGGGTTTCGGCGCACCCCGACAGGGGTCTCTGGGGAGCGGGCCGGGTCATCGGCAAGGTGGCCGGCAAGGACGGTCACTTGTATGTGCCGGTTCATATTCGGCTGTTCACCGAGCCGGTGAGGGCCGCGCAGCTGTTTTCGGTGCCGGAGCTGCGCGCGATGGAAGCGTTCCGTTCGCCTCAGCAGTCCAACCCGTCCTGGGTGAGCACCGCAGAACTGGCGTTGATCGATCCGCTGCTGCCTTCGACCTGACGTTTCGCCACTCAGCTGTGCGGATCGTCGACCTTGAGTTGTTCACCTGTCGTGGCGATGAAGACCACGAGCAGTTTCGCCGGTTCAGTCGTGCTCGTGTTCTCGGTGGCCAGATGGTGCGCGCCCGGCTGCTCGGACCAATTCTCACCTTGGTGATACACCCGCGCGGGCTCGCCTTCCAGCTGGCTACTCACAGAACCCTCCAACACGTAGGCGTAGACGAAGGCATCGCCGTGGCGGTGGGGCACGGCCCGCGCAGCAGGCGGGAACGTCACGATCGCCGAGGTGAAGGTCTTCCCCGGGACGTTCGGAAGTGCCTCTTCGAAGAGGGGTGCCAGAGTCTCGGACGGTTGTGCGGGTTGTGCCGAAGCAATGCCAGGCTGGGGCCCTGCCCCCGGCGCGCAACCGACGGCGGCGGCTGTCAACGCCGAGATCAGCAGGCCATAGGCGATACGTGCGGGGTTCATGAACTTTCTCCTTTTCGGTCAGTTGCCACCCGGATGATCGTCTTACCGCGAGTGCGTCGGTGGCGGGCAAAGGCATCGGCCGTCTCGGCAAGGGGGCGCACAGCGCCGACGAGCAGCTTCAAGCGGCCGTCGCGCACACGCTGGGCCAGTTCTGTGAGCTGCGCGCGGTCGGGCTCGACCACGAAGAAGACGGCACGCCCCTCCTTCGGTTGCGCGGTGGGTGGCATGGCGATGGTCACCAGGGTGCCCCCGCGGCGGACCAGCGCGGTTGACCGCTCGAGAACGTCGCCGCCGATGACGTCGAAGACCACATCGACTTCGCCGACGCTTTCCAAAGGCTCGGTGTCCAGATCCACGAACGCCTGTGCGCCGAGGCCGAGCACGACGTCGCGGTCGTCAGTACGTCCAGTGCCGATCACCCGCGCACCCACCTCGCGCGCGAGCTGGACGGCGATCGACCCCACACCTCCGGCTGCACCGTGGACCACAACGGTCTGGCCGGTCGCGAGTCGGGCATGAACGAACAGTCCCTGCCATGCCGTCAACCCTGAAATCGGCAACGCTGCCGCCACGGTGTGATCGATGTCGGCGGCAAGAGGGGCAAGGTTGCGTGCCTCGGCCGAGGTGTATTCGGCCAGCGTGCCGTCACGGGTCCAGTCGGTGAGGCCGAAAACCCGCTGGCCGACGGTGAGGCCGGTGGTTCCGTAGCCCAGCTCGACGACGACCCCGGACAGTTCGTGGCCAGGAACGGTCGGCGTGCGGTCGCGGCCGGCCCGGTCGGTCCAAGTTGCGGGCCACTCGAGTTCGCCGGGGGTGAAGCCGGCGGCGTGGACCGCCACGATGACGTCGTTCTCCGCGGCGTGAGGGTAGGGCAGGTCGGCCAGGGTGAGCCCGCCGACACCGGCGTCGCGGTCTCGCACCGTTATGGCTTGCATGTCAGTCCTCCGGTCAGCTCGGCCATGCCGAGCTGATGATGCGCTCGACAGTGGTTGTGCGCCGGTGATTGGGCAGGAAGTGCTCCAGGATGTCGGAGTTCACGGTTCCGTTGGTCGTCTCCGGTCGGTTCTTGAAGCCGTCGAACTGGGCGCTGAGAAACTCATTCTTGAAATCTCCTCGTGGGTGGGCGGCGAGGATTTCGGTCACCTGGTCGCTGTGCAACTCGTCGAGGCCGAACCCGATGGCGTCGGTCAGCACACCGAGATAGGTGGCCGCGATCTCCGGGCCCATCCGGTCGGGAATTCCGGGCGTCGTGTGCAGCGCGATAGCCGTCCACACCGTCTCGGCGGCCGCGGCGGAGAAGCCGCGCTCGAGCAGAAACTTGCGCGCGTGGTCGGCTCCGTCGACCTCGAAACGCTGTTCCGCATCGGAGAACGGCGTGGCAAGGCCGGTATCGTGAAACATGGCAGCCAGGTAGAGGAGTTCGGGATCCGGCTTCACGCCGAGCCGGTGGGCGTGCAGTTGGCCGAAGAAGAAGACCCTACGGGAGTGGTGATAGATCAGCGGGCTGCTCGTCTCCAAGAGAAAGCGCGCGGATTCGGCGACCGCCGCGGTCTCGGGAACCTCCACACCTGCGATGAGTTCTGACATGACGACCGCCCCTTTCTGCATGTGATCGTCGAACTGCGTGTGTCATCCATGCTCACCGCGACCACGCGTTGTGCGCCGCCCTCGTCCGGCCATGAATCCCTCAAATTGCGACGCGGCGGGAGCAGCGAGCTGGGCGAGGCTTCAGCCCCCCGGCACCTGATCGAACGGTGATAGGTCGCGGTTGCAGCCGGTACCTGCGGGCGGCAGGAGGCCGGAGAACAGGTATTCGCGTTTGACGCGCTCTGCGCAGGTGCTCGCGACGTACATGCTGGTATGTCCTGAGCCCTCCGTCACTACCACTCGGGCGTCAGACAACTGCGCTGCACCCTGATATGCGCCCGCCAACGGAGTGGCGGGGTCATTTCTTGTGTTCAACACCAGAATTGGCGCGGATGTGCGTCGGTTCCATGGGCCTGTGTAACGGTCGGCGTCGTGGCCTTGCCAGAACGCGCACGGCATCACGTCGAAGACAGAGATGCGGCCGAAGTCCGGTGACGCCGAGTCGGCCGCCAATGCTGCTCGGCTGTAAGCGGCGAGCTTGGTCGGCACAGTACTGTCGCTGCACTGGATCGCGTCGTACGCTTCTTCTCGATTGGCCAAATACAATTTGTCTACGTCAGTTGGGGGCGGGTCGCTGCCCGTGATCGCATCGATCAGTTCCGGCGCCGCGGTACCTGTTTCGGAAAACTGTTGCAGCAGCTCGGCTAGCTGAGGGTAAGTGGTGGGCTTCGCGAGCGTTGCGACAACCATCTCCGGGTAGGTCCACGGGTGGCCGTAAACGACAACAGGTGACGTGCGCGAACGTTCGGCCAGCGCCGCCCATTTTGCCCTGGGATCTCCTTCGGAGAACGCGCAGCGCTGACCGGCCGCCGAACAGTCCCGCAAGAACTCCTCGAACGCCGCGGCCGTGCCGGTAGCGATATCTTGCCGGGTGTTGAGCGGGACCGTTGTTCCTTCTGAGCCGTGACCGTCGGCGTTGCCTTGGAAGTCGATTGATCCGTCCAACACCATCGCACGCACGCGCCCCGGAAAGAGGTTTGCGTAGATCGCGCCCAGCTGGGAGCCGTACGAAATGCCGTGATACGTCAATGACGCGTCACCCACGGCCCGGCGCAACAACTCGAGATCGCGTGCTGTGTTGGCGGACGAGACGTGGTTCAGGATCGGGCCGGCCTGCTGCTCGCAGCGATCGGCGAACTCTTTTGACCAAGCGAAGAGTGCCTGCTCCCCGCGAGCATCCATGGGCAGCCCCGGACTCGGTACAAGAAACCGCCATTGTTCGGCCGCGTCGGGAAAACAGCGCACCGCGGCGCTGCGCGCCACCCCCCGCTGATCCCAAGAAACGAGATCGAATCGCGATCGCAGTTCCTCGGAGAACAACCACGGCCACCTCGCACGTCCGCGAAGCCGGTCAACGCCGGACTGACCGGGACCGCCAAAATTGATGAATAGCGTTCCGATTCTGTTTTGTGGATCGGTCGCGGGAAGCTTGATCACCGCTAGCTCAATCTGCTCATCGCCTAGCCGGTTGTAGTCCAACGGGACTTCCGCGGTTGCGCAAAGGAATCCGTCATCGCAGTCAGCCCAGCTCAAAGTGGGCGTGTCCGCCGCTGCGGCTAGCTGATCGACGTAGGGGTCGGCCGCGCCGGTGTCAGCGATCGCCGGCGGACACGCCGACGAACCAGCACCGAGCACGATCACCAAAGCCACGAACGCGAGGTGGCGCAGACGCACGGTCATCACGTCATTTCCTTGGCTCCGGCATTGGCTTGGTGCCGCAGCAGCACAATCGAGGCGATGCTGATGGCAGCGAGCACGTCGATGTAGCCGGCCACCGACCAGCTGGTGCCGGTGGCCGACAGCAAGGATGCGGTGATGAACGGGGCGAGGCCACCGCCGAACACGGTCCCGACCTGATATCCCAGTGATGCCCCGGAGTAACGCACTTCGGTGGGGAACAGTTCCGCGTAGAGCGCGACTTGCGGCCCGAACATCATCGAGTGCCCGACGAAGCAGACAACGAGCGCAAGCAACATGAGCCACAGGTTGGCCGTGTCGATGAGGCCGAACATCGGCCATGCCCATATCGCCACACCGAGAGCACCGATCAGAAAAAGACGTGGCCGGCCGTACCGATCGCTGAGGTGAGCGAAGTACGGGATACAGACCAGGGGGCAGACGCACGCGGCGAGGATGACGCCGAGGACCGCACCTTGGCTCAGCTCGAGAGTCTGGACCCCGTAGTTCAGCACGCCCGAAACGATGACGAACGCGACGGCATTTGGCAGCACGAATGCACCACCGGCGAGAAGAATCGTTCGCCAGTGAGACTTGATCACTGCCGCGATCGGCGCAGAGTCGGCTCGCGCCGGTCCAGTCTCGAGTGACGCACGCTCCTCCTGGAGGCGGCGGAACGTCGGGGTGTCTTTGATCGCGCGGTGGATATAGAGGCCGATCGCGACCATCACGATTCCGCTCAGAAAGGGAATGCGCCATCCCCACGACATCATCTGCTGGTCTGTGAAGGCAAGCGACAGAACAAGATAGCTCGACAGCCCGCCGATGAGTCCCAGCTGCGCCCCGAACTGAACGAAGCTACCGAAGAACCCTCGACGACTTGGCGGGGAGTTCTCCGTCAGCAGCAGGGACGCACCGCCCCACTGGCCGCCGAGAGCGAAGCCTTGCAGGATTCGCAGAGCAATCAGGATGATCGGTGCCGCCCAACCGATGGCAGCTGCGGTCGGCAGGAGACCGATGACAAACGTACTCACTCCCATGAGAAGGTTTGACGCCACGAGAACAGGTTTACGGCCGTATTTGTCGCCGTAGTGTCCGGCGACTGCTCCGCCGAGGGGGCGGGCCACGAAGCCAACGGCGAACGTCGCAAACGAGGCAAGAGTGGCAGTCGTCCCGCTCAGTTCCGAAAAAAATAGGGGGCCAAGGAAGATGGCCGAAGCGGTCGCAAAGACAAAGAAATCGAAGTACTCGACGGCCTGCGCGAGAATTGCGACGATAACCACCCGTCGCTCGGGGCCCGTGCCTTCGTTGCGAAGGTCCACGTCACCGTGACGTGGGTTGTGGTCCGCCGATGTGCGCGCAATTTCTGTCATCTTCGTGAGCGGCGGCTACTTGTCGACGGCGGTCAGCGGCGCATCAGACTTCTTGCGAATCGCGATGATCCCTCCGCCGATCACCAGCGCCATGCCCAGGACGACGAAGAGCGTCGGCGCCCGGTCCCAGATGGCCCAGTCGATCAGTGCGGTGAAAACGATGACCGTGTAGATGAAGGGACCCACCTTGACCGCCGACGCGTAGCGATATGCGAAGACGATGAGCACCTGACCCACGAGCAGTGTCAACGCGATGCCGATGAGGTAGATCGACGCCCGCGCTCCGAACGGCTTCCAATCGATCAAGGCGAACGGAGCGACCAGCACGGTGGAGAAAAGAAAGTAATAGAAGAGGATTCGGGGCATCGGCTCGGTTGCTCCCAGCCAGCCGACGGACATGAGCGCGACAGCGAGAAAGAACGCGCCGGCCAATGCGTAGACGGCACCGATGTTGAAGTCCGCATGGTGGGGCTGCAGGACGAAGACCACACCGATGAAACCGATCGCCGCGCCTATCCATGTTGCGGTACCGGCGCGGTGGCGGAACACCACCCACGCGATCACGGGCATCCACAGCGGAGCACTGAACGTCAGCAGGATCGCGTTCGTCAGCGGCATCAGCGTGATGGCGACGAACAGCGCATACCAGGCAGCGGTTCCAGTCGCAGCCCGCAGGATATGCAAACCGATCTTGTCGGTTCGAAGCGAAGCCCAGCCGCGATGGAGGGTGATCGGGACGAAGATCAGAAGGCAGATCAAATTCTGGAACAGCAGCACGACCGCGGTCGACGTGAGCTCCTCGGTTGCTTTCACCAGAGCGCTCATCACGGCGGTGCAAAAGAAGGACAGCGAGCTCAAGGCGGCACCGAATGCCAGATTTTCGGGCATCTGACCTGCGCCGATGCGTGACATCTGCGCCTCCCCTACGTCAATGTTCGCCGGTCGGAGAAACTTGCTGTCGGCTCTCCTCCCGACTTCTCAGCGCAGCGTAACTGTCGAGATCGACAATTATGGGTGTTTGCCACACGCCGGCGCTATCCGATCGTCGCGCCAACGAGGTGGCCGATACCGAATGTGATTGCCATGGCCAGCGCGCCGCCGATGGTCACGCGCAGGATCGGGAGAAGTGGTTTGGCGCCACCGAGTCGGGCAGCGACCCAGCCGGTGATCGCCAGCGCGAGCAGCACCGCGGCGACGGTGATCGCGATGCGCGTCGACGCGGGCGGAAGAAGAATCGCAATCAGTGGCAGCAGTGCGCCGATCGTGAACGACACGGCCGACGAGATGGCGGCCAACCATGGATTGGTCAGTTGCTCCGGATCAAGACGCAGTTCGAGTTCCGCATGGGCGGCGAGCGGATTGTGAGCGGTCAGTTCCGTGGCGGCTTGGCGCGCGGTCTCCGCGGAGAGACCTCTTGCCTCGTAAAGCGCCACCAGCTCGTCTAATTCAGCGTCGGGCTGCAGCTTCAGTTCTTGAGTTTCTGTCTCGAGCAGTGCCCGTTCGGTATCGCGCTGCGTGCTGACGGACACATATTCGCCGACCGCCATCGACAGCGCGCCAGCCGCCAGGCCCGCGATGCCTGCGGTGAGCACTGGCCCCCGTTCGGCGGTGGCGGCGGCGACGCCGATGACAATGCCTGCCGTCGACACGATCCCGTCGTTGGCGCCCAGAACTGCGGCGCGCAGCCAGTTGAGTTTGTTGGCAACAGAGCCGTGGTGTGGCTGCGCGTTCGAAGTGTTGGGCGCGCCCGGTCCCGGTGTTGCTGTCATGGTTTGAGGTTAGTCCGACCGCTGACGCTGCCGATGATTTCCCGCAAAGCGACTTTCCGATCCGACAGGGCGGTTTACCCTCAGAGCTAACCCCTATGAAGATGATATGTCGCGAATATTCCTAAGCCATTCAAGTCTCGACTCCCGCGAGGCGTTGGCGTTGAAGCGCTGGCTCGTAGAACAAGAGCCGCCGCTGGCGACCGACATCTTCCTCGACATCGATCCTGATGTGGGCCTGCGACCGGGAGAGCGATGGAAAGACAGACTGCAGCAGGCGAGCGCCAAGTGTGAAGCAGTCGTCTGCCTCCTGTCGAACAACTGGGAGGCATCCCACGAGTGCAGGACTGAGTATCGTGTCGCGGAGAATCTGAACAAGCAGATATTGTGTGCCCGCCTCGAGCCCTCGGCCGGTGACGACCTGACGTCAGAGTGGCAGCGGTGCGACCTCTTCGGCGAGAGCGACATGACCTCGATCGATGTCGGCGGCGGACCACCGGTCATGTTCTCCACGGGTGGGTTGTACCGGTTACGAGATGCCATTCGCGGGACCGGCATCAGCGCGAATTCTTTCGTCTGGCCACCGCCCGACGACGTCGGTCGGGCACCATATCGCGGTTGGGATCCGTTCGAACAGGTCGACGCCGCAGTGTTTTTCGGCCGGGACGCGCCGATCGTGCACGGTTTGGACGAACTCCGGGGCATGAGACTGGCCGAGACGAAAGCGCTGTTCGTCGTCCTTGGCCCGTCGGGCACGGGCAAGTCGTCGTTCCTTCGCGCAGGATTGATGCCGCGGTTGGCACGCGAAGATCGTCGTTTCGCGCTGTTGGGTGTCGTGCGGCCCGGCCGCAATGCGCTCACCGGAGATGCCGGCCTGGCTGCGGCTATTTGGCATGCTCGCGACAAGCTGGGCATATCGGCACCAAGCCTCGGTGAAATCAAGTCCGCGTGCACGGACGACATCGAGCGACTTCGCGAGTTGCTGATCGAGCTACAGAAGGCGGCGGCGGACCGGCTACCGGATCCGGTTCACGGCGATGAGAAACCGATCCCTCCAACGCTGATTCTGCCGCTGGACCAAGCCGAGGAACTGTTCTCCGCAGACGCCGGAGCTCAAGGCGCGCAGCTGATGTCGTTGATTCGGCGATTGACGGTGCGAACGGATCTGAAACCGCTGAGCCTCATCGTGGTGGCGACCATTCGAACCGATCGATATGAGGTCATGCAGACTCACCCGGAACTGGTCGGCGTCGAGTCGAGGGTGTTCGACGACCTCAAGCCAATGCCGCCGACCCAGTTCAAGGAGGTGATCACCGGCCCGGCCGCTCGGGCAAGTGACGGGGGCCGTCGCCTCGCGATTTCACCGGACTTGGTGGAGAGACTTCTCGTTGATGCCGCCGAGGGCGCCGACACACTGCCAATGCTGTCGCTGACGTTGGCGCGGCTGTACGCCGACTACGGCTCGACCGGTGAGTTGACGGTTCAGCAGTACGACGCGATGGGTGGGATGCGCCGCGTCGTCGAGACCGAGATCAACGAGGTCCTCGCCACTGATTCCGACCAACGCAGCCGCCAACTCGATTGTCTGCGCGCTGCTTTCATTCCGTGGCTCGCCACGGTCAATCCACATAATGATCAGCCGATGCGTCGGGTGGCTCGCTATGAAGACCTGCCCGAGGAAAGCAGACCACTGATCGACGCTCTGGTGGCCAAGCGGCTGTTACTGAAGGACCAGCGCGACGGCCACATCGTGGTCGAGGTCGCCCTGGAAAGCCTGCTGCGCCAGTGGGATGAGTTGGCAGGCTGGCTTCGCGAGCAACGCCAGGAGCTGCAGGTCGCCGATGATGTCGAGCGAGCCGACACGGCGTGGCGAAGCAACGGCAAGGATCCGGCATGGCTTCTCGCAGGGTCACGGTTGGCGGATGCTGAAAACGTGGTCAGCTCAGCTACATTCACGCAGCGGATGAATCCTGTTCGTGAATACCTCGACGCTTCTCGACAAAGCGAGAACGAGCGGGTCGCCGCGGAGGAGGAACGTCGGCATGCCGAATTGCGCAATGCGCAAGAACGGCAAGCACAGGCCGAAGCTCATGCAATCGATCTTCGCAAGCGGTCGCGGATCTTGCGTGCCGTTGTTGCGATTACCGCGGCAGTCGCCGTGGTTGCCGTCGTTGGGCTCGTCTATGCCGTCAGCGCCCGCCATCAGGCGCAAGACCGATTCCGCCAGGCGACTAGTGTGCGGCTGGCCTCCGACGCTGACAGCATGTTGAACGGCAGCAGGCCGGGCAGTGATGCAAGGGCCTTGCTGGAGCTACTTGCCGCGAACGCGCTCTCCCCGAATATATTTGACCAGAGCATCTACTCCGTCGGTGTCGATACATTCAACACCCTCAAGCTGATCGACCCAGGGATGGGGGTCTTCGGTGCCATCTTCAGCCCTGATGGCCGCCGCTTCGTGACAGGAGGCGATAACGGAACGTTGCGCTTGTATGACGCTCAGACGGGCCTTCAGCTGGGTCCGGACTTGGTCGGACACACCAAGTGGATCGACGGTGCCACGTTCAGTCCCGACGGTCACAAAATCGCCTCCGTCAGTGACGATTTCACCGTACGGCTGTGGAACGCCGATACGGGCCAACCCATCGGCCAACCGATGATGGGCCATCAAGACCAGGTGTGGGCGGTATCGTTCAGCCCGGACGGGCACATGCTCGCGTCCGGCAGCGTGGACCATACCGTGCGGCTGTGGAACGCCGACACCGCCACGCCCATCGGCCAACCGCTGAGACACCCAGACAGGGTCATCAGCGTGGAGTTCAGTCCCGACGGGCGACGCATCGTCACGGGGAACGCCGACGGAACGCTGAGGTTATGGGACGTCAGGACCGGGCAGCAGTCCGGGCCTTCGCTAATTGGTCACACCGGCGAAGTGATCGATGTGGCGTTCAGCCCAGACGGCCGCAGGATCGCGTCCGCGGGCGGCGACGGGGATGTGCGGTTGTGGGACGCCGAAACCGGGCTGCCGATCGGCGAGCCCCTTGCCGCCCGCGGGAGCCGCGTGCTCAGCGTGGCATTCAGCCCCGACGGTCGCCGGCTTGCCTCCGGGAGTGGTGATGGTGCGGTGCGGCTGTGGGACCCCGACACCCGACAGTTGCTTGGTGCGCCCATGAAGGGCCAGAAGGGTGGAGTCTGGACTCTATCGTTCAGCCCCGACGGAACCCGACTGCTATCGGGATCGCAGGACGGGACGATCCGATTGTGGGATGTCGGCATACGTCGGCCGCTCATCGGCCATATCGGGGGCGTGTCCAGTGTGGCGGTGAGCCCGGACGGAAAGCGCATCGCGTCGGCGGGTGCCGACGGCACGGTTCGGATGTGGGACGCCGACAACGGCCGCCCGATCGGCAAGCCGCTTGTCGACAGCGACAAGCCGTTGTCCAGCGCCGTGTTCAGCCCGGATGGAAAGCGTCTCGCCGTCGCCGGCGCCGACGGCATGGTGCGGATGTGGGACGCAAACGCGGGCACGCTTGTTGGTGATCCGATCAATCCCGAGCAGGGGCCACTGACGAGCCTGGCGTTCAGTCCCGATGGACGCCGTTTGGCCATCGGCGGTGGAGACACGTCGATCGGCGTGGCGAATGACCATGATGGCACCGTCCGGTTGTGGGATGTCAAAGCGTTCCGTCCCGTCGGACAGCCATGGCAACACGGCGAACGCGTGAACAGTGTTTCGTTCAGTCCTGACGGTAAACGCATCGTCTCCGGCGGCAACGAGGGCGACAACACCGGCTCCGTGAGGTTGTGGGACGCCAACACGGGTCGATTGGTTGGGGCAACCACGATCGGCGAGGCGCAGAGGATTGTATGGGCCGTGACGTTCAGCCCGGACGGGCGTCGCGTGGCGGCCGCCGGTGTCGACGGTTTCATCCAAGTTTTGGATGCCGACGGGCTCGACATGATCGGTCAGCCGATGAAAGGCCATGAGGACAGGGTCGTTTCCTTGGCGTACAGCCCGGACGGCCGCACAATCGCTTCCGCGAGCCGCGACGAAACCGTCCGGTTGTGGGACGTCGAGTCCGGTCAGCAGGTAGGTGATGCCTTGACCGCGCACACCGACAACGTGGACAGCGTGGTGTTCAGTCCCGACGGGCAGCGCATCGTTTCCGGCAGCACCGACGGCACTGTGCGGGTCTGGCCATCCAACGCAAGTGCAAAAGACCTGTGCGACAAGCTAACTGAGAACATGAGTCACAAACAGTGGAACGAGTGGGTGTCGCCCGACATCGACTACATCAAGGTCTGCCCAGATTTGCCGATTCCGCCGGACTAGCTACCGATCACCGCTGACGAGCGTCGGCTGTCCAACACGGCCCGAGGTCGTGGCGGACCGGATGGCTTTGAGATCGACCAAGGCTAGTGCGTCGGGGATCTGACGCACCGCGTCGCGGTCGAGGTCGGCGATGTCGTCGGGCAGCTCGTCGAACGGAATCAGATAAGGCGTGGTCTTCTGGTCAATATCTTTGGGCCCCAGCCGCCAACCGGACTCCAGTCGTTCGGTTACCCATCGTTTGTGCTCGGCGATCGCAAGCATCTCGAACTCCTCGTCGGTGAATTCGAACGCTGGTGCGCTTATGTCATGCAGCGGAGCGATCGTGCACCCGATGCTGCGCAGTTTGACTGGCATGTCGCGGGCTTGGGCTCGATTGGATTCCTTACGCGACTCGTCCAGTTCTGACCACGGCGGCGCATCCTTGCCGACGGCGAGTTGCCCTGCGCGCCAACGGTCGTGAATGGCCACCGCGATCCGCTCGAATGAACCGCCGGCTACAAATTCGGCCGTGCACGTGCGCTCCAGCGCCGGGAACACGCTGACGTTCGTCAGTTCACCGCTGCCGGTCGCGTCGGTGATGAGCCGGGCCACCCCATCCGTACGTGACAGCGCGACGACGATCGGCACCTTCGGATCAAGGTCGTGACGCAATCTGAGCATGGCCTCAATCGCGTCTTCGTCGCGATATGCGCTCACGTAGGCGCGCGTTATGGGGGGCGCTCCCGCCTCGGCCTGCATCGCGTCGAGTCGATGCAGATCACGCACCGACATCGACGATTCGATGAACCGGCACACCGATTCAATGGCCGGGTATTGGTCGAGGAGCCCGCGAAGGCGGTCCCGGGCCTGGTCGTCGACAACCGTTACCCACAGTGGCGTTTCGTCAGTTCGGTCTGTAAACCAGTCCCAGGCCGCGTGTTTCACCAACCAGGTCCCCATCGCATCAAGGCGGCTGACGAGAATGTGCGGCTGGCCGCTCTCCCCAGCGGCCGTAAAGGGGAAATCGTCGAGGCACAGCCGCGCGCCGATCTCGTCAATGTTGAAGAAGTCCAGCGACGATTGAGCACCATCGTTGGAGTTGGCCTCCTGGACGCGCAACAACCGGCACAGCTCCGGGTTTTCGATTCGAGCCAGACATCGCAGCTGACCGCGTCGGCGGCCGGTCGTCGAACGTCTCGCGACGGCGACGATCTCGGTGTTCACCGCATCGTCCGGGCACACCGCGAGAAGTCGGGCCGCACGTGGCAGCCCGGCCTCACGCAGCGTGGCTTCCAGCTGCGCGTCACCCAAAATGACTGGGCTGCGCCAACTGCGACATGCCTGCAGGGACGAGTTCGCGGGGTCCAATTCGACAACGACGACCTGATAGCCGGCCTGGCGAAGACGGGCCCCGAACAAGCTGCCGACATAGCCGAGTCCGCAGATGATGACGTGGCCCCGCATCAGCGGGATGCGGAGCTGTTGGAACCGATCGTGAAACAACAGGGCCAGCCCGCTCAGTGCGGCCCAACCGGACACGACCGGGGCGAGGATCCGAGCGATCTCGATCTTGACCGGTAGCCCAGTGGTGCCAGGTGAGCCCATCAAGAACAGCTTGAAGGTGTTGTAGGCAATATCGGTCGCCCCGGGAGGGTGCTTCATTGCCCCCTCGATGTACTGCTCGTTCAGGTATTCCGTATATCCCAGCCAGCCAAGGGTCAACGCGATCACGGCGGCGAAACCGAGCAAGGCCCATCGAAACTCAGCGATGAAGCCTCGAAAGGACCTCGAGGGCATCATCGATACCTGATCACGTGAGTACTGGTGTCTTTGCGCGCAGCATGCCGGAGCGCCATGGGGGCAGCGTAACCGATCATATGTTGCTGCGAAGGGGAAGCGACATGGCGTCCTATTCAGCGAATGACACTGTGTGGCTCGATGTAGCATTCGACCGGATTGAGACCAGAAGTGGGCCGATCGGAACGGCTGCCGACAAGCGGAGAAGCGGATGAAAGACATTTTGATCGGCGTCGCTGTCTTCGCGATCATTTTCGGCGGCGCAATGCTAGGGATGTTTCTTGGGAAAATCCTTCCTGATCAGCATCTGGGCACAGAATCTCGTGACGCTATCAGGATCGTGATGGCCATGCTGGCGACGCTGTCGGCGGTGGTGCTCGGCCTCCTCACCGGCTCCTCGATCGGCTCGCTCGGCGAGAGAGAAGGTGAACTGCGCAGTGCGGGCGTGCAATTCATCATGCTCGATCGGACCTTGGCCGAGTACGGACCGGAGACCGCGCAAATCCGGGCTCTCGCCAAGCAATTGCTCGCAGAACGAATAAGTCAGATTTGGCCGGAGGAAGACAGTGCGGTGTCGCTCACAGCACTCAGCAGCGGAGCCGGAATCGTGCTGGTTCAGCGGGATCTCTTTGCGCTATCGCCGCAGACGGAACAACAGCGGTGGCTCCGGGGCAATGCGCTGCAGATCACCAACACGATAGCGGAGTCGCGTTGGACGACCATCGAACAGATCGGGAGCAGATTTCCCTGGGCATTCTTTGTTGTCGTCGTGGCCTGGCTAACCGTTATCTTCGCCAGTTTCGGGCTTTACGCACCTCGCAATGCCAGCGTGGTGGCAGCGTTGCTCGTTGCTGCACTTGCACTCGCCGGCCCGATCTTCATGATGCTCGAAATGGATCAGCCCTACGGTGGACTGGTCAAAATCCCCAGCACTTCGCTGCGCGTCGCGTTGGATCAATTAGGTAAGGCTTAAGCGGCGGCAGGCTTTCCGCGCCTGTGCGAGGTTTCCTCAATAGCTCATATCGCCGCGACAGGAAGGCGATACTCCCTACAACAGCTCACCGGCATCGGACGGCGACATTGGGGGACACATGAATATCGCACGGATGCTTGGTGGCGCGGCCGTCCTTTTTGTGGTGGCTACCGGCGCCCCGAGTATCGCCTGGGCCGGCGGTCCGACTACCCCAACTTCGCCCTCTGTTCCTGCTCCGGCGGCTCCCCCGGCGGAGTTAAGCGGGACCTACACCTTCACTGTGCAATCCGGAAACACCACTGCGTGGACGATCACACCATGTGGCATCGGATGCGCAACTGTCGCAGCGTCGAATTCGTCGGCCGGGAACGCACCCTACAGCGGGCAGGCGCAGTTGGCGGGCGACCGCTGGACCATGACAGCGATCCGCCCCGACGCTCTCACGTGCGACGACAACAGCCGCGCTCAGGGAACGACCGTATACTCCTGGGACGCAGTCACATTGGCCGGGACTGCCTTCAGCCAGGGAGGCCCAGGCGTGTGTGGCAGCACCGACCCCTCCGGTTCCCGCGGTCCCACCTCCGAGTTCACGTTGACGAAGGTCGGCTAAGGTTCGCAGTCCAACCCGTCATTCCAGAACTGATGGCGTGGTGCTGACGAGCATGCTGTTCCCGTCGACGTCGCCTGCCGCGAAGATGTGAGGGACGTTCGGGGCAGCGAAGGCGTCGACTGTCACGTAGCCGCGCTCGGTGACCACGACGGCTGCGGCGGCGTCGACGAGGTCGGCAGCCGACGCGAAGAACGCGGCGTCCACGTCGACCACTCTGGAGTCGTCGCCGACTCGATAGCGCACGCGCACACCGGGATCGAGTCCCTCGAGTTGGTGGACTGAGGCGCTGGTGATGACCTCGATGCCGCGCCCTTGGAAAGCGTGTTCGAGCGCGACCGAGACATCGATGTCCGCGCGCGGGACGATCCGAGGCCCGTATTCGACAAGCGTTACGGCACAACCGAAATCGGCCAGGATCGACGTGAGCTGGCAGCCCGCGTCGGCCGCCCCGATGACGCAGACCCTCTCTCGGGCAGAGCGGTCACGTTGCGCACGTCCTCGTAGGTCAGGCCGAGCTCGGCCCCAGGGATGGGTAGCCGCCCCGCCCTGCCCTGCCGCCGACGGCGATGATCACCCGATCCGCCGTCCACGTGCGGCCGTCGGCCGCGGCAAGGGTGTGGGCGTCGACGAAGCGGACGTCGCCGGCCTCTTCAACGAGGTGACCCCGGCGGACCGAATGTGGCCGGCGATGCGCTTGCGCTCATGGAGGTAGGCGGCCACCCGCTGCGCGTTGGCCAGTGTCCGCACCGGCGCGGGACCGCTGTTGAACGCGGTGCCGCCGACGCGCCCCCGCTCGATCAGCGTGACCTCTGCGCCCAACTCGGCGGCGTGCAGTGCCGCAGACACTCCGGCAAGGCCACCCCCGATAATGACAACCCGCATCTCGCCTGCTCCTTCGCCACCCACGTGCGGCCGGTCGAACGCGAAGCCGTAGCCGCTGCCCAAAAGTAGGGCACTTCTGGTTCTGTTGAGGGCCGACGGTGTCAAACGCTCGCCTACGCGTGCCGTCGGTTCAGCAATGCCATCTATGGCATCACCTTGCACAGTGCATCGAGGGTCCCCGCCCAAGCACTGTCCGAGGGAGCCGCGTATCCGATTACCAGCGCATCCTGCTCCGACAATCGCCACTCGGAGTCCGCCTCTTCGTAGCGAAACTCCGCCATTCCGCTGACCGCCAGCCCTTCTCGGGCCGCCGACTGCACGACCGAGCGCTCAGTGCCGCGTGGGAGTTCGACAACCGCTTGCAACCCAGCGGCCATGCCGGTCACACGAATACCAGGGGCTCTCTGCGCAAGTGCCGCTACCAACTCGTCGCGGCGGCGCCGGTAGCGCAGCCGCATCGAGCGCACATGCCGGTCGTACGCGCCCGACGCGATGAATTCCGCAAGCGTCAACTGGTCGAGCGTGCTTGACCATTCGACGTACCCTTTGGCCGCCACGATGTCGGGCACCAGTCCCTCGGGCACCACCATCCAGGCGAGTCGGAGACCCGGCGCCAGAGACTTACTCGCCGAGCCGAAGTACACCACTCTCTCCGGGTCAAGCCCCTGTAGCGCGCCTACCGGCTGGCGGTCGTATCTGAACTCCCCGTCGTAGTCGTCCTCCAAGATCAGTCCGCCGGTGGCACGCGCCCAGTCGACCGCCGTCGCGCGCCGGTCTGGTCGCAGCTCGACTCCCGTCGGATACTGGTGAGCCGGTGTCAGAAGAACCGCGCCTACTCCGTTCATTCGTGCCAAATCGCCGGTGCGCGCGCCACTTTCGTCGACGTAGACAGGTGGCGTGCGCAGGCCGGCGTCGGTCAGCAGATCACGATAGACGTCGAAACCGTACGACTCAACAGCTACGGCACGTACCCGCCGCGCCCGTAGTGCCTGTGCCGTCAGCATCAGGCCGTGGTGGAATCCCGAGCAGATGATGATGCGCTCCGGCTCGGCGTAGACACCGCGGGCCCGCGCCAGATATTCCGCAAGCACGGTACGCAGCTCGAGGCGGCCGAGTGCGTCTCCGTAGCCGAAGGCGTCGTGCGGCGCCGCGGTCAAAGCGCGACGGGCTGCGGTAAGCCACTGTGTGCGAGGAAACTCCGCAAGGTTCGGCGACCCCGGCAGCAGGCCGTAAGTGAGACGGAGCGGGGCTCTCGCTGCGGCAGCGGCATTCGTGACCCGGCGTGGCGCGGCCCGCCCGGCAACCCGGGTCCCGGACCCCTGCCGAGCTGTCAGCCATCCCTCGGCAATGAGTTCGGCATACGCGTCGGCCACGGTGTTGCGGGCGACGCCGAGGTCGGCGGCGAGCGAGCGGGTCGACGGCAGCCGGGTCCCGGGCACCAGACGTCCTGTGCGCACGGCCTCGCGCAAAGCATTCATGAGCCCTACGCGCATCCCGGGCCCGATGAGATCCAGATGCAGGTCAGTGCCGGACACCAGAGGCGGCTTACCGACGAAAGTGGCCCAGTCATCTGTCATGGAAATGGACCATACGCCTAGGCCACTTAGCCCGTAGCGTCGGAACCAATCGACAAGGAGCACCATCATGCGAATCAAACTGACATTTGTCACACCGCTGCTGGCGGCGGGCGTCGCCGCTGTCGCGATCGTGACCGCACCCACGGCCACGGCCCTCCCAAAGACCTGCGTCGGGAACGGCCCAGGAATGACGTGCCGATCGGACGGCAACGTCGAGATCACCAACCTGGCGCCCGACGTCAGTTTGATTCCCCAAGGGACCATGCCGTATCTACTCGGCGCCCACTGAAAGACAAGGTGATGACAAGTTCACGCCGCGTTTTTCTCGCGGGTGCATCCGGAGTCCTTGGCAGCCGCCTGGTGCCGCTACTGGTTGATGCCGGCTACATCGTCGGCGCAATGACGAGGTCGGCCGGGAAAGCCGACCGGCTCGCTGCCCTCGGCGCCCAACCGATCGTCTGCGATGTCTTTGATCGTTCGGGCCTCTTCAGCGCCGTTCGTGGGTTCACGCCCGACGTACTACTACACGAGCTGACCGACCTTCCCGACGCGCTGGAAAACCTGCCGGAGGATTCGCGCCTCAATGCCCGCATTCGCGTGGAAGGCACCCGCAATCTGCTCGACGCGTTGAAAGGCGTGGGCCCGACGAAGGTTGTGGCGCAGAGCGTTGCATGGACGATGGGGCCCGGGCTGGAAGCCGATGCGGTCGCCTCACTCGAGCGAGCTGTGCTCGCGGCCAGCGGCGTCATCCTGCGCTATGGCCTGCTCTACGGGCCCGACACCTACTTCGAGGGTGAACTGCCTCCGGCGCCACGCGTGCACATCGACACCGCTGCAGCTCGGACGCTCGAAGCGCTCGACGCCCCCTCGGGCATCTTGACCGTCGTCGAATGACCCACTCGCTCAGTCGCCGCGCCCTCCCCGCGGGATTGGCGATGGCGGGTGCGGCAATCACGTTCACGAGTCTGTATCTCGCGGCAGGCGCGCTGATGCCGCTGCTGGTCGACTACCGGGAAAAGTGGGACCTGCCCGCAGCGATTCTCACGGTCGCGTTCGCGGTTTTCGCGATCGGATTCCTCGCCGCCGTTCTCACGATGGGATCGCTCTCCGACCACGTCGGCCGTCGCCCAGTTCTACTAGGAGCACTCATCATTCAGCTCGCATCTAACGTCATGTTCCTGCTGGCGCCTGACATCGGGTGGGTGATCGCGGGTCGGATCGTGCAGGGTTTTGCCACCGGCTCAGCAACAACTGCTTTCACCGCGGCGCTTGTCGAACTCGCCCCGCCGAATCGCAAGAGGCTGGCCACGATCCTTGGCAGCGTCGGCCTGACCGGGGGGCTCGGAGTCGGATCCTTGCTGACGGGCCTTGCGATCCAATTCACGACTGACGCGAATGCCATCGTCTTCACCGTTCTCGCCATCATGACGGTCCTGGGAATCGTCGTCGTCGCCATGTCACCAGAGAGCGCGCCGCCGGTGCCCGGTGCGCTCGGCTCCCTGGTCCCCCGCGTCGCCATCCCACCCGCTACGCGAAGGGAGTTCACGGCTGCAGTGCCCGTGATCGCCGCAGTCTGGATGCTCTCAGGCCTATCGGGCGGGATCGCCCCGAGCTTGGTGCGCAGTGTCTTCCTGCTGAACAGCGGCCTGCTCAACGGATTGTCGGGGTTCATCGCGCCGGCAATGTCGGCTGCGGTCGGGCTCATGTTCGTCCGCCTGGACCCCCGCCGCTCGATGATTGTCGGCATCTACGCATCCGTCCTCGGGGCCGTCGGCATCATCAGTGGCGTCTGCGCCGGAAGCGTGGCAATCATGATCGCCGGACAAGGCGTCGCCGGTGTGGGGTTCGGTGCGTCTTTCACCGCATCCCTGCGGCTGGTCTTACCGCTTGCACCGGCGCATCAACGGGCGGGCGTCGTCGCCAGCATCTACCTCGTCTGCTACCTCGCTTTCGGAGTGCCTGTCGTCGTCGCCGGCCAGCTCGAGAGTCGGATTGGCCTGGTGCCGACGGTCTTTT
Organism: Mycobacterium sp.; assembly: GCF_032159775.1. Lineage (GTDB taxonomy): Bacteria > Actinomycetota > Actinomycetes > Mycobacteriales > Mycobacteriaceae > Mycobacterium. Next base: position 32,226 of record NZ_JAVHWK010000028.1, read on the forward strand.
GGTACACCACACTGAGTGTGCTCTTGGCGCTCGTCGGCCTCCGGGCGCAGCGGAACCTGGGCAGCGCAAGCTCGCGATGTCGAGATCGGTAGCAACGGCGGCGGTGTCCACTTCCATCCACGGGACCGCCAGTTTCGGATGCGCGACGAAATAAGGAAACACCGTGAACACCACGCAGATCCTGAAGCGAGCAATTGCTGAATAGCTTTGGCCGCCTTCGCCCTTCGCGGTTTGGGTCTGGTCCGCTTTGGGGCTAGCGGGTGCCGCCCAGGCCGGCCCACCTGGTGCCCAGGAGAAGAGAAGCCGAGAGAGGCGCGGTGGACGGAGTGGCAGAAGGGCCCATTTCAGACCATCGGCGGCGGGCGGGTAGCGGGACCCAACAGATCGGCGCTTGTGTTCGATGAGGTGCGCCGCCACCGCCCGTACAGCGGCAACTCGCGCATCGACTCACCTGCCGGCATCGACCACCGTCGGGCAAGAAACCGAATCACCGTCCGCACGTAACGGGTCGTATCGGAATACCACCGCCATTCGTAGAGGCGGCCGGTCAGCAGCCACTGCGCAAGCGCCTCCGATTCGACGCCCTGCAGATAAGGCCGGACCCACGTCACCATCACCCACGCCCGCTCTGCCGCTTCGCCGGGAAGCCGGAAGGTCCACTCGATCGGAACGTCACCGGCGGCCATGGTGTGCCGCACCGCGGGGCGTTGCAACTCGGTGCCGTGGTCCGATTCCGGCACACCGAACAGGTGCACCGAGACGTTGTGGAAGACCCCGGGCCCGCCCACCTCGAACCGCACGCCGTAGGCGCCGCCGCAGTGAGGGTCGGTGGAGTCGTGACGGTCCGTGGAGAACGCCACCAACCCGCCGACTGCGACATAGCGGGAGAACACCAACGCGCTTCCCACCATGAGGAACCGTCGCAGCGCCAGCAGCACCGTCAACGTCGCGACCGTCAGAGCGACGACACCCCACATCAGATCCACCCGCACAGAGTGTCAGAGCTTGCACAAGAACCGGGTGACAACGCTGGACACAGCAAGGGCCCCGCTCCTCGCGTTTGACAATGTCAACAACCTGAGCCGCGCTATATGCGAGCAGACTTGATGCCATGCGCGCGGTCGTCTTTGACGAGTTCGGTGGTTCTGTAGACGTCCGGACGGTCGCCGATCCGGCACCATCACCCGCGGGCGTTGTCGTGAAGGTGCACAGTACCGGTCTTTGTCGCAGTGACTGGCATGCGTGGGCCGGGCACGACAACGGCGTACATCTCCCCCACGTTCCAGGTCACGAGTTGGTCGGCGTCGTAGCTGCGGTGGGCGCCGACGTACGACGATGGGCGGTCGGCGACCGAGTCACGACACCTTTCGTGTGCGGCTGCGGCGCCTGCCAGTGGTGCGTGAACGGTCAGGCTCAGGTGTGTCCGAACCAGACCCAGCCGGGTTTCACGCACTGGGGCTCCTTCGCCGAGTACGTGGCCCTGCATTCTGCTGATACCAACTTGGTCGCCGTCTCCGATGTCATTGGAGATGCCGCGGCGGCTGCACTTGGCTGCCGGTTCGCTACCGCCTACCGCGCGCTGACGGCCCGAGCGGGCATACGCCGCGACGAGTGGATCACGGTTGTCGGGGTCGGCGGCGTGGGCCTGAGCGCCGTGCAGATCGCAGTCGCCGCAGGCGCCAGGGTTGTGGCAGTCGACCGCACCCCCGCAGCTCTGGACTTGGCGCGGAGCCTGGGGGCAGAGCACTCCGTCCTCGCCGATGGTCGCGATGTGGTCGCCCAGGTGCACGAGCTCACCGGCGGTGGCAGCCACGTCGCGGTCGACGCGGTCGGCACCGCAGCCACATGCGCGGACGCCATCTACAGCCTGCGACGCCGAGGACGTCATGTTCAGGTCGGGCTGCTACCCAGCGTTAGCGGGCACCCTGCGGTGCCGATGGAGCGGGTAATCGCTTGGGAACTGGACATTCTCGGCAGTCATGGCATGGCCAGCGCGGACTATCCCAGCATGCTGCGTCTGATCGAAGCGGGTGCGTTGCGCCCGCAGACACTGGTCGAACAAGTAGTAGGGCTGACCGAAGGTGCGCGTCTGTTGCCATCGCTCGACACTGCCGCGCCCGTTGGCGTCACCTTGATCGACCCGCGGCGCACCTAAGGGTGTCGGCCCAGTCGAACCCTCGATATCTCGTTATTGGGATCGGTAGCAACGCTGGTGGAGTTCGATTGCGTTGCAGCACCAGGGAATATTGGCCGATGCGTCAAATATCAGCTACCGCACACCAGATCATTCGTAGCCCCGGAGGCCGCGACGGACGCAGGAAAGAACATGCACACCACCAAGATGAGGCACATCGTTGTCGGGGCGTTGACCTCAGGCGCCATCGCTGCGGCCGGATTGGGGCTGGGCGCCGGCTCTGCCGCCGCCGAGCATCCCGTCGGAACGTGGTGTCCAGGACAACCTGTGCCGTTAGGGCCGTTGGCACAGTTCGGTTGGGACCCGAATGTCTGCCACGACTATTGGTACGTCCCGTTCGGTGAAGGCAACGTCTCCATCACGGATGGCAACACCGGCGAACCGATGGACAGCCATATATGGATCGGTTCGGAACCCGTGCGGACGCCGCCTCCGCCAGCCCCAGCACCTGAACCGGGTTCTTACTGCGCAACCAACCCGATCGGATGCCACTTCTTCGGCGAATACGGACCGGGCAGCCACGGCTAGGAAAGTGCGCCAAGCCCGTGCCTAAAAAGAAGCAGGTCAGGACTAAATGTCCTGACCTGCTTCTATCTTGTGGAGCTGCCGGGAATCGAACCCGGGTCCTACGGCACTTCCTCGAGGCTTCTCCGTGCGCAGTTCGCTATGTCTCTACTTGGATCTCCTGATCACGCGAACAAGTCAGGATGACGATCCCAGTCGCTGTTTGATGTCCCACCCAGTCCCGCGACCGGACTGAGCGGTTTGTCCCTCTAGCTGATGCCAGGGTCCGGGCCGAGGGCGCTCCCGGTCTGACAGACACGCAGTCGCTTAGGCAGCGAGTGCGTAGTCGCGCTGATTAGAATCGGCGCTTAATTGGTTGCAATGACGCTTACGGTGGTCTCTTGCCTGCACCGGCACGCTTCCCTTGATTCGATGCGCGAAGTCGAAACCGTTCAGCCCCTCGCATCCCTACCGACTTTCGGCAGGACATTTCATTCTAGCGGTGACAGTAACAATGGCCAGGGCTTAAATAGTCCCAGATACATCACTTCTTCACCGCGACGGTGTTGAGGTCGAACACTCCGAAGAGCGGTGAGATGCCTGCGTTGGTCAGGTTGGCGCCGACGACCTCCGGGGTGTTGTTCAGGATTGTCGGCAACAGCGGCCAAGCCGACGTCTGAATTTTGTTGCCGAGATCGATCAACTTGGTGGTGACGGCGGATGCGGGTTCGGTCGACGACAACAGGTCCTGCATTTCCTTCGCCGTCGCGGGGTCGTAATACCGGGTGATGTTGCTCGATCCGTACGTCTTGCCGTCAGGATCGGGACCAAACACCGCGGGGACGACCGTAGCCGGTGTCGGCCAGTCCGCACACCACCCTTCGAACGAAAGGCCCGGTGGGTCATCACCTTCGATGGCAGCGGCGTACTCGTCGTCCGTTTTGTATTCGTCAATGGTCACGTCGATACCCACAGCGTTCAGATTCTTCTTGAGCAAGCCGCTGGTGACCTTGAACAACCGCCCTTCCGCGGTGATCGCCAGACGCAATGGGGGAACGGCCTTGCCCGCCAAGAGCTTTTTGGCAGCCTCCGCATCGCCCTGCGGCTTCAGGCCGAGATCCGGAGCCGAGAAGCCAACAACTGTCGGCGGGTTGATCGAATCGGCGATCGTGCCAAACAGATCGCCTCCGTATGCTTGCTGAATGCTCAGCCGGTCGGCCGCGAGGGCGACTGCGTGGCGTACATCCGGGTCGGTGATTTTTTGTGTGTTCATCGCCAAGTAATCGACACAAGGTCCCGGCCCGTTGATGAACCGCGCGTCAACCGACGGATCGTCGAGTTTCGGCGCTTCCAACAGCGACGTGTTGAGGGTCACGGCATACGCGTCGTCGCCTTTCGACGCGAGCAGGCGTTTGGTGGCATCGCCGCCAGTACCGACGGAGAATTCGAACCGGTCGGGATACGCCGGTCGATTCGGGTCGGTAGCGGGGTCCCACTGATCATTGCGGACTAGGACCAGCGATTCGTCGCGCGTATATTTCTCGATCTTGTACGGCCCCGACGCGAGGGGGCGGTCTGCGTAGGCCTGCTTGATATCAGCGGCCTTGGGGACCGGCGCGGTATACATCTGCGACAGCATCCAGTCCGCATCGGCTTGCGGCCCCTTGAAATGGAACACCAGCGTGCGGTCGTCGGGCGTTTCGACGGAGGTCAGGTCCTTCTCGGGCGTCGCGTAAGGCCCGGCGTAGTCGGTCTCATTCGCCAGCAGGTCGACCATGTACGTCGCGCCCATGTCGTACACGTCCTGCGCAAATGAACGCTGAACCCCGTACTTCACGTCGGCTGCGGTGATCGGTTTGCCATCCTCGTATTTCAAGCCCTCGCGCAGCTTGTAGGTCCATGTCTTGCCGCCGTCACTAGAGTCGCCTAACGACTCGGCCAGGTCGGGTTGCACCGAGAGGTCCTCGCCAGGGGTGTCTTTGACGAACGTCAGCGTCCGATTCATGAGCCGACCAACCTCACTGGAATCGGTCATGTAATTGTTCACAGGGTCCAGCGACGCGAAGTCGGCGGAATTCAACACATAGACAGTGCCGCCCTTGGCGGTCACGCCCTTGTCCTTGATGCGGGTGATCGAGTCCGCAGGCTTCGGGGGCGCGGAGTCTCCGGGTTCGGATTTGTCACCGGGCGAGCAGCCCGCCACGACCAGTGCCGCCGTAACTGCGGCCAGCGCCCAACGCCTGCCTTGAATCTTCATGTTTCCCCCGGTGAGTTCACAGCTGACATTCAGCCAGCAAACGAAGTTAGCACGATAGTCGTGGGAAAAGATCTCAAATTCAGAGCGTCCGCAAAGATGTGGAAAATTGCTCGCTTAGATCACGTAGTTCACGTGCTCGACGATCCGCCTGCCGACCGTCTGATTGCCGGTGTAGGTGATGGCGTCGTGATCGACGGCCGTGCGACCGCCTGCGAGTCGGGTGAAGAGCAGACCGTCGAGGCTGATCGTCGCCGTCGGTTCTGCGTCGAGTTCGTCGACCACCCGGGCGCGCTGATCGACGGCCACGTTGATGGTGCGCGACAGCGGGCCGGTCAATTCGAGCCGTATCCGCGACCCTTCGGGTGCCCCGCCGAGCTTGCCGACGACGAAGCCCATGCTCGCCGCGATCTCGTCGAGCGCCAATCGGGAGTCCGCCCCGGCGAAGGCTCCGTCATTAGTCGAGCGCCCGACGGCTTCACGGACGTCGTGCTCATGCATCCAGCAGTCGAAGATCCGCACGCGCATGAACCTGCCGTAGCTGTCCGGTCCCGCCGGCGTGGCAGTCAGCTCGTGCCACTGCCCTTCCCCCATTGCAGACAGCGCCTCGCGGCGCTGCGCCGTCGTCGCGCGGAAGCGCTCCAGCAGATCCGCATGCGGAAGGCCCCGCAGCTTGCGCACCCAGCGTTCGTTCAGCACGCCGATGTCGTTGCGGACGTGCTGGAGCGTCGACACGTCGATGTCCGCTTCCGGAGTGCCTGCGCCCTGCAACATCGACTCGGTGCCGGTCACGTGCGCGACGACATCGTGCACGGTCCAGCCCGGCAGCGACGTCGCCGTGTCCCAGGCATCGTCGGGCAAGTCGTCGACGGCCCGGTCGATCGCGTCCCAGCTGGCGAAAAGTCCGCTCAGTACCTCGGATTTGTCTAGCCGGGTCACCGGCCGCGGGGGGCTGTTCACGGGCCGACGGTACCGCTCCCCGCGTACGAGCGACCGCGAACTGCCGCTAATCCCCGGAGTGTTGAGGCACGGAAACCGTCGGTCGGTGAAATTGGACATCGGAGATCGGCACCGCCCGCCCGAACAGGTGGCCCTGCGCCAACCGGCAGCCTGCGGCGAAAACCGTGTCGGCTTGCGCCGTCGACTCGATGCCTTCGGCGATGACCTCGATGCCGAGCGAGTCGCACAGCCTGATGACCGAGCGGTACAGCGTTTCGATCCGAGCCGGCTCCGGGCCGACCGCCAAACCGCGATCCAGTTTTATGATCTGCACGGGCAGCGCGTGCAGATAGGTCAGCGAGCTGTATCCCGCACCGAAGTCGTCCAACGCGACGGTGATCCCCATCTCGTTCAGGCGGGCGATCTGCGCGGCTGCGTCGGCCAGATCGACCACTGGCACCGTCTCGGTGATCTCCAGAACGAGCTGGCTCGGCGTCAGTCCGCAACGGTCGAGCGTTTCTCGGACCTGCCGCTCGAATTCCGGGCTGCCCAGCCGCGCTGCACCGATGTTGACGTGCAGAACGAGGTCCCCGCCTGCCGACTCGAGCTCCGTGCAGGCCAGATCCAGCACCATGGCGTCAAGCGCGGCGCCAAGACCGGCGGCTTCCGCCGCGGCGACGAACGCGTCGGGTTGGATGTCGGCTCCGTTGGGCGCAGTCCACCGCGCGAGTGCCTCGATCGCGACGGGCGTGCTGTCGGGAAGCTGGACCACAGGCTGGTAAGCCAGGCTGAAGCCGGCTGGTACGCCGCCCTTGGCTTGTCGAAGCGCGGTCGGAAAGTCCGTCGAGACGCCGAGTGACGGCCGATAGATCACCGCGGTGTCCTTGCCGACCCGCTTGCCCGCGTACATCGAGACGTCGGCCTGCCGGAGCAGATCGTCAGATGTCGGCGGCGGCTCACTGAGTTCGGGACGAACCAGTCCCATGCTGGCGCGGACGCGGATCGAGGAACCGTGTATCGCGAACGGATCGCGCAGGGCGACCCGAATGCGGTCCGCGACCACCTCGGGCGCCTCCAATTCACCGTCGATCAGGATCGCGAACTCGTCGCCGCCGATGCGCGCCAGCGTGTCGGCGTCGCCGATGCAGCGCTGAAGTCGCTCGCCAACCGCGCGCAGCAGTTCGTCGCCGCCGGCATGGCCGAAGCGGTCGTTGACCTCCTTGAAGTCGTCGAGGTCGACGAAGATCAGTACGAACGGTCCAGCGCCGATCGCGTCGTCGAGACGCTGCCCGAACAGCAGTCGGTTGGGCAGTCCGGTCAACGAGTCATGGTGCACCTGATGGGCGAGGCGGCCCTGCGCGTCGTACAGCCGCTCAGTCAGCTGTCGTTGTGAGCGCATGGCGATCATCTGCCGAACGGCAACCAGCATCACCAGCACCACCGCAGCGCTCAGCTCGAATCCGCTCAGCCGCTTTCCCATATAGAGATGGAAGGAGTACAGCACCGCCATTCCGAGAAACCCGACGTAGGGCAGCGCGAGCTGCACCCAGTCGACGGCGTCTCGTGCTCGCTTCGATACCGGATACGCCGGCAGATCCAGCACGGCGTACACGATCAGCAGTTGGCCGAGAACGAACCCGATGCTGCCCCAGAGGTGGCCGCCCTCAATGCCGACGGTACGAAAATAGGTCACCATCCGGTCCGACGAGGCGATGGTGATCACACCGGCGGCCAGCAGGAGGTAGTTCGCCCGATAGGCGCGGTCCTGGCGGTAGGCGATCATGGTGAGCATCGCGGTCACCACGACGACGAGTTCGAGCGACGCATAGACGACAAGCACGGCGGTGTTGTCCGACCGGGGCAGGACTGCGCCGGTCTTGTCGCCGAAGCCGGAGATCAGCACCAAAAGCGAGAACGTGATGGTCGATATCAGCCCGTCCAGGACCATGATGACGCGCGAACCGCGTGCCGCACCGCGCCCTCGGGGAATGGGTCCACCGGAGCGCACCAGAAGCACGGTGATGACCAGGGTGAGCAGTGGGGGCAGGAAATAGGTCGCTACGGCAAGGGGCGGTGCCGTGCCTTCGACGGTTGCGCGGCCCGCATACCAGAGCAGGTCGCCGACCAGCGAACCAACGAAGGCCGCGACCACCGCCAGCCGCCATGACCTGGCCAGGCCGCGTTTGCGGCGCGCGACCACAAATGCGCACACGATGGCCGCCAGGCCGATGGTCGCCTGCAGTGCTGTGAACACCACCTGGGCCGCTTGCTGGCCCCAAACCGCAAGCGCATTGACGCAGAGCAACGCGAATACCACGGCAAACAAACCAAGCCGGAGCCGGCTGCCCGTGACCCTCACCTGACCTCTTCCTCGTCGCGCTGTCTGGCAACTGTTATCTGCCATGATGCCCTATCAAGAGGTGGCCTCAGTTCACCTGTTGCCGCATCCGGTGGGTGCGGAGCAAACTCACGGCGGCCTGGTTGGCGCCACGGAGCGCCACCCGCCGCCGCGGGGTAGCGTCCCCGTCGTGTGGGGCGCGGTGCTGGTGATGGCCTTGGCGGCGATGGCCGACCCGCTGAGAATCGGCATCACCATCCTCGTGATCTCGCGTCCACGGCCCATGCTCCAACTGCTCGCGTTCTGGCTCGGCGGCCTGGCCATGGGATTCGGCGTTGGACTTAGTGTGCTGTTGCTCCTGCATGACCTCGCGCTGGACTACATCAAGGACCTGGAGTCGACGACCGCCACCTCGACCGTCGGGCTGGTCCAGGTGACCATCGGCGTGCTCGCCTTCCTGTTGGCCACGATGATCGCGGTGCGGTTCCCGAGCCGACGGGGGACCAGGGTGGCGGTACCCGACGTTGAGACGCAGCCACCGGCGGTGGTGCCGTCGACCCCGGGCGCCTGGTCGCGGCTCACGACGCGCGCGGGCGTTGCGATGCAGGGCGGATCGCTGTGGGTGGCGTTTGTCGCAGGCGCCTGGCTTGCGACACCACTACAGTTCATCGCCGCGCTGGCGGCCATCCTCGCCTCGGGCGCCCCGGCGGGCACACAGGTCGTTGCGTTGGCCGTCTACCACGTCGTGGCTCTGGCGTTCGCCGAGATCCCGCTCGTCAGCGCGCTTGTCGCACCGGACCGTACTCAAACGGTCATGCTGCGGGTGCATGATTGGGTGCTCCCCCGACGCAGGCAGCTCATCGCCGTCATCATCGCCGTCGTGGCCGCCTTGCTGATAGTCAACGGCATCGGCAGCCTGTGAGGCGCGTTGCCCGGCACTGCCCCGGCGAAGCGACTAACCGGCGGCAATCATGGCGACGGCCGCAAGGGCCAGCACCATGCCGGCGGCCTGCCACCGGGTGACCCTCTCCCGCAGCACCCCGATGGCAAGCAGTACCGTCGCCGCCGGATACAGCGACATCAGCACGCCGGCCAGCGACAACAGAGACGCATGAAGCGCCAACAGCATCGCGATGTTCGCCCCAACGTCGAGTACCGCCGCCAGCAGCGCCAACCTCAGCGGTGTTCCGCTCGGTATCCGGACATTTCCCGTCACCACCGCGATGACGACCACGAGCAGGCTGGCCGCCAGCCGCGCAAACACCAACGGCCAGAGCTCCGCCTCGGGCGGCGCCTGGGCGATCAGCACGAAGTTCAGCCCGAACGCCACGCCTGAGCCCACTGTCAGCCAGGCCACCTTCCTGGTGAACCGGTGCGGGGCGACATCCTCGTCGGTCACCTCGCGGCTCACCAGGACGACAGCGACCAGAGCGAGCACGACGCCGGCGCCTGCGACGGCTCCGGGCCGCTCCCCCAGCGCCAGGCCCACGCCGACCGGGATGCCGGCGACCAGAATCGCCGTCAGCGGTGACACCACCGCGATCGGACCCGCGCCCAACGCGGCGTAGAACCACCAGATGCCGAACGCCTGGGAGACGCCGCACAGGCCGCCCCAGAACATCGCGTCGCCGGAGATGTCCCCGCCGACGATCAGCGCCAGCCCCAACAGCAGCACCAACGCGACCGGGTAGGACACCAGCACCACGCGCAGTGCCGCAACACGGCGTGATGCGATTCCGCCGACGAAATCGCTGATGCCGTACCCGAACGCCGAAGCCAGCGCGAGGGCGATCCCGATCAGCTCATGCCCTTGGCGCGCCTACCCAGCTCACGGGTCACCTCGCGTTGCGCGTCTCGACGTGCGATGTCTTGGCGCTTGTCGTGCGCCTGCTTACCGCGGGCCAGCGCGAGCTCCACCTTGACCTTGCCGTCGGAGAAATACAGCGACAGCGGCACCAGCGTCAGGTTCCCGTCCCGGATCTTGCCGACCAGCATGTCGATCTGTTTGCGGTGCAACAACAATTTGCGGTTGCGCCGCGGTGTGTGATTGGTCCAGCTGCCGTGGTGATATTCCGGGATGTGCAGGTTCCGCAACCAAATCTCGCCGTCGTCGACGGTCGCGAAGGCGTCGGCCAACGAAGCCTGGCCGTCGCGCAGACTTTTAACCTCGGTGCCCATCAGTGCAACCCCGGCCTCGAACGTCTCGAGGATCGAATAGTTGTGTCGCGCTTTACGGTTGGTCGCGACCACCCGGTTGTTGCTTGACCTCGTCGGGTCCGCTTTCTTGGCCACGGCTATCTTCGGACGTAGAGACGCAAGGTCGCATAAGCCGTGATGCCGGCCATCACGACACCGACGAATATCAGCACCGGGGCAATGTAGAGGATGTCGGCATAGTCCACTCTCGCAATGAGATTGGCTTCATAGAACTGGTTGAGCGCGTTCTCCAGAAACAGCGCGCGCACGATGATCAAGCCGACGATCGAAATGACCACTCCGATGAAGGCGGCCAAACAGGCTTCCACCAGGAACGGCAGCTGGGTATACCAGCGGCTTGCGCCGACCAGCCGCATGATTCCCACTTCGGTTCTGCGCGTGTAGGCGGCGACCTGAACCATGTTGGCTATCAACAGAATCGCCCCAACGGCCTGCACGAGCGCCACCGCGAAGGCCGCGTTCGACAGCCCGTCGAGCACCGCGAAGAGCCTGTCGATCAAGTCCTTCTGGTTCAGCACGTTGAGTACGCCCGGCTGCCCTGCGATCGAATCGTCGAAGTCCTTGTGCTGTTCTGGATTGTCCAGCTTGACGACAAACGATGCGGGAAACGCGTCCTTGCCCGCGACATCCTTGTACTGCGGGAACTTCTTGATCGCGTCGTTGTAGGCATCGTCGCGATTGAGGAACCGCACGGAGCGCACGTCGTCACGGTCCTCGATCCTCTGTCGCAGCTCCTTGCATGGATCGGCGTCGCAGGTCGGGTCGTTGGCCGAGACATCGTTGGTCAGGAAGACCTGGCTTTCGACCCGGTCCAGGTAAATGGCGCGGGAGTTGTCGGCAAGCCGCACCACCAGCAGGCCGCCACCGAACAGCCCGATGGAGATCGCGGTGGTCAGAATCATCGCGATCGTCATGGTGACGTTGCGACGAAGACCGTTCCAAACCTCGTTGACCAGGAAGCCGAAGCGCACTAGCGATCCATTCCGTAGATGCCGCGCTGCTCGTCACGGACGAGCCTGCCCAGGCTGAGCTCGACAACGCGCTGACGCATCGAGTCGACGATGTGGTGGTCGTGGGTGGCCATCAGAACCGTCGTCCCGGTGCGGTTGATGCGCTCGAGCAGATCCATGATGTCCTTGCTGGTCTCGGGATCAAGGTTTCCCGTCGGCTCGTCGGCCAGAAGCACCAGTGGGCGGTTGACGAAGGCACGTGCGATCGCGACGCGCTGCTGCTCGCCGCCGGAAAGCTCGCCCGGTAGCCGGTTCGCCTTACCGGAAAGACCGACCATCTCCAGCACATCGGGCACCACGCGGTTGATCACGTCACGCCGCTTGCCGATCACCTCGAGGGCGAATGCCACGTTCTCGAAGACCGACTTCTGCTGGAGCAGCCGGAAGTCCTGGAAAACACAACCGATGACCTGCCGCAGGCTGGGGACGTGCCTGCCGGGCAGCTTGTTGACGTGAAACTTCGACACCCGCACGTCACCCTTGGTCGGCGAGTCCTCGGCGAGCAGCAATCGCATGAACGTCGACTTGCCCGAACCCGAAGGACCGATGAGAAACACGAACTCACCTTTGTCGATCGATAGCGAGACATTGTCCAGCGCGGGACGCGCAGAGGACTTGTACAGCTTGCTGACGTTGTCGAGCGTGATCATCACGGCTCGCCAGTGTAGCGGTGGGACAAGGCAGGCTCCGCCGAGCTATCTCGGCGCTTCTGGCGTGGCGGGCACCGCGCCAGGGGCGGGCGTGGCGGGCGGCGCCGTTACGGTCGGGGTCTGTATCAGCGTCTGCGGTCCGAGCGGGCCACCGGGGCCATCTGGATCGACCACCGTCGTCGTCGGGCTCGGCGATGTCGGGCTCGTCGTGGTGTCCTGCGGCGCCGGTGTCGTTGTCTCGGTCGTCGTCGTCGGAGCGGTGGTGGTGGTCGTGTACTCCGGCTCCTTCGGCCGCCGGACCTGTGTGCGCGGCACCCAGGTGTAGTTCGGGTCGGGAACGAAGCCGGGCGGGACGACGGCGGGAACGGGTGCCTCCGGTGTTGGCTGGGGCTGGACGGACTGCTGCACCCAGAACAGCGCAACGAACGCTGCGATGAGCACTAAGGTCGACAGCCGAAAGCGGCCGCCGAGCTTCGTCTTGAACCACGACGTCATTGCTTCTGCTCCGGCGCGGCCTGCGTCTCCGCTCCCTCGCCTGCGGACACCTCCGACGAATGCGGGATCGCGGCGACCATCGGGACGTTTCCGTCGGACGCGACGATGCCTGCCCGGCGCAGAGCCCGAACCACGAGAACGCGGAGCCGACGGCCCACCTCGTACTGCTTGCCCGGCAAGGTACGCGCAACCATCCGCAGGTTGACGGTGTCCAGCTCGATGCTCTCCACGCCCATCATCTGTGGGGCATCGAGGAGCAGATCCTTCAAAGCCGGATCCTCGACGGCCCGTTCCGCGACGTCGTGCAGGACGTCATTGACGGCATTGAGGTCCGCCGATGTCGGCACGGGGATGTCGACGACCGCGCGTGCCCAGTCCTTGGACAGGTTCAGCGTCTTGACGATCTGCCCGTTGGGGATGGTGAACATCTCACCTTCGGCGGATCGGAGCTTCGTCACCCGCAGCGTGACGTCCTCGACGGTGCCCTCGGCCGGGGCGGCGATGCCGGCGACCGTCAGCGACACCAGATCGCCGAAGCCGTACTGCTTCTCGGTGATGATGAAGAAGCCGGCCAGCAGGTCCTGCACGATGCGCTGCGCGCCGAAACCGAGCGCGGCACCGAGCACCGCGGCCGGGGCCACCAGCGAGCCGACCGGGATCGCGACGATGTCGGTGATCTCGACCGCGACGATCACGAACAGTATCGCCACCGATACCCACGAGATCACTGATGCGACGGCCTGGCGATGTTTGGTGCTCTCGGAGCGCACCAACTGGTCGCTTTCCCGGTATGTGGCGTCGATCCGTCGTACGACCCTGTTGGCGAACCAGTTGATGAACCGGGCGGCCAGCAGGCCGCCGATCACCAGCAGGGCTATCCGCACCCCGCGGTCCAGAAGCCAGACGCCGATATCGCCGCGCCAGAAACCACTCCAGCCATCGGCCAAATTCAATGCAAGTACGGTGCTATTCGTCATCGTTTGTGTTGCGCCAACGGATTCCGGCCTCAAGGAACCCGTCGATGTCTCCGTCCAGTACTGCTGCGGGATTTCCGACTTCGTATTCGGTGCGCAGGTCCTTGACCATCTGGTACGGGTGCAGAACATAGGAGCGCATCTGGTTGCCCCACGAGCTGCCGCCGTCACCCTTCAACGCATCCAACTCAGCACGTTCTTCTAAACGCTTGCGTTCCAACAGCTTTGCTTGGAGAACCCGCATTGCCGAGACCTTGTTCTGCAATTGCGACTTCTCGTTCTGGCAAGTGACGACGATACCGGTCGGGATGTGCGTGAGTCGAACCGCCGAGTCGGTGGTGTTCACCGACTGCCCACCGGGACCACTGGATCGGTAGACGTCGACCCGCACGTCGGCATCGGGAATCTCGATGTGGTCGGTGGTATCCACCACGGGAAGCACTTCGACCTCGGCGAAGGACGTCTGGCGTCGACTCTGGTTGTCGAACGGGCTGATGCGCACCAAGCGGTGGGTGCCCTGCTCCACCGACAACGTGCCGTAGGCGAACGGGGCGTGCACCGCGAACGTCGCGCTCTTGATGCCTGCTTCCTCGGCGTAGGAGGTGTCGAACACCTCGACCGGGTACTTGTGTTGCTCCGCCCAGCGGATGTACATCCGCATCAGCATCTCGGCCCAATCCGCCGCGTCCACCCCGCCCGCACCGGAACGGATGTTGACCAAGGCCTCGCGCTCGTCGTACTCGCCTGCGAGGAGGGTGCGCACCTCCATCGCCGCGATGTCCTCGTGCAGCGCCTTGTACTCGGCGTCGGCCTCGGCCAGCGCGTCGTCGCCGCTCGCCCCGGCCTCCTCGGCGGCCATTTCGTAGAGCACCGGCAGATCTTCGAGGCGCTGGCGCAGCTCCTCGACGCGGCGCAACTCGCCTTGGGTGTGGGAAAGCTCACTGGTGACCTTCTGGGCGCGGGTTTGGTCGTCCCAGAGATTCGGGTCGGATGCCTCGTGTTCCAGCTTCTCGATGCGGCCGCGGAGCCCGTCGACATCGAGCACCCGCTCCACCGTCGTGAGGGTGGCGTCGAGTGCGGCGATATCGGCTTGACGGTCGGGATCCACGGAAGTTCAGGGTACCGGCCAGGGAGTTCTTCCTGACCAGCGGCAGCAGCGCGGGTGCGCGTTCTAGCATCAGGTGGGGGAAACGAGCCTCGGCGACCATGCGACAGCCCCTTGCGGGCCGCTGAGCAGCGACAGTGAGGGTCACCGAATGCGCCCGTACCACATAGCGATCGTCGGCTCCGGCCCGTCCGGATATTTCGCCGCGGCGTCACTACTGAAGTTCGCGGACTCCGACGACGAAGCCGACGTCCGAGTCGACATGCTCGAGATGCTGCCGACTCCGTGGGGCTTGGTGCGCTCCGGCGTTGCGCCCGACCATCCGAAGATCAAATCGATCAGCGCCCAGTTCGAGAAGACTGCCCTCGATCCGAGGTTCCGGTTCTTCGGAAACATCGTCGTCGGCGAGCACGTCCAGACCACCGAGCTGGCCGACCGCTACGACGCGGTGATCTATGCCGTCGGCGCGCAGTCCGACCGCCCGTTGAACATCCCCGGCGAAGATCTGCCGGGCAGCGTGGCCGCCGTCGACTTCGTCGGCTGGTACAACGCCCACCCGCACTTCGAGGAGATGGCACCCGACCTGTCCACCGGCAGGGCCGTAGTGGTCGGCAACGGCAATGTCGCGCTCGACGTGGCCCGCATCCTCGTCACCGATCCGGACGTCCTGGGTACCACCGATATCGCCGATCACGCTCTGCAGGTGCTGCACGACCGCGGTGTCGAGGAGGTGCTCGTCATCGGTAGGCGCGGACCGCTTCAGGCACCGTTCACCACACTGGAGCTGCGCGAGCTCGGCCACCTGGAGGGCCTCGGTGACGTCGACGTGATCGTCGACCCCGCCGATTTCGAAGACATCAGCGATGAAGACCTCGAGGCTGCGGGCAAAACCGTCCGCAACAACATCAAGGTGTTGCGCGGGTACGCCGACGCGGCACCCAAGGGGGCCAAGCGGCGGATCGTGTTCCGGTTCCGCACGTCGCCCATCGAGATCAAGGGTGACGGCAAGGTCGAGTCGATCGTGTTGGGTCGCAACGAACTCGTCGCCGACGACACGGGCCGGGTCTCGGCTAAGGACACCGGCGAGCGCGAAGAGGTGCCCGCCCAGTTGGTGGTCCGTGCGGTCGGTTACCGGGGGGTGGCGACACCGGGACTGCCGTTCGACGACAAGAACGGCACCATCCCCCACTCAAGGGGCCGAGTCGAGGGCAGCCGCAACGAATACGTGGTCGGCTGGATCAAGCGCGGACCGACGGGCGTGATCGGCAGCAACAAGAGCGACTCGCAGGAGACCGTCGACACGCTGGTCGGCGACTTGGCTGATGCGGACCTGGCCGATTTCGCCGAGAACCATTCAGAGGTGTTGGCGGAATGGTTCGTCGAGCGGCAGCCGAAGGTCGTCACCGACGACCACTGGAAGCTCATCGACGACCACGAGCGCGGCGCCGGTGGCACAGGGGGCAGGCCACGGGTCAAGTTGACCAGTGTGGCCGAGCTGCTGCGGATCGCCCACAGCTGACTCCGGCTACCCGTGTTCGAACGCTTCACCGCATCAGCTCGCCTCGCTGGGTGTCGTGCCGGCAGATGTTCGCCAGTGGCGGTAGCGAGATTCGGGGGCGGCGAGGATATAGGTACTGAGCACATCGTTCTCGGGTTGGTCGAAGAACCGGAGATGTTCTCCGCGATCGGCGTGCGAGCAGATGCAGTTCGCGACGCGATCATGAAACGTCTGGGGTCTGCGGCCGGGGCAAAGCCGGCCGAGCCATGAGTCAGTCGCGGGCAGGCGGCGTCACGGAGTCCGCGGCGATGGTGATCACCACGCGGGTTTCTGGTTGACCGGTGAAGTTCGGGTACGGGATTCCGAGATACTTCTGCGAGATCTCGTCAATGCTTTCGCTGCCACCCTCTGTCGTCATGTCGACGACACGGCCGCGGACGGCGTAGTAGCGGAACACATTGTCGGGGTCGACGATGTTGACGGCCACTCGGCTATCGCGGGCGAGGTTTCTCGCCTTCTGATGGCCCTCGACGATGTTGACCACGACGTGCTCGCCGTCGGTGGTGACCCAGGTCTGCGTCAGCTGCGGCGAGCCGTCGGGCATGACGGTGGCCACGAAGCACGGGCTGGGCTTGCGGAGTAGGTCGAGCAGATCGTCGGGCAGGGGTTTGGGCATGCGGTTCCTTCCGGGTGTTGGTCTCCAGCGTATTTGTCGGTGCGGTGACGTAGATTCGAACACATGTTCGAGATCGACACTGACGAGGCCGGGTTGATCGACGAGATCGCCCGACTGGAGCGAGTGAAGTCGGCGGCTGCTGCCGGTCAGGCTCGGCTGACAGCGGTGCTGGCCGAGAAACGCCGCACCGCCGAGGCCGGCGCCGGTGTACCGCGGGCCAAGCAATGCCGTGGGCTCGCGAGCGAGGTGGGGTTGGCGCGACGCGACTCCCCGACGCGCGGCGGCAGGCATCTGGGGTTCGCCACCGCGTTGGTGTTCGAGATGCCCCACACGCTGGCCGCTCTGGAGTGCGGGGCGCTCTCGGAATGGCGGGCGACGCTGATCGTGCGGGAATCGGCCTACTTGACCGTGGAAGACCGACGGACGTTGGATGCCGAGATGTGCGCCGATGTCGCCGGCCTCGACGGCAAGGGCGACAAGCGCATCGAGGCTGAAGCCAAGAAGATCGCCTACCGCCTCGATCCTCAGGCGGTGGTGGACCGGGCGGCGAAGGCCGAGGCTGATCGCACGGTGACGATCCGCCCGGCGCCGGACACGATGACTTATGTGACTGTGCTGTTGCCTGTCGCCAAGGGTGTCGGTGCATACGCCGCGCTCAGGCGGGCCGCCGACACTACCTACGACGAACGCTCGCGCGGCCAGGTCATGGCCGACACGTTTTTCGAGCGCGTCACCGGCGGACCTGTCGATGCGGCGGAGCCGATCGCGGTGAACCTGGTGATCACCGACGAGACACTGCTGGGCGACGATGACACGCCGGCCGAGGTGAGCGGATACGGGCCGATCCCGGCGTCAGTGGCGCGCGGCTTGGTGCACAAAGCGGTCACCGACGAGCGGTCACGATGCACGCTCCGACGGCTCTACCGTCATCCGAAGTCGGGTCAGTTGGTAGCGATGGAGTCGCGGTCGCGGTTCTTTCCCAAAGGGTTGGCAATGTTCATCGGGCTACGCGACCACACCTGTCGCACCCCGTATTGCGATGCGCCGATCCGACATCGCGATCACGCCCAACCTCGACACCGCGACGGACCGACAAGTGCCGAAAACGGTTTGGGCGAGTGCGAACGCTGCAACTACGTCAAAGAATCGCCGGGCTGGCGGGTCACCGCAGGCAACGACGAAAGTGGTGTGCACACAGCTCAATTCGTGACACCGACCAAGCACCGCTACAGATCGATGGCGCCGCCGCTACCGGGCTTGCCCGACATCGAAATGACGAAGCTGGAAGTCAGGATCGGCATCGCGATGGCCGAGAACGCCGCCTAGCTATAGGGGGGCGGATTGATCGGTGGCCCCGAGGCGGGCGGAGGCTCCGACGGCGCGAACGCCCACTTATCCGGGTTGTTCGGCGCGTAGACGACGGGGAACAGCTGTCCCATCGTCGGCCAGTCGTTCACATTCACCTCGAGCCGCTGATAGACCACGTGCTCGTTGACGGTCGGACCGTTGATGACTCCGGTGATCGTCACGAACTGCCGACCGGTCTCGTCGGGCCGTGGGCTGACACCTGTGACCACAAGGTTGCCCTGCGCCATCCCACCTGGGCCGCCCCGCATACCGCGACGACGCATGATCCACGGGGCCGCGATTAGAGCAATCGCGCCGATGAGCAGCACCAGCATGCCGAATTCCCACACACGGCCATGGTAGGGCTGCCGCTATGACCTCGGTCGCGGATGACCTCGCTCTTGTGTCAGTGACATTCCGATTCGAGTCGCATCCGTTGACAGCACGTAAGTTGTCTGACATCTTACAACTGTGGCTCAGGGCCCGGACGTACGACGCGAGCAGCGGCAGTTGCTCTCCGAAGAGGTGCGCCAGCAGCTCGCGACCGAGATAACGAACGGCACATACGCGCCGAACGAGAAGCTGCCGTCCGAACCGGACTTCGCGAAGCGCTACGGCATCAGCAGACCGACACTGCGCGAGATACTCAGTGGGCTCGAGCGCGACGGATTGATCCGTCGCGTTCATGGTGTCGGCACCTTCGTGACGCCCAAGCGGACACGAGTCCACAGCGTCCTCGACCTCGACATCGGAGTCACAGAAGCGGTTACGGCCGCCAAGGCCAACCTCAATGTCGAAGTCTTGGAGGCGAAGGTCGGGCCGATCAGGGCGTGGATCACCGCCGCTCTCGAGCTGCCCGAAGATGCCGAAGCCTTCAGAGTCGAGCGCCTCATCCGCGTCGACGGAGTGCCCGCAACCCACGGCTTCGACGTGATCCCACTCAGCATCCTCGAGGCAGCGGGGTCGCCTTCCTATGACGGCGGATCGATCTACCAGTTCCTGGAAAGCCGATGCGGCGTCCATCTAGTGGGCGGCGTCGCGGAGATCTCACCGGTTGTCGCCAGCGTTCGCCTGGCCAAGATGCTGGACTGCCCGCGCAATAGTCCCCTGCTGCGCCTCGAGCAGACAGAACGGTCCGCGGGCGGTGTTCCAGTCCTGATGTCGCAAGAGCACTACGTCCCCGGCGTCTTCAGCCTCACAGTGCAGCGCCTCCGCCGCGACCGAACCGATG
>NZ_JAVHWK010000040.1:0-4363 GCF_032159775.1 Mycobacterium sp.
TCGCGGTGGCAGCGCGGGCGATCTTCTCGGGCAGAGGAGACGCCGCTGACGAGCGGTGACATTCGGCCGCATCGTCAGGTTCCTGATTAATCGTCTTGATCGCGCAGCGTCAACCGGCGAGCGATGACGTCAGCGGCCACTGAGGACACGGGCCGCCCGCACGCGTACGCGAAGGCCCGTAGCCGGTCCACGCCTTCTTCTGCCCGGACCCCTAGTTGAACCGCCACCATCCCCCCTGCCACGTGGATTTGGGTGCGGGTGAACGGGTCGGCGGGTTCCTGGTTCGAAGCAGAAGCGATGGCCGTCGCATCGATGGCTTCTTCAGGGGTCTGGAAGCGGGAGGCATGATCCTGCCAGTTCGATTTCAACTGGTGCGCGATCGCGGTTGCGCATGTCTTTGCCGACGAGTGTTCGGGGTCAGTCAGGCAACCGGTGTTTCGTCGGTAAAACTCCAGCACCCCCAACGGCCGGGCTCCATTGGGCACGGGAAATGCGAACAGGGCTTGCGCGCCCAATCGTGTTGCCTCGCAGGCGAACGTGGGCCATCGTGATGTTTGCGCGACATTGCTCAGCTCGGGATAGAACTTGGGGTCATCATCGAGGTAGGCGTCGAAGCAGGGGCCTTCGCCGATCGTGTATTGCAGCTCGTCGAGTTGCTTCGCGATGGGATCGCTCGCGTAGATCAGCTCGCGGGCGCGCCGAGAACGGGTCAGCACCGCCAAGACCACCCCGTCGGCGTTGGTCTGCTGCATGGCGGCGTCGCATAATCTGTCCACCCCCGCGAACAGATCGTTGTCTGCCGCCTGCCGCATAAGTTGTTGCGCCTTCCACTTCCAACACCCGCCAGGCGAATAGTTACCCGTGGATGAACACGTCAAACCCCGGAGGGAAGAGGGGCCGGCGATGCAGTTTCTCAGTCGTTGCGCGCTACTGCCGCCAAGTCGTCCGCGAGGCTGACGAGTTCGCTGTGTATGCCGGGCACGGCCGCGATGGCTCCCGGCGAATCCAGAGTGAGCGGTGCTCCCGCATAGTCGGTACATGTCGCTCCCGCCGCGCGAGCGATCGCGTGCCCGGCTACGACGTCGTAGGGGTTGTTGTGGGCAAGCACCTTGCCCTGGACCTGGCCGTTGACAAGCCAGGTCCAGAGCACCGACGCTGCGCCGACGCAGCGGAAGCGCATCGCTTTTCGATGCACGCTCATGGTCAGTTCGAGAAAGGCATCCATCCGCGCGCCGCCCCGGTGGAAGGCGTCGCCCATACCGATGATCCCGTCCTCCAACGAATCAACATCGGCCACCGCACCCGAATCGACCCGGATGCCGAGGAACGGCAGGTCGATGACGCCCAGAGTCGGCACGCCGTCCTCGAGCAGGCCGAGCATCACCCCGCAGAGGGGTGACCCGGTCGCATAGTTGATGGTTCCGTCGAGCGGATCAGCGACCCAGACCTTGCCCGTGCCCAAAGGCACCCCGCCGCCCTCTTCTCCGTAGAAGCCGATATCCGGAGTGGATGCTGCGAGGGAGCGCTTCAGCACCGACTCGCTGGCCAGGTCAACGTCGGTGACGAAGTCCTTTGCCGCCTTGTCGATCCGCTTGCGCGGCTTCGCGCGGCCATCCCGCAGGATCGCGACCGCTTCGTCCACCGCGGCGTGCGCGGCCACCAACTCTGTCCTCACGCGAGAATCGTAGTGACCGTTGCAATCGTCGCCCCCACCGTGGGTTAGAGCACACAGTGCGACGGGTCCACCCCGGGGAGCGGAATGAAGCCGATGATTCGGGCGGCGGAGGCGTCGCCCAAACGCCGGTCGACTCAACCAAGATTGCGATCGCCGTTACGCGCGTTATTGGCGTGCAACGATCACGGGCACCCGGGCCAGTAACACCACTGCTGCGCTTACCGAGCCCAACAGCATGCCGGCGAAGCCGCCGCGGCCGTGACTGCCGATCACGACCAGTTGGGCCGACTCGGATTGGTCGACAAGTTGGCGAGCGGGTTCGCCGCGCACGACGACCCGGCGCACCGAAACGTCGGGATAGCGTTCGGACCACCCGGCCAGACGCTCGGCCAACGTCTCGTCTTCTATCGATTTCAGTTCGGGCCAGCGGGCACCGTGCATGTCGGACACCGAATCGAAGACGCTTACGTCGCTCCAGGCATGAAGGGCAACAAGCCCTACCCTTCGGCGTGAGGCTTCATCGAACGCGATCGCGGTTGCCAACTCGGATTCCGGCGAACCGTCGATCCCGAGCAGCACCGGGGCTGCGGTATCTGATGTTAACGGGACACCGTTGTGGATGATCGCGACCGGACAATGCGCGTGATTTACCAGGCCCGAGCTCACCGAACCCAGATGACGGCCCCGCAGCGTGCCGGTGCCGAGGCAGCCCGTGACTACGAGGTCGGCGTCTTTGGACAGGTCGACGAGAGCGCCAACAGAAGTTGCGGAAGGCATTTCGCAGTGGATTATTGCTGGGCCATGCTGACAGCATTCTTCAGCGACCTTGAGCGCATCGTCGAGCACTTGGCGCCCTTGTTTGCGCTGTGCATGCATCCACGCGGGGAGCAGTGACGAGTCCAGCCATGCGCCCGCCGTCGGCGGAACAACATGGACCAACGTCAGCGAAACGTTGCGAAGCTCGGCCGCACGGGCAGCCCACTGGACCGCCTCGTTTGAGCCTGGCGAGCCGTCAACACCGACGACGATTCCTAGATGGTTGCTGAGCTTTGACATGAATTCTCCTTTTTGACCGCTACGCCGGACGCTATCGGTCCGTCGGCGTCGGGAGCAGGAGGAATTGGTCACCGACAGAGGGACCGTAGGGCCTCAAATGCCCACTCGGCGAAATCTGGCCTGAGAAAGATAAGGTCCGAACGGGGTATCGCCCGACGGGTTGGAAGAGGATGCTCAGTCGTAACTAGTGCGAATTCCCGCTATTGAGAAGTGAATATGTCTGCTGTCCATAAACGTGCCGCGCACATCCGAATGTTCACGGTGCCGGATCGAGCGGTGTGTTCCTCGGCAGTGTTCCGATACGCCGCCGTTGCTGCGGACTGGGAGCGGCTGAGACTGTATCTAAACCGCAGTCCGGTGCCGGTTCTAGCCGATGACGAGCGATACTCGGCAGTGAGCCTGGCGCTGCGGAAGCTGTCAGCTGAACTCGGCTTGAAGACATGTAGTGCTAAGACGGCTGGCACCGAAGACGTTATCGGGATCACGGGCCGGCAGGGGATGCTTCCCAACGACCCCGGGTACCTGTATTCCGACAACTGGATTGAATGCGCCGAGAGTTGGTGCGGCTGAGGAGTTTGCCGGGGTCAGCGGTCAGCCTGGGAATCGGACGGTCGTCCCGGGCATCAGCTGAATGATTCGACCGTGACATTCCACCTCGATCCCGGCAGCATCGCGTGGATCCACACTGATGATCACGCCCCTGCCGCTCACCCGTAGATGCAGATGCAGACCGCGGTAGTGGATCGGGATCGCCAGCACGCCAAGTGATTCCGGCCAATGGGGGGACAGGATCAGGCGGTTTGACCTGGTTTCCAGACCGGTGAAGCAGCGCTGCATGAGATCGACAGTGCCTGCCATGGCGGCCAGGTGAATGCCCTCTGACGTGGTGCCGCCCTGGATGTCCGAGACGTCGGACTTCAGAGCCTGCTGGAAGAAATCCATCGCTCGGTCGCGATTCGCCCTAGCCAGTACCCAGGTCTGCACCACGCCGCTGAGCGTGGACCCATGCGACGTGCGGGCCAGGTAGTAGTCCACCATCTCCGGGACTTGCTCCGGAGGGAAGCGATAGCCGAGCCTGTCCAGCAACTCACGCAACTCGGTCGCCGACATCAGGTAGAGCAGCATGAGCACGTCGGCCTGCTTGGACGCCCGGTAACGGTTCACGTCGTCCTGCTCCGCCTCAAGGATGCGGTCGAGGCGTTGGATGTCGCCGTACTGCCGACGAAGGCGGTCCCAATCGAGCTCCGCCAGATCGCCGTATCCCTCGAACTGGCTGATGACGCCATCATGAAACGGAACGTACATCCGGCGGCTGACCTCATCCCAGTGCTTCAGGTCGTCGCTGGACAGTCCAAGCCTCTCCAGCAGGTCCAATCGATTCGGCAGCGGAAGCAGATTCAGAGCGTCCATGGCCCGCATGATCACCCAGACCGCCATCACGTTGGTGTACGCGTTGTTGTCGATACCTTCGTACGGTCTGTCGGGATAGCCGGAGTGGAATTCATCGGGGCCGATGACGCCCCGGATGCCGTAGCGACTTCGCCCTTCGTCGTACGTCGCCAGGCTGACGAAGAAGCGCGCAATCTCGGCCAGCATCTCCGCGCCGTAGTCGATCAGGTAGGCGAGGTCGCC
>NZ_JAVHWK010000050.1:0-2588 GCF_032159775.1 Mycobacterium sp.
ACGATCACGTACGCCTTGTCCCGAACTTGAAGATCCACCGCGATTGGCCCCTTCGGTAGTGGACGTAGCCGTCAAAGACTATCGGATGCCCGTCTTCCAGTCACCCATGTTTGTGTCGTATCTGACAATAGCGTCGATTCCGAGATCATCGTATAAATACGCGTGATTGCCCCTTTCGCGTAAAAACAGGCGCGGTGATGAGCTACCGAACAGCTTGCTTCTGACAGTAGTATGCGGTAGTAATGAAGCACCCGTGATCATTGGGCCATCCCCGTAGGGGCTGTCAGGTTCTGGCGGTTCGACGAATCACGAAGACCCGAGGAGCCCCACATGACGATCGACCTTGCGGCGGCCGACAAAGTGCTGGCGGGGTTGCGCCCATTTCCGGTGGCCGTCACCACGATCGACGACGGATTCGCCAACGGTCTGATGTCACTGTCGGCGGGCTCGGCCAGCATCGTGCCCGAACTGCCCCGCGCGACCGTCAGCCTGACCAAGTACAACAAGACCCACGACATGCTGATCAACTCCGGCGTCTTCGTCATGCACATGCTCTCGGCGGGACCCGACGAGATCGACGCCTCGATGGACATCCTGATGACCCTCGGCGGCAGCTCGGGCCGCGACGGCGACAAGATGGCTCACCTACGCACCAAACCCGGCGTCACCCGCGCACCCATCCTGCTCGACGCCCACAGCTACGTCGAATGCCGAATCACCGGATCGCTGGACAACGACGAGAACACCATCTTCGTCGGCGACGTGGTGGCCGCAGAAGTGTTCAGCTCCGCACAGCGACTGCGCATCGGCGAAGCCTGGGGCAAACTGCCCGAGGACTGGATCGAGCGCTACGAAGCCAACCACGAACCACAGCTACAAAGTGCCCGCGACCTACGCGCAGCGGCAATGCCATCAGTGCGCTGAGCTTCCGGCGCTCCACAACTCGAGGATTCACCCGTGAACCTGCAGTACAACGTGATGTTTCCGATGCGCGCCGTCAAGCACTGGCAACGTTGGAGCGAGGGAGCCAGCTTCGGCGAGATCGCCAAAGCGGTTGAAAGCGCTGGCTTTCATGGCTTTTCGATGAGCGAACACCCATTCCCCGACAAGCACTGGTTGGCACACGGGGGGCACCACGCCTTCGACCCGTTCGTCTCACTCAGCTTTGCCGCTGCAGCCACCACCCGCCTGCGGCTCATGACATACATCCTGGTATCCGGCTACCGTAGCCCGTACCTGACCGCAAAGTCGGCTGCCAGCTTCGACCTGCTTTCCGGCGGCCGCTTCACCCTGGGAACCGGTGCCGGTTATCTGAAATCGGAGTTCGAGGCCCTCGGCGCCGACTTCCACCGCCGCGGAGCACTTTTGGACGAGGCAATTGCCGCATGGAAGGCCACGTGGGCGGGCCAGGAGCACCACGGCCCTGAGTTCGGAATCCCCGATCACGTGGCACTGCCTCTGCCCCTCACTGCCGGCGGTCCCCCGATCTGGATCGGCGGCAACAGCAAGGCTGCTCAGCGGCGGGTGGTCGACACCGCCGACGGTTGGATACCGATGGGCCAGTCCGCTGAGATGGCAGCCATCACGCGCACTCCACCTCTAGAGGACATCGACCGACTCGCCACCCTCGTGTCCGCGGTCAATGAACGACGCGCCGATCTCGGTCGCGAACCCGCCGACGTCTCGTTCGTTCCCTTCGAAGCCGACCGACTGGTCAGCGGCGATTGTCAGGACTTCATCGAAGCGGTGAAGCCGCGCCGCAGCGATTACGCCGACGCCGGGGTCACCTGGCTCACCGTCGAACCGGCCAGCCGCAGCTTCACCGACTTTCGAGCCGATATCGGACTCATCGCCAAAGAGCTTGTCGGCTAAGTCTCTGTGCAGCAACGAAACCCACCAGGAAGTGCCATGATCACGACGCTCAGCGAAGAAGAGACAATGCTGGTCGAGACGGTGCGCGAGTTCGTGGATCGAGACGTGAAGCCGACTGTTCGCGACGTCGAACACGCCAACGAATACCCCGAAGCGTGGATCGAACAGATGAAGCGAATCGGAATCTACGGCCTGGCAGTGCCGGAGGAGTACGGCGGGTCGCCGGTTTCGATGCCGTGCTATGTGGAGGTCACCCAAGAGCTCGCCCGCGGCTGGATGAGCCTGGCCGGGGCGATGGGCGGCCACACCGTTGTCGCCAAGCTGCTCTCCTTGTTCGGTACCGAAGAACAGAAGCAGAAGTACCTGCCCTCAATGGCTACCGGTGAACTGCGCGCCACCATGGCGCTGACCGAACCCGGCGGCGGCTCCGATCTGCAGGCGATGACGACAACCGCGCGCACCGACGGGGAGCAGCTCGTCATCAACGGGTCCAAAACCTGGATCAGCAACGCCCGGCGGTCGGGGCTGATCGCGCTACTGTGCAAGACCGACCCCAGCGCCAGCCCGCGCCACAAGGGCATCTCGGTCGTGCTGGTGGAACACGGCCAGGGGCTGTCCGTGTCACGGGATCTGCCCAAGCTCGGCTACAAGGGTGTCGAATCATGCGAGTTGTCGTTCGACGACTGCCGCGTGCCGGCGTCGGCGGTGCTGGGTGG
>NZ_JAVHWK010000056.1:0-26902 GCF_032159775.1 Mycobacterium sp.
GGCGTTAGCATTTGGGCGTCGGCGACAGATGGGGCCCGTGATGGAGGATTCCAGCCCCACCTGGGCGCTGAGAAGCAGTCGGGGAATCCGAAGAAGTGCTTGTTCGGGCACCGAGGTCGCGCGCTAGAGTCTAAGGCCGTGCATCGGGGCGGTAGCTCAGTTGGTTAGAGCCGCGGACTCATAATCCGTTGGTCGCGGGTTCGAGCCCCGCCCGCCCCACCTTGGAACTGTGCAACTACCGCCCCCGCTTGTCCGACGCTTCCTGTTCCGCGGCCGTGACGACGACCGCGTCCGTGCCGGGAAAAACAGTTGCCACATGGCCGCTGGTGAGCCATCGCACTGTGTATGGCGGCGAGCCATCCGCCGAACGCACCTCGGTGATCTCCCCGCGCTGATCCGATCGCTCAACTGTTGTGCCCTTAATAACCAACCAGTCGCCTACCTTGGCCTTCATCGCCCATTCCTTCCCTTCGCCTCCCTTTCCATCGTCCGCGCACCTGCCACGCCTGGGAATGACATGCCGCGGTTCGATTCATGCGTATTCGTCCATCGTGCTGGAGGTGTGGCGCGCTCGTCGCGGCGGCAGTTGCCAGCTGGCGCCTCTCGAACAGCACATACGCAATTGTGCCGAGGTCAGAGCTCAGAAGGCTCTTCCACTGCCCGAACACGGGCGTTTGCTTGGTCGGGGAGCCGAGCACGGTCACTCGCATTGTCGCAAGGACAGGCGTTTCATCGGTAATAGCAGCCCGAGCCCGCTGACGAGTACCCGCAGCCGAAGCCGGGCAGATTGGAGATAGAAATGATCACCCTCTACGCACTGGCCGCAGCGGTCGGCATCGGTGTGCTCTGGCTCGGAGCGAATATTAAGGTCATCAAGCAGTTCGAACGCGGCGTCGTCTTCCGGTTCGGCCGTGTGCAATCCGGCCTCCGCGGACCGGGACTCACGATGTTGATTCCGATCGCCGATCGCCTCGAAAAAGTGAACATGCAGATCATCACCATGCCCGTGCCTTCCCAGGATGGCATCACCCGCGACAATGTGACCGTCCGTGTGGATGCTGTCATCTACTTCAAGGTCTCGGACCCGGTGCGTGCGGCTGTCGACGTGCAGGACTACGTGTCGGCCATCGGCCAGGTTGCACAGACATCACTGCGCTCGATCATCGGCAAGAGCAATCTGGACGACCTTTTGTCCAACCGTGAGCGTCTCAATCAGGGGTTGGAGTTGATGATCGACAGTCCTGCGCTGGGCTGGGGTGTTCAGATCGATCGCGTCGAAATCAAGGATGTCGTGCTGCCCGATTCGATGAAGCGGTCGATCGCTCGCCAAGCTGAGGCGGAGCGTGAGCGACGGGCTCGGGTCATCACCGCCGAGGGCGAACTTCAGGCGTCCGAAAAGCTGGCCCAAGCAGCCGAGATCATGGCCGAGCACCCAGCCGCCCTGCAATTGCGACTCTTGGAGACCGTCGTTGAGGTCGCCGCAGAGAAGAATTCCACACTGGTACTACCCTTCCCTGTCGAACTGCTCCGATTTCTGGAGCGCGCCACACCGCAAGCGTCCGAGCGCCCTGACAAGGCCATCAGTACGGACGCCGGCGCAGCGTCCAGCGGCGAGACGTTGACGTTGGAACCACCACGGGTTCCCGACGACGCCCGCGGCCTGGAACTTCACACACGCATCGCCGAGACATCCCAGCGAGATCAATAGCGTCCGCGACAAACCGGACAACTACTTGGGCCCCGGATCCGTCTGTATCGCTCCTCGGTTGACCGCACCGACTCGCCAACCGTGGACGCAATGCTCACCCTGCTCACCGCAATTAAGGACATCGACATCAGCGAGGCAGCCGCCATCGCCAAACTCGTGCTCAGCGGACGGTTCGGGCGCACAATTGAGGGTGCGCGTCTGAAACCTAGGGAGCCGCGATGAGCGAGCCACTGTACGACTTTTTCGGTGAGATCTTCCAGCGGTACTTCAGACCCGCGATCGACGCATATCCGCGAATGGGTGGAGCACTAGTCGAAAGGTTGCTCACGCTGACTGATGACGTCCCGGATCGATTGGCACAGACCCAGCGCGCCGCAATGGCATGGGGCAAAGCCGAGTCCCCGAACGCCAAAATCACCTCGGAACTCTTCGTGATCACCCAACACGGACTGATGTATGCCGCCGGGTTCGACGAGTCGCGCCGGGCGCTGTATTACCTCGCCACACCGCCCGCATTGTTCGATCCGTTCGTCGACCAGGTCGACACCGCCGAACTGCGTGAGGGCACGGTAGTCGTGGTGGACAGCCGGTTGGGCCGCGATCTCGCATCCGCGCATCCGATGGACGCCGCGCTGCGCCGGATACTCGATGAGCACCTGGCGTTGCGGGTGGATTTGCCCGCGTAGCTTTTTCTTCTCCGCGGTGGCAACGGCCAAATCTGGTGTCTTGCAGGCGGTATGTGGCGCATCACCTAATCGATTCGCCTGGTCGTGCGGCCGCCGAATACGGGCTCATAAGCCGTTGGTCGCGGGTTCGAGCCCCGCCCGCCCCACTGATCAGCCCCACTGAAGTGGCTTTTTGACATTCCGCGCCCAACTTGGTCCCGCGGCGGTCGCCACTGCGTATTGAAACTGTTGGGGTCCCGCCAGCGGGTCGCCGTGGAGGGGAAGATCTGCTTGCTCACTCGCGCAACCCCGGTAGCAGACAAATTAAGGAAAGGTCGGTTGGCCGGCTGGCGGTCTGCTCTTCATCGATGCCGGCGAACTCCAGGATGTCGACGTCGTTGCTTAAGCTGCCTGCGGGGTGTCCGGCGGCGGCGGGTATGCGTGGAGGTCGTAGTGACGGCTTTGTGTCAGGCCTGCATGAAGAAACAGGAACCGTTCAACGGTGGCAGCGGGCGAGTCGGCGATCGATGCTTCGACCGCGCTGGGTGTGCCGTTGCGTCGCGCATGACTACTTACGGGCCGAACACCGTATTCCAGTCTGCCTTCATGTCGACGACGGTCCAGCCGGCGTGCTTGGCCTCTTGGAGTGCGGTCACCAGCTTGCCGGACGATGACGGATGAGCGTCGTAGGCATACTCACGTACGGCGTCCGTGTGATGGATCAGGACCCCGAGACTCGGGCGCGGGTTGTCGATCGTCGTGTACTCCATCATCGCCTGGTCGCCGTCGCTGTTACCAACGGCGAGGATCGGACGCCGACCGATGAACTCATGGATCCCTTCGGGTTTGCCCGCCTTATCGTCGACGAACACGTAGTCGGCCGTCTTGGTGAGAGACGGCCTGCCGTCGCGGAGTTCGTATTGGACGGTGCCCGTCGAACCGACGACCGGCTCCGGCGGAATCCCGTAGCTCGGCTGAGAGAACACTCGCATGAAATCCGCGCCGCCACCGGAGACGATATAAGTGTGAAATCCATTCGCGCGCAGATAGTTCATCAGTTCGAGCTGAGGAGCATACGTGAGTTGATCGTAGGGGCGGTCGAAGCGCGGATGCCTCGCTTTCACGAGCCACGCGCGCACGGTGTCGTCGAACTCGTTGGTCGTCATACCGGTGTGGGTGAGCGCCAGAACGTGCAGCAGTCCGTCGTGCCCGTTGCCTGCCAGCAAGGTCGGCAGGTCACCGCGAAGCGCCGCCTGAACCATCGGATCGGCCGCGAGTCGCGGACTGTTTGGCGTTCGCTGATTGAGTTCGTCAATCACGAACTGGAGTTGGAACGGCACCGGGTCCTCTGGCCATAGGGTGCCGTCATTGTCGAGCACGGCGATGCGCTCTTCGGCCGGCACGAAGTCCGGCGTACTCGGCGTGGTGACACGGGTTACGAAATCGGTAATCGATGTTTTCGCGGACGTGGCGTTCCACCCCGGCAACGGATCCTTATTCGGTTCGGCTGAATCGGCGGCGCATCGGTCGCAGCGATCAGGACGGCCGTCACCCACATCACAAGGCCACGAACGTTGCAGACTCCTCCACGTTGGTAGCTCCACATTTAGTGTCTGGCCCCGAGCCGTCAGCAGGGGTCGCCGGGAGGCGTGTAGTAGGGCGTGCCCTGCACCGTGTAGCAGGGGACCTCGTTGGGAACGTAGGGATTGTCTTGCGACGCAATGGCTACGGCCGCGGCATCGCCAGCCACGTTAGTGCAGCCACCTACCGCGACATGGCGGCCGCCGGCGGCGGCGCAGACGTCGGCATGAGCCACCGGCGCTAGCGCTGCCGGCGCAAGGGCCATTCCTGTGGCCATCACTAATACTGCAGTCAGTCTCTTCATGTCGGAACCCTTCGTCGATGTGTGATGGCAATGCGACGATCGCAGCGCCGGGAGAAACATTGTGTTGACGGACACGCCGCTCGCGTCAGTTCTTGAGGGTTCCTTCTTGCAACATCGTCAGGGCCTTCTCAACGCTGAATGTGCCGGATGCCTGGCTGGGCGGGTACTGCTTGAAGGTGGCAAGGAATTCGCCGACGATCTGGATGGCCGGAACCATGGTCCATAGCTTCTCGCCCCACCAGCGGCCGTAGAGCATGCCCTCGGTCTGGTATCGCTCCCATGGATCCTGTCTGAGGTTGGTCACCACGGGCACGTTGGTCGAATCTTCCTTGCCGGTAAAGAGATTGCCGACGATGGTCTTGAAATTGAGTTTCCACGAGTTGTAACGAACCGCCATGAGGTCGGCGTTGTCGCTGAAGTAGAAGATCTCGCGGCGTGGCCCTTCGCCGGCGTCGCCCTTGAAGTACGGCGTGAAGTCGTAGCCGTCGAGGTGAACCTTGAACGTCTTCTCGCCAGCGTCGTGCCCCGCGAGCAGCTTGTCCTTGACGTCTGGATCACCGGCTGCGGCCAGAATCGTTGGGAGCCAATCTTCGTGGGCCATGATCTCGTTGACGATGGCGCCGGGCTTGATGACGCCGGGCCACTTGGCCACCATGGGCACCCGAAAGCCGCCCTCGTAGGTGCTGCCCTTCTCGCCCCGGAACGGTTGATTGCCGCCGTCGGGCCAACTGAAGATCTCGGCGCCATTGTCACTGGTGAACAGCACGATGGTGTCATCGGCGATGCCGAGGTCGTCGAGCTTGTCGAGGATCTGCCCGACTTCCCAGTCCAGTTCCATCATTGCGTCGGCGTAGAGGCCGAATCCGCTCTTGCCCTGCCATTTCGGCGCAAGATGGGTCCAGACGTGACACCGGGTCGAGTTGTGCCACAGGAAGAACGGAGTGTCGGCTGCCACGGAGCGGTCGATGAAGTCGAGTGAGCGCCGAACGAGCTCGGGATCAACGTCTTCCATGTTCGTCTGCGCCGCCTCGTCCATGCCGGGGTGTGGCGGCAGCGGACCGCCGTCGGCGATAGTCTGTTTCCCGACCCGTCCCCAGCGTGGATGTTCGGTGGGATCGTCGGTGTCGCTGGCCTGGGTGTCGACTATGTTGCGCGGGCCGAAGCGGTCGTGAAAGCCGTCGACCTTCGGATACTCCGGGTCATAGGGCTCCTCCATGGCGTTCAGGTGGTACAGGATGCCGTAGAACTCGTCGAATCCGTGCACGGTCGGCAGGTACTCGTTGCGGTCACCCAAATGGTTTTTGCCGATCTGCGCCGAGGTATAGCCAAGCGGTTTGAGAAGTTCGGCGATAGTCGGATCCGAGTCTTGGAGTCCCTGCTTGGCAGCGGGCATGCCGACCTTCAATAACCCTGTGCGGAAGGGGGTTTGCCCGGTGATGAAGGCGGCCCGACCTGCCGTGCATGACTGCTGTCCGTAATAGTCGGTGAACAGCGCCCCGTCCCTGGCGATCCTGTCGATGTTGGGCGTGGACCCGCCCATCATGCCGCGATGGTAAGCGCTGAGGTTCCAGGTGCCCACATCGTCGGCCATTATCATGACGATATTCGGTTTCTTCTGAACTGCCATTGGTGTCAACTCTCGTCGTTTCAGATGTCCCCGGCGCGAAACCGACGCTACGCGCCTGATCCGGACAG
Source organism: Mycobacterium sp. (assembly GCF_032159775.1). Lineage (GTDB taxonomy): Bacteria > Actinomycetota > Actinomycetes > Mycobacteriales > Mycobacteriaceae > Mycobacterium. Next base: position 5,954 of record NZ_JAVHWK010000056.1, read on the forward strand.
AGTGCCTGCTTGGTGTTCTTACTCGCAATTAACCTTCCGGCGTATTGCGCGGGGTTAGTGTGTCGGCGCCGGCTCCGAGGTGAAAACGCATATCCCCATTCATATCTCGCACCTATCGTGAGCGCGGCAAGCGGTCATACGGGCCTTCCACGCTTGCGCTCACATGAGGGCGGCCCGCTGTTGGTCGATGGCGCCGCCTTCGTGAGCATCTGATCGGTCGATCCGACGGCACGCAGTCGGGCCAGTGCTCGCTGAACCTGCAAGACGCCGTCGAGGGGCCGCGCCACCCGCTCGCCGGCCAGCATCAATCGGATCTCGCCGAGCTCGAGTGCTAGGGGCGCCACACTCACGACCTCACGGCCCGTGTAGCCGGGCAACATTCGTCGCAGCGCGGCGAGCCCATCGTCGACAAGCTGCTCGAGTGTGCCCGGGTCGTCGATCGCTCCCTCGGAGTCGAGTCCGCTCGGGCCCAGCAGCGCCCGGAGCTCAGCGAGCGCGACGAGCGCACGCTGCCCCAGATCAGGCGAAGCCTCCACGACCGCCAGAGCCTACGCGGTTCGACCTCGGATGCGGTTGCGAACAGGTCGGCGGCAAGTTATCCAGGTCCGGTGCCAACCTCGACCGAAGTCGCTGGTAGAGAAATTGCTACTCGCGATAATTACCACCCTGGGTGTGGTTAGCTTGCGACGCCGATGGTCGTCTGACCATTGAGTGAGGGAGTGCATCATGTGGCTGTCAGGACGTCAACTTCTCGGTGCGGGACTCGGGGTGATCGGTGCCGGCGCAATGCTTTTCGGGGGCACTTCAATTGCCATTGCCGAACCCGCACCCGCCGTACCGCCGCCCAACTGCACCGCGGGTGATCTAGCAGTGGCATCGGGGACAGTCGGAACGGCGATGGGGGACTATTTGTTCAGCCACCCAGACGTCAACGACTTCTTCACCAGCCTGCGTGGGCAGCCCAACGCGGAAATCCACGATCGCGTTTCCACTTACATGGATGCCCACCCGCAAGTCCAGTCGGAGATCAACGGCATACGCCAGCCGCTGACCGACCTGAGAAGCCGCTGCGACCTTGCCGCGTCACCGCTGGGGTCATGATGACATCCAATATCACTCAGTGGAAACGGTCATGGACCGTCGCGACAGCAAGCGCGTTGGCCATCGCTGCCATTCCCGGCGTGATTCTCACCATCCAGCCGAAGGGTACCGCTAACGCCGACGTGTGCGTCAGCGGAGGGCGCCGGGTGCAGGTGAGTGGGTGCGCCAACGTCGCCGACGCCGTCGCGCCCTATGTTCCGCCGCCCGCGTACTACGCCCCGATGCCGTACGACCCACCACCGCCACCGAACGTGACCGGCTGCGTCAGCTACAACGGCAGATGGGTCAACGCCGCCGGATGCAACTAAGGCGGCGACCCGCCGAGCCCATGGCTTTGTATTTGGTACGTCTGAGGACGTCAATGGATCCGAGTGGGCAGCCATGGTAAAGCAGCGTTCCCAATTCGCTTCGCCGGAATCGACCGTATTCATTGGGTCCTCAGGAAACGAGTCAGGCGAGCAAATCTGTTGTTAGACAGGGTAAGACGAGCAGGGGCGGGCATCGCCGCGAGCACCCCACTCATAATCCGTCGGTCGCGGGTTTGAGCCCCGCCCGCCCCACTGCTAAAAGCCTGGTCAGAGGCATTTGTGCTTTCCCATCAGTTGCGGTTGCGCCGCTCACCCCGGCGACCGGGCGGACTGGGCCCGGGGGCAGCGCGCTAGCTAACTGTCGCGGCGAATCCCAACGCGCCGTCGCTCCTTGAGCCTAACGATGCGGTCCTGGGCAACGGCGCTTAATGAGCGCCGCGATGACATTGCCTGCAATGGTCGTTGTGCACGGGGGCGGCTCGCTGCCGATTCGTGGGAGCTGACTGTTCAGGAGATCCACCGGTGGGCACCGGAGTTAACCGTGCTCGCCCCGGACTTGCCGGGACGGAGGAACAAGCCCGGAGATTTGTGGGCGATGACCATCGGCAAATTTGTCGACTCGCTCGTCGGCGATATCGAGAGCGCCCGCGTTGGAGGACATCGATAAGGACATGCTCCTGCGGCGGGATGGTTGGGGCGATCAACCGAAACCACTGTCACGCATCAGCCGAAGACGAAATTTCACACATCAACCGAGGTCGTACACCCTCGGCGGTCGCCGGACCTCCCACAACAGGTACCTGTTTGGTAGGTGGCGGGCTAATAACAGCACCGCCTGCGCACCCCGAGGGGTCCAGCGTGCGGTTGGGACCGCGAAACGATGCCCGTTGACCGGCAACAACATCGGTGCCGCGCGGTTGAATCAGTCATAGCGCACCCACTCTCCCTCGTGTTCACGAGCCGGACCGACTCTAGGGACCTTGACAACGCAGAGCATCAATCGACAACCAAATAATTGGTCTATCCAAGCAAATTCACGATGCCAAGTAATGCTTATCTCCGTGGGATTTACAGCATGATCGAGCGTTTTCGCCACTAACTCTTGAACCAAATATCTGTTCCTGTTATCGTCGTCACGTCTAGGGGAGGGGCGGCTATGGTGTTCCGGCCGGCGGGGAGGCTCAGGACAGCAAGTTGGCTAGTTGAATGCAAGCTGTCACATGCATCCGATGTGCCGAGCGGAGTCTTTTGTGGCTAAACACATCTCAACAACGCAGGATACTGATAACCGGCCGTCAGCAGCGGGAGGCGACGGCGATGATCCCGGCTACCGCCAGCGCAAGCGCGGGATATACGTGCTCGCCGGCGTATGCGTCGCCTTCTTTGTGCTCGTCATCTCCGCCTGTTATATCGCGGCGGTCGGGTATGGGTACGGCACCGGATTTGGCGACGGCAAGGAGTTGCCTGAGCATCTTCCAGTGCTGGGAGGTAACGGCTTTTGGGGTGACCTAGGATTACTCGCCGGTGCTGTCGCCCTCGACCTGCTCATTCTCTTCGTCTGGTATTTCGCTGCGAGCCGGATGGAACAGCCAAGCGTGGACGATCCGGTGGCCCCGGACGACGGCGATGTCGATCTGAGCAACGGGGCGTCCTGGTACGTTGTGCAGGTACCAACCGTAACCAAACTATTGATGGCCGTTGCTATTTCCTGTCTGATCGGCATAGTTATCGGCGCTTCCGCGGTCATTCCGGTCGTCGCCCTACGTTACGGATGGGTCCTATGAGCGACACCAGTGCAGCTGTGTCCTTGACGGAGGGAAAGACACAGCATGTTGTTCCCGAACACGACGGTCCTATCGTCACGGCCTCTGATCGCTGGTTGATCACTGGCGCGGTGCTAGCAGGGAGTCTTCTTTTCAGCCCCATCGGGCTTGTCGTCATCGCGATCGGTTTCGTGAAGACGGCAAGGGCCAAGAAGTCGGGGGAGTTCGTCCGGCCCGGCGCGGTGACGCTGTTCGGGATTTTCGCAATGGTCGACGCCGCCGCGAACTTCGTGGGGTGGTCTCTAGACCTCTGGGCCCACGATGCCCGCATCGTCGAGTGGGCATTCACGGGGTGGGGTCGTCTGGTCGACGCCGGCTACTACCTTGACTACAACAGCCTATGGTCGGGCGGTGCCGCCGCAGCTGGCGAGAAGAGCTGGGAGGTCTTCTGCATCCTGGGCGTATTCCCGGCCAGGCTGGTGGCGGCATACGGCTTCATCAAGCTGAAGCGGTGGGGATATCGATGGATGATCATCACCAGCTGGGCCTACATGATGCTGTGGCTGGGCTACATGGTGAATATGGTCGTGAACTTCCCAGAGCGCTTCGGCTCGAGTGTCTTCGGAGTCACCGGCTGGTGGGTATTTGACATCTGGTACATGACACCGTTTTTGACACTGCCGTGGCTTTACGCATTGGACAGGCGGCGTTGGAGCCGGCACTAGAACTCAAGAACATCGTCGGAAGCAATGCGACAACGAGAGCAGTCAATGAAACCCGAGCGCGACTTAGTCTTTTCGCCGTTCCTGACGAGTGCCGCCAAATGAGTGAACCGCGCACCGCCGTGATCACCGGTGCCTCAAGGGGTCTCGGTATGGCGTCAGCGACGTACCTTTATCAGCGGGGGTGGCGGGTCGTGGCGGCAATGCGTTCGCCGGATACCGGGCTTGAAGCCTTGCGAGCTGCTACCGGCGCAGCTTCCGACGATCCGCGGCTGATCGGTGTGCAACTTGATTTGCTCGATCCGCCGTCCATCGCGGCCGCGGCACAGGCCATAGAAGAACGTGTCGGCGCTCCCCACGTGGTTGTCCACAACGCGGGAATCTCGGCGGCCGGCATGGTCGAGGAAGTGCCGATCGATTTATGGGAGCGAATGTTCGCAACCCATGTCTTTGGCCCGGTGGTGCTGACACAAGCGTTGTTGCCGTCGATGCGGGCGGCGGGTCGTGGCCGAATCGTGTTGATTTCCAGTCAGGGCGGGGTACGCGGATTGCCGGCAATCGCCGCGTATTCGGCGGCCAAGGGAGCATTGGAACGTTGGGGCGAGTCGATGGCCGGCGAGATAGGGCCATTCGGGCTTGGAGTGACCATCCTGGTGACCGGAACGTTCGACACCGACATCATCACCGACGCAGGCACATCCGATTATCGGGATTTCGACGGCCCGTACGCAGCGCACCACACCAACATCGAACGTCGGGGCAAAGCAGCGATGCGCTTGGCATACTCGCCGACGCGCTTCGCGCGTCGGCTGGTCAAGGTGATCGACGACGACCGCTCTCCGTTCGCGCGCCACGCCGTAGGCCCCGATGCACGCACGTTATTAATCTCGAACCGCTTGCTGCCCAGCAAGACGCTGCACAGACTCACTCGAATGGTGATGGGCATCCCGACGCAGACCGTCACCCCGGGTGAGCCGCCTCCCGTGGCACTCGGCTTTCGGACTCGTGTGCTGATCGCCGCAGCCCGTGTCCTGCCTGCACCCGTACTGCAGCGGCTCACGCTGGTTGCTATGAAGTTCGCTCGCTCCGGCGCTACGGACACCACCGTCCCCTCGTCAGAAGACGAGCACCATGGCTGAGACCGCAGAGATTCGGCTCTAGCTGCAATGCTGTTCGACAACAGGCTCTCCGAAGACAAAGTGAACTTCACGAGCGCTACCCGCCGGGCAGCGTGCTCACACGAAAGACCAATAGACCGCCAATCCCGTTGCCGGTGCTGTTCGATGTGAAAACCAGCGGACGCATGACGGAGCTACGCTTCGACGGTACGGGCGCATCTCAACACCGTCTCAGAGGCGATCCTCGGCGGCATCCCCGGCTCGACCAGCTACGGCGCCGCCAACGGGGCGGTGTTCGGGCTGACGCGCAACCTGGCATTGGAGGGGCTGCGCTTAATAGTCGCGTTAATGCCGTTGCGCCGCAGGTATATACCCCGATGACGGCTGCGCACTCGGAGGTACTGGCGCACTATATTTCTCTGCCCGAAGAGGTCATGGACCAGATCAACGCGAGCATGCCGCCGGAGTTGTGTGCACCGGAGGCCAATGATCGGGATGGAGGAGCGACGTGAACGCAGAAGACGACAACTCAGAACCTTTTGGCTGGGACCCAGATGTAACGCGCCAACTCATCAACGCTGCCACACCCATGGCCAAGGGTTGGTTCCGCACCCAGGTGTATGGATTGGAATCGTTTCCCTCGACCGGCGGTGCGCTGGTCGTGTCCAACCACTCGGGCGGCCTATTCACCCCTGATGTCCTCATTCTGGCGTCGGCGTTTTATAACGAGTTCGGCTATGACCGCCCGCTTTACATCCTCGGGCATGATGGGCTGTTTGCTGGGCCGCTCGGTGGCTGGGTGCGCCGTATTGGGCTCATCCCGGCCAACAGAGTAAACGCTGTGAGGGCATTGCAGTCGGGCGGCGTTGTCCTTGTGTTCCCGGGGGGCGTGTACGACGCGTACCGTCCGACGATGAACGCGAATGTCATTGACTTCAAGGGGCGCACCGGATATATCAGGACCGCAATCGATGCTGAAGTGCCGATCGTGCCGACTGTCTCCATCGGTGGGCAACAAAGTCAACTGTTCTTGACACGCGGCACCTGGCTCGCAAAGCGGCTCGGTCTGGGACGCTTTCGATCCGACATCTTGCCCCTGTCGGTGGGTTTCCCGTTCGGGTTCAGCGCTATCCTTCCGCCGAACTTCCCCCTACCGACGCGGATAGTCACACAGATGACCGAACCCGTCGACGTAGCTAATAGGTTCGGCAGAGACCCCGACATCGGTGATGTTGACGCCCATGTCCGATCGGTCATGCAAGCCGCGCTCGATCAACTGGCGCGCGAGCGGCGATTTCCGATCTTGGGGTGACACGTCAGGGAGATTACACCGCGCTGGCGTTGGCCATCGCAGAGTCGACTGGTGTGAGTTTATCGGAAAGTCCTGCCGCAGAACGAATTCGTGAGAAGGCGCGAACCATGGCGTCAGTCGCTTCATGGGTGTCATCGAAACTGCGATCGTCGGCAATGACGGAGATGTTGAACTGGTCCACGTAACTCCAGACTGTGATGTTGATACCGCAGCCAGGGGTGAGAGGTCCCGCCGAGTAAATCTCACTAATCGCAGCGCCGCCAAAATGGCCGCGCTCGCGGGGCCCGGCAACGTTGGAGATCGGAACATTCATGAATCTATTTTGGGAATCGCGTCTCGCGAGCCATCTGAAGGCGGGGGGGCCCGCCATATTCGGCAGGTAAGCCATCAGACGCCCCCATAGCTCCGGACCCATCAACTCGTAGTTTTCTTTCGCGATCGCGGCGGCCACGGAGGTGAGTCGTACCCATTCCAGCGGGTCATCCACATGCACTGGCAGCGATATTGCCATGCCACTCAACTCGTTACCGGTGATTCGGTCAGCTGACTTATCGGTGCTGGCCGGCACCGATGCCACGATTGGTTGGTCCGCTCTGCCGTCGTAGCGGAGCAGCAGCTCGCGCAGGGCTCCCGCCGCCGTTGCTAGGACTATGCCGTTGATGGTCACCCGCAGGCTTGCGCTTGTCTCCTTGACCTGCGCCAGCGACAGCGTCGTGGTGGCGAATGTCCTCACCGGCGACACGACGTGGTTGAGGAATGTTGGTGGAGCGTGCATTAGGCGCGCCAGGTCCGGATGTCGGCCGCGTTCTTGGGTTCGGCGACGTACCCTCGACACACCACCGGCTGTGTCCTTGATGACAGCGGGCAGCCGCGCCAGTTGCCGCAGATGGTCAGAACCTGCCGCCCGCAAAAGGGCTGCCGTCGAAGGTTTCTCACACACCTCGTAATCATCGCGTTCATTGGGTGTTGCACTTGTGAGATCCATCGCCAGGGCCAGCAGATTGGCTGAAGCCACCCCGTCGGCCAAAGCGTGGTGGATTTTCGCGATGACGGCGAAGCGGCGATCGGCCATACCTTCGACGAATTGGAACTCCCACAGCGGACGGCTGCGGTCGAGCGGGCGACTCGCGGACTGCCCGACGACGTCGTCGAGTTCTCGCCGACCGCCTGGGCTCGCCACCGTGACTCGGCGAATGTGATAGTCGAGATCGACATCGCAATTCTGTAGCCACATCGGGCGATGCAGCCGTAGTGGAATGTCAATCAGCTCGTAACGCAACGGGGTTAGCAAATGCAGCCGCTGGCGGACATGCTGGCGAAAATCATCGAAACCATATTCACCGTCATAGTGGTTAGCGTTGATGATCGCGACTTTGATCGTGTGCGCGTGGACGTTTGGCGCCTCGCTGTAGAGCAGCATGGCGTCCATGCCGTTGAGTCGCTTCATACCCGCCCTCGCTTGTCCGGTCTAACGCCGGTCATCGTGGCCCTCCCTGGCATCGACTTCTCGATCGTCGCACTTTTCGCCATCACCGTCGACAATATTTGCGCCATCGGACGGGCCTCAGCACGGGGATTTCTATTAGGTTTTTCATCACTCACTCCGTCGTCAGCCTCTTGCCGGTGCGGCTGAGGAGCGGCACCCATCAGGCGCGCATCGCCATGTCACAGGTAAGACAGATGCGCACGCAACGCGGAGATGATCTCCCCCATCGCGGACGCGCTGGCACCTCCCAGCGGCCAGTTGCTGGCGAAGCCGTGCGTCAGTGACGACATTCGGCGGAGGTCGACGACTACTCCGGCGTCGTGCATCGCCTTGGCATAGGTTTCGCCCTCATCGCGCAGAGGGTCGAATCCGGCGGTGATCACCAGCGCGCGTGGCAGGCCTGACAGATTCTCGGCAAGCACCGGCGACACGAGAGGATCTGTTGGATCCAGTTGCGATGTACCAAGGTAGTGGTCGCGAAACCAGTTCATTGCCGCCTCGGTCACAAAGAATCCATTCGCGAACAGGGCTCGCGAGCGCGTTTCGGCCCGCGCATCGGTCGATGGATAGAGCAACAACTGGAGCGCGGGCGCCACGCCGTCGTCCCGGCCGAGATGCGAAATCACGGCTGACAAGTTGCCGCCAGCGCTGTCGCCGCCGACCGCGACCACACCTGGCCGGGTGCTCATCTTACGGCCGTGCTGCAGCGCCCATCGATACGCGGCGTAGCAGTCCTCCACCCCCGCGGGCGCAGGGTTCTCTGGCGCCAGTCGATAGTCCACCGAAAGTACGTGAATGCCTGCACCGCGGCAGATCACCCGGCACAGGTTGTCCTGGGTATCAAGGTCGCCCATCACCCAGCCACCCCCATGGATGAACATCAACAGCGGGCCGACTTCATCGTTGTCCGGAAAATAATGGCGCGCCGGGATCGAACCTGCCGGGCCGGGAATCGACAGGTCCGCCACCGCTCGAACCTGTACGGGATTCCGATCGATGACCTTGGTCTGTCGCCGCAGTCGCAGCCGGTTGGTCACCGGGTCAGCCCCGGTCAATATGCTCTCTACGCCGGTGAGCCTCTGCCCGGCCAGCATCAATTGCAGCGTGGGATCCAGCGTGTTCCCATCGATGGTGATGGATCGCGTTACCAGCCGCTTGGCACCGTCAGGAATCGCCGCAATCACCCCTAAGCCAAGTCGCATGCCCGTGGCGACGGCCGAATTTCTCGCCCGAATCAACCATGCGCGTCGGGATTTAGCGTGCGACGGCATGTCCGGTTTGTGCGACTTCGAGCCTGATACGGGCGCGGTGGTGCCGTTGTCGGTCACGTCGTTGGAGGTTAACGCAGATAGGCGAATGGAGCAAAGATTTGGTATGACACCAACCCGTCCGGGTGCTCATCCAATGCGTTCACCTCGCGAGAAGTTGCTGCACGACTTGGCTGAGTGGAGGCCGCGACGGCCTGGATCGGCAGACGTCTGACCAAATATCTGTTCCGATGTAGGGTGCGAATCGCGCGACGAAAAATAGCCACTTGAGAGGAGTAATGATGATCGACTTCACTGACCAGGCAGTAGTGGTCACCGGCGCGGGGCGTGGTTTAGGTCGGTTGTATGCGCTGGACCTCGCAAAGCGGGGTGCGTCGGTCATTGTGAACGATCTCGGGGGCAGCATGGCCGGCGAGGGCGCCGATACAACGGTAGCCGATGAGGTCGTCGATGAGATCACTCAAGGCGGCGGCAAGGCCGTGGCCTCGCATGACTCGGTCGACAGCCCTGAGGGCGGTGAGGCGATTGTCCTAGCTGCAATCGAGCACTTTGGACGGTTGGACGCGGTGGTCAGTAACGCCGGGATCTTCAACAGCATCGCCTTCGAGGAAATGACCCCCGACCAGTGGCGGCAGATGCTCAAGGTGCATCTCGATGGCGGGTTTCATCTGAGCCAGCCGGCTTTCAAAATCATGAAAAAGCAGGGCTACGGCAGGTTCGTGTTCATCTCGTCATCAGGCGGAATGTTCGGACAGCATCTTGAGGCACACTATGGCGCCGCGAAGGCTGGCCTGGTTGGGTTGAGCAACGTCATTGCCCTAGAAGGGGCCGAGCACGGCATCCTCTCCAACACCGTGTTGCCCTTCGGATTCTCGCGCATGGTCACCGAGACGGTAGATGCGAAGACACTGGACGAAACAGGACTAAAGGACTTGATATCGCCGGAAAAGGTAGTCCCGATGGTTACCTATCTGGCAAGTCGCGCCTGCGAAACCACCCACCAGAATTACTCCGCCTTGGCGGGCAGATACGGAAGGGTGTTCATCGGTCTCGGCGACGGCTGGATGGCCGAGAAGGACGTCACCGCCACTGCCGACGACATCGCCGAACACTTCGCTCAGGTTTCAGAGACCGAGTCGCACTCCATTCCCGGGTCGATCTACGAAGAGCTCTTCGCCGTGACTGACCGGCTCGGGGTCAAACTTGGCTAGGTAGTCGCGACGGCCTGCGGGCCGTGGCTACCCTCTCCTAGTCGGTAGCTAACAAGCGGTCACGCCGTCTCGCCCCGGCGTCACCCCGGCGGCCAAGGGCGATTTGGAGACGTACCCTGGCCGAACCGCAACACTATCGGGAACGACCGAAACCGCTGTCTTACAGGTGATTTGATGCGCCGGATCGAACAGTTTCGGCTGGGCGTCCGCGGGCTGTCTAGGGACTCATAATTCGTTGGTTGCGGGTTCGAGCCCCGCCCGCCCAACCGATCAGAGGGCCTCTAGGGGCTGGTGGGCCGGTCGCATCGGCCGGCGAGCTGTCCGCGACCGGAGGTCGTTTCGTGTAGCGGGCGTTTAGTGTCGTGCCATGGACCGCATTTGGCAGTGGGCGTGGGATCGGTACGGGCCGAGGTACTCCTGGGCGGTCTATGCGATCAGCTACTTCGCCATGCTGCCGGTGTGGCTCGGTTCGGCGTTTCTCGTTGTTGCATTAGAGGGGTCCGACCGCTTCGTCGATGCGGCCGCCGTCACCGCTGTCGCCGTGCTGGTGCTGGTGTACGTGGCGATTCTCGCCGGCGTAGGCCCAAGCCGCAGTGTGCAGCAGTGGGCGGCAGGCCGCGAGGTTGATCGAGCGATGGCATTGGAGGCCACCTACGCCTGGGCCAGGGGAGCGGTTGGCCGGACGGTATGCGCAGCCGCTGTTTTGATCGCACTTCTCTTGGTCGTTGTCGGTGCGATCGCCGGGGCGACGGGATCGCGGCTGATTCAGTACGGGATTGTCGGCGCCGTCTCAGGCGCTGTCGCCTCGCTGATCGTCATGCACAGTTTCGTGGAGGCAACAATGCGCCCGATCAGGATCGCCATCGCCGGTGACACCGCTATCGGCGACGCCCTGCCCCGCTCCCGACCTACCTTTGCTGCGTGGTCGAACGCTTCCCTGCTGGCGGCTACGTTCTCGTTCGCTGTCCTGGCGGCGCTGCTGGCGGCGGTGTTCCAGGCCAGTGAGGCACCCGTGCTCGCTGTCGTGATCGCGGGCGCCTTGACGCTCAGTTTCGCACCGCTCGTCGTCGGCGCTTCTTTCTCCCCGTCGCTGCGGCCCGTTCGTGATCTTGCTGAAGGAACCAAGCGTGTGGCGGCAGGCGACTACAGCCAACGGCTGCCGGTGGTTCAGGACGATGACCTCGGTGCGCTGGCGGCGTCGTTCAACCGTATGCAAGCGGGTTTGGCTGAGCGGCAACGACTACAAGCGGCGTTCGGTACATACGTCGATCCGGGTCTGGCGGCGCGTCTGCTCGAGCAGGGCGACGACATCTTCACCGGTGAGCGCCGCGAGGTGAGCGTGATGTTCGTGGATATCCGCGACTTCACCCCGTTCGCCGAAGCCAACTCCGCCGAGGACACCGTCGCCCGCCTCAACGCCCTGTTCGAGATCGTGGTGCCTGCGGTTGTCGACGTCGGTGGGCATGTCAACAAGTTCCTCGGCGACGGCGCGCTGGCCGTATTCGGCGCGCCGAACGACCTCGCCGGCCATGCTGACGCCGCGGTGGGCGCTGCCGTTGTGATCGACCGCCTTGTCGCCGAACGATTCGGCGGCGCGCTGCGGGTCGGTATCGGGATCAACACCGGTGTGGTGATTGCCGGAACCATCGGCGGCGCAGGAAAGCTCGAGTTCACCCTGATCGGTGACACCGTCAACGTCGCTGCCCGCGTCGAGCAGCTCACCAAGACCACCGGCGACACGATCCTTCTCACCCACCAGTGCGTCGACGCCCTGGTTACCCGACCGCCCGGACTCACCGAACGGGGATCGCACGCATTGAAGGGCAAGTCAGCCGCCATGCAGGTCTTCGGCCTGGAGCCACGCGCCGACGCTATTCCTGGCTGATCTCAACGGATTTCGCCCGCCACTCGTCGAAGGTGCGTGCCGCGCAACGCGCTACGAACCGCTCCGGTCGCCCAGCCAGCTGTGAGCGCGATTGGATACCGAGTTTTCGGTAGACGCGATACAGCTTGACGTCGACGTTCTTTGACGTGATGAACAGCGCTGCGGCGATATCTCGGTTGCTCTTGTGCCGCAGTGAATTCCCGCCTCAGTGTGAGTCACCGCGACGTTGCGCTCGCCACGGTGGCTGATTGAATGCGTTTGCGGCGGCGCAGGTTGACCTTCGCCGCGCGGATGACGAAGGACGGGTGCAGTAGACGGAGCGGGGGGTCGACCAGGCTGTTGACCCGGAAGAACCGTGTGACGGTGATCGGGTCCGACTCGCAAGCCGTCAGCGCCCAGTCCGCGAACCGGTTCATCAGCAGCGTCGCCGGGCTCCGCCGTCCTTCTACCTCGGGAAAAGCAAGGTCGGCGCCGGCGGCCATCTGCCAGGCCACACCGATTTGCTTCGCGGCGGCGCGGAAGTATCGCCGAGGCAGGTTGTGGTCGCCGCGGCGCAGACAATCGCGAAGGGCGACAGCGTCCAGAGCGGAGACCGTCATTCCTTGGCCATACACGGGGTTGAAGCTGCAGATCGCGTCGCCGACCGCCAGCAAACCATCGGGAAATCGCTTCATCTTGTCGTAGCGTCGCCACTGGCTGGACGGCATGCGGTGACGCGCTATGTCTCCGACAGGTTCAGCCTCCCGCACGGCCGCAAGAATATGGGCGGGGGCGTACGCCTCGGCAAATGAGATCATGCCCGCCCGGTCGGCGGGTGGCTCATTTCCGAGCATCCCGAAGACGGTGAACATCCAGGTGTCGTCCTCATAGCCGCTCAGAAACATCCCCGTCGGCCTGCCCGGCGCGCAGCCGATGATCACCACCATCTCCTGCAGAGCGTCGGAAGGCATGCGCAGCAGTTGGCTCACGTAGGTCGTGTGCATGGTGATGCGGTCCTCGGCCGGCCGCTCGTAGCCAAGGCTCTCGAGCACGGCCGGAGTGTGGGCGCCACGGCCCATCGCGTCGACGACCAGGTCCGCAGTCAGAGTGCGTTCGTCGCCGCTGGCGCGGTTGACCACTCGAGCACCGGTGACGCGGGTCTGATCCGCTGTCGCCGTCACCTCGACCATGTCGTGGCCTTCCAAAACGGTCACGTTCGCGATGGCGCGCAGCCGCCGCCGCACGTGGTACTCGAGAAACGGTCGGCTCGAAAGAACCATCGCCGTTGATTCGGGATCCGGCACCGTGCCGTGTCGGATCAGGGTGTGTCCGCCGAAGGAGAAATAGCCTTTAGCAAGGTCACCATCGCCTGAAACGGGCGCGCCCGCGGCAGCGAGTTCATCGAGAAATCCGGGGAACAGCTCGTCGAGGATCTGTGCGCCGCGCCTGAGTAGGGCATGGACGTGGCGGCCCTGAGGCACTCCCCGCCGGTTCGCCGGGTCGTCGGGCAACGCATCGCGCTCGACAACCGTGACGTTCTGATAGAAATCGGCCAGAACGCGCGCGGTTACCAGGCCGCCCATGCTCGCTCCAAGTACCACAGCATGCTCACCGAGCTTCGGCAACGAGTCCCCCTACCCCACGGCAACACTTCAGCGTGATCATCCACTATCTGCGTCTACGGATGGACGGTTCCGCAGCTATCACACCGAAGAAGTTGTGGCGCTAGGTGACTGAGTCCCAGAATTGGGACAGCACGGCCGCGGCGCGCGGCGGGTCCTGCACCATCCACCAGTGGCCCAAACCGTCCAGCACCTCGGTGCGGGCGCCAGCACGCTGGGCGGCCCGGCGGCGGATCTCGTCCGAGCCGACGTAGTGATCCTCGGAGGCGAGAATGGACAATCCCGGTCGCGCAGCAGCTTTTTCCAACTCCTGGCCCGCTTCAGCCATGGCGGGCTGCGCTGCCGAACGGTAGAGCGCCAAGATCGCCCGCCCCATCTCGGGGCCCTGGCCCGCAGCCATTTTCGCGGCGACCTGGGGTGTCAGGCCGAGCCCGACCAATTGTTCGGCCCGATCCTGCAACGTACCGGCCATCATCGTCTCGACCAGCGCTTCGCCGTCCCCAGGCGTCTGCCACACCTGAGCCAGGTCGTGCCAGACGTAGGCCGGGTCGAACACCCCGATGAGGTCGCTGGCCCAGCTTCGCACCAGCGCCGGGCGATGCATCACCGCATTGACCACGTGGCCGCCACCCCAGTCGTGCCCGACTAGGTCGACCGGATCGTCGAACTTCGTGAGCTCATCTTCCAGCCAGTCCCGGTAATGCAGGTAGGTGGCCGGCCAACCGTCCGGCAGGGGCGCACCGAAACCCGGCGGGGAAAGCCGCACCACGTCGTCGCGACCGAGGACCTCGACGACCGGGTCCCACACCGCGTCTGTCTCCGGGTTGCCATGCACCAGCACCACCGTCATAAGCGACATCCTGGCATGAGTGGGTTGCGGAAACGCGTAAGCACTCACCGTAGCCTTGCCGCGACGTCGCCAAAGATATAAAAATGGCGTGATAGGCCGGTCTGGAGATAGGACGGGATGCCGTGGATATCTCAGCGGTCGACGAGGTGCTTTCGACAACGAGGGCGGTTCGGCGCCGACTCGACCTCAGGCGTCCCGTCGAACGGGAAGTCATCGTCGAGTGCTTGCGCCTGGCGATTCAGGCGCCGACGGCAAGCAACGAACAGAACTGGCGCTGGATGGTCGTCACCGATCCCGACAAGCGGGCGGCTATCGCCGACATCTACCGGGGATGCGGCGAGGATTACCTGGCGCACGCGGCCCGCACGACATCCGATCCGCAGACCAGAAAGGTCTACGAGAGCGCGCATGCGCTCAGCCAGACCCTGGCTCAGGTACCGGTGCATGTGATCCCTTGTGTCGAAGGCCGGTTCGATGGAAACCAGTTGGTCGTAGCGGCGTCGGCGTGGGCGTCGATCATCCCGGCCGCGTGGAGCTTCATGCTGGCACTGCGAGCGCGCGGACTCGGATCGGTGTGGACGACGCTGCACCTCGTCAAGGCCGACGAGGTCGCCGAATTGCTCGGCATACCAAGCAATGTCACGCAGGCCGCGTTGTTGCCGGTGGCCTACACGATCGGCACCGACTTCAAACCTGCGCGCCGCCCACCGGTGCAGACCGTCACCTCGTGGAACACCTGGGGAGCTCACTGATGCGGTCTTTCACGGCGACTTTCGCGGTTGATGCCCCAGTGCGCAAGGTCTGGCGAGTCCTTCACCCGCCGCCACCGCCAGACGCGACGTTGCCACGCATCATCGAGTACCCGGCAGGCCGGATCGAGATTCTCACCGAAGGCGACGAAGCCGGCCAGGGCCTGGTGCGGACCTGCGTCTTCGACGTGCCTCGCTACCTGTTGTCGGGCGGGAAGGCCAGATCGTGGGAAACGGTCACCGAGGCCCGCATTAATGAACTCTCTCGGTATGTGGCCATCAGCAAGCCGCTCTGGTCTCGCGCCGAGGGGTACCACCGCCTCGAGGAACGACCGGACGGCACGACCCTGCTGACGTTCCATGAGACCTATCACGCGTACAGCCCGATATCGCGTGTCCTCTTCGAACGCCGTGTTCACGAGAAGATTTCGGCCGACAACATGGCCACCTACAAGCATGCGCTGAGCTTCGCCGGCACTACGAAAAGGTTGTAGCGCCGCCCCCAGGCTTCAAGGCGTAGGGATGTCCTTCGTCGAATTACCCTTTGCCTCAAGCATGTTGGGGTGTGCGAACTTCAGCCAGGTGTAAGGGTGCTCGGGGGAGGTGGTGCTACCGAGAGCGAATGTCCGGTCGGTGCGTCGGGCGAGCGCGATCGACCCCAGCCAGGTGGCGAGGGTGCTGAAGCGGTTCCGCAGACCGGTCAGGAAAGCGATGTGGATGAGTCCCCAGCCCAGCCACCCGAAGAACCCGGCGAGCTTGATCGGGCCGGCCTGAAGCAGCGCGTGTCCGCGGCTGATGTACGCAGCGGAGCCCAGATCGCGGTACCGGTAACGCGGACGAGGCTTGCCTGCGAGATCGTGACGAACGCAGGCGGCCGCGTGCAGTCCGCCCTGCATGGCGTTCTCGGCCACTCCCGGCAGGTTGTCGCGGCCGACGAGGTCGCCGATGACGAAGATCTCCGGGTGGCCGGGCACCGACAGGTCGGCGTCCACCGCGATGCGTCCGGCATGGTCGGACTTGGCCTCGAGCACCTCTGCGAGACGCCGCGCAAAGGGGACGGCTTCAACGCCTGCCGTCCAGAGGACGGTCCGTGCCGCGAAGTTCTCCGGCGGCCCGCCCGCTTTGGGCGTGACGGTCACGCCGTCGTATCGTACGTCGGTGACGTGCACCCCCATGTGCTGTTCGACCCCAAGGTGGTTCAGAATTTTGGTGGCTTTGCCGGTCAGGGCCGGCGCGAAGCTGCCAAGCACGCAGCTTCCGCCGTCGAACAGCAGGACTCGTGCGTCTTGCGGTTCGATGCTGTGGAATTCGTTGGCCAGGGCTCTGGTCGCCAGTTCGCGGATCTGCCCGGCCAACTCGACGCCGGTGGGTCCGCCGCCGGCGATGGCGAAGGTGAGCCATGCGGCGCGCTCCGGTCCAGGGGGCAGGGTTTCGGCCATCTCGAAGGCGCCGAACAGCCTGCGGCGGACGCTCAATGCGTCGTCGAGCGTCTTCATCCCTGGTGCCCACTGCGCGAATTCCTCATGGCCCAAGTAGGACTGGCGCATTCCGACGGCGACGATCAGCACGTGATAGTGGAGCGTGAAGGTGGACTCGTCGGGCCGGCGAGCGGTGACCAGGCGCGCGTCCGCGTCGATGTCGATCGCCTCGCCGAGCAGAGTGCTGACGTTGTGATGACGCGCGAGCTCCTCGCGCAGTGAGCGGCTGATCTGCCCCATGCTCAGTGTTCCCGTGGCGCACTGATACAGCAGCGGCTGGAACACGTGGCAAGCGGCGCGGTCCAGCAGCGTCACCTCGACATCGACGCCTCCGAGCCTGCGCGCGCAGAACAACCCGCCAAAGCCGCCCCCGACTATCAACACCTTCGTTTGGCCGTTACCCATCACGCACCGCCTTCAGTTCCGCGACCAGCTCATCACGGTGTGCCCGCCTCTGTCTGCGCTCTGAGCAACGCGCCTTCCCAGGTTCTTGGGGTAACGTCGCGAGAGTTTCAGGTAGCAAAAGGAGCGACGCGTGAATCTCGGTCCGTGGGGTGATCTCACAATACTTGCCGCAGTGATGGAAATGGTCTTCGCCACTTGCGTATTCGTCTACATCAGCCGGTTGGAGCGTCGGACATCCCACCCCCTGGGTGAACAGGTGGGCGCCCACAAAGCGGTGCTGGCCAAGCTCCGCAAGCGCGAACCGATGTCGCAAGACGAAGTGGACTATGCGACCGAACTGGTTGACGACGCCCGCTCACCGCTCGCCTATGCAATACCTGCGGCGCTGTTCACCATCGGCTTCTTCTACGTGGTCGGCTGTCTCTTCGTGCTGCACATCCATGGCGGCCACCCGTCCTTCCGAACGTTCATCGGCGGCATCCCGATGCTGACGTCGATGAACATGGCGGCTCAGCTCCGCAGGGTCGCGCGATTGAAGGGCAAGCTGCCGACCGCTTCGGTGCCGTCCTCCGGGCCATCCGACCAGCTCGCCACGGCCTAGTGGCGCGGCGGCAGTTCGGCCGTATCCGCTGAATCCTCGTCCTCCCACAGCGGTAGTTGGCGCTGTTTCGCGTCGCTTGACGCAAATGCCTGGGGGACAGGACGTTGCCGCACATTCAGCGGCCACCAGAACCAGCGCCCGAGCAGCGCTGCGAGGGACGGTGTCATGAACGATCGCACGATCAGCGTGTCGAACAACAGTCCCAGTGCGATCGTCGTTCCGATCTGACCGAGAATCCTCAAGTCGGCGAACACGAAAGACGCCATCGTCGCCGCGAACACCAGACCGGCGGCGGTCACCACGGCGCCGGAACCGGCCATCGCCCTGATGATCCCGGTGTTCAAGCCGGCGCCGATCTCCTCCCTGAACCGAGAGATCAGCAGCAGGTTGTAGTCCGACCCGACCGCCAACAGCAGGATGACCGCGAGCGCCAAGACGATCCAGTACAGCGGGACGCCGAGCAGGTCCTCCCAGATCAGCACCGAAAGCCCGAACGAGGCACCCAACGACACGGCCACCGTGCCCACGATGACGACCGCGGCGACGATGCTTCGGGTGATGAACATCATGACGAGCAGAATCAAGCTGAGCGCGGCGATCGCGGCGATCAGGAGATCGTATTCGGCGCCGTCCTGGATGTCCTTGTAGGTGGCCGCAGTGCCTGCGATGTAGATCTTGGAACCCGCAAGGGGGGTGCCTTTGACGGCCTCCTGTGCGGCGTGTCTGATGGGATCGATATGCGAAATGCCTTCGGGCGTCGCGGGAATGCCTTCGTGGGTGATGATCATGCGCGCCGCTTTGCCGTCCGGCGAGAGAAACAGCTTCAGTCCGCGCTGGAATTCGGGGTTGGTGAATGCCTCCGGCGGCAAGTAGAACGAGTCGTCGGTCTTCGACGCATCGTAGGACTGGCCCAGGATGGTGGAATTCTGCAACGCGGCTTCGGTCTGGTCGTTGATGCCTGACGTGGTTGCGTAGTTCGTCAGGGTCAGGTCGCGGTTCGTCTCCTGGCTCGCGATCTGGGGCGGAATCAGCGCGAGCAGCTTGGGCTGTAATTCATCCAACTTGTCGATGCTTCCCGAGACACTGGCAAGTTGGTCGGTCAGCGCGTCGATGCCGTCAAGCGCGTCGAACAATGACCGCAGCGCGGCGCAGGCCGGGATGTCGAAACAGTGTGGCTCCCAGTAGAAGTAGTTCCGCAACGGCCGGAAGAAGTCGTCGAAGTTGGCGATCTTGTCGCGCAGGTCGTTGGCCACGGCGACCGTCTGCTGGAATGCCTTGGTCTGTTCGTCGGTGGCGGCGCTGGACTGCTGTTGCAGCGCATATTGTTGTCGCAGAACGTCAATCGAGTTGTTGATCACGTCGACCTGCTTGAGCAGGTCGCTGCCGCGGGCCTGCTGGAACGGCAGGTTGTTGATCTGAGACGCGCTGCCCGCGCTGATCTGGAACGGTATCGACGTGTGATCAAGTGGCGTGCCAAGCGGTCGGGTAATCGACTGCACCTGAGCGATGCCGTCGGTGTGGAACACCGCCTTGGCAACGCGCTCAAGCAGAATCATGTCAGTCGAATTTCGCAGATCGTGGTCTGCTTCGACCATGAGCAGTTCGGGATTGAGCCGTGCCTCCGAAAAGTGGCGCTCGGCGGCCGCGTAGCCGACATTCGCAGGCGCACTGGCCGGCATGAAGGGACGGGCGTCGTAGCTCGTCTTGTATGCCGGCAGGGCGATCAGGCCGATCGCCGCAATGGCGACCGTCACCAGCAGGATGGGGACGGGCCAGCGGACGATGGCTGTCCCGATGCGCCGCCAGCCCTGGGTGCGCATCGGCCGGTTGGGTTCGAACAGACCGAAATGGCGACCGATGACCAGAAGGGCGGGCGCGAGGGTCAACGCCGCCACCACGGCAACAAGGACGCCGATGCCGGCGGGAACGCCGAGGCTGTTGAAATACGGCAGCCGGGTGAAGGTCAAACAGAGCACGGCGCCGGCAATCGTCAGGCCCGAACCCAAAATGATGTGCGAGGTTCCGTGGTACATCGTGTTGAACGCCGAGACGCGATCCTGCCCCTCGTAGCGCGCTTCGTGGAAACGCCCCAGGATGAAGATCGCATAATCGGTGCCCGCGGCGATGACCAGAAGCGTCAGCAGGTTGGTCGAATACGTCGACAGCTCGATGATGCCCGCGTTCGCGAGTACGGCCACGACGCCACGCGACGCGGTCAATTCGATCATCACCGTGAAAATCACCAGAAACACCGTGGTCAGACGGCGGTAAAGCGAAAACAGCATTATTGCGATCACCCCGAGGGTGATCAAGGTGGTCTTAAGGGTGCCGTGGCGACCGACCTCGAACTGATCGGTGACCAGCGGAGCGGCGCCGGTGACATAGGCCTTGAGGCCGGGCGGCGGCGGTGTGTCGTTGACGATGTCGCGCACCGAATCGACGGACTCGTTGGCCAACGACTCACCCTGGTTGCCGGCGAGGTACAGCTGCACCAGCGCCGCCTTGCCGTCGTTGCTCTGTGAGCCCGCCGCCGTCAGAGGGTCACCCCAGAAGTCCTGAATGTGCTCTACGTGCTTGGTGTCCTTGGCGAGCTTTGCGATCAGACCGTCGTAGTAGTGGTGGGCCTCGGCGCCGAGCGGCTGGTCGCCCTCCAGGACGATCATCGCCGAACTGTCGGAGTCGAACTCGCCGAAGACCTTGCCGATCCGCTTACTGGCCTGCAGCGACGGTGAATCCTGGGGGCTCAACGACACGTTGTGCGCCTCGGCGACGGTCTCCAGCTGTGGCACGAAGACGTTCGTCAGCACCGCAAGGCCCAGCCAGAACAGCGCGATGAGCACCGAGTAGCGCCTGATTCCGTCGGGAACCGAACGTCGCCGCGAGATGGTGTGGTGGCTCATCCCGATTTGTCCAGGCAGTAGGTGTAGGCGTTCAAGGTGTTCACCGTTCTCTCGTCCTTGACCGCGTCGTCGATCTTGATTCGGCAGCCGATGGAGTCACTGTCGCCCTGGGCGGAGACGTTGACGAAGACGGCCGGTTGGGTGGTGGTGGTGTCGTAGGCCCACGGCAGCGTCGTGTTGTCGACGCGCTG
>NZ_JAVHWK010000092.1:0-54963 GCF_032159775.1 Mycobacterium sp.
ACACCGACGAACTCGCTGACCACAAAGTGCCCCCCGGGCGGCGCCGCACCATGCTGCGCGAGTACATCGAGGCGATGCGCGCGCTGTGGACCCAGGAGGAAGCCGAATACGACGGCGAGTTCGTCAAATTCGGGCCGTCATGGGCATGGCCCAAACCCGTTCAGTCCCATATTCCGGTGCTGGTCGGCGCTGCGGGTACCGAGAAGAATTTCAAGTGGATCGCCCGCTCAGCCGATGGCTGGATCACCACGCCGCGCGACTTCGACATCGACGAGCCGGTGAAGCTGCTTCAGGACACCTGGGCAGCGGCGGGCCGCGACGGCGCACCGCAGATCGTGGCGCTGGACTTCAAGCCGGACCCGGAGAAGCTCGCGCACTGGCAGGAACTCGGCGTCACCGAGGTTCTCTTCGGCCTGCCCGACAAGACCGAGAACGAAGTCGCCGGCTACGTCGAGCGGCTCGCGGGCAAGCTGGCCGCGCTGGTCTGAGCCAGGCGCAGCAGCTCGACGAACGCCATAGCCGCGGCGTCGACGCCGTCGCCGTCGTCCGTGGCGATCAAGTCGAGCAACAGGCCGCGCGTGACCGCAAGCCCGAGTCGCACGAACGCAGGGTCGGCGGTTCCGTCTGTCTTCGCGGCCGCCTCGGCCAGCCAGGACTCGACCGCTCCGGGCAGCATCCGCGCGTACGGCTGCTCGCCCTGGGCGCCGCGGGCATAGCACTCGAAGAAGAGCCGCTCGAACGGCCGCAGCTCGGGCCTGCGGACGTCGGCCCACATGGCCGCCATCGCATCGGCAGGCTCGGTGCCTGCGTCGGGCAGGACCGACATCTGCCGACGCTCGATCTCGTTGACGATCGTCACCAGCAGCTCGCCTCGTGACCCGAAGTGGTGCAACAGCATTCGGTGGCTGGTGCCGACCGCTTCGGCGATCTCACGCAGCGGCCGGTCGCCGATGCCGCCGTCAGCGAATGCGTCGATGAGAGCGTCGAGCAGCTCTCGGCGTCGCTCGACGTCAGGAGGTCGAGCCACGCAACTGCTCGCTGCGCGCCTTGAGCCCCTGCGCCTCGAGTTCGAGGTAACGCTGCGTCGTACCGCGCATCATCCTGGCGACCACCGAGCCGACCGGACCCCGTTGGTCGAGTCGCTGCCGGACCTTTGTGCGGCCGTCCGCTGACTGCACCTCGTGAACGGCGACGGTTCGGCCGCCCGGCGAGCGCTGCTCCCACGTCCACGACCTGCCCTCGTCGAGCGCGGTCACCTCCCACACCAGCTTGGGCAGGCGCGGCTGTTTGATCTCGAATCGCCTTCCGATCGCGAGGCCGGGCCCGTCGAGCGCCTTCAGGCTGGTCACCGAGGCGGTCCAGTCGGGCCAGCGCTCCACATCGGAGAAGACGTCCCACACCAGCGGCGCGGAGGCGTCGATATCGATGGCACAGTCGGTAATCATGTACCAGATGGTACAAGAATGCTCGCGTGGTGTGAAGCCCGCGACCTGAGGTAGTGCGTCGGCAAACACTCGCGTAGTCGACTACGCGTGCCCCGTAACGCGACCGGCGCCAGAGTCATGGACACCAGAGCTTGTGCATCACCTACGAGAGGGAATCCCATGCCTTCCATCAGCCCGCTGATCGCCCGCGTATTCGACGATCCGCATGCAAACGCGCGCCACAACAGGCGTGCAAACCGGACCCGTCTCGAGTCCAAGGGACGCGTGGCCAGACGTCGGTCACGATGACGCGGGCCCCGCGACGCTCGATTGACTTTCGACTGCTTGCGTGGGACTAGCCCAGGCGCGCGCGGTTGCCGTGCTCGGTTGACGTCACGACGATTGCAATACCGAGCGGATCGCCGTCGGACATCAGGCCGACGAGATCCTCGTCTTCCGTGAGAGCCATGATCCGGGACCCATCGCCGTCCAGCCTGCCGACGATGACCCCGGTGCGCACCGGCCAGTCGTAGTGCACAGAGTAAGTCTCGACCGTCGCGGGGCCGTCAGCGCTTTCGCTTACCGGGACCGTTGGCAGCGCGGCGATCTCGTCGTTGAGCGCCTTGCTGCGATCAGTCCGCCAATCGACCGGCGTTGTCGAGTAGATGCCAACCGAATACTTGCTCATCGTTCCGCCGTTGGCGCCAACAAGGCCGAATCCGCCCGGCTTCTCGCGCATTTCGGCCACCGTCTCGGCGATGGCGTGCAGCGAATAGCTGTTGCCAGGCCCGCCGAAGTAGGGCAGCCCGCCTGTCAGGGTGAGCCCTCGCGGGTCGTCGCCACTGATGCCAAGCGCTTCACACGCGACGAACACCGGGAACGGGAAGCAGCTGTAGAGATCGAAGGTGGCGATGTCGTCCACGCCGACCTGTGCGACGCGCAGCGCTTCCTCGGCGGCCTGCACCGTCGCGGGGCTGGCGCCGAGATCGGCGCGCTCCAGCAGGTCCTGCTCGACCATGTCGGAGTGGCCGTGCACATACACCCACTTCTCCTCGGGCACGCCGAGTCGACGTGCGGCCTCCACCGACATCATCACGGCCGCGGCGCCCTGGTTCACCTGGTCGCGGGCGACCAACAGCCGCGGGTACGGGTCGCAGATCATCCGGTTGTCGTCGGTGACGGTGACGATCTCCTCGACGGAGCGCTCCACCGGTGACGACGAAAACGGGTTCTTGGCAGCGATTCTCGACAGCGGCGCGAACAGCTCGGCCATCTGCGTGCGGTAGTCGGCGACGCTGAGGCCGAGCCGGCCGCGGCGCGCGTTGTCCAGCAGTCCGTACTGAACCGCCGCGCCGGTCAGCCCGTGTTTGACGGTGTATTCGGTGATGTACTGACCGATCTGGTGGCCGCGGTCCTCCAGCTGCCCGTCGATGTGCTCGCTGAAGTCGGGCTTGTCGTCCCGCTTGGCGAAGTAGCGGGCCGTCGACCCCGGCTCGGAGCCGAGCAGCATCACGACGTCCGCTTCGCCGTTGGCGATCGCGGTGCCGAACTCGGTGACGAGCTTCTGCGGGCCCTGGCCGCCGACGGGTTCGATCACCGAGCGGGCCGGCTGCGCGCCGAGCCGCTGCATGACCGACCGCGGATAGTTGTTCGACTTCCCCAGCCGCGCGGGCATCGGGCCGGAGATCTCGAACTGCCGCAGGCCGACCACGGCGTCGATGGCCTTGGCGACGTCGTCTGCGTTGGTGCCGGCGTCGGTCAGCGCGGCCTTGGCCGCCTCGGTAGCCAGCTCGACCGCCGACATGCCCCGGTAGCCGGGGTCATCGATGTTCTCGGTGAACTGCCCGACGCCGACGAGGACTGGGGTGCGCGGGTCGACCATTACAGACCTCCTACCAAGTGTTACTTCGAGAGACTAACCAAATTGGCCGAGCAGACGCAAAAGGCCCCGACACGCCGAGAGTGCGGGGCCTTTTGCGTCTGTTCGCGGGCTAGAGGGTCTGCAGGATGTCGCGGGCCAGCTGAGCGGTCTCCGACGGCGTCTTGCCGACCTTGACGCCTGCCGCCTCGAGGGCTTCCTTCTTGGCGGCGGCGGTGCCTGAGGAGCCCGACACGATTGCTCCCGCGTGGCCCATGGTCTTGCCTTCGGGCGCAGTGAATCCCGCGACGTAGCCGACGACGGGCTTGGAGACGTTGGCCTTGATGTAGTCGGCCGCACGCTCCTCGGCGTCGCCGCCGATCTCACCGATCATCACGATGACCTTGGTCTCGGGATCCTTCTCGAACGCCTCGATGGCGTCGATGTGGGTGGTCCCGATGACCGGGTCGCCGCCGATGCCGATGGCTGTCGAGAAGCCGAAGTCCCGCAACTCGAACATCATCTGGTAGGTGAGCGTGCCCGACTTCGAGACGAGGCCGACCGGACCCGAGTCGGTGATGTTGGCAGGCGTGATGCCCGCCAGCGCCTCGCCGGGGGTGATGATGCCGGGGCAGTTGGGGCCGATGATCCGGGTCTTCTGACCCTTTTCCACGTTGTAGGCCCACGCATATGCGCTGTCCTGCACGGGGATTCCCTCGGTGATGACCACCAGCAGCGGGATCTCGGCGTCGATGGCCTCGATGATCGCGTCCTTGGCGAACTTCGGCGGCACGAAGACGACAGACACGTCGGCCCCGGTTTCCTTGATCGACTCTGCGACGGTGCCGAACACCGGCAGCTCGACGTCGTTGCCGTCTTTGTCCTTGTGCGACACCGTCGTTCCGGCTTTGCGGGCGTTGACGCCGCCGACCAACTGCGTGCCCGCCTTGAGCATCAGCGCGGTGTGCTTGGTGCCCTCGCCGCCGGTGATGCCCTGGACGATGACCTTGGAGTTCTTGTTCAGGAAGATCGACATGTCTTGACTCCCTTACTTGCTCGCCAGCTCGGCGGCTTTGTCGGCGGCTTCGTCCATCGTGCCCACCTCGGTGACGAGTGGATGATTGGCTTCGGCCAGGATGCGGCGGCCCTCGTCGACGTTGTTGCCGTCGAGCCGGACCACCAGCGGCTTGTTCGCCTCGTCGCCGAGGATCTTCAGCGCGTTGACGATGCCGTTGGCCACCGCGTCGCAGGCGGTGATGCCACCGAACACGTTCACGAACACGCTCTTGACCTGCGGGTCGTGCAGGATCACGTCGAGGCCCGCCGCCATCACCTCCGCAGACGCGCCGCCACCGATGTCGAGGAAGTTGGCCGGCTTCACTCCGCCGTGCTTCTCCCCCGCGTACGCGGTGACGTCGAGCGTCGACATGACCAGGCCCGCGCCGTTGCCGATGATGCCGACCTCGCCGTCCAGCTTGACGTAGTTGAGGTCGTGCTCTTTGGCCTTGAGCTCCAACGGATCTGTGGCGTCGCGGTCCTCGAACTCTGCGTGCTCGGGGTGCCGGAAGTCGGCGTTGGCGTCGAGCGTGACCTTGCCGTCCAGCGCGAGGATCCGGTCGTCGGGCGTGCGCACCAGCGGGTTGACCTCGACCAGCGTGGCGTCTTCGGCGACGAACACCTCCCACAGCTTGGCGATGGTCACCGCGGCGGCGTCGAGCACCTCGGCGGGCAGGTGGCCCTTCTCCGCGATCTCACGAGCGAACGCCTCGTCGACACCCTTCGTCGCATCGACGGGCACCTTGGCCAGCCGGTCGGGCTTGGTCGCGGCGACCTCTTCGATCTCCATCCCGCCCTCGACCGAGCACATGGCCAGATAGGTGCGGTTGGCACGGTCGAGAAGGAAGGAGATGTAGTACTCCTCTGCGATGTCGCTGGCCTCGGCGACCAGCAGCTTCTTCACGACGTGGCCCTTGATGTCCAGACCGAGGATGTTCTGCGCATGCGTGAACGCGTCGTCGGCGGTGGCGGCGTACTTCACGCCACCAGCCTTGCCGCGGCCGCCGACCTTGACCTGTGCCTTCACCATCACCGGCTTGCCGATCTCCTCGGCTATCGCCTTCGCCTCTTCGGCGGTGGTCGTCACCCGTCCTGGAGTGGTGGGCACGTTGTGCTTGGCGAACAGCTCCTTCGCCTGATACTCGAAAAGATCCATCAGCTCGCTGTCTGTTGAGAAAACGCTGTCTGTTTGACTTCTGTACGCACCCGACGGGTTCGGGGGAACTTTATCGACACGAGTCGAGCCCGTCGGCACCGCCTACCGGTCATGTGGCAGATCTCACCGGGCCCCGAGGGTGATACAAGTCACAATCCCGGTTGGAATACTCTCTCGGCTTGCCGAGAGCATTGGGCT
The DNA here is from genome assembly GCF_032159775.1 of Mycobacterium sp. Lineage (GTDB taxonomy): Bacteria > Actinomycetota > Actinomycetes > Mycobacteriales > Mycobacteriaceae > Mycobacterium. The sequence goes on from NZ_JAVHWK010000092.1 coordinate 5,693, forward strand.
TTGGTTAACGTCTACCGGTCTAGATAACGTTCCGGTCACGACTAGAAGGATATTTCAGCTTGGCGGGCCATCGTTCGTTCAAATCTCCTACCGGAGTCGCGCCGAACGCTCGCCACAGATGGATCGATCCCGAAGCCACTGAAATCACCGACATCATTCCTTTCAATGAGTTCGGCAAGCTGTCTGACCTCGAGTTCCATCACACGTCCGCGTTCGATCGCGAACGCCAGGTCATCCATGCGCCCGAGCTCGACGACATGGCCGACACCGACGACCTGATCCCGATGCGCCTCGTCGTGCCGTCCCAGTTCCGGTCGGACGCACGAGACGAACGCCGGTCGAGCACCTCGCGCAGTGCGCGAAATGCGTCTCACGCGTACCGCGACAGCAAGACCGACGTCAGCGGCGGCGTCGCGGCCACCGACATCATCGACATGACCGCCCGTCGTGCCGCCCAACACCGCAAGGAGACCGCCAGCGCGGTCAAGGGCAGGCTGATGATTGCCGCGATGGCCGCGGGCGCCACCGCCGCCGCCGCGCATTCGGTGATGAACAACTCCGAGACCCCGACCAACGACACCGTGCTCGCCGCCGACCAGTCGGCCATCGCGGGCGGTGCGGTCTCCGGTTCCACCGACGGCATGCAGGTGGTGACCGTCGCCGCGGCCACCGTCGCGACGGTGCACGCCGAGGAGATCACGAAGGCCGCCGCGTTCGCCCAGGAGCGCGCCGAGCGCGAAGCCCGGTTGCAGCGCCCGCTGTTCGTGATGCCGACCAAGGGCGTGTACACGTCTGGCTTCGGCTACCGGTGGGGCGCCCTGCACGGCGGAATCGACATCGCCAACTCGATCGGCACCCCGATCGTCGCCGCCGCCGACGGTGTGGTGATCGACGCGGGCCCGACGGCCGGCTTCGGCGCCTGGGTCAAGCTCCGGCATGCCGACGGCACCGTCACGCTGTACGGCCACGTCAACACGTGGACCGTCAGCATCGGCCAGCGGGTCTGGGCAGGCGACCAGATCGCCACGATCGGCAACCGCGGCAACTCCACCGGGCCGCACCTGCACTTCGAGGTGCTGCAAAACGGCACCGACCGCATCGACCCGGCCGGCTGGCTGGCCAAACGGGGACTCAGCCCCGGCACGTACTCTCCGTAAGTGTGAGTGACCCGTGCCTTCCCGAGAAGTCCGATACAGATTCGGCTCCACCGTCTGATGGCTTGTCTGCGCCCAAGACCAGCATCATCAGGCGTGCGCCGACGGGGTCACTGCCCATCCTCGACGAACCACATACCACCCACATCGGTTCCGGCAGCCACCCGGAGCAGCCGACCACCTACTTTCCGCGGGCCACTCCGGTGGCGATCCGCGGGCGACGGGGCGCTCGCCCGAAGATGGCGGCCGCGACGGCGGTCTTCGCGATCGTCAGCGGCTGGGCCACGGCGGTCATCGCCACCGACCTGATCACCGGCTGGTGGGCGTCGGACCGATTGTTCTGTGTCGCAGTCGGGTTCCTGACTCTGGTTTCCGCAGGCGCCCTCATCAGTGGGTTGATCGCGCTTCTGCTTCGGCGCCGGATGGCCCGCACGCTGGTGGTCGTCGGTTCGGTGATCGGGTTGATGATCTTCGCGAGCCTGTTCATCGCGGGCGCGAAGCTGGCGGCTGTGGTGTACGCGATCCCCGCGCTCCCGTTGATCACGATCGCGCTCGCCCTGCTACCCGCGACCGCGCGGTGGGCCAGGCCGTAGTCGCTAGTTCGCATCGCAATGGCCACGCCCGTAACACCGATTGACGTTTTGTAGGAGAAGTGCGAGTAGATGTCTGCAAAACGTGAATCGTTGAGACGTAAGGGATGCGCGCGCGGTGGGCCAGGCCTTAAAGCTTCGATATCGGAGCGTGGTTGTGCATGAGCTTGACGCGGCCCGCACTACCGAAGTCGATCAGCGACATGGCGGATTCACCCATCCCGGAGACCTCCTCGACGCGGCCGAGGCCGTACTTGTCGTGAGTGACGCGATCACCCGCCTCGAGCACGATCAGCGCGCGCTTGCCTGCCGCGGAACGGGTGGGCGACGGCCTGGGCGTGCCGAACCTGCCGGCCCCGCTGACAGGCGCCGACAATGACGGCGCTGTGTCGACGCGCCGCCAGTTGATGAGCTCCTGCGGAATCTCGCGCAGGAACCGCGACTCGGGGTTGAGCATCGGCTGGCCCCATGACGAGCGGACCTTGGCCCGGCTCACGTAAAGCCGTTGTCGCGCACGGGTGATGCCGACATAGGCAAGTCGACGTTCCTCGGAGAGCTCGGTGGGGTCGCCGAGCGCCCGCATGTGCGGGAACATGCCGTCCTCCCAGCCGGTCACGAACACGACGGGAAACTCCAGGCCCTTGGCGGTGTGCAGCGTCATCATCGTCACCACACCCGCGCCGTGCTCGGGTAGTTCGTCGGCGTCGGCGACCAGCGACACCCGCTCGAGGAACTGCGCGAGCACACCGGTGTCGGGCACGTCCTCGTCGTCCAGATCGGCCCCCAGCGCCTCGGCGTTCGCCAGGTCGGTGCTGAATTCGTGTGCGACGCTGACCAACTCGTTGAGGTTGTCCAGCCGCGCCAGATCCTGCGGGTCGCTTGACGCCTCCAGCTCAGTGCGATATCCGGTGCGGTCCAGCACCGCTTCGACCAGCTCGCCCAGCTCACCGTCCAGACGTCCGCGCAGTTCGTCCATCATCTCGACGAAGCCGGCAATGCACTTCTCGGCGCGCGTGTTCAGCATCGGCACCTTGCCGTCGGCGGCCGCCTGCAGCGCGTCGTTAAAGCTGGCGCCGGTGTTTTCGGCGTAGACCGCGACGCACGCCTCGGCCCGGTCGCCGATACCCCGCCGCGGAGTGTTCAGGATGCGCCGCATGCTGACCGCGTCGCCTGGATTGTCAAGCACCCTCAGGTAGGCCACAATGTCGCGGATCTCCCGGCGCTCGTAAAAGCGAACGCCCCCAACGACTTTGTACGGTATACCGGCGCGGATGAATACCTCTTCGAGCGCGCGTGACGAGTTGTTGGTGCGGTAGAAGACCGCGACGTCGTTGTAGGTGATGTCGCCGCGGTCGGCAAGCGAGTCGATTTCCTCTGCGACGAACCGCGCCTCGTCATGCTCGTTGTCGGCGACGTAGCCGACGATGAGTTCGCCGTCGCCTTCGGCCGTCCACAGCCGCTTCTCGCGACGGCCGGTATTGCGCGCGATGACGGAGTTGGCTGCGTTCAAAATGTTCTGCGTGGAGCGGTAGTTCTGTTCCAGCAGAATGGTCGTCGCGTTCGGGTAGTCCCGTTCGAAGTCCTCGATGTTGCGGATGGTCGCGCCGCGGAACGCGTAGATGGACTGGTCCGCGTCACCCACTACGCACAGTTCGGCGGGCGTGATCCCGTCGACCGTCGTCTCGGTACCGACGAGTTCGCGCACCAGCACGTACTGCGCGTGGTTGGTGTCCTGATACTCGTCGACCATGATGTGCCGGAAGCGCCGCCGGTAGTACTGGGCGATCTGCGGAAAGGCCTGCAGCACAGCGACTGTCTCGCCGATGAGGTCATCGAAGTCCAGCGCGTTGGCAGCGCGCAGCCGGCGCTGGTACTCGCCGAAGACCTCGGCGATGATGCGGGCGAGCTCCTCTTCGGCCTCCGACGCCTCGGCTGCGGCCTGCTCGGGGCCGATCAACTCGTTCTTGAGGTTCGAGATCCCGTTGGCCAGCAGCCGCGGCGAGTACCGCTTGGTGTCCAGCCCCATGTCCTTGCCGATCATCAGCAGCAGGCGGCGGGAGTCGTCGGCGTCATAGATGGAGAAGTTCGAGTTCAGCCCCGGCAGCAGCGATGCCTGATTGCGGAGGATGCGCACGCAGGTGGAGTGGAACGTCGACACCCACATCGACCTGGCCCGCGGGCCGACCAGCGACACGACCCGTTCACGCATCTCGGCGGCCGCCTTGTTGGTGAACGTGATGGCCAGCACCTGGCCGACTCCGACGTCGCGGGCGGCCAGCAGATAGGCGATCCGGCGGGTGAGCACGGCGGTCTTGCCCGATCCCGCGCCCGCGACGATGAGCAGCGGCGTGCCCTCGTGCAGCACCGCTTGGCGCTGCTGCGGGTTGAGTCCGTCGAGAAGCTGGTCAGCCGGGGAATCGGTCACGTGCACACTCATGTCTTTCCTAACTTACCGCCGACATGGGACATTCTTTGCGCGGGCGGCGGCCGAGATGGCACACTAATTTCGTGCTCATCCAGCAGCGTCGATTTTTCTACGGGTACCGGCAAGCGGTGCCCGTGGTCTAGCTGCTATCCAGAGCCCCGCGGTCCGCTTTCCAGACCCGGGGCTCGTTTCTTGTGTGAGGCCCGGAATCGGATGCAACCGCGACCCCCACACAATGAGGAGCCCGACATGACTATCGAAACGGAACCCGTGGCCGAAATCGACGATCTGCGCCTGGAGATCGACCGCCTCGACGCCGAGATCCTCGCTGCGGTCAAGCGCCGCACCGAGGTGTCACAGATCATCGGCAAGGCCAGGATGGCGTCCGGCGGCACCCGGCTGGTGCACAGCCGCGAGATGAAGGTCATCGAGCGCTACAGCGAGCTCGGGCCCGAGGGCAAGGATCTCGCGATGCTGCTGCTGCGCCTCGGCCGCGGCCGCCTCGGCCACTGAGCTATTTGCGGAGCGCGTCCTCGAGCCACGGCGTCAGCCAGTTCACCGCTTCCGGCGTCGGGTGCAGCCCGTCCATACGCATCTTGATGCCGTCGATCTTGTTTGTGTAAACGCCGTTGGGACAGAGCTTCTCGTTGAGGTCGAGGACGGACGCGTACTTGCGCTGCCCGACGACGCGGCGCAGCAGGTCGTTCCATTCGTCGACGCGGTCCGGCTCGTCCTCCGGGTACAGCGACCCGTCCGGCTGTTCGCCGCGCCGGTTGTACGGCGTGGTCGCCACGACGACGTGAGCGCCGGTGGAGCCCAGGATGTCGAGCGCGCGGCGCAGTTCGCCCGCGATGTACCCGTCGAAGCCGGTATCGCCGACGTGCGTCCAGTGCCCTTCGTTGACGCGGTCGACGGTCTCCCAGCGGCCGATGATCAACAGCACGACGTCGGGCTTGGCGTGGCCGATCCGCTGTGCCCAGCGAGCAGGCCACGTCTCGCATTCGGGCTTCTGGGTGAGCGTCTCGCCGGTTGACCGGTACGGTCCGCCGCGGGCGATGCCGCAGCCGATGGTGGTGTAGTCGATGAACTTGAAGCCCGGCGTCGGCGGCAGATAGCGCATCATCGTCCATGCCATCGAGTCCCCGAAGACGGCGACAGTGCGGGTACCTGGCGCCAGCCGGGCGGTTCCGCCGATCTCGACAGGCACTTCCGGCTGGACGGCGGCGGCAAGCACGTCGGGGCCCTGACGGCTTTCGCCGGGCGCCTTGATGCCGACGGGCACCACGACCATCGTCGCGACCGCCGCCGTCGCCAGCGTCGCCGCCGCGAGCCGCAGCTGCGGAACGTGCGCGGGGCGCCAGCGCTTGATCGGCTGCTCGATCAGCCACCACGACATCGCAGACAGCGTCACCGTCGCGAGCGCCCGGATCGCGAACAGCGCCATGCCCGTCAGGCCGGTGCGCTCGCCGTTCAGCGCGAGGAAGACAGGCCAGTGCCACAGGTAGACGCCGTAGGAGATCATGCCGAGCCAGACCAGCGGCGGAAGCGCGAGCGCCCGCGCGACGAGCCCGCGCTGCTCCAGCGCTACCGGCGCGACGATGAAGACCGCGGCCACGGCCACCACGGTCAGCAGTCCACGCCGGAATTCCGGGGCACTGCCCGTCGCGAAGTGCGCGACGACGCCGAGCATCGTCAGCCCGATGACGGGAAGTATCTGCGCGACCCAGCGGCCCCACCGCGACCGGATCTGCCTGCCGTAGCGCGCCAGCGCCGACCAGTCCCGCACCAACAGCGCGGCGGCCGCGGCGCCGACGAGCAGCGCCTGCACACGGGTGTCGGTGCCGAAGTAGACGCGGTTGAGCGAGTTCTCGGAGACCATCAGGCACGCCGCGACCGCCGATGCCGCCGCCCCCGCGACGGCGACGCCGACGACGACCATCCGGACGGTGCGCAGCGTCGGCCTGCTGTCGCGGTGCCTGGTGAGCAACGCGAGCACGACGGCCACGGCCACCAGCACCAGCGGCCACAGCGCGTAGTACTGCTCCTCGACCGCCAGCGACCAGGTGTGCTGCAGCGGCGACGGCGGGTCGCCCTGGGTGAAGTAGTCGGTGCGGCGGAACACGAAGACCCAGTTGGCCACCCAGAAGAAGGCGGCGACGGCGTCGTCGCGCACGGCGGCCACCGCCTCGGACGGGAATAGCTCGCGCAGCACGACGACCGCCATCACCACGACGATCAGCGCCGGCAGCAGCCGCCTGGCCCGGCGCACCCAGAACCCGGGCAGGTCTATCCCGCCGGTTCGGCCCAGCTCCTCGAGTAGCAGCGAGGTGATCAGGAATCCGCTCAGCACGAAGAACACGTCGACGCCGATGAATCCGCCTGCGACACCTGGGATTCCACCGTGATCGGCGAGCACCAGCGCGACCGCCAAAGCGCGGATTCCGTCCAGCGCCGGGATGCCCGCCGAACCGCCGGTGCCACGCCGAGGCCGAGGAGACGCCCTCGGGGCGCCCCGATCGACGGCGCGCTCGGGCGGCGCGACCCACCGGTGGCCACTCACCGATGGAATCTTTCCCGCGCGACCAGACGCAAAAGTCCCCGACACGCCGAGCGCCGGGGACCTTTTGCGTGTACTCGCCAAAGAGGCAAGCGAGTTACTTGGTCAGGGCGATGTACTTCGTGTCGAGGTACTCCTCGATGCCCTCGAAGCCGCCTTCCCTGCCGAAGCCGGACTCCTTGACGCCGCCGAACGGCGCAGCGGCGTCGGAGATCACCCCGCGGTTGACGCCGACCATGCCGGACTCGACGCCCTCGGCCACCCGCAGCGCCCTGTCCAGGTCGCGGGTGTAGATGTAGGCGGCAAGACCATATTCGGTGTCGTTGGCGGCCGCCACCCCCTCCTCCTCGGTGTCGAAGCCGGTGATCGGCGCGACGGGCCCGAACACCTCCTCCTTGAGGATGCGGGCGTCCGCGGGCACGTCAGCGAGCACGGTGGCCGGGTAGAAATGGCCAGGGCCGCCGGGAGCGACGCCGCCGACGGCCACCGAGGCGCCCTTCGACACCGCGTCGGACACCAGGTCGGCGACGGTGGCCACCTGCTTGGCGTTGATCAGCGGGCCCAGCGTCGACGAGTCGTCGATGCCCTTACCCAGCTGGAATTCACTCATCCGCTTGACCAGCTTCTCGGTGAACTCCTCGCGCACCGAGTTCGCAACGTGGAAGCGGTTGGCCGCCGTGCAGGCCTCCCCGCCGTTGCGCATCTTGGCCAGGACCGCGCCCTCGACGGCGGCGTCGACGTCGGCGTCGTCGAACACCACGAACGGGGCGTTGCCGCCCAGCTCCATCGACGTCCGCAACAGCGCATCGGACGCCTGCTTGACCAACGCCTTGCCCACTCCGGTGGAGCCGGTGAAGGTCAGCTTGCGAAGCCGGCCGTCGTCGATCAGCGCGGTGGTGACCTCGCGAGGGTTGTTGGTCGGCAGCACCGACAGCACGCCCTTGGGCAGGCCCGCCTCGTCCATCAGCTTGGCCAGCATCAGCATCGTCAGCGGCGTCTCCTGCGCCGGCTTGACGATCATCGTGCAGCCTGCCGCGACCGCTGGGCCGATCTTGCGGGTGCCCATCGCCAGCGGGAAGTTCCACGGCGTGATCGCGTAGCACGGCCCGACTGGCTGCTTGGTGACGATGATGCGGCCGCTGCCTGCGGGGCTCGGGGTGTACCGGCCGTGGATGCGCACGGCTTCCTCGGCGAACCAGCGGAAGAACTCCGCGCCGTAGGTGACCTCGCCCATGCTCTCCCGCAACACCTTGCCCATCTCCAGGGTCATCAGCGTGGCGAGGTCTTCGGCGCGCTCGGTGATCTTCTCGAACACCGCGCGTAGCACCTCGCCCCGTTTGCGAGGCGCGGTGGCGGCCCACTCGGCCTGCGCGGCGGCCGCGGCATCGAGCGCGGCGATCGCGTCGTCGGAGGTGGCGTTGCCGACGGAGATCAAAACAGAGTCGTCGGAGGGGTCGAGCACGTCGAACGTCGACGACGCCTCACGCTCCTCACCGCCGATCCAGAGGCCGGTGGGAACTGACTTCAGCAGAGCGTTCGTATCCATGACTCCCTCTTACACCTTTGGTCAAATAGCCGCACTAGGGTCGGAAGTATGACCGCCGAAGAGCAGCACATCCCGGACATCTCGGCCACCCCAGCATGGCAGGCCCTGGCGCGACATCATGATCAGATTCGCGACAAACACATCCGCGAACTCTTCGACGACGATCCGGCCCGGGGTACCGAGCTGACGCTGACGGTCGGCGACCTTTACATCGACTACAGCAAGCACCGGATCACCCGGGAAACGCTGAAGCTGCTCATCGATCTGGCGCGAGCCGCACATCTGGAACAGCGCCGCGACGCCATGTATTCCGGTACACACATCAACACCTCCGAGGACCGCGCCGTGCTGCATACAGCGCTGAGGCAGCCGCGCGGCGCCCAGCTGAGCGTCGACGGCCAGGACGTCGTGTCCGACGTACACGAGGTGCTCGACCGGATGGGCGAGTTCACCGACCGGCTGCGCAGCGGCGAGTGGACAGGCGCGACGGGCGAGCGCATCACCACCGTCGTCAACATCGGCATCGGCGGTTCCGACCTCGGCCCGGTGATGGTCTACAACGCCCTGCGGCACTACGCCGACGCGGGCATCTCGTGCCGGTTCGTGTCGAACGTCGACCCGGCCGACCTGGTGGCGAAGCTCGACGGACTCGAGCCTGCGACAACGCTGTTCGTCGTCGCGTCCAAGACGTTCTCGACACTCGAGACGCTGACCAATGCGACGGCGGCGCGGCGGTGGCTGACCGATTCGCTCGGCGACGCCGCGGTGTCCAAGCACTTCGTCGCGGTGTCGACGAACAAAAAGCTCGTCGACGACTTCGGCATCAACACCGACAACATGTTCGGCTTCTGGGACTGGGTCGGCGGCCGCTACTCGGTGGACTCGGCGATCGGGCTGTCGGTGATGGCGGCCATCGGCAAGGAGCGGTTCGCCGAGTTCCTCGCAGGCTTCCACATCGTCGACGAACACTTCTCGACCGCACCGCTGGAGGCGAATGCGCCTGCGCTGCTTGGCCTTATCGGCCTCTGGTACAACAACTTCTTCGGCGCCCAGTCGCGCGCGGTCCTGCCCTACTCGAACGACATGTCCCGCTTCGCCGCCTACCTTCAGCAGCTGACGATGGAGTCCAACGGCAAGTCGGTGCGCGCCGACGGGTCGCCTGTCACCACCGACACCGGCGAGATCTTCTGGGGCGAGCCGGGTACCAACGGGCAGCACGCGTTCTACCAACTGCTGCATCAGGGCACCCGGCTGATTCCCGCCGACTTCATCGGGTTCAGCCAGCCGACCGACGACTTGCCCACCGCCGACGGCACCGGCAGCATGCACGACCTGCTGATGAGCAACTTCTTCGCGCAGACGCAGGTGCTGGCGTTCGGCAAGACCGCCGAGGAGATCGCCGGGGAGGGCACTCCTCCAGAGGTGGTGCCGCACAAGGTGATGCCGGGCAATCGACCGTCGACATCGATCCTCGGCACCCAGCTGACGCCGTCGATCATCGGCCAGCTGATCGCGCTCTACGAACACCAGGTGTTCACCGAGGGCGTCATCTGGGGTATCGACTCGTTCGACCAGTGGGGTGTCGAGCTGGGCAAGACCCAGGCCAAGGCGCTGCTGCCGGTGCTGACCGGCGACGCATCGCCGCCGAAGCAGTCGGACAGCTCAACCGACGCCCTGGTGCGGCACTACCGAGCCGAGCGCGGCAGATCGGCCTGAGCCGCCGCGGGCGCGTCCTCTGGATCGGGATCGCGATTGGTCCAGCCGAGGATCATGGTGGGCGCGCAGCCACCGATCACCAGCACCGCGGTCGCCATCAGGCCGCCGGCGTAGGCCATGTCGGTGTCGGCGCCACCGGTGATGGCGGATCCGACGATCAGGTAGAAGATCGGAACCAGCATCAGGTACTGCGTAATGGTCAGCCCAATCGAGCGGGCGCTGTTGCGCTGTTGGACCTCGTACTCGTCCAGCGCAGCCTCCGGCGCATCGCCGCGCCGCCCCGACACAACCTGCAGCGCTATCCACATCGGGAAGAACGCCGCGCATGCGGGCAGCCACAGCAGCGGCGCCCACCACAAGCTGAAGGCGCACAGGATGGACACGGCGAACATGAACGCGAACGTCACGCTGAGGCCGACGACCAACATGCGCCTGCGACGCTGGTTGCGCCATCTCGGCAGCGAATTGACATGCTTGCGTTCGTGTTTGAGGAACCGCCGGGTGCGGTAGTCCTGATAGCGATCGAGCAGCGTTTCGGGGTGTGTCGCCTCAGCCATCGTCATCACTTCCTTGCGTTCGAGCCTTGTTTCGATAGAGCTCGGTGGACAGCGGCTCGAATGCACTGCGCGAGAACACTGCCTCGACGGGTAGTCCGAAGACCTCGCAGATCCGGAACGCCAGATCCAGGCTCGGGTAGTGATCGCCTCGCTCCAGTGCCCCAACCGTCTGCGGGTTGACGTTGATCGACGCGGCGAGGTCGGCCCGACTCATGCGCCGCTCGGCGCGCAACACGCCGATGCGGTTGTGAATCGGAAGACCTTCCCGTCTGACCGGACTCATACAACATATTATTTGGAAAACCCAACGATCTGTCAAGTAAACCGGCAGACCAGGAAACAACGCGAGGCGCACGGTCGGATGACCGCGCGCCTCGACTGCCTCGTAATTACTTGTCAGGCACCAGGAATGACGGCGCAGTAGCCGAACAGACAGCCGTTGCCGCCCTCAGGCCCAGCAGTTCCGCTGCCGGCGCCGGGAATGGTGGCAGTGGCTCCGTCCGGGCTAGCCACACCCTCAGGACCGCCAGGCGTTCCCGCGGTCACACCCTCGGGTCCAACCGTGCCGGCGGGTCCACCGGGGACCTCGGCCGACGCACCCTCAGGCCCAGCCACACCCTCAGGACCGCCAGGCGTTCCCGCGGTCACACCCTCGGGTCCAACCGAGCCGGCGGGTCCACCGGGGACCGCGGCCGACGCACCCTCAGGCCCAGCCACACCCTCCGGGCCGCCAGGCGTTCCAGCAGTCACACCCTCAGGTCCAACCGTGCCGGCAGGTCCACCGGGGACCTCGGCCGACGCACCCTCAGGCCCAGCCACACCCTCAGGACCGCCAGGCGTTCCCGCGGTCACACCCTCAGGTCCGGCAGCACCTTCCGGTCCGCCCGGCGTACCCGCTGTCACACCCTCGGGACCCGCAAAACCAGCAGGCCCGCCTGGTATAGCGCCCGAAGCGCCCTCCGGTCCGGCGGCGGCCACGCCGCCTTCGGGAGTGGTCACGCAAGCCGTGCCGTCGTCGTTCACACAGGGCAGCGGGTCAGCGAAGGCAGCTGGAGCGAGCGCGATCGCGGCTGCCGCGGCGCCCGCGAAGAACATCGGCGTCAGGTTCGTCAATTTCGCGTTCATGGCACTTGGCTACCACGGCCGCGAAAGGCTTAAACCAGCAGCGCGACTAAGCAAATGGCTTGGTCAGCCGCGGCGGCAGCACCTTGAGCAGCGCGACCAACGGCCCCCATGGCCAGAACGGCACGGCTGCCCGGCCAGTCTCGCGCTCGATGGCGTTGACCATCGCCTTGGTGCCCGACTCGTTGTCGACCATCAACATCGTCGAGCCCGACTTGGCTGTCATCTCCGACTCGATGTAGCCGGGTTCCAGCACGGTCACCGCGATCGGGCCGCTCGGATACTCGGCGCGCAGCGACTCGCCAAGCGACGACACCCCGGCCTTGCTCGCGGCGTAGGCGGCCTTGACGCCGGGCACACCCTTGTTGCCGAGGACCGATGAGATGAGCACCAGGTGCCCGCCGTCGGCGTTCTTGAACATCTCGATGGCCGTTTCGATCTGGACGAGCGCCGCGACCAGGTTCGTTTCGATGGTCTGCTTGTTGGCCCACAGCTTGCCCGATCCCAGCGGCGCGCCCTTGCCGATACCTGCGTTGACGATGACGCGGTCGATACCGCCCAGCTGGTCTTCCAGCTCGGCGAACACCTTCGGCACCTGTTCGTGGTCGTTGACGTCGAGCGCCGCTACGGCGACGGTGATCCCCGGGTGCCGCTCGGTCAGCTCGGCCTTCAGCTCGTCGAGCCGGTCCAGGCGTCGCGCGCAAAGCGCAAGGTCGCGGCCCTTGGCGGCGAATGCCCTGGCCATACCCGCGCCGAGGCCGGAGCTGGCACCCGTGATCAAGATCTTCTGGCGAGTCACCCGGACAGCGTAAGCATGATGGAGCGATGAGCCGTAATCGAACCGCTTCGCTGCTGGTAGCCGGGTCACTGCTGGTAGGCGCATTTCCCGCAACCGCCGACGCCCAACCGGCGGACCCGCTGTACCGGCTCGTGGACACCGCGGCCCAGCGACTGGCGACCGCCGATCCCGTCGCGGCATCCAAGTGGATCACCGGCGGGCCCATCACCGATGTGCAGCGCGCGAACCAGGTGCTTGACGCCGTTACCGCCGACGCGACGGCTCACGGCGTGGACCCGCAGTACGTGCGGACCGTCTTCACCGACCAGATCAACGCCACCGAAGGCATCGAATACGCCTTGTTCGGCCAGTGGAAGTTCGACGAGTCGACGGCGCCGACGGCCGCTCCCGACCTCGCCGACTCCCGGGCCGCGATCGACGGCTACAACAAGACGATGGTCGACGAGATTGCCCTGCAATGGAATTCACTGCACGCTCCCGCGTGCTCGGCCGAGCTGGCTGGCGCGACCGAAGCCGTCGCAACCGACCGTGGGCTCGACCCGCTGTACCGGCAGGCGTTGTCGTCGGCAACGCGGTCGTACTGCCCGACTGCTTGAGCAGCGCTACTTGACACCAGGGATACGCCGCAGCGCCCGCAAGCCCACCGTCATCACGCGGGCGTACCGGTCGGCGCGGATCCACGGCGGTACGCCGACGGGCAGCACCCGCTCGGTCGCGATCGTCTGGAATTCGGTGTATTTCACGATCCCGTGCTCGCCGTGGCGGCGTCCCACACCGGATTCCTTCATGCCGCCCATCGGGGCGTCGATGGACGCCCATGCCGCGGCGTAGGCCTCGTTGACGTTGACGGTGCCCGCCTGCAAACGTGCGGCGACTCGTCGGCCGCGCTCTGGATCCGAGGTCCACACACTGAAGTTCAGCCCGAACCGGCTGTCGTTGGCCTTCGTGATCGCCTCCTCCTCGGAATCGACGGGATAGAGCGACACCACCGGCCCGAACGTTTCGTCTTCGTAGGCATCCATCCCCTCGCGCACCCCGGACAGAATCGTCGGCTCGTAGAAGTACGGCCCGATGTCCGGCCGGCCGCGTCCGCCGGCGAGCACCGTCGCCCCCTTGCCGACCGCATCGTCGACGTGCTGTGTGACGGTCTCGAGTTGCGTCGCGTTGATCAGCGACCCCATGTCGGCCGAATAATCAAGCCCGGCAGTCAGTTTCATGGCATTGGTCGCAGCGACGAAACGGTCGACGAAGTCGTCCCACATCGCCGTCGGCACGTAGATGCGCTCGATCGAGATGCACAGCTGCCCGGAGTTGGAGAAGGCGGCCCGCACCGCACCCCTGGCGGCCTTGCCGACGTCGGCGTCGTCCAGCACAAGCAGAGCGTTCTTCCCGCCGAGCTCCATGGAGTAATCGATCAACCGCTCCGCGGCCTGCTTGGCGACGGTCCGGCCGGTGCCGGTCGAGCCGGTGAACATCAAATAGTCGGACTGCTCGATGATCGGTGTGCCAAGCTCCGATCCGGGTCCGGTGACCGTCTGCACCAGCCCCGGCGGCATCCCTGCCCGCTCGAGCATGTGCACAGCCCATAGATGCGAGAACGGCGTCCGGTCATCGGGTTTGGCCAACACAGCGTTGCCCGCCACGATCGCGGGCAGCGCGTCGCTGATCCCGAGGGTGAGCGGATAGTTCCACGGCGAAATGACACCGACGAGGCCCTTCGGGTGCAGGTGTTCCCACACCTCGGTGAGCATCAGCTGCACACCCTGCCGACGCTTGGGCCGCAGGTACTCCTCGGCGGTGTGCGCGTAGTACCGCGACGTCAGGGCGACGTCGATGACTTCTTCGAACGCGTGCCTCCGCGCTTTTCCATTCTCCAGCTGGATCAAGTCGAGCACCTCGTCTTGATGTGCCAGCACGAGGTCGTGCAGGCGCAGCAGCACTTCGGCGCGTTCGGCCACCGGCCTGGCCGCCCAGTGCGCCTGCACTTCGCGGGCCCGGTGCGCCGCCGCGACCACGTCGTCAGCGGTGCAGTGCGGCACGTGTCCGAGCGGCCTGCCCGTCATGGCGTCGGTGACCTCACGCCGCCGCGACGGGTCGGCGGCCTGCACCCGCTGCGCCAAGTCGCCGAGCAGCGGTTCGAGCCGGGCGTTGCCATCGCGAGCCTGCAGAGTCGTCATGACTGCGGATTGCCCGATTCCCCCTGCCCTAAGCAGCCATCCCGGGACGGAGGGACGGGCGGCTCACTTGAGCAGCCGCGACAGCCGCCGGTCGGCGAGTACCTTGCCGCCGGTCTGGCACGTCGGGCAGTACTGAAAAGACTTGTCGGCGAACGACACTTCCCGGACCGTGTCACCGCACACCGGGCACGGCAGACCGGTACGGGCGTGCACCCGCAGGCCTGACCGCTTCTCCCCCTTCAACGTGGCCGCCTGCTGGCCGACCGACCGCGACACCGCGTCGCTGAGCACCGAGATCATCGCGTCGTGCAGCGCCGCAAGCTGTGCATCGGTCAGCTTGTTCGCCGTTGCGAACGGCGACAGCTTGGCGACGTGCAGGATCTCGTCGCTGTACGCGTTGCCGATGCCTGCGATCACCTTCTGGTCGGTGATGACGGTCTTCACCCGGCCGCCCTGAGCCGCCAGCACCGCAGTCAGGCCGTCGCGCGACAACTCCAGCGCATCCGGCCCCAACGCCGCGATCTGGGGGACCGTCGAGGGGTCGTCGACCAGCCAGACCGCCAACCGCTTCTGCGTGCCTGCCTCGGTGAGATCGAATCCCGGGGCCGGTCCGCCGGCGACATTTAACCCCGGTGCCGCGCCAGGTGTTCCCAAATGCACCCGCAGCGCGATCGGACCCTTACCCGGTTTCAGCGGCGCCGCGGCCAGCTGGTCGGACCAGCGCAGCCAGCCCGCCCGGGACAGGTGGGTGATCAGGTGAAGGTCGCCGACCTCGAGTCCGAGGTACTTGCCCCACCGGTTGGCGCCGGTGACGTCGCGGCCGTGTAGGGCCGTCGTCGGCGGATCGAACGTCTTGAGCACGGAAAGAGCGGACACGTCGACGCGTCCGACGGTCAGGCCGACGGCGTGCCGACGGAGGTGGTCAGCCAGCGCCTCGACCTCGGGCAGTTCGGGCATGAACCCAGTGTGCCTGTCAGGCTCGGGTCACGCGCTGGGGGTTCGCACGATCAGCGACAGCGCCCAGCTGACGAACGACAGCACGATCGCCGCCCAGATCGCCGTCCACCAGAAGTCGTCGATGTAAAGGCCCCAGTGCGTCGTGTTCTCGGTGATCAAGGAGGTGATCCAGAGCATCAACGCGTTGATCACCACGTGGAACAGGCCGAGCGTGAGGATGTAGAGCGGGATCGAGATGAGCTGCACAATCGGTTTGATGATCGCGTTGACGAGCCCGAAGACGACTGCGACGACCAGGATGATCCCGACTCTCTGCAGAGTGGTGTCGCCGCCGACGAAGTCGATGCCTGAAACGACGAGCGTAACTATCCACAAAGCGAATCCGGTCAACGCCGCACGCAGCAGAAATGCCATCCGCCGATCCTATGCTGGCCGCAGCAGATACGTGTCCATGATCCAGCCGTGGGCCGCCCGTGCCTCGGCGCGCAGCTCGGCGATCTTCTCGCCGACCTCGCCGACGGCGCCCGACACCAGCAATTCGTCGGGCGTGCCGAGGTAGGCGCCCCACCAGATGCGGGTCTGCGGCGGACACGACCGGAACGCGCACTCGCCGTCGAGCATCACCACGACGCTGCCCGCCAACCCGTCGGCGGCCAGCCGCCTGCCGGTGGTGATCAACACGGGTTCACCGATGTCGTTGAGCGGGATGCGATGTCGGGCCGTCAGCGCCTGGATCGCGGTAATCCCCGGAATGACGTCGTAGGTGATCTCCACGCGCTCCGCGACCTTTTCCAGGATCCGCAGCGTGCTGTCGTACAGCGACGGGTCGCCCCAAGCCAGAAAGGCGCCGACGCCCTCAAGTGCGAGTTCACGCTCGATCGCGTCCGCCCAGACGGCGGCCCGCGCCGAATGCCACTGCGCGACGGCCTGCCGGTAGTCGGTGTCCTTGGCTCGCTGCGGGTCGGCGAGTTCGACGAACCGGTAGCACGGATCCACGATGAACCGCTCGCAGATCTGCCGACGCAAGGCCACCAGATCGTCCTTCGCTTCCCCTTTGTCCATCGCGAAGAAGACAGCCGTGTCGTTGAGTGCGCGGACAGCTTCGGCCGTCACGTAATCGGGGTCGCCCGCCCCAATGCCGATGACGTGGATCCGACGGGTCACGCCCGTGAGTATGCGCTAATGCTCTCCGCCCCTGGTGCGCCGGAGTTCCTCCGCACGCTCAATGTCCTTCTCTTCGGCTTTCTCGTTCTTGTCGAGAACGCGGGTGTCGCGCGGCGGCAACTGAATGTCGCGCTCGGCGGGCAGCCCCGCCTGCAGCTGACGGCCGCGTTCGAGTTCGGCGTCCAGTTCGGCGCCGAACAGCAAGGCCAGGTTCGTGATCCACAGCCACAACAGGAAGACGATCACCCCGGCGAGCGCGCCGTAGGTCTTGTTGTAGCTGCCGAAGTTCGCAACGTAGAAGCCGAACAACACCGACGCCGTGATCCACATGAAGATTGCGAACCCCGCCCCGATGCTCATCCAGCGGAACTTCGGCTGCTTCACGTTCGGGGTGGCGTAGTACAGCACGGCCACGGCTAGAACGACGCACACCAGAATCACCGGCCACTTGGCGATGTTCCATATCGTCACGGCGACCGATCCCGCTCCGATCGCATTGCCGACGGTTTCGGCTACCGGCCCGCTGATCACCAGCATCACCGCGACAGCGGTCGCCAGTAGCAAGCCTGCCAAGGTGAGAACGAGCTGCAGCGGCCGCAGCTTCCAGACGGGGCGGCCCTCGTCGATCTCGTAGATCCGGTTCATCGCACGTCCGAATGCGCCGACATAACCAGACGCCGACCACAGCGCCGCCAGCGCGCCGGTGATCAGCGCGACGCCCGCCGACGGCGAAGCCACCAGCTGCTCGATGGTCGGACGCAGCAGGTTCATCGCGTCGCCGGGCACCACGCCTGCGGCCATCTCCAGCACCGCGTCGACGGTTCGGCGGCCCTGTCCGACAACGCCAAGCAGCGAGACCAACACCAACAGCGCTGGAAACAGTGACAGCACCGCGTAGTACGTCAGCGCCGCGGCGAGGTCGGTGCACTGGTCCTGCTGGAATTCCCGCGCGGTCTTGCGAAGGACGTAGAACAGCGAGGGCTTGGTGAGATCTGTCGGCGATTCGGGTTTGCGCGGATCGTCGGGTTCGGGTGGGCGGCTGCTTTCATTCACGTCAAGGGCCATACGGGCCGGTACCCGCTGACAGTCGCGTCAAACGATCACAAATCGAAGTATCCGGTACCGCGGGTATTGACATCTTTTGTCCGGCGTCCCTACCGTTGAGCCACAACACCCATAACGAGGGAGATGCGGATGACCGCCTCGATGAGGCAGCAGCCAGCAGCCACCCGCCAAGAGTTCGCCGAGCGTCTGCTCAAGGGCTCGGTGAAGAAGTCTTACGCGCCGGTGGTCGACATCGACTGGGATGCGCCACTCGATCCAGACAAGTTCTTCCTGCCGCCGAAGAGTGTCTCCCTCTACGGCACCCCGATGTGGGACGCGATGACCCGTGAGCAGCAGATCGAGCTGTCCCGCCAGGAATTCGTCAACACCCTGTCGGCCGGCATCTGGTTCGAGAACATCCTGAATCAGGCACTGCTGCGCAAGATCATGCACCAGGATCCGACGTCGCGATCCACGCATTACGAGTTGACCGAGCTCGGCGACGAGACCCGGCACATGGTGATGTTCGGCAAGGCGATCGAGCACGTCGGCGCGAAGCCGGTGCAGCCGCGCTGGTGGCACCGTGTCGTCATCAATGCTCTGCCGCTGGGTTTCAAGGGTTCCGTGCTGTGGGTCGCCGCGTTGATCGGCGAGGAGATCTTCGACTCCATCCAGCGGCGGATGATGGACGACCCCGAGTTGCAGCCGATGGTTCAGCGGCTCATGCGAATTCACGTGACCGAGGAAGCCCGGCACATCCAGTTCGCCCGCGACGGGCTGCGCAAGCGCACGCCGACCATGGGCCGTCCCGTCAGGATGTGGGTGTCCAACATCAACGGCCTTGGCGGATACTTCTTCCGTTACCTGTTCACCAGCAGGGTCCCGTACCTGCGCGTCGGGCTCGACGCAGACCTGGCCCGGCAGCTCGCCAGAACCAGCCCGCACCGCCAGGAGGTTCAGGTTGCGGGTTTCGCTCCGCTGGCGGCGTTTCTCGATGAGGTCGGTCTAATGGGACCGATTGCGCGCCGGTTGTGGCGACGCACCGGTTTCCTGCCGCAATGACGGAAGGTCGCTGCCACGACGTCGTCGTCGTCGGGGTGGACCGCGCCGAGAAACGACTCACCAAGGCAGGCATCACCGGCAGCGCGGTCATCGACGCAGACGAGCTCGACGGCGCCTCCTTCGACGAGGCCACCCACACCTGGACGCTGTCGACGTGCCGGGCCAGGGTCGTCGTCACCGACCAAACCCGGTCGGGGCGCGAGGATCTCGCCCCCTACCTCGGCGTCGCCGTGCACGGTGTGCCGAACTATTTCATGGTCACCGGTGTCGACGCCGTCGCCGACGCACGACTGGACTACATCGCCGAGTGTCTGCGGCTGATGCACCGCACGGGCAGCACCCGCATCGAGGTGCTGTTCAGCACCCAACGCACCTTCGACTTGCGCGGAGCCGACAAATCCGACCGCGCGGACGCGTCGTACTGGCGGCGGATGGCGAAGGCGGCGCCGAGCGCGTTCGACATGAGCTCAGACGTCGGCGTCGTCGACGAGATCTACGACGGGGCAGCAACACTCCTCCTCGCCGATGACCCACGCCGGGTGCGGGTGCGGCTGTCCGGTCGCCTCGATCCCATCGATGGCCGATATCATTGGCAGGGAACGGTTTTCGATGAGCTATCCGACGAGGTGCTGACCGGGCCGAAGCCGGTGACGTTGACGATCGGCGATCGCAGCGCGCAGTGCCGGGTCACCGAACGAACACCGCAGGGCAGGTACTCGGTTGTCGGTGTCGGGACGCCGCCCTATGCCCTCGACGATGTCGAGGTCGTCGTGCCGAGCCGGTAGCGCGGCGCGACGACGAGAAGCACGACCGCGAACACCGCTCCGACGACGCCGGAGACGAGAAGCGGCAGCCTGCCGTCCGTCCCCCAAAGCAGACCCGCCCATATACCTGCGATCAAGATCGCAAAACCGCTGGCGCCCTGGAAAATTCCTTGCGCGCTGCCCTGCAGGTCGGGTCCGACGAGCGACGAAATCCACGCCTTCGCAACGCCATCGGTACATCCGGTGAAGAGGCCGTAGACGGCGATCAGCACCCACGCCACAACGGTGTCGGTGGTCAGCCCGAGGCCGATGTAGCCGACGGCGAAAAAAGTCAGACCGATTCCGAACACCGCAGGGCGCGGGATGCGGTCGGCGAGCAAACCGGCCGGATAGCTCGACAGGGCGTAGACCAGGTTGTAGCCGACGTAGGCCAGGATCACCTCGACGACGGAGAAGCCGATCTCGTTGAGCCGCAACAGCAGTAGCGCATCCGGGAAGTTGACGATGCCGAAGGCGACCAACAGCCCGGTGACCCGCCAGTACCCGTGAGGCAGCTCCCCCACCCGCGCGAAGATCGCTTTGTGTTGTGCAGGCACCGCCCGCCGCGTCTCGCGCACCAAAAAGACCAGGGCGACGCTCAATACGCCGGGAATCACCGCGACCCACAGCAGCGGCGCGATCTGATGGTCGAGAAGCTGGTAGCCGGCCAGCCCCAGTAGCGGGCCGACGACCGCACCGAAGGTGTCCATGGCGCGGTGGAATCCGAACACCCGCCCCCGGGCGGCGTGGTCGATACCGTCGACAAGCAGAGCGTCGCGGGGTGCTCCGCGAATACCCTTGCCGAGCCGGTCGACCACCCGGCCAGCCAGCACACCGGGCCATCCGGTGGCCGCCGCGACGATCACCTTGCCCAGCGCCGCCATGCCGTACCCGGTCGCGATCAACGGCCTGCGGGCATAGCGGTCACCCAAGGGTCCCGCTGCCAACTTGGTCAGCGATGCCGCGCCCTCAGCGACGCCTTCCACCGCGCCTACGACTGCCGGGGGCGCGCCGAGTACCGAGGTCAGGTAGATCGGCAGCAGCGGATAGAGCAGTTCGCTTGCGGTGTCCTGCAGAAAGGAGACGGCGGACAGCACCCGCACGTTGCGGGTCAGCCAGCTGGGCACTGCTACATGATGCCCGAAGGCTAGCTGAGGTCTTCGTCGGTCAGCGCCGCGAAGCCCTTGGCCTGGCCACGCGCCAGCACCGCCCGCACGAGGCCGACGATGACGCCCTGTACCGCAGCGGCGATGAACACCTCACGCGCCGAGCGACTCAGGTCCTTGGGATCGGGCTCCTCGTCGTCCGGGTTCACCCGCTGCCAGATCTCGGTGAAGATCTTGCCGGCGATCAGCCCGCCGAGGACGCTCATGCCGATCGAGAGAGGCTTGTACAACGCTTTCGACGTGCTCATGGCCAACGACGTTCCCCCGGAGGGAGGCGCCGAAACACGGCAGCGTCAATTAGAACGCGTTCTAGTATGCGGGCATGCGGTTCACCTACGCGGAAGCGATGACCGACCCGATCTATTACATACCGCTGGCCAAGGCCGCCGAGGACGCCGGCTATCACGCGATGACGATCGCGGACAGCATCGCTTACCCTTTCGAGTCGAACTCGCCCTATCCCTACACCCCCGACGGCAACCGCGAATTCCTCGATGGCAAGGCGTTTGTCGAAGCGTTCGTCCTCGCGGGTGCGTTGTGCGCGGTGACGACAAGGCTCAAATTCAACTTCTTCGTGCTCAAGCTGCCGATCCGGCCCCCTGCGCTGGTGGCCAAGCAGGCCGGTTCGCTTGCGGCGATCTTCGGCAACCGGCTGGGGCTCGGCGTCGGCACCAGCCCGTGGCCCGAAGACTACGAACTGCTGGGCGTTCCTTTCGCCAATCGCGGCAGGCGGATGGACGAATGCATCGACATCATCAGGGGTCTGACATCGGGTGAGTACTTCGAGTTCCACGGCGAGTTCTACGACATCCCGAAAACGAAGATGACCCCCGCTCCGTCCGAACCGATTCCGATCCTCATAGGCGGGCACGCGGAAGCCGCTCTGCGCCGTGCGGTCCGTTGCGACGGATGGATGCACGGCGGCAGCGGTCGCAAGGAACTCGACCGACTCATCGGCAGGCTGAACGAGATCCGTGCGGAGCAGGGCCGCACCGGCCCGTTCGAGATCCACGTCATGTCCGCCGACGCATACACCACAGACGGGATCAAGCGGCTTGAGGACAAGGGCGTCACCGACGCCATCGTGGGCTTCCGTAACCCCTACGTGATGGGCAGCGACATCGAGCCGTTGGACGCCAAGGTCCGCAGCCTCGAAACGTTCGCCGAGAAGGTGATGGCCAACGTCTGACGGTTGCGAAAGCGGCGGGTCATTCCGCTGGGAAGACGGTTGCCCGGCACAGCTATGGGTACCCGAATAAATGATGCTTCCTAATAGCGGTCTTTCGGGCGACGAACTACGTGGGGTCGTGGCAGTGGGCGCTTCCGCGGGCGGGGTGGAGGCGCTCACCGACTTCGCGTCCGGTCTGCCTGCCGATTTGCCGTACGCGGTTCTCATCGCTTTGCATATCCCGCCTACCGCGCCGAGTGTGCTGGCCAGCATCATCGACCGAAGCGGGCCGTTGCCTGCCGTTTCAGCCACCGACGGTGACAAGTTGGAGGCTGGAAAAATCATCGTGGCGGTCCCCGACCGGCATATTCTGACCAATGACCATCGGGTGGTGCTGACGGAGGGGCCTGCGGAGAACGGCCACCGCCCCGCGATCAATGCCCTTTTCCGATCGGTGGCTCTCAGTTCGGGCCACACATCCATCGCGGTCGTGCTGTCGGGCATGCTGGACGATGGTGTCGCCGGGGCGGCGGCCATCAAAGCCAGAGGCGGCATCACCGTCGCACAACGGCCCGCCGACGCCGTCTTCCCGGCGATGCCGCAGAACGCGATCAACGCAGGCGTTATCGATTATCAAGCTGCCGCCACCGAGATCGGCCCCCTGCTCGCGCAGCTGGCCGATCGCGAATTTGAGGAGCGGGCCATGGAACCCGACGCCAGGCTGGAACTGGAAAACCGGATCGCGATGGGAAGCAAGTTCTCGCTCGAGTTCGACGGCGAATCATTGGGACCGCACTCGGGGAACATCTGTCCGGATTGCGGTGGCTCGCTGATGGTCACGGCCCAGAACGGTTTCCGATGTCGAGTCGGACACGCATGGACCGGAGAAGCGCTTCTGCAGGCGCGCGAGCAGGAGGTCGAACAGGCGATCTGGGTCGCCCTCCGCAGCCTGCAGGAGAAGGCACGATTGGCGCGCAAGATGGCGGACCACGTCGGCACAGGCGTGTTGCACCGGCGATACTCGGAGTCGGCCGACGAGGCCGAGAACGCAATGTCGATCATTGGCAGCCGCCTGTCGGGGATTACCCGTTCGGCGGGTGAACGCGGTGACGAGTAGCTCAGCGTCCAAACTGGTCGTCGGGTCGGACACCGTCGGCCGAATCATCGTGTTGACCCCCGATGGTGTGCTCGACGCAACGACCTATCTTTACCTGCGCGACAACATCATCAAGGCCGCTCTGGACGATCCTCGAGCGGTCGTCGTCGACGTCAGCGGATTACTCGTTCCGCGAGAATCCGCCCTGGCGGTCTTCACCAGTGCCCGTTGGCACGTCGAGCGTTGGCCCGAGGTACCGATTCTGTTGGCCTGTGACCGCGGTTCGGGGCGCGACGCCCTGACCCGCAACGGGATCACCCGCTATGTCCCCGTTTATCCGAGCGTCGAATCTGCTTGTAGTGCGTGCGCTTTCGCCGGATCGCGGCTGGGCCGCCAACGTGTACGCATCGACCTGCCTGCTCACGCCACCAGCCTGCGGCGGTCCAGGGAGTTCGTCGCGGAATGGCTGCAGGCGTGGTCGATGCCGGACTGGATCGCGGTGTCAAAGATAATCGTGACGACCTTTGTCGAGAACGTCCTTGCACACACCACCTGCGACCCCCGGCTTCGACTGGAGACTGACGGCGAAACCGTGATGGTGGCAGTGGAGGACTGCAGCCACTCGCAGGCCAACGTTTCCGAGTGGTCGCAAGCCACGGGTAGGCCGTCGGGGCTGAACATCCTCAACGCAATGTGCCGGATGTGGGGCAATTCGCCGACCCCGACGGGTAAGACGGTGTGGGCTGTCATCGGCCCCGAGAACCGGCTGTAGGCGCGAGTATGTTCGACCTCGCGGTACAACCTCCGCGGACAGGGGCCAGGGGTGGACGAGGATGGCCAGACAGACGACAAGTTCGAGGCTCTGCTGCGATACCTGAGGGATCAACGGGGCTTCGATTTCACCGGCTACAAGCGCGCCTCGCTGATGCGGCGAGTGCGGCACCGGATGAACCAAGCGGGCCACACGACGTTCGACGAATACCTCGACACGCTCCAGACCAGCCCTGACGAGTTCGTCGCCCTGTTCAACACCATCCTGATCAACGTCACCTCGTTTTTCCGTGACTCGGACGCGTGGGAATACATCCGCGCGGATGTCATACCGGCGATACTGGCCGCACGCGGTCCCGCCGACCCGATCCGCCTGTGGAGTGCCGGCTGTGCGTCGGGTCAGGAGCCGTACAGCCTGGCGATGCTGCTCGCCGAGGCGCTCGGCCCCGACGCGTACCGCCAGCGCGTCAAGATCTACGCCACCGACATCGACGAGGATGCTCTCGCTCAAGCGCGAGCCGCGGTCTACGACGCCAAGCAGGTCGACTCGGTGCCCGAGGATCTGCGGGAACGCTACTTCGATCGGAGCAACGGGAGTTTCGCGGTCAACAAAGACGTTCGGCGTGCCGTCATCTTCGGCCGCAACGACCTGGTGAAGGACGCGCCGATCTCCAGGGTCGATCTGCTGTCCTGCCGCAACACGCTGATGTACATGAACGGGGAGACACAGCGAAACGTGTTGAACCGGTTGCACTTCGCCCTTGCGCCGCGAGGCTTGCTGTTCCTGGGCCATGCCGAGATGTTGTTGAGTCATGGCGACCGATTCCCCCCCGTCGACTTGGGCAACCGCATCTTCCGCAAGGCACTGGGTACGCACACAGGCGCCACGCATTTCGACTTGTCGGCGCCGACCGTCCGCCATGGCGACCTGTCCACCCTGGACCCGATCCGCGAGTTGGCGTTTCGCGTCAGTCCGGTCCCCGAGATCGTGGTCACCGGCGAGGACACCGTGGCGATGATCAACCACCAGGCCGAAGCCATGTTCGGCCTGTCGACGCGCGACATCGGACGGCTGCTGCGCGATCTGGAAGTGTCCTACCGGCCGCTCGAACTTCGTACCTATATCGAGCAGGCGAAGGTCGAGCGCAGGTCGGCCCGGGTTCAAGACGTCAAGTTGACGCGGCCGGGGCGCGACACGGCATGGTTCGAGGTCCACATCAATCCATTGGTCGCCCCGGAGCACGGGCTGCTCGGCGTCTCCATCGTATTTTTCGACGTGACCGCGAACCGGGCACTGCTGGACAAGGTCTTGCAGACCAACCACCAGCTCGAGGCGGCCTACGAGGAGTTGCAGTCGACCAACGAAGAACTGGAAACCACAAACGAGGAACTGCAGTCGACGGTGGAAGAGCTCGAGACCACCAACGAGGAGTTGCAGTCGACGAACGAAGAACTCGAGACGTTGAACGAGGAGTTGCAGTCGACGAACGACGAGCTGCACACCATCAACGACACCCTGCGCGACCGCAGCGTCGAGCTGAACGAAGCCAGAAGCTTTCTCAATTCCGTTGCCAACTCGGTTCATTCGGGGCTGGTGGTGATCGATCGGGAAATGCGCGTGATGGTGTGGAACCAGGCCTGCGAAGAACTGTGGGGGCTGCGAGCGGCAGAGACCGTAGGCACCGTTCTCACGTCCCTCGACATGGGACTGCCCCTGGACGAGATCAAGCCGATGATCGGCCACGCCCTCGTCGACTCGGACAGCGTCGGAGAGACCGTCGTCGACGCGGTCACCCGTCGCGGCCGACACGCTAGTGTCCGCGTGACGTGCACGCCGTTCCGGTCATCGGAGGCCATCGGCGGCGCGTTGCTTCTGATGGAGGTGCAGCGCTAGTCCTGCCGACGCGCGTCGGCCTCTCCCGCGGCCGCCTCGTCGACTGCCGCTCGATCGTGGCGCGTCGCCTCGTCGCGGTGATGTTCGGCGGCGTCCTGGTGGACCTCGCCGGAGCCGTCCCCGGCCAGCATCGCGGCCTGCTCGTGAGCGGCCGCTGCTCTGCGATGAGCGTGGCTGGCGTCTATATGGCGTTGCGCGGAGGCATGGTGCGCCTCCTCGGCGCGCTTCAGCGCTTCGCCGGCCCGTTGATGCGCGTGTTTCACGGTCTGCTCGGTCACCGGCAGACCGTCGGCCAGCTCGGCGCGTCGTTGCTCCAACTCCTTGGCGCGCGCCCGGGCCCGGTCGCCGCGGGCGGCGAAGTCGGGCAAGGGCTCAGTGGCCATGGTCGCACCTTGTGTGCCGTGGTAGTTATCTGCTGACGGTACGCTGACCCACCGATTCGACGCGGTCACGTTCGCAGGGTCTCGTGCGGGCTTTGCCCGAAGGTCTGCCGGTACAGCACCGCGAACCGTCCGGTGTGCATGAATCCCCAGCGCGCGGCGATCTGGGCCACGGTCTGCTCCGGGCGTTGCGCGGCCAGCAGGTCTCGATGGGCCAGATCCAGCCGCACATTGCGCAGATATTGCAGCGGCGTGCAGTCAAGATGACGGCGGAACATGTATTGCACGGCGCGAGGTGTCACGTGAACGGCCCGCGCGATATCGGCCAGCGCAATGTCGTTCGCGGCATTGGCCTCGATATAGGAGAGCGCGCGACGGAGCAGCGCAGGACCGGAATCAGTGCGATCATAGGAACGCGGTTCGGGGATGATCGTGTTCGGGAAAGTGGACAAGGTGACCGTTGCCAGTAGTCGGCTGCAGTGTCCGAGCACCAGCGGTGTGGCCGCATTGTCATCGGCCAGCACGCAGTCTTTGACGTAGGAGACCGTGTCCGTCCAGAGTCGGGCCACCGTCTCGTCGGCAGGGCGGAAACTCGAAAAACGGATCACCGGCGCATGACCGTCCGTCGTGGCGCCCGCGACGTCGGCGACAAGATCAGCATCCAGCAACATCGTCGTGGAGTTGATGTCCACGAAGTGCGCGGAGTAAGGCAGATCCGGCTGGGCCAGCACCGTGACCTCGCCTTCGACGGCTTCGCCGGAGAGCCCGCCGCATTGACTGGACACCTTGCCGTTGCGGGCCCAAACGGTGACGACTTTGTTGAGCGGGTCAGGCTCGGCGTGCAACTCGCCAGGCAGCTCGATGTCGTCGACGGCCACCGCCCCGATGTCGACGCGGGCGTGGGTGAGCGACGCGTTGTGCGGCGCACTCTCCTCGAGTCGCATCCGGACGCCGTAGGCGGAGTCCAAATACTTCGCAATCTCTGCCGCGTCGAACAACTCCGCCCGCGATCGCACGGGCGGGTGCACCTTGGCATGGCCGATGTTGATGATGATCACCTCTTGAGGTGACAGGTCCCTCAGGGCGCAAGGCTCGACCCCCTATGGCCGACACGATACGCGGCATCGGGTGCCAGGGTCGGCCGCCAGTGAGGCCGCAGTCAGTGAGGTCACAGTTTGGTCAGCGATCGCCCGCTGCAGATTAGGCTCGCTGGGGTGGGGCTCGGCGACACATTTCTGGCGCTGACATCCGAGGCGGGGCCGCCCGGACTGTTTCCTGCGCGCCAGCAGATGGCGGTATCCCTGGGTTGGCACATTATCCTCGCGTGTTTCGGTGTCGCCTTTCCGACCGTCATCTACGTAATGCACCGGCGCGGCATCGTGCGCGACGATCCGGTCGCACTCGGCCTCGCCAAGCGGTGGGGCAAGGTGTCGGCGGTCCTGTTCGCCATCGGCGCGGTGTCCGGCACGGTGCTGAGCTTCGAGATGGGTCTACTGTGGCCGGGCCTGATGGGGCGTTTCGGCGATGTGCTCGGCCTGCCGTTCGCGTTCGAGGGCTTGTCGTTCTTCGTCGAGGCGATATTCCTCGGCATCTACCTGTACGGCTGGGACCGCATGCCGCCGCGGCGGCATTTGGCGATGCTGATCCCGATGGGTGTGGCCGGCATCGTGGGCACGTTCTGCGTGGTGTCGGTCAATGCCTGGATGAACCATCCCACGGGGTTCGCGGTACGCGACGGCGTCGTGACCGACATCAACCCGTGGCGGGCGATGTTCAACGACGGTGTCTGGTTTCAGTTTCTGCACATGTGGCTGGCGGCGTTCATGGTGGTCGGCCTTGTCGTGTCGGGCGTGTATGCGGCCGGCCTACTGCGCGGGCGGACCGACGCGCACCATCGCCTCGGCTTCACGGTGCCGTTCGTGTTCGGAACGGTGGCCGCCATCGCCCAGCCGATCGTCGGTCACATACTCGGCATGCGGATCGCCGACACACAGCCGGCGAAGCTGGCGGCGTTCGAGCTTGCCGAGACGACTGAGGGGCCTGCGCCGTTTCGGTTGGGCGGCCTGCTGATCGACGGCGAGGTGCGCTGGGCGTTGGAGATACCGCGACTCGGCTCGATAATCGCGCGCAACTCGTTCGACAGACCGGTGCCCGGTTTGGACACGGCTCCCGAGTCCGACTGGCCGCCGGTGAACATCACCCACCTGTCCTTCCAGTCGATGGTGGTCATCGGCACGCTGCTGGCGGCAGGCGTCGTCATGTACTGGTTACTCCGTTGGCGCGGTATCGATCTATTGAACAACCGTTGGTTCCTTCGGTTTTCGGTGATCGCAGGACCACTGGCCATTCTTGCGGTCGAACTCGGCTGGGTTGCCACCGAAGTCGGCCGCCAACCGTGGACGGTGTGGCAGGTACTTCGCACCACCGATGCCGCCAGCACGAACGCCGGCCTCTGGTGGAGCTACCTCGGCGTCCTCGTCATCTATCTGGGCATGACGGTCGGGGCGTACGTCGTGTTGCGTTCCATGGCGAAGCGGTGGCGTACCGGTGAGACCGACCTGCCGAGCCCGTACGGGCCCCCGCGGGAGGAGACGGCGTCGTGACGCTGGCGTCGGTGGTGGCGATGGCGATGTTCGTCGGCGTCGTTGTGTACGCATTGTTCGCGGGGGCCGACTTCGGCTCGGGCTTCTACGACCTCACCGCCGGATTCGACGAACGTGGCAGTGAAATCCGCACTCTCGTCGACACCAGCATCGGGCCGGTGTGGGAAGCCAACCACGTCTGGCTCATCTACATCCTGGTGATGTGGTGGACGGGCTTCCCAACCACATTCGCCGCCGCGACCACCACCCTCTTTATCCCGCTCCTTCTGGCGCTTGCGGGGATCGTGTTGCGCGGAGCGACGTTTGCGTTCCGCAAGTATTCGGAGACCTTCGCGCAGGCCCGCCTCTTCGGCGCGATCTTCGCGGCGTCGTCGGTGATCACGCCGTTCTTCCTCGGCGCCGCGGCAGGCGCGATCGCGTCGG
Organism: Mycobacterium sp.; assembly: GCF_032159775.1. GTDB lineage: Bacteria > Actinomycetota > Actinomycetes > Mycobacteriales > Mycobacteriaceae > Mycobacterium. The sequence goes on from NZ_JAVHWK010000092.1 coordinate 34,867, forward strand.
GTCGGGTACCCGCCGACGGATATGGCGACCTCGTCGGATCGTGGATAAACCCCACCTCGATGGTCGGCGGGTGTCTGGCCGCCACCACATGTGTCTTCCTCGCCGGGGTGTTCCTCACCGCCGACGCGGCCCGCGCAGGCAGCACGGCACTGGCCGAGCGACTGCGTATCCGCACACTCGCGGTCGGCGTTGCCACCGGCGTCGTCGTGTTCGCGGGACTCTATCCCGTTGCTCACGACGCTCCCACGTTGAGCCACGGGTTGCGCACGGTCGCGTCACCGTTACTGGCACTGGCGGCGGTGGCGGGTGCGGCGACCCTCGCCCTGCTGTATCGCCGAAAGTACTCTCCGGCAAGGATTTCCGCGGTCGTCGCCGTCGGCTCGGTGGTCACCGGATGGGGAGTCGGTCAGTATCCGTGGCTGCTGGTCGATCAGGTCACCATCGACGACGCCGCGGGCGCCGACTCCACACTGGTCGGGCTGCTGATCGTCGTCGGGCTCGCGGGTGTGATCGTGCTGCCCGCATTGACCTACCTCTTCCGGCTCACCCAGCAGTGGAACCGCGCCTGAACTTTCGCCTCCCTGCGTCGGCACCGAGCGCCGCATCGATGAGGCGCGGACTCAGCACGTGGTCGAGCACCATGGTGGCGCTGCCGACGACACCGGACCGGTCCCCGTAGGTGGTCGGCACCACGTGCAGCACGCGGGTCGCCAGCGCGGTCGCGTTGCCGTACAACGTTTCCCGCAGGCCTGCCACGAAGATGTCGTACGCCCTTGCCATATCGCCCGCGACAACCAGCAGCGCGGGGTTCAGTAGATTCACCGCAGCAGCGAGGACCTCGCCGACATGTCGCCCGCTGTCGCGGATCAACCTGCGCGCTTCGGCGTCACCGCCGTTGGCCAACTCCACGACGTCGCGGATATGGCCGACCGCGCGGCCCTGCTGTGTCAGCGCCAGCACCAGTGCCCAACCGCCCGCGATCGCTTCCAGGCAGCCGGTGTCGCCGCATCGGCACGGCACCCCGTCGGCCGCTGGCGTCTTGTTGTGACCGAACTCCCCGGCAGCCTGCACGGCGCCGCGCTGTAGCGAACCGCCGGCGATGATGCCTGCGCCGAGACCTGTCGAGGCCTTGATGACCAGCACATCGTCGACGGCTTGACGGTCGCCCCGTCGTTCCGCCAGCGCAATGACGTTGACGTCGTTGTCGAGAATGACGGGCGCATCGGTCAACTCGGCGAAATACGGCGCCAGCGGCACCCCGTCCCAGCCGCTCATGATCGGCGAGTCGAGGCTGCAGCCACGCTGCTGATCGACGGTTCCGGGCAGGCACAACCCCACGCCGTGAATGCGGACATCCCGATGCCCGTCGAGGAGGACGTCGAGCCTCTTGACCACGTCGGGCATCAGCTCGTCGGGACCGATGCCGATCTCCTGGTCGATGTCACCTGCAGCCAAGATCTCGCCGGCGAGGTTGCACACCGCGAGCCGGGTTCTGCTGCGCCCGATCGCGGCGGCGAGCACGACTCCGGCGTCGGCGTTGAACGTCAGCAGCGCGGCGGGACGGCCGCCCGTGGACGGCGCTTGTTCACGCTCAACGATCAGACCCTGATCTGCGAGTGCCGCGACGCGTGCGGCCACAGCGGTGCGGGACAACCCAGTCTGGTCACCGATTTCCGTACGGGTCGTCGCACCCGCGGCGCGGATCAGGCCATAGATATCGCCGGCCGTGGCGGCCGTCGAACTTCGGGAAAAGGCCATGTCATCGATTCACAGAGGTTGATTCGCGGTCGATTCCAATCGTAACCTGCCTCACTTTTACCGTCAAAATGCGTAAGTCAGTTTGCCGACAGCCGTAAGTCTGGTTAGCGTGGCCAAGGTCCAACCACAGGAAGGTCCACGTTCTTGACCATCTCCCTTGACCGGCCCTCGACGACCCCGGTCTCCGTTGTCGCTCCTGCACCCTCGGTGCGGTGGCTTGCGGTGCTGGCTCTCGCCATCGGCGGCTTCGGCATCGGAACCACCGAGTTCGTCGCGATGGGGTTGCTTCCTGATATCGCCTCCAGCTTCGCCATCTCCGAACCGACCGCAGGCCACGTCATCTCCGCGTATGCGCTCGGTGTGGTGGTCGGAGCGCCGCTGTTCGCCGCACTGACCGCACGGATGCCGCGAAAGACGGTGCTGTTGGGGCTGATGGCGGTCTTCACGCTGAGCAACCTGGCCAGCATGTTCGCCCCGTCGTACGAGGTGCTGATCGCCGCGCGTTTCGTTGCCGGCCTGCCGCATGGGGCGTTCTTCGGTGTCGCCGCGATGGTGGCCTCCTTCCTGATGGGACCGCGCAATCGGGCCAAGGCGGTGGCGCACGTGATGACCGGGTTGACCGTCGCGACCGTCGTCGGCGTGCCGATGGCTTCCTGGCTGGGCCAGGCCCTCGGCTGGCGCAGCGCATTCGGTCTGGTGGTGGCGGTCGGCGTGATGACGCTGACCGCGATCGCATTCTGGCTCCCTCCGCTGCGGTCGATGCACGTGACAAGCCCGCTGACCGAGCTGGGCGCGCTCAAACGCGTGCAGGTGTGGTTGGCGATGCTGGTGGGCATGATCGGATTCGGCGGAATGTTCGCCGTGTACACCTACATCAGCACGACGATGACCGATGTCGCAGGCATGCCCCGTGCGCTTGTTCCGTTGGCGCTCATGGTCTTCGGCTTCGGCATGGTGGTGGGCAACCTGGTCGGCGGCAAAATGGCAGATGTTTCGGTCGTTCGCGGTCTGTACCTGTCGATGACGGCCCTCGGCCTCGCGCTGACGGTGTTCGTGGTGGCTTCCCACAACCCGTGGACGGCGTTGCTGGTGTTGTTCGCGATCGGCACGGCCGGCTCGGCGATGGGGCCTGCACTGCAGATCCGGCTGATGGACGTCGGACACGACGCGCGCACGCTGGCCGCCTGCCTCAACCACTCGGCGCTGAACATGGCCAACGCGATCGGCGCCCTGGTCGGCGGGCTGGTCATCGCCGCGGGTTACGGCTATACCGCCCCGGCGACCGCGGGCGCGCTGCTCTCCGCGGCGGGGATCCTGATTCTCACCGGCTCGTTCGCGCTGCAGCGACGGACCGACGCAGCAAAAGGATCGAATCGGTGATCGTGACGGGCGACGCCTTCTACCGTGAGCGAATGCTCATGTCCCGGAAACTGTTATGCGCCGCCTACGCCGCGATCGCTCTCGTCGCACTAGTGGCCACCTGGAGCCAGAACATCCTCTTCTTCGGCGGCGGCGGGAGCTTCTTGGGTTTCTGGGAAGCCACCAAGGCCAATCACGCGACCCGGTCGATCACCGTCGACATCGCGCTGCTGTTGCTCGCGGTGGCGATCCTGATGGTGATCGAGGCGCGCAGGCTCGGCGTGAAATTCGTGTGGGCCTACATCATCGGCGGGTTCTTGATTGCGATCAGCGTGACGTTCCCGTTGTTCCTGCTGGCCCGTGAACTGCGCTTGGAGAAGTCGGATGCGACCGAGCTTCGAAACGTCGACTCGGTCCTGCTTGCCGCGCTCGCCGGCTTCACGCTGGCGTTCACCATCTGGGTCGACGTGGTCTGATCACTAACCGCTGTGGGCGGCGACCCTGGCACGCTCGGTCATCGAGGCGATCACGCCGCCGTCGTTCAGGATGTCGGTACCGGTGAGGTAGCCGGCCTTGTCGCTCGCGCAGAACGCCAGCAGGGCGGCCATCTCCTCCGGCTTACCCCAACGCGGCACCGCCGCGTCGGCGACCATGGCGCCAGCGCCGGCTTCCGCCTCCAATAGACCCATTTCGGTGTCGACCGATCCGGGCGAGACGGACAGGATGCGCAGGCCCTTGCCGTTGAACCGTTCGCACTGCGCAACGGAGTACCACCGGACGAAGCTCTTGCTCACCGCATAGGCGATTCCGGACTGCATCTCCTCGGGAACGACGCTGCACGCCGCCAGCATGTCGGCCATGAAGGCATCCGCGTCCTGCAGCGCCTGCGGGAATCGCGCTGTGGGAATCATGTTCTCCGGCAACATATGTGCCGCCATCGAGGCCACGTTGACGATCGCGCCGCCCTCGCCCGCGGCGGCGAAGAAGGCCTCGTTCACGTTGACCGTGCCGACCGCGTTGGTCCGCATGACGTATTCGGCCGAGCCCATGCTGGGGCTGACACCGGCGGCATGGATCACCGAGGCGATCGCGCCGAGCGTGGACGCGGTGTCCAGCAATCCGTCGACCGCCCTGCGGTCGGTGACGTCGCAGTTGACGGCGGTGACGGTGATGCCGAGGCCGTCCAGCGTTTTCGCCGCCTCGTCGAGACGGTCCTGCCGGACGTCGCAGAGGACAAGGGTGTGGTCCCGCCCGACGACCTTCGCCGTCGCAAGGCCCATTCCGCCCGCACCACCGGTGATCACCGAAACTGAAGTCATGGCGGGAGCCTAGCCGGGCGCCGGATTCGGTCAGTCGATCGCGTCGAGCACCCCCGCCACCGCATCGGCGATGGCGGTGCGCGCCGGAGCGAGGTACTTTCGCGGGTCGGTCACCGACTCGTCGGACGCGAGGTGTTCGCGCACGGCGGCGGTGAACCGGACATTGAGCAAGGTTCCGACATTGATCTTGGTGATGCCTGCACTCACGGCCCTGCGAAGATCCTCGTCCGCCACCCCCGAAGAGCCATGCAGCACAAGCGGAACGGGCACCGCCGACCGCAGCTGGGCAATGAGGTCAAACTCCAACGATGCGGTCCGCTCCGACATCGCGTGGGAGCTGCCGACCGCGACCGCCAGCGCGTCGACTCCCGTGCCGGTTACGAATGCGGCCGCCTCTGCGGGGTCGGTGCGCACCCCTGGCGCGTGCGCGCCGTCCTTTCCGCCTACCTCGCCCAACTCGGCTTCGAGGAAGATGCCCCGGTCGTGTGCCCAGTCCGCGGCCGCCCTTGTTGCCTCGACATTGGCGTCGTAGGCGAGTTTGGCGGCGTCGAACATTGCTGAGCTGACGCCGTTTTCGGCACCGGCGTGCAGCAGCGCCACGTCCTCGACGTGGTCCAGGTGAACCGATGCAGGGACGCCTGCCGCCGCGGCGACCGCTGTGGTTGCGGCGGCTATCGGCGCCAGCCGACCGTGGTGGAATTTCACCGCGTTCTCGCTCAACTGCAGGATCACCGGCCGATTGGCCTCTTCGGCGCCTGCGACGATCGCCTCCGCGTACTCCAGCGTGATGACGTTGAAGGCCAGCACGCCCGTGCCGGCGCGATAGGCGGCGGCGACCAGGTCGGCGGTCCGAGCGAGTGGCATGGGAGTCCTTCATGATCGCTTGACATGGCTCCAACGAAACGCAACTATATCCATCACATTCCAATACGACAAGAAGGGTTGGTCGAGCGGCGACATGCGCGGCAACTTGTTCGTCGGCCTGGACGTCGGGACCAGCACCAGCAAGGCCGTCGTCTTCACCGTTGACGGCGAGCCGGTTGCGTCCGGGCGCGCCACTACTCCGTGGACGGTGACGACCTCGGGCGCGGAACTCGATGCGAACGCCTTGCTCGACGCGGCGAAATCCGCGGTGGCAGAAGCCTTGGCCGACTGTCCTGCCGCAGCGATAGGCGGGCTCGGAGTAGCAAGCCTCGCCGAGTCCGGCGTCCTGCTCGACCAACACGGCGACCCCGTGGCTCCCGTCATCGCGTGGCACGACACTCGCGATCATGCAGAGCTGACGGGATTGACTGAAACCGTTGGCGCGCAGACCTTCTCGGCCACCACCGGCCTGCCGCTTCGGCAGCAGTGGTCGCTGACCAAGCACCGGTGGCTGATCGACAACGTCCCTGCCGCGCGCACCGCGGTACGCCGACTCAACGTCGCGGAATGGATTGTGCGTGGGCTCGGAGGCGACGAGGCCACAGAACAGTCACTCGCTTCCCGAACCGGATGGCTGCGTCTGGCGCAACGCGACTGGTGGCCGGACACGTTGGAGTGGTCAGGAGCCGGCCGGTCGTTGATGCCACCGCTGGTGACGGCGGGGACGCCGTTGGGCCGGGTAGGAGCCGATGCGGGGCTACCAAGGTTGGCAGGAGCGGTTCTCACCGTCGCGGGCCACGATCACCAGGCTGCCGTCGTCGGAGCAGGCGCCGACGGACCCGGCGACGAGCTGGACTCGTGCGGTACCGCCGAAGCGCTGGTCCGGACCATCGCGCCGGGCCTGCACCCCGACGTCGTCGCCGACCTCGCCGAAGCGGGCATCACCACCGGTTGGCACGCAGTCGCCGACCATTGGTGCCTGCTCGGCGCAACGCAGGGCGGGCTTGCGCTGCAACGCATCCTCGCGCTGCTCGGGAAGGACAGCACCGACCTTCCGGCGCTGGATTGCGATGCAATCGCGTTGCCCATGCCCGAAATGCGCCTGTCAGCACCGGCATTCGGCAGTCTAGACATCCTTGGCATTACCGACGACGCCAACCCCGCTCGACTGTGGCGCGCCGCCCTCGAAGCTGTCACCGACCAGGCTGCCGAGATCCATGACGCAATGAGTGCCGTCAGCGGTGCACACCGGACGTTGGTGGTCACCGGTGGCTGGTCACGCAGCGCCGGGCTCGTCGCCGTCAAGCGGCGCCGGTTCGGCGACTTCGTACTGTCCGACGTCGACGAGGCCGGCGCGCGCGGCGCTGCGCTACTTGCGGCTAAGGCGGCTGCCGCGTGACCGACAACCTCGACGCCCGCGCCCCCTACGCCGACCAGCGGAAGAACCACATCATCGACCGCCTCCGCAGCAGCGGCCGCATCGACGCGGTGCACATCGCCGAATCCCTTGGCGTAACCGGCGAGACGATACGCAAGGATCTCATTTCGCTGGAGCGCCAGGGTCTGCTGCGCCGCGTGCACGGCGGCGCAGTGCCCGTCCAATCGCTGGCTTTCGAGCCGTCGGTCGAGACTCGAACGCAGTTGGCGTCGGAGAAGCTCCGCATCGCAGAGGCGGCGCTGAACCATCTGCCTGCACAGGGGTCGGTGCTCATCGACGCCGGATCCACGACGGCCAAATTGGTCGAGATCTTTCCCGGCGACCGCGACCTGACGGTGTACACCAACACCGTTCCCCTGGCGATGTCGCTGCTGACTCGGCCGCGGCTCACCGTCTTCACCCTCGGGGGCCGGCTGCGCAGCGTCACCTTCGCCGAGGTGGGTGACTGGGCTGCGCGAGCGCTGGCCGAGATCAATGTCGACGTCGCATTCCTCGGCACCAACGGAATCTCCGTCGAACGGGGACTGACCACTCCCGACCCCGCCGAGGCGGCCGTCAAGCGGCTGATGCTGGGCTGTGCCGCCAAACGAGTCCTGATGGCCGACCACAGCAAGTTCGGGGAGGTGAAGGGCACTAATCACGGCAACCTGAGTGACATCGACGTCCTGATCAGCGATACCGGCCTCGCCGACGACCACTACACGCGATTGCTCAGCGCCGGAATCGAAGTGGAGCGCGCATGATCGTCACCGTTACGCCGAACCCGAGCGTGGACCGGACCGTGCTCATCGACGACATCGTGCTCGGTTCGGTCAATCGCGGCCGACGCAGCTGGACCGAACCCAGCGGCAAGGGCGTCAACGTCGCCCTGGCGCTGCACGCCCGCGAGGTACCTGTCCGAGCCGTTGTGACAGCAGGCGGTTGCGCCGGCGCGCAGTTGCAGCAGATGCTCGGTGCCGCAGGGCTGGATACCGCCGTCGTTCCGATCGGCGCCGAGATCCGGAGCAACATCAGCCTCACCCAGCCGAACGGTTCCGTCACCAAGATCAACGAGCCGGGTCCCCGCCTCAGCAAGGACGAGGCCGACCAACTGCTCCGCGCCGTCACCGAAACCATCTGCGACGCAGAGTGGCTGGTCTGCGGCGGCAGCCTGCCCGCAGGCCTACCCGCAGGCTGGTACGGCGAACTCGTCGAACTCGGACACCGCAGCGGCGTCCGGGTAGCCGTTGACACGTCGGGGCGGGCACTGGCCGAAACCCTCTCCGCGGAACCCGATCTGGTGAAGCCGAACGTGCACGAACTCGCCGACCTGACCGGCCGGGTGCCACGGACTCTCGGCGAGGTCGTCGAATCCGCTCAGGAGGTATGCCGTCGCGGTGCCCGCACCGTGTTGGCCAGCCTCGGCGCAGATGGCGCGATCCTCGTCGACGCCACCGGCGCCGTATGGGGTCGCGCACCGGTGCACAGGGTGATCAGCACCGTCGGCGCCGGTGACGCCATGCTCGCTGGCTTTCTCAGCTGCCCGCACGACCGTAGCGACGCGTTGGCCACCGCCTTGCAGTGGGGCGCCGCTGCAGTTCAGAACGAAGGAACTCTGTTCTCGGCCAACGCAATCAATACCGCAGTGACGATCAGCACCACGATCGATCCCAACCGACAGCTGACGAGGAGCGTCGAATGAGCTCAACCATGGAGGCCGTGGTCATTCACGGCCGCGAGGACTACCGGCTCGAGCGGATTCCAGTGCCGGAGCCCGGTCCCGGCGAGGCACTCGTCAAGGTACAGGCCGTCGGAATCTGCGCCAGCGACCTCAAATGCTTTCACGGCGCGCCCATGTACTGGGGCGACGGGCCCATACCGCCCAACGTCGACCTGCTCGTCACGCCGGGTCACGAGTTCGTCGGCGAGATCGTCACCGTCGACGACCTCGGCCGACAGCGGTGGGGTGTGGACACCGGTGATCGCGTCGTGGCCGAACAGATCGTTCCGTGCTGGAAGTGCCGGTTCTGTCGGCGCGGCCAGTACTGGATGTGCGCGCCGCACAACATCTTCGGCTTTCGCCGCAGCGTGAACGGGGCGATGGCGGAGTACATGATCTATCCCGCGGACGCCATCGTGCACAAGGTGTCACGCGACATACCGGCCGCGCATGCGGCGTTCGCCGAACCGCTCTCCTGCGCACTGCACGCTGTCGAACGCGCATCCATCTGTTTCGGCGATGTTGTCGTGGTCGCCGGCTGCGGTCCGATCGGACTCGGCATGATCGCAGGCGCACGAGCCAAGAGCCCGGCCCATGTGATCGCCTTGGATCACATACCGGAGAAGCTCGACCTGGCTGCCGAATGTGGAGCCGACATCACCCTGAATGTCGGCACCGACAACGCCGAGTCAGTGGTGCGTGACTTGACCGAGGGCTACGGCGCCGACGTCTACCTCGATGCCACGGGGCATCCCTCCGCTGTCCCGCAGGGCCTGAACCTGTTGCGCAAGTTGGGCCGCTATGTCGAATACGGCGTGTTCGGCTCGCCGGTCACCGTCGACTGGACAATCATCAGTGACGTCAAGGAACTCGACGTACTCGGCGCCCACCTCGGCCCCTACTGCTGGCCGACGGCGATCTCGATGATCGAGGCGAAAGTCCTGCCGCTGGATCGGATTTGCAGCCACCAGCTTCCGCTGAATGACTTCCGTGCCGGAATCGACCTCGTCGGCCGCGGCGATGCCTCCGTCAAGGTGAGCCTGCTGCCGGGCGCAGAATGACCACCAGGAAGAGTCAATGACCGTCACCGTCGACGAGCTCGTGGTCGCTGATCCGGCGGACGCCTGGACAGCGGCGGGGTTCAGCGTCGATTCCGACGCCGTCTGTCGGGTCGGCGGAGTACGGATCCGACTGGTCGGCCGCGACGCCCAAACGGGCGTAGCCGGGTGGTCGTTGCGCGGGCTGCCGTCGGGCGGCGCGTTCGATGACCTCGACGGCATCCCGACGACGCGATCGAGCGCGGTCGGTGTGGAACCGCGCCGCGAACGCGAAGGCGAACTCGGCGGTCGGCCGATCCGACAGATCTTCTTCCGGTTCGGGGACGTGATCATCGAGGCCGTCGGTTCGCCGGGTGCGGCAAGCGAGGGTCCGTCGACGCTCTGGGGGATCACCTACGTCGTCGCCGACATCGACACGACCGCGTCGTTCTTCGCAGAGAACACGACACCGGTCAAGGACGCGGTGCAGCCCGGGCGCCGGATCACCACGCTGCGCCATCACGAGCTCGGGATGTCGGTCCGGTCGGCGATGATCTCGGCGCGTCGCTGAGCCGACTGCTCGACGCTGTTGCCTATCCTCGGCGCATGACCGGAAACGTCGTGGTCATCCACACCGACGGCGGGTGCCGTCCCAACCCCGGTCCCGGCGGCTGGGGCGCTGTGCTGCGATTGCGTGAGCACGTTCGCGAGATGTGCGGAGGTGACCCCGGCGAGACGAGCAACAACCGGATGGAGTTGACCGCGCCGATCATGGCACTCGAGGCGCTCACCAGGCCCGTGGTGGTGCACCTCTACACCGACAGCACCTATGTCCGCAACGGCATCACCAAGTGGGTGCTCGGCTGGGAACGCAGCGGCTGGACGACCGCCGCCAAGCAGCCGGTGAAAAACGTCGACCTCTGGCAGCGGCTGCAAGCGGCCTGTGCGCGCCACCAGGTCGAATGGTTCTGGGTGAAGGGACATTCGGGCGTCGCCGACAACGAGTTGGCCGACGAGCTGGCGACGCGCGGTCTGTTGGAAGCCATCGACGCTTCCGGGTAATCGTCGAGGCCGGCCCGCCGAGTCTGATGTCGCCGCCAGCGCGGCTCCTAGTCTGATGTCGCCGCCAGCGCGGCTCCGAGGGTCAGGCAGGTTTGTGGAACGTGTAGACCTTGTACTGGACAAGGCCGAGCTTCGACAGCCATTTCATCCACCGCGTGCCCACGATCATCGTCTTCTGAGCGTCCGCTGACCCCTGCTCGCGAAAGAACTTGATCAGGAACGGATACGTCGGCAACGTGTTCTTCCGGATGTTGCGATTGGCGTCGAGTTGCAGCCCCGCACGTTTGCCCATCGACCTGTAGGACCGGAGAGGCACGTTGCCGAGCGTTCCGTAGGACTTCGCGATCTGGGCCCGGACCGCCGTCCAGATCGGGGTCTTGCCGAAGAACGACATGGTCGGAACGAAGTCGGACACCGCCAGGTAGCCGCCCGGCTTCAGCACCCGGGCGGCCTCGGCGAGGAACTTCTCACGCGACGGGAAGTGGAAGATGCATTCGACGGCCAGGACGCGGTCGAAGGAGTTGTCTTCGAACGGCAGCGCACACGCGTCGGCTTCGACCCAGTCGATCATGTTTCCGTTGGTGGGCCTGGTCTGAGCATCGGCTGCTGCGAGCTGGCGCGGGTCGATGTTCAGGCCGGTCAGATCCATGTCGGAATGTGCGGCATTGATCTGTTGGATGGTTCCGCCGAACCCACAGCCGACATCGAGCAGCTTCTGACCGTCAGCGACCTTTCCGGCCTCGAACAGGACGGCGTTCATCTGCTCCATGGCGGCGATGTAGTCGGCCCGCGTGCCTGCGGCAGCCTTGGGATCCTCCCAATACCCCCAGTGCACCTGGTGCTCGAACATCTGGCCGGTCTCGCCGCCGTCCTGGCGCTCGTCGATGAGCAAGTCGAAGTAGGGCAGGTCAGTCATCTGCGGAAATTATCATGATCTGGGCTCGCTTCCAGGTAAGCAGCGCCGGTCAGAGGCGTAAAAGTTGAAGGCCGCGAAGGTATCTCGGGCCGGGGTCACAGGGTGGGCATGAATTCGGCGAGCGCGAGGATCATGAACACCACCAAGGCGAGCCCGATCAACCCGCCGGCGGGAATCATCATCACGCACACCGTCACCCAGACGAGCAGCCTCAGCCATTCGAACGGCTGATTCCCCATCACACCGCCACGCCATTCCCGGAACGTGTGGTAGATCGCCCATGCACCCGCTCCGGCGGCGGCAACCGCGATGATCCGCAATCCGTCCGGCGTCGCCGCCAGGGCGACGCTCGCCATGATCGCTACGGCCGCAAGGCGAGCCCACATCGTCGCCCGCATCTCAACAAGCTGCGGCACAGTTGAGCCCTCGAACAGCCGATTCGGTTCGCCGCGGTAGCGCGGGACGCGGCCATCAATGCCCAACAGCCGCCAGATCCAACGCGACCAGACGGTCCGAAGACCAAGATGGTCTGCCACCCGCCGGGCATCGGCGGCCGACTCCGCCATCATTCGACGCGAATGTCCACTTCGCCAGTAGGCGGACTTGAAAGTCCGGCGCGGGATACCGAACTGTCGCGCAAATGACCGCGGTGGAGTGAATATCTCGCCCATCAGCCAGCGAAGAAAAAGTGGAAACAGAATCGCATATGCCACACGTTTAAAGCGCCCCGAATGCTGTATATGCTCGGTCAGGTAGTCGTCAGCGAATGTAATGTGGCGGGCTTCTTCAGCCAGATGGATATAGGTGACCTTGTTCAGCAATGGAGGTATCTGTGGCCCCCTCCGTTGAATCAGTGTCTGTTGATAGTGAACTGGCTGTTCGCCACAAAGGACCCCTATGAAGAGCATGATGCTCAGGTATCCGCTGAGGAAACCCACGATGGGACCCAAAAACCGCGATATCCGCCGCATGCCAGGTACATCTTGGTCATTGCGATTGATGAACTCCTGGAACATTTGGATGTGGTTGCATTCATCGGTGACCTCATGCAGCAGATACCGGAACATTGGATCGGAATTTCGCAGCCTTCCAGCGTGATGCGCGACGCCGCGGATTAGTATCATCTCGAATTGAATTCCGACTTTGAACGTATTCGCGGTGATCCAGCGGCCCATCTCAATGCGTTGCTTCAAGGGCTGTTGGGCGTACCAATCCGTGGCCGCGAGCGGAGCGGTATCCGGCTCCAGCTGCCAACGAGGATCGTTTCCGTCAAAGGCGTTCTCGGGTGCGTCCCAGTCGATGTCAACGAACGGATCGAAACTCAGACGGGTCGTCGCACGAGAGAGTGTTTCCACCCTTTCGACGAACGGGTCGTCTGTCATGTCATCCCCGTCGCTGACGGCTGTCATTTCTCCATCCACAAGTTATGCACGGCAAGAACGAACAGTGGCGGTGTTTTCATGGCGATGAAATGCTCGCACCGGCACCGGCCTGTTGGCGTGCAGGCAACGCGCGTGTCGCGCGTCGGTTTGGTAACGCAGACGGCACCTTTCGATATCGCCGACGGCATGGGCCCTGCCGCGCAATGGCGAAACGAATGCGGAAACGCTACTCCCAGACGACTTCGTCGGGCGTCTTGTCCGGCCGCAGTCCCCGCCAGCTCGGCTGGCGAAGCCGGTCGTCGGACGTGCGTTCGCTGTAACGGACTTCGCCGACCAACTCCGGCCTGACGAAGGTGACGCCCTTGGCATCCTGGGTGGAAAGTCGTGCATTGAAGGGTGATTCGTTGGTCTCGAGCGGCTTGAGCGCGGACTTCAAACTCTTGAGTGCCTTGTCGGTGAAGCCCGTGCCGACGCGGCCGACGAACTGCAGGCCACCGTCGGCGGGTATCCCGAGCATCAGCGCCCCGATACCGCTGGACCGGCCGCCCTCGCCCTGCCGCCAGCCTCCGATGACCACTTCCTGGGTGTTCCAGATCTTGTCTTTGATCCACGACGACGACCGTCGACCGGGTTGGTAGGTGGAGTCGCGCTTCTTGGCGATGACACCTTCCCACCGCTGTTCGCGCGCATGCTCGAGCGCTTGCGGCCCGTCGCCGGGCAGTGCGGGCGGCACGATCACTCCCCCAGCGTCCCCGAGCGTTTCCAGCAGTTGCCTGCGGTCGGAGTACTTGGCCCGCAACAGCGATCGACCGTCCAGATGCAGGATGTCGAACGCCCAGAACTCGACGCGAGTTGATCGGGCACGGTTCTGCATCTCGCCGAAGCTGGGCACACCCGCCGCATCGAGCGCCACCGCCTCGCCGTCGAGGATCACGTGGTGGTCGGCGAGATCGGCGGCCAGCGCCTCGAATTGCGGATACTCGGCGGTGACATCGCGGCCGCGCCGTGAACGCACAGTGAGCTTGCCGTGGTCGGCGTCGACCAGAACGCGATAGCCGTCCCACTTGCCTTCGAATGCCCACTGCGTCTTCTTGAGCTTCTGCACGGAGCCTTCGGTGGAGAGCATCGGTGCGAGATCCCCTGAGGTGGGCCGCTTCTGCTCCTTCATCCGATGCGCAAGCCAGTTCTTGCCGTCGGTCTGGATCAATGCATAGCGGCCATCGATCCGGTCGCCGTGCAGGGTGACGATCACCTCGCCGCCCTTCGCCGGTCCGTCGGGGCCGTTGTCGTTGAACTTCTCGGTCTCATAGTTGCCGGAGTCCCAAATGATGACCTTGCCGCCGCCGTACTCGCCCTTGGGAATCGACCCTTCGAACGTCCCGTATTCGAGTGGGTGGTCCTCGGTGTGCACGGCGAGGTGGTTGACCGCCGGGGTCTCCGGCAGGTTCTTCGGCACCGCCCACGACACCAGCACGCCGTCACGCTCGAGCCGGAAGTCGTAGTGCAGCCGTCGCGCGTGATGCTCCTGGATGACGAAGGTGTCGTCGTTACCCGTCGCGGGCGCCTTCTTCGGAACCGGCTCAGGGGTTTTCGCCGCGTCGCGCATGCTGCGGTACGTCGTCAGCCTGTCCGACTCGGGTACGGGTTCGTCGAGCCCCTCGAGCAGATCGCCGTCCCGCTCGACGCGTTCGAGTACCTCGTCGAAGCGGAGGTGGCGAAGGTCGGGGTCTTCGATCTCCTCCCAGCTGCGCGGCGCGGCGACCGTGGGTTCCTCGCGTCCGCGCATCGAATACGGCGCGATCGTCGTCTTCGCCGCACTGTTCTGGCTCCAGTCGAGGAACACCTTGCCTGCACGCAGGCTCTTGGTCATCGTCGCGGTCACCTGTTTGGGCATCGTCTTTTCCAGCTGCTGGGCGATGCGCTTCGCCAGCACCGACGCGCCACGGGAACTCACCGGCTCGGCCAGTGGCACGTAGAGGTGCAGGCCCTTGCTGCCGCTGGTCAACGGATACGTCGTCAGCCCGATGTCGGTGATGAAATCTCGTACTTCGTGTGCCACCTCGCACAGCTGACGGAACGTGACGTCGTCGCCGGGATCCAGGTCGAACACGATTCGGGTGGCGGGCCCGGGTACCTTCTCGGCTCCTCGTTCGCGACTCCACGAGTCGATGAACCGCCACTGCGGCACATGCACTTCCAGTGACGCCTGCTGGGCGATCCACGCCAAGCCGTCGACGCTGTCGATGACCGGATAGGTCGTCGTGCCGGACCTGTGAGTGATGGACGCCCGGTCCAGCCAGTCCGGTGCGGAACTGGCGAGCTGCTTCTCGAAGAAGGCCGGCTCGTCGACGCCATTGGGCCAACGCTTGCGGGTGACGGCTCGGCCCGCGATGTGCGGGATCATCGCCTCGGCGATGCTGACGTAGTAGTCGAACACCTCGGCCTTGGTCGTACCCGTCGCCGGGTACAGCACCTTGTCCGGGTTGGTCAGCTTCACCCGGCCGATTCGATCCACCACGCCAAGGTAATACCCGCTGTACCGTTGGGTGATGAGGCGAATTGTCGCTGCCTCCCTGATGGCGGCCGCTGCTCTGGTAGGCGGGGCGCCAATCGCCGCCGCCGATCCCGCCGATCTGGTGCCCTACTGCTCGGGCGATCAGACCCCGATGGACAACAACTGCCGGGAGATGGCGCACCAGGTGTTCACACACGACGCCGAGGGCGCGAACCCGCAGGTGGGCCTCGGCACCAATCCGGGCGTCGAACCCGTCACCTAGGAACTACTCGTTGAGTCTGCAGTGAGGGCGGAAAATCGGGCTGAATCCCGCCCTACGCGCAGAGTCAACGCTCAGAACTAGTCGCCGCCGATTTCTATGACGGGCATCGGCGCTGTCGGCACCTCGGCGATCGCCATCTTGGCGGCCGAGTCGGTCGGGATGACGTCGCGGGCTAGCGCCGCAAGGGCTTTGTTCGTGCCGACATCGTGGCCGGCCTGCTCGCTGAGCAGCCACCGGATTTCGAGCAGATCGCAGTAGGCCTGGATCGCGGTGCCCTTTCCCCCGACGACGTCGTGAGCCACCCGTTCGTAGGGCGTCACGACCTCGATCACCCATAACCGGGCGGCGGTCGACTCGTCGACGTCATGTCCCGCCTCCTGACACAGCTGCGCTTGATAGGCGCGCAGGTCGCCGAGCAGTATGCGCGCCTGTCCCTCGCCGACGTCGAGGCCGGTGAGCTCGCGCAGCCGTTGCGCGTGATAGCGCCGATCACCCACGGCGACATGAACTTTGAGCCGGCTCGGATCATCGCTGACGGGTTGCAGCGATATCTCGTCGACGGCGAAGCCCAAATCGTTCAGGCGCCTGATGGTGCCCTCGACGCGGTAACGGTCGGTGAAGCCGAATACCGGTTCGGCGTGCAGCAGGTCCCACAGCGTCTCGTAGCGAACCCGCACCTGCTCGGCCTCGGCGATCAGCTGGTCCTGCAACGACTCCGGCGTGCCGAGCCGCTCCGCCAGATCGACCATGCCCATCGCCACGTTCTCCACCGTGATGTCGAGATCGTGCTGGCGTTGCCCGTTGCTCAGGCTTGGGTGCACCTCGGATGTTTCGGCGTCGACGAGCCAGGCCGCCAGCAGCTGCCCATCACGGGAGAACAGCGTATTGGCCAGCGAGCAGTCCCCCCAGAACACGCCGTGCCGGTGCAGTTCCACCAGCAGGCCGGCCATCCCGTCCAGCAGCCGCGCCCGGTGTTTGGGTTGGTCCGGCGGCAACCGCATGAACAGCCGGCGGTACTGCCAGGACCCCTCGAGGTAGCGGGTGACCAGGATCGCGGTGTCGAACTCCGGCTGAAGCACCAGACCGGCCGGCCGCACAGCGGGCAGCTCCATCTCCTCGAGCCTGCGCAGCACGTCGTATTCCTTGGCCGCGATCCGGGCGGGCATGTCCTTGACCGCCCAGAGGGCATCGTCGGCCTCGACGAACTTCACCAGGTGACGGCTGGGTCCGACGGCGATGTCGCGCAGTGGAACATCGGGGACGTTCCACTGCGACAACGGCCGGTCCCATGGCAGCGCGAGCAGCCCCGGAGTCGGCGCCCGGAGCCGAAACTCCGGTGCATTCACGTCAGGTCAATTCAGGCGTTCGCCGGTCTTCGGGTTGAACAGGTGTACCGCACCTTCGGGGTTCTTGCGCAGCCGCACCGTGTCGGCCAGCTTCGGCGCGGTACGCGGGTTGCACCGAGCGACGAGTTCGACCCCCGAACCCGCGTGGGTGTACACGTACGCCTCGCTGCCGAGGTCCTCGACCAGGTCGACAACGACGTCAACCCCGCCATCGTCGGAGATCTCGAGCTGCTCGGGCCGGATGCCGAAGGTGACCTCCGACAGACCCGCCTCGCTGACCTTCGCGACGTCGTCGCGCTCCAATTCCAGCACGGAGTCGCCGATCTTCACACCGCTGTCGCTGACGGGCAGGTCCACCAGGTTCATGGCGGGCGAACCGATGAAGCCCGCGACGAACGCATTCGCCGGGCGATCGTAAAGCTCGTTGGGCGCGGCGAACTGCTGCAGCTTTCCGAAGCGCAGCACGGCCACCCGATCGCCCATCGTCATGGCCTCGACCTGATCGTGCGTGACGTACACGGTGGTGGTGCCGAGCCGCCTTTGCAAAGCGGCGATCTGGGTACGCGTCTGCACGCGAAGCTTGGCGTCGAGGTTGGACAGGGGCTCGTCCATGCAGAACACCTGCGGCTCGCGGACGATCGCGCGGCCCATCGCCACGCGCTGCCGCTGACCGCCGGAGAGCTTGGCCGGCTTTCGATCCAAGTGCTCGGTCAGGTCGAGGATCTTGGCGGCGTCCTCGACCTTCTTGCGCCGCTCCGCGGCCGACACACCACGCAACTTCAGTGCGAAGCCCATGTTCTCGGCGACCGTCTTGTTGGGGTACAGCGCGTAGTTCTGAAAGACCATCGCGATATCACGGTCCTTCGACGGCACGCCCGTCATGTCCTTTCCGCCGATCTCGATGGCGCCCTCGTCGATGTCCTCGAGCCCGGCGAGCATGCGAAGCGCGGTGCTCTTGCCCGAGCCCGACGGCCCGACCAGCACGACGAACTCACCGTCGGAGATGTCGAGGTTGAGAGAGTCGACCGCGAGCTTGTCCGACCCCTCGTAGATGCAGGTGGCGTTCTTGTACGTGATTGCAGCCATGGTTGTTTCCGTTCTCTTGTGAAAGTGAAGAGTTACTTGATCGCGCCGAACGAGAGCCCGCGCACCAGCTTGTTCTGAGCGAGCCACCCGCAGAGGATCACGGGCAGCGCCGCCATGGTTGCCGCCGCCGACAACACGGCCCAGTACTGACCCTCACCGGCGATGAAGCCGACGAGGTAAACCGGCATGGTCTGAGCGTTCACCGCGGTGAGGTTCACCGCGAGGAAGAATTCGTTCCAGGCGAAGATGACGCAGATCAGTGCGGTGGCGGCGATGCCTGGCGAGACCAACGGCAGGATCACCTCACGCACCGAGCGCCACAGGCTGGCGCCGTCGAGGCTGGCGGCCTCGAGCAGTTCGCCCGGTACCTCGAGGAAGAACGACCGCATCATCCAGACGGCGATCGGCAGGTTCATCGACGTGTAGAGGACGACCAGAGCCCAGATGTTGTCCAGCAGACCCAGATTGGACACGATCACGTACAGCGGCAGGATCGCAGCCACCACGGGCAGCATCTTGGTGCTCATAAAGAAGAACAACGCATCCGAGGTCTTGCGGACGGGCCGCAGCGACAGGGCGAACGCCGCGGGCACGCCGAGCAGCAACACCAGGATCGTCGACATGGCGGTGGCGAACACCGAGTTCAGCATCGCAGGCCCGATGCCCTGGTCGAACACCGCTGCGAACTGATCCAGCGTCGGCGTGAAGAAGAACGTCGGCGGGTTGGTCGCCGCGTCGCTCTCCTGCTTGAACGCTGTCAGCACCATCCAGAGCACCGGGAAGAAGAAGCCGAGGCCGACGAGCCAGGCCACTATTCCCCACGGGCTGAACTTCCTGGACTTCTTCTTGCGCACCGGGGCGGCATCGTCTGTCGCCGTGGTTCTTTCGACAGTTGTAGTCATCAGGCTGCCTCTTCCTTGCCGGAGAATGATTTGAAGATCAATCGAAGCGCGAAGCTGGCGATGATCATCGTGAAGATCACGACCACCACGCCCATCGCCGCGGCCTGGCCCATGTCGAACCCGAGGAACGCGCGTTGATAGATGTAGAACGGCAGGTTCGCGCTGGCGACACCGGGTCCGCCCTGCGTCATCATGAAGATCGCGTCGAAGGTGTTGACCAGGTAGACGGCGCCGAGCACGACGCCCAGTTCGATGAAGCGACGCAAGTGCGGCAGCGTCAACTCGCGGAAGAGTTGGAACGCGGTCGCGCCGTCCACCCGCCCCGCCTCGAGTTGGTCACGGGGCATGGACGTCAGGCCAGCGAGGATCAGCAGCATCATGAACGGCGTCCACTGCCAGATCAACTCGACCATCACCATGGTCAATGGGAACTGACCGATCCAGTCGACAGGGCCGATGCCGACGAGCGACAGCACCCAGTTGAGGATGCCGTTGTTCGGGTCGAGGATCGTCGTCTTCCAGATCAGCGCTCCCGCAACGGGTGTGATGAGGAACGGTGTGATCAGCAGCGTTCGCACCACACCCCGGCCGAGAAATGCGCGATCCAGTAGCAGCGCGATGAGCAAGCCGAGCAGCGCCGAGATCAGCACGACCCCGACGATCAGGATGACGGTGTTGCCCGCCACCGACCAGAACTGACTGTCCTGAACCACCGCGATGTAGTTGTTCAGCCCGACGAATTGCCGCGAGCCGGGACGCACCAGGTTCCACGACAACGTCGAGTAGTACAGGGTGAACAGGAACGGCACCTGTGTCACCGCGATCATGAAGATCAGCGCGGGCAGCAGCGGCCCGCGCCGTCGCCACCCTTCGGCGCGACTCACGCCGACGTCTTGAGACTCCTTGATTTTGCGAACCCGTTCGGCGACGGCATTCTCATCGGCTTTGGCCGTGGTGTCAGCGGTTAAGGTCATCACTTCTCCTGGTAGCTCTTGCCGACGACCTCGGCATACAACTGTGCTTGTTCCATCGCGGCGTCGACGGACTTCTGCCCGGCGATCGCCGCACTGATCTGCTGGCTCACCCGCGTCCCCAGATCCTGGAACTCGGGAATCCCGACGAACTGCACACCGGTGTACGGCACCGGCTGAA
>NZ_JAVHWK010000117.1:0-40225 GCF_032159775.1 Mycobacterium sp.
CTCGGCGTTCGGTGGTAGCGGTCAGCCCGGGCGATATTAAGCCGAATCGAAGGTTCTCCGAGTTCATCCTCCGGGGAGTGTGGCCCGATACACCGATGGGCCCATGGTCTGCAGCATCGTCGTCAGACCGAGCCTTCGCCGAGGCATCGAGCAGAAGTGCATCTGATGTAAACGCATCGGCATACAACGTACTTAGTCGAAACGCTGGTGCCATGGTCGAGGCTATGCACGTCGTCTATCAACAGGATGCGAAGGCGATTGAGGCCCAGGCGCATCTCTACAGCTCGATTGCAGATGCGATTGAGGAATGTGTTCGGCTCGTCGACGATGCACGGCTCCAGCTAGACGCGATTGATCGAGAAGCCCATGAAGAAATTCAGAAAATTATGGATAGCGAAGGAGGCTGGTTCGGACCTCTCGCGATGCTCGCCATGATTTGGTCAACCCTGACTCGTGCCCGGGCAGCCGCGCAAGCGGTGGCTTCTGCCACTGCAGGGACTATTGGTGTCCAAGGAACTCAAATTGCAACTGCGCAGGGGCCGCCGGCATCGGAGGGAACGGGTGCACCGAATGGACCCAATCGAAACAACGGCGTGTACTTCGCTGAATTTGACGTGCCCAAGGGCGGGCCGGGCATGTTCCCCCAAGCTCCGGTACGAGGAACAGACAAGTTCGAGGAAACGAATCCCCCACCGCAACCTCCTCCGCCGCAACCAACCGATTCGACACGGGCGGACGGCAAAACAAGCTATCCCACCGAAGACGCTAAGGGCGGCGTATCGGATCCCCTAAATGAGGGGGGGCCCCACGGACGACTGGACGACAAGCTCCTGAACCTTCCAGGCGGTACTCCTGCGCCCGCTGTGCAGCAGGCCCAATCCGGCGGCGCGATGGTCCCGCCGATGAGTCCGATGTCAGGTATGGGAGCAGGCGGCGGGATGAAACCGCCGTCGATGCCATCCATGCCGAGCACCCCCAGCATGCCCAGCACTCCGAGCATGCCTTCGACCCCCACTGCGCCAGCGAGCCTCCCGACCCCCACCACGGCGGCCCAAGATTTGTCGCAGGGATTCACCAAAGGCCTCGCCTCGGGTGCGGCCAACCCGCTGCCGCCGTCCGTTCCCCAGACCCCTGCGCCGCCCCCCGCGGCCGCCAACGTCACTCCGGCATCTGCCTCGGGTTCCGCTCTGCCGCCCGCAGCTCCCAGTGCTCCTGTCGCCGGGCACTCCGCGGCGGCCAGTGCTGCCGCATCCGCGGGCACACCGGCGCCGATGATCGCCGGGCCGCCTCCGGCCGCAGGCAACCTCGCCGCGTACGGCTCGGACCTGCCTCGAGGCACCGCAGGCTCAACGCCCACTGTCTCTGCCGGCGGCGGCGGAGGCGCCGCCTCGCTGACACCGACCGCCCCTTCCGCCGGCATCTCGTCTACCGGTGTGCCACCCAGCGTCCTCGCCGCATCCGGCATCGCCGCCACCGGCACCGGCGCCGCTATGGTCAGCTCCGAGACCCAGGACCAACATCTCGACGACGCCATCCAACTCGCCTACGAACTTCTGCACGCTTCCCGCATCTACCCCGGCTTGCATTGGTGCGTTGGCATTTTCAAGGTCGCCGATGGCATCGAGACCGTCATCGTCAGTAACGACGGCGCGAGCTACATTCCACCCGGTGTCTACGTACCCCGTTCTACCCGAGTGCTTTTCGCCGACCCCGAACTGAGCTCCGGCTTCCAGGCCAAGTTCTTCGGCTGGGTCAACCCCACCGTGACAATGGTCGCCTACGCCGCCGAGCGTGCCGTGCTCGATCCCAACATCGAGCTGTATGCGGTTGCCGCGACGACCGACCCTGGCGGCTCGTCGGTGCTTCCGGCCCGTCGCGCCAGGGTTCCCCACTATCAGGACTGTGACTCCACGCGATCGCCCATCGATCCCGCCACGGCCGCCCCCGAACTCGACGAGTTTCGGCTGCACCGCCTCCAAGTCATGTCCCCGCAGAGTTACGCACAACTCGTCGACGCTGATCTGGCTGCCAACGAACGACAATCGGCGGCATGGGAGGCGACAGCCGGTGCCGTTGCGACCGCACTGGCGGGTGCCGAGCCACTGCGCATCGAAGTGGCGCCCGTCATCCGCGAGATCCTCGGCTCGCTGGCAAGCGGTTCGCCTATTACGGACGAGCAGTGGTCCGCGCTGGCCGAAGTGCGGCTTTACGGCAAGTCGCTTTTTATGCGCCCCGGATTCATAGAACTCGAACCGTCCGGCGACCCGAACACGACCGTGCTCTACCGCGCCCATCACAACCTCGACCGCGCCGTCGAGGCATTGTCGCTCTGGCGTGGCGACAATCCGAACTATGCCGATATCGTCTATGCCACCGAGCAGGTCGCAAAGGAGGGACAGCTATGGCCGGTAAGGACATAAAGCTCAACCCCGAAGAGACACTCGGCCACGTCAGCAAGATCGCCGCGACGATGGCCGAAGTCTCGGTGCCAGGTCCCATACCGCCGATGGGGCCGGCCACAAGCCCAATAGACGTCGCACTCAACGCGGTGGCCGCCGCCGCTGCAGAGAAAGCTGCCGCTTCATCCGAAGCCCTGTCCACCCGGGGAACCGAGCACAGCGCCGCATCCACTCGGGCGGTGGCAGCCATGCAGGCACAGGAAGAAGAGAACACCAGCACGATCACCGAGATCCAAAGCCAGGTGCCGCAGGCCGGTCTCACCGAGATCTAGGGCACGCCGTTGCCGTCGGTATGGTGAGCCGATGCGCACACTGGTGACGGGGGCGGCCGGATTCATCGGATCCACGCTGGTCGACCGCCTTCTCGGCGACGGGCATACCGTCATCGGCCTCGACGACCTCAGCTCGGGCAACAGCGTCAATCTAGGTGAGGCCGACCGGCACTCCGACTTCGAATTCGTCAAGGCCGACATCGTCGAGGCCGACCTCACCGGTCTCTTGGCCGACGTCCGGCCGGAGGTGATCTTTCACCTCGCCGCCCAGATCTCCGTCAGTCGTTCGGTCGCCGACCCAGCGTTCGACGCAGCCGTGAATGTCGTCGGCACCGTGCGTCTGGCCGAGGCCGCCCGCCGCGCAGAAGTCCGAAAGATCGTGCACACCTCGTCGGGCGGATCGGTATACGGCACGCCGCCCACCTACCCGACGAGCGAGGACGTTCCGATCAATCCCGCTTCGCCCTATGCCGCCAGCAAGGTGGCGGGCGAGGTTTATCTCAACACTTTCCGCAACCTCTACGGCCTCGAGTGTTCACACATCGCTCCGGCGAATGTGTACGGGCCGCGCCAGGATCCGCACGGCGAAGCCGGCGTGGTCGCCATCTTCTCCCGGGCGCTCCTCGCCGGGAAACCGACCAAGATCTTCGGCGACGGCACCGACACTCGCGACTACGTATTTGTCGACGACGTCGTCGACGCGTTCGTCAGGGCCTCCGGCGAACAAGGCGGCGGGCAACGCTTCAATATCGGTACCGGGGTGGAAACCTCGACCCGGCAATTACATTCAGCGATAGCGAAGGCCGCGGGAAAGCCCGACTTGCCCGAGTTGCATCCGCCACGGCTCGGCGACCTACGGCGCTCCTGCCTCGACATTAGCCGGGCAGAAGCCGTTCTGGGCTGGGCGCCCAAGGTGCAGCTCGACGACGGTATCGCCAAGACAGTGGAGTTCTTCCGCGACGAGCAGAGCGCCTAAGCCAACTATCCTCAAACGTCGTCGGGTACGCGGGCGCCTTGCAGTGCGACTGCCCTGGCAAGACGCGCGTACCGCAACTCCAGATCCTTGAACCGCATGTAGGTACTCAGCGTGGTGAACACGAACGCGATGATCAACACGTAGCCGATCAGATCCGCACCGCGGTCCACCCCAAGCCAATTCGCGACGACGGTGGTGTCATCCGGCCGTAGCACCGCATACACGGCGGCGATTACGAACAGCACACCGCCGACTTTGACCCACGCCTTGGTGCGTGCACTCGTCCGCGACCGCAGCAGGTAGACCAGCAGCGCCACGATCGCCAGGATCAGAAGTGCCTGAATCCAATTCATCGGGACAACCTCCCTCGCAGTAGCCCGTCGAAAACGATGTTCACCCCGTTGAGCAGCGGCTGGCCCTTGGACTTCGAATAGTCGGTGTAGAGGATCTCGACCGGCTCCTCGGCTACCCGCCAACCGTTTTCGACGGCCAACGCGATAAACTCACTCGCGTGGCTCATGCCGTTCATGGTGATGTTGAGCCCGTCGGCCACCTTCTTGTTGAACACGCGAAGCCCGTTGTGCGCGTCGGTCAGTCGCAGTTGCCGACTGTTGGGGCTCAGCACCGCGGCCGCGCGCAGGATGATCCGCTTCAACAACGGCGGCTTGCTCGCACTCGGCTCGGCGAACCGCGTGCCGACCACCATGTCGACGTCGTCAGTCGACAGCCGATCGATCATGGCGATGACGTCCTTCAACCGGTGCTGGCCGTCTGCGTCGAACGTCGCGAACACCTGGGCGCCGGGCTGACTGCGCGCATACTCGACGCCGGTTTGAATCGCCGCGCCCTGGCCGAGATTGACCGGATGCGAGACGACGTGAGCCCCTGCCCGCAGCGCGAGGTCGCCCGTGCCGTCCTTGCTGCCGTCGTCGACGCAGACGACATGGTCGAAAACCGAGCGAATCTCTGAGATGACGTCGCCGATGACGCTCGCCTCCTTATAGGCGGGTACGACGATCCAAACATCCTGGTAGCGCATATCGATGCCGACCAAAATACACGGTCAGCGTGCCGACCTTCGGGCAAGCGCGCCCAGGTGCACGGCGATTCCGACCATGGGGCCGCAGAGCAGCGCGACTACCGTGCGCGTCTCGAGGCCGACCGGCAGCAGCAGCAACAACATCGACGCGAGCGTGGCACCGATCCAGCCCGCCGAATACGCCCGGTGCAGCGCGGCGGCCACCGTCGCCGCTCCCGTCAATGTCAGCAGCGCAATCGCGATGGCCGCCGTCGTCAGCCAGGCGAGCAGGGCACCGCCCGCCCGGTATTCCTCGCCGAACGCAACCCGCAGCAGCCACGGCCCGAAGATCGCGGCGGCGGCAACACCAAACGCGCCCAATCCAGCGACGACCGCCGCGGGCGCCAGCAGGGCGCGCAGCCGCTCGGTGCGCTGGTCGACGAAGTGTGCGATCAGATTGCCCTGCATGGCCGTCAAGGGCACCAGGAGCGGCGCGCGGGTCAGCGTCACCGCCAGGATTACCACCCCGCCCGCCGCGCCCAGGTCGCCCGACGTCGCCTTGAGGAGCACCGGAAAGCCCATCACCAGGATGGCGCTGGCGCCGGCGGCGGCGATCGAATGTGCGGCGCCGCGCAGGAAGGTGACGGTGCCGCCGGGGGTCATCAGGGCCGCAGCCGCCCGCGTCGACGGCGAGGCGATCAACATGATCAGCCACGCCAGTGCACCGGCGACAGTCGCCCAGAGGTAGCCGACGAGCCCCCATCCGATCAGGAATGTGGTCGCCGCGACGGCCACCCGGATGCCCGCGTCGGTGACCATCAGCGCCCCGTACTGCGTCCACCGGCCGACGCCCGCCAGCATTCCCAGCAGGGTGGCGTGCAGACAGAAGCCGGCGAGTCCCACGCTCAGCAGCGCGACGCTGAGCCACTGCGATTCGACGAACACATGGCCCGACCACAGCGGTGAACTGACGGCGATCGCCACCGCCGCCACCACACCGACCATCGCCGCCACTCGCATCGGCCGCGTTCGCGGGCCCGAGAGGATCTCGACGTAACCGGTCGCCCGCACCTCGCGAGTCGCTTCCTGCAGAAGCCCGTTGGCGGCGCCGGTCACCAAACCGAATGCGCCCCAGAACACGCCGAACACCGAGAAGCCGGCCGGTTCGAGGTCGCGTGCGGCAAGGTACAGCACCGTATATCCGCACAGCGCGGTGAGCACCGTGGCGGCACCGACGCGCGCGACGCTGCCGCGGGTGATCGGGCCGGTGGGGGTGGCCGCGTCGGTCACAGCTTCGGCACGTCCGTGGAATACAGCCATTCATCCCACAATGGGCGCAGCGATACATCTGCATAGTTGGCGGCGAGGCCGGTGAAGTCGTCGGTGACCGCCGTGGAGTGACGATGCCGCTTCGTCCAGTCACGGAGCAGCGCAAAGAAATTCTCGTCGCCGATGACCGCCCGCAGCGCGTGAAGCGTGAGCGCGCCGCGCTTGTACACCCGGTCGTCGAACATGTCGCGCGGGCCGGGATCGGACAGCAGCAGGTCTTGCGGTGAATCGGAAAGGCGCGCATGGAAGTGGCACGCCCACTCGTCGGCGGTCTGACCGCCGGATTCCTCCGACCACAGCCACTCGGCATAACAGGCGAAGCCCTCATGCAGCCAGATGTCGCGCCACCGCCTGGCGGTCACCGAATTGCCGAACCACTGGTGCGCCAGCTCGTGGGCGATCAGCCGCTCCGAGTCGCGGCTGCCATCGCAATGGTTGGCGCCGAATATCGAAATACCTTGAGCCTCAAGCGGTATCTCCAGGTCATCGTCGGTGACGACGACCGTGTAACCGGTCGAGAGCGGATACGGCCCGAACCGCTTGACGAACAGCTTCATCATATGCGGCTGCCTGCCGAAGTCGTGGTCGAAGTTTCGCTTCAACCGAGCAGGCAACGCCGCGTGAATCGGCACCGGCGTCTTCTGCAGCCGATAGGACTCGTACATGCCGATCTGGAGCGTGACCAGATAGGTGGACGTCGCCTCCGCGAGTTCATAGGCCCACGTCGTCATCGCCGCGCGTGTGCGCCGGGACTTCAACTCGCCGTTGGCAATCGCCCGATAGGGGTTCTCGGTACTTATCTGGATGTGATAGCTGGCCTTCGAGCTGGGGTGGTCGTCACACGGAAACCACGATGCCGCGCCGTTGGGCTGACCCGCCACCAGCACGCCCTCGGTCAGCTCCTCGAAACCGACCTCGCCCCACAGGGACCGGATAGGTCGCGGCGTGCCGCCATAGCGGACTTCAATGGTCATCGCTGCACCGGCGGGCAACGTGGATGACAGCGCGATGCGTAGCTTGCCGCTCGAGCAGCTGAATGCGGCGGCTCGGCGTCCGTTCACCGAAACCTTCGTCACGGTGAGGGCGTTGGACAGATCAAGCGTGAAGTTTTGCAGTTCTGCAAGGGTGACGGCAGTGATCGTCGCCGAGGCCGCGAGCCGGTTGATCGCGACCTTGTACTCCAGATCGAGTTCGTAGCGCGACACCCGGTAGCCGAAATTGCCGTTGTGAGGCAGGTACGGGTCGATCACCGGAACCTTTTTGGCCGCCTTCTTCAATCGGCTCACGCGGCGGTTTCCTTGGACGCCTCGTTCGGCGCATCGTCACCGCGCTTCTTGCGGAACACATTCCACGGCGCGATCGGGTTACCCTGCCACCGAGTGGACGGTGGAACCTCGTCACCACGCATCACCAACGACGCCGGACCTACGGTCGCGCCCGCACCAATGCGCGCCGCGGGCAGCGCCACACAATGCGGCCCCAACGTCGCCCCTTCCTCGAGAACGACGGTGTCCATCCGCATCACCCGGTCGTGGAACAGGTGCGTCTGTACAACGCACCCGCGATTGACCGTGGCCCCCTTCTCCAGGGTGACCAGATCGGCCTCGGGCAGCCAGTAGGACTCACACCAGACACCCCTCCCGATTTTCGCCCCCAGTGCCCGCAGCCACAGGTTCATCACCGGCGTTCCGGTGGCCGCGCGGGCGAACCACGGACCTGCCACCGTTTCGACGAAGGTGTCCGAGACCTCATTGCGCCACACGAACGCCGACCAGAGTGGATGCTCGACGGCCCGGATGCGACCCACCACAACCCATTTCGCGATCACGGCGATGGCACCCGCGACGGCTCCGGCGACCAGCAGCACCACGCCGCTGCCGAGACTTGCCCACAGATATCCGAACTCGACGATCACCGCCTGCAGCGCGAAGAGCACGCCGACCCCGATTGCGAACGTGACGATCACCGGCACCACCCGGCACGTCTCCACGAAGCCCCGCATCACCTTGAGACGTGTCGGCGGATGGAATGTGCGTAACGCGTCGGCGGCGGTGGGCTTGCGGCGCAACCGAATCGGTGGACTACCCAGCCACGACGACCCGGCCTTCGACTTGGGCGGTGCCGCCGACAGCACCGCTACCAGGCCGTCGTCGGGAACCTTTCGGCCCGGTTGCGTGATACCGGAGTTGCCCAGGAACGCCCGCTTCCCGATCGTCGCCCGTGCGACGTGAATCCAGCCGCCACCGAGCTCGTAGGACGCCACCATGGTGTCGTCGGCCAGGAAGGCGCTGTCCTCGATCGTGGTGAACTTCGGCGTCAGCAAGGCCGTCGAGATCTCGGTGCCGCGACCCACCTTCGCCCCGAGCACGCGCAACCAGCTCGGCGTGAGGAGGCTCGCGTACAGGGGGAACAGGTAGTGCCGAGCGGCGTCCATCAGTCGTTCGGTCGTCCATATCTGCCAACCCGAACGGCTGCGGACCGGGTGATATCCCTCGTGCAGCGACAGCGACATCATCCGCACCCCGATAACCGTCAGCGTCGCGTACACCACCAGAGCGACCAGCGTCGCGACGGGGATCCACCCGAGTGCGCCCAGCGCGGCGTCCGTCAGCGATCTGGAATCCGCGACTGCCCAGCCGATGACGGCCAACCCGCAGCCGAGTGCGGCAAGCGGCAACGCGCCAAGCAGCATCGAGGTCACTCCGTAGGCCAGCACCCAGAACGGCGCCCTGCCGGGGCGATCCTGCGGCCATGGATGGCGGGCCTTGCCGGACTTCACCGCGGGCGAACCCTTCCAGTATTGGCCCCTCTTCACGCGGCTGACCACACCCGAGCCGGGGGCGACGTCGGCGTTCTTTCCGACCGTGGCGCCGGGCAGCAGCGTCGTACGCGCACCGATGGTGGAGTCGTTGCCGATGGTGATGGTGCCGACGTGAAAGTGGTCGCCGTCGATCCAATGCCCGGACAGGTCCACCTCCGGCTCGATGGAGCTGCGATGGCTCAGGGTGAGCATCCCCGTCACCGGGGGCGCCGAGTGAAGGTCGACGCCCTTGCCCACCTTGTTGCCCAGTGCCCTCGCGTAGTACACCATCCACGGCGCGCCTGCCAGGTTCTCTGCACCGCTGGCGTCCGCAAGCCGCTCAGCGATCCAGACGCGCAGATGCACTGAACCGCCGCGACGGTAGGTGCCCGGTTTCAGGAACCCGATCAGCATGCGGGCCGACAGTACGGCGATGCCCATCCGCCCGACCGGGCTGACGAACAGCAGGAACCCGCCGACGATCCACGACCAGTCGATCGGCACCAGCCACGGCACCGGGCGCACGACCGCGGCGACGTTGTTGATGAGCGCCAGCCAGACCACCCACTGCAGGCCGGTCAGCGTGGCCAATGGCAGCGACATCGCAACCTGAAAGGCCTGCGACAGCAGCGGGATCGGCGCCACCACCCGGGTCTGGACCCGCGGCGGCGGGTCGAGCTCGTCGAGGAATCCGGCCAGCGAACCCAGCCGGGGGTGGTCGTAGAGGTCGGCGACCGTCACCTGCGGATAGCGCCCGCGCAGCGCGGCGACCAGTTGCGCTGCCGACAGCGAGCCGCCGCCCAGCGCGAAGAAGTCTGCCTCGGGACCGTCCACCGGCGCGGCAAGCACGTCGCGCCACAGACCCGCCAGCCAGCCCATCGTGCCGCCGAGGTCCGGTGCTTCCACATCTTCTGTCCCTGAGGGACCCATGGCGACCGGCCACGGCAACGCATCGCGGTCCACCTTGCCCGAGGTGCGTGTCGGCAGCTCGTCGACGAGCACAACGCGCGGGACCAGCGCGGCGGGCAGTGACGCAGCCAGGGCCGCGCGAGCTTCCGCCACGTCGAAGGACGGGTCGGCGCTGGCGATGTAGCCGACGAGGAGGGGAGTGCCGCCTGCGGTCGTCCGTACCGCCGCCGCCCCGCCGCTGACACCGGGCAGGTTCACAAGGGCCGCGTCGACTTCACCGAGTTCGATGCGGCGGCCGCCGACCTTGACCTGGTCGTCGGCGCGCCCGCAGAAGATCAGGCCGTTCGGCTCGAGTCGGACGAGGTCGCCGCTGCGGTATGCACGGTCCCAGCCGAGTGTCGGCATCGGCGCATACTTCTCGGCGTCCTTCTCCGTATCCAGATAGCGGGCCAGCCCGACGCCGCCGATCACCAGCTCGCCGACGTCGCCGACCGCGACGGGCGCACCGTCCTTGTCGACGACGGCCAGATCCCAGCCGGGTAGCGGCAGCCCGATGCTGACAGCTCCGATGCCGTCGAGTTTGGCCGCGCATGCCACGACCGTCGCCTCGGTCGGGCCGTAGGTGTTCCACACTTCGCGGCCCACACCGTCGGGTCCGGCGGCCAGCCGCTCCGCGAGGTCCGGTGGGCAGGCTTCGCCGCCGAAGATCAGCAGCCGCACCGCCTCCAACGCCTCAGCCGGCCACAGCGCGGCCAGCGTCGGCACCGTCGAGACCACCGTGATGTCCTTGGAGACCAGCCACGGTCCGAGGTCCATGCCGCTGCGCACCAGTGAGCGCGGCGCGGGCACCAGGCAGGCGCCGTTGCGCCAGGCCAGCCACATCTCCTCACAGGACGCGTCGAATGCAACGGACAAGCCGGCCAGCACCCGGTCGCCGGGCCCGATTGGATTGTCCTGCAGGAACATCTGTGCCTCGGCGTCGACGAAGGCCGCGGCGTTGCGATGTGTGACGGCGACCCCCTTCGGGGTTCCGGTCGACCCGGACGTGAAAATGATCCACGCGTCGTCGCGGCCCAGCGGCGACGCGGCGCGCCAACCGCGGGAGTCGCCGACGCCGCGGGTGAGGCCCTGCTCGGTGATCACACCCACCACATTCGCTTCGCCGAAAACCAGCGCGGCCCGCTCGTCGGGGTCGTCGGCGTCGACCGGCACATAGGCGGCGCCGGTGGCAAGGGTGGCGAGGATCGCCACATACAGCGCGTAGCTGCCCGACGGCATGCGGATTCCGATGCGGTCGCCGCGACCGACGCCGCGCGCCGCCAGCCACGCGACGCTGTCCTCGATATCGGTGATCAGCTCGCTGTACGTCAGCTGCACGGAGCCGTCGTCGATGGCGGGCGCATCGGGGTGGCGCAAGGCGGTCTCATAGAGGATGTCGACCAGGGTGCGCGGCTCCGCGGCGTACGGCGACAACAGGTACTGCGCAGGAACTTCCGGCATCGCCACGCCTACAACGTACTAAGCGCCTGCCGGCGCGCGTCTGATCCGGCTTGGATTCTCGCTGAGCGCAACCGTTGTCGCTCCGCGAACAGGCACCTAGCGTGTCGTCGTGGCAAGCGGTAATGACCGGGTTCTGCGGCTCTTCGTGGCCGATGCTTCCGGCGGCAATTGGAGCGAGCTCACGTCCGGCGAGGCGACGACGGTGCGGCTGTCGGCGCCGGACCTGCAGCAGGCCCGACGAGCACGCGGTCGCATCTCCGATGACGTCGCGGTGATCCTCGACATCACCGTCGCGGTCGCCGCCGACTTCCGTTCCGCGCGTGCCGCGATGTTCCAACGCGACGACGACACCCTGCACTACGCAGGCACCATCGACGGGCTGGCCGGCCTGGTCGCCGACATCTTCGTGGCCGAGGTGGCTGACGGCGTCACCTTCATTCCGGCGTCGCCCGCGCAGGACATTCAGGAATTGGCCGACGCCGCGCTGGACCGCATCGCACGTCGTCTGCCGCTCTCAGGCGCGGCCTGACCGGTCACGCCTCCAGCTCTCCGGCGAGTTTGCGTTCGATGCTGGCCCTGGTGGCGGCGGGCAGCGCGAGGATCCCCTCGAGTTCGGCCCTGGCGCGGGTGTAGGCGTTCTGCCGCTCCTGCGGCGTCGCGCCGTCGTCCTCGGCCAGCCTGAGCAGATTCTGGGCGCGGGCGATGCGCTGCTGGTCCTGGCTGGAAAACGTGCTGCGGCGCAGCCGCATCGCCTCGGCTTCTGCGACGTCGAAGGCGCTGACGTAGTCGTGCACGGCGTCGCGGTACTCCAGCTGCGCCTCGCGGTCACCGTCGAGATCGCCGGCATTCTCGGGACGTAGGAGATCGGCCCGCCGTCGTGCCTTGTGAAACTCCATCGTCAACGGGTTGCGCATGTCGGTCATCAACGGGAAGTCGAGTAGCTTCGCGATGTCGATCTCGTACTCCAACCAGCGCGCGTCGGTTTCGCCGTGCTTTTCGACGACCCTCACCAAGTCGCGCCGGTTCTTGATCTCGTTGGCCTGCGAACGACCGGCGGCTTCGGCGACGGCGATCTTCGTCTGCTGCTTGATCCGGTAGCGCTCCAGCCTGCGTTCGGCGCGCCGCTCATTGGCTGCCGCGACCGCCCGCACCGCCCCGCCCACCGTGCCGGCGAGCGGAAAGATCAGCCACCAGAAGTGGAACACATTCTCCACACAGCCAGCATGCCATCGTCAGGAGAGCGCCTCGTAGATCAGTCGGGCGTAACGCGCGGTGCGCTCGTTGCCGAGGGTGCCCATTCCCATCTTGTTCATCATGTAGGTGGCAGTGGTGCGACGGTCGGGGTTGATCAGCACCATCGAGCCGCCCCAGCCGCCCCAGAAACAGACGGTCTCATCCGCGGGCAGGAACGGCATGACCTCGGGTGTCGACAGGCCGTAGCCGATGCCCATCTTGAGCGGAGCGGCCAACACCAGATCGGGTCCGTGCGATTGCACGTCGAAGATGCGCGCGATCGTCTGCGCCGACAACAGCTCCACCCCGTTCGCGGTGCCGCCGAGCGATATCGGAGACAGCATCCGCGCCAGCGACCGCGCATTGCCGTGACCGTTGACCGCGCCCAGGTCGGCGTCGCGCCACGCGGTGGTGTGGGCAATGCCGGGTTCTGGGGCGGGATTGGTCAACGTCTTGCGCATCACATTGTCTTCGGGCAGTTGATCGAAGGGGATGTCGAACGGCGGCGGAGGGATGAGCTCGGCGATGCGTCCGTAGTCGTCGGGCCGCGCCCCGAGTTGGAAGTCCGCGCCGAGTGGGCGCGCGATGTCGTCGCGG
This sequence comes from Mycobacterium sp., assembly GCF_032159775.1. Taxonomy (GTDB): domain Bacteria; phylum Actinomycetota; class Actinomycetes; order Mycobacteriales; family Mycobacteriaceae; genus Mycobacterium. The sequence goes on from NZ_JAVHWK010000117.1 coordinate 13,094, forward strand.
ACGAAGTCCTTCAACGATTTGCCTGCCGTGCGGCGGACCACCTCGCCGATCAGGAAGCCGAAGTTGAGCGCCTGGTAGCCCGATGCGGTGCCCGGCTCCCACCATGGCGCCTGAGCGGCAAGCAGTGACGTGGCCCTGTCCCAGTCGAAGAGGTCGTCGATGGTCATCATTTCCTGCCAGCCCGCAACGCCGGACGTGTGCGACAGCAGATGGCGCACTCTGACGTCCTGCTTGCCGTTGGCGGCGAACTCGGGCCAGTACGTGGCCACCCGCTCGTCGAGGTCGATCAGTCCACGGTCGGCCAGAATGAGTGCGGCCAGACTGGTCACGGTCTTGGTGCTCGACCAGACGTTGACGATCGTGTCCTCGCCCCACGGGACCGTTCTGGCCGCGTCAGCGTGTCCGCCCCAGATGTCGACGACGAGTTCGCCTTCGATGTCGACCGCAATGGCAGCGCCGACCTCTGCGCCGGTGCTCAGCTCGTCGGCCAGGGCGTCGGCGAGCTTGTCGAATCGGGCATCTGCCTGTCCATGCACGACGGAGGTCATGCGGTGGAACCTATACCGCAGCGCGGCAGCCAGTCACCAGTTGTCGTAGCCGCCCTCGGGCCCGAGCATTCTCTCCAGCCGGGTGCGGTTGATCCTGGCCAGCTCGTTGCGAACGACTTTTCGCTCGGTTTCGACGTCGTTCATGAGCCGGTCGCTCATCGAGGCCAGCACGTCATCGGCGCTGTAGCCGTTGACGAACATGACGAAGCCGAAGCCGAAATGGTCCAGGTATCTCTTGGACGCCTCGGCCAGCTGGTGCATCACCTCGGCGCGTTCGTCGCAGATCGCGCATTGTTCGGCCGCGGATTTCTCACTGCCCGGCCTGCGGCCGATATCGAGGTAGGCCTGCAGGATCGAGTCGATCGACTCCTCGGCCAGCCCGAAAAGTGAGCGGTCGGCCTGCCGGAACAGGGCATCGTGGTTCTCGTAGGGTCGTCCGCGGGCGATCTCGGCGGCCAGCGGCACGCTGTAGCAACATTCGTAGACTGCGTGAACGGCGCGACGCATCGGCATGTCGTTGAACACGCCCAAACCCATGCCCTGATGCATCAACACCCCGCCATCATGCGAGCACCAAGGCACGCAGACGTTACGCCGTGTTACAGCGATGAAAACTCCTGAGCAAACCCCGCTCAGTGCCCGTCGGTCTTGAAGCGTTCGATCGAGCGGTTGACCTCGGCTTCGGCTTCCGACCGGCCCGCCCAGTCGGCGGCCTTCACGTACTTGCCCGGTTCCAGGTCCTTGTAGTGGACGAAGAAGTGCTTGATCGCTTCCAACTCGAACGTCGGCACGTCGCCCACGTCCTTGATGTGGTCCCATCGCCCGTCACCGGCGGGTACGCACAGCACCTTGTCGTCGCCGCCCGCCTCGTCGGTCATCTGGAACATGGCTACCGGCCGGGCCTCGACGATGCAGCCCGGGAACACCGACTCGGGCAGCAGCACAAGCGCATCGAGCGGGTCGCCGTCCTCGCCGAGAGTGTTCTCGATGAAGCCGTAGTCGGCGGGGTAGCCAAAGGCCGTGTAGAGGTAGCGGTCGAGTTTGACCCGACCGGAGTCGTGGTCGACCTCGTATTTGTTGCGCGAGCCCTTCGGAATCTCGATGACTACGTCGAACTCCACGGTCGCGCTCCTCGTTCTGTGCTGTGTCGTTGGGGACGACGTCACCCTAATAGAGGCACCGATCATTCTCGGCACCTGCCGTGGTTGACCTCGCACTTCCCCGCAGCCGATACCCTTCTTTGGCAGGCCGGAGTCAGGAGAACCATGCGTCCCACCCAGTGGCGACGGTCCACCCACGTCGTGATCGGGGTGGCCGTGGTGCTCCTGGTCGCCGCGGTGGTGGTGGCCGCGGCGCTGCTGCGGGGTGGGCAGTCCAGCGACGCCGTCGCGCTCCCCGCTGCTCCCGCGCCCGCGACCGCCGACCCCGGCATCAAACCGGTCTCCGAGTCCGCCGACAAGCCCACCCCCGACAAGCTGGCAGCGACGTTGGCGCTGACGCTCGCCGACCCGAACCTTGGCGCGTTCACCGGCAGGATCACCGACGCCGCAACGGGCGAACAGCTGTGGACGCAGGGCGCCGACGTGCCCATGCAGCCTGCCTCGGTGACGAAGGTGTTGACCACCGCGGCGGCGCTGCACGCGCTCGACCGCGACGCCCGGCTCACCACGACGGTGCTGGCCTCCGACCGACAGCCGGGTGTCGTCGTGCTGAAGGGCGGCGGCGACCCGACGCTGTCGGCGGTGCCCAAAGGTCAGGACACCTGGTACCGCGACGCGGCCCGGATCAGCGACCTGGCCGACCAGGTGAAGCGCAGCGGCACGAAGGTGACGACGGTGGCCGTCGATGTCAGCGCATTCAGTGGCCCGACGATGGCACCCGGCTGGGATCCGCTCGACATCGACGGCGGCGACATCGCGCCGATGGAGGCGGTGATGCTCGACGGCGGCCGCACCCAGCCGGTCAGTGTCGACTCGCCCCGATCGAGAACGCCCGCGCTCGACGCGGGGCGCGCGTTGGCAGTCGCGCTGCGCGTCGACCCGGCCACCGTCATGGTGCTGCCTTCAGGGTCCGACGGCGACGAGATCGCCAAGGTGCAGTCCCCGCCGCTGCTCGACCGGTTGCGCGAGATGATGAACAACTCCGACAACGTGATGGCCGAATCGATCGGCCGCGAAGTCGCCGCCGCGCAAGGGAAGCCGCAAAGCTTCGAAGGTTCGGTTCGCGCGGTGCTCGGGGAGCTGGACTCCGCGAAGATCGACACCAGCGGTTCACACCTGATGGACTGCAGCGGCCTGTCCATCGACGATCGGCTGACTGCGGAAACGCTCGACGAAACCGTTAACGCCGCCGCCGGCCCCGACCAGCCCAAGCTGCGGCCGCTGATGGACCTGCTGCCCATCGCAGGCGGCAGCGGCACGTTGTCGAATCGATTCCTCGACACCGACGCCGGTCGCGCGTCGTTGGGGTGGCTGCGCGCCAAAACCGGATCGTTGACGGGTACCAACTCGCTTGTCGGCATTGTCACCGACGCCAGCGGCCGCGTGCTGAGCTTCGCGTTCATCTCCAACAACGCGGGCCCGTCCGGACGCACCGCCATCGACGCGTTCGCCGCGACGCTGAGATCGTGCGGGTGCAGCACATGAGCAAGCCCACGAAGGTCACCGTCGGCCGTGCCGTCGACTGGGGATTCGCCGCCGCCGTCGGCGCCAAGCTGGCCCGGCCGGGTCCCGCGGCCACCGACTACACCCGCCGCCAGGTGATCGAGCAGCTGTCCGACGCCGCGCTGCGCGCCGAGATGCCGGTGCGCGAGGTGACCGGGCTGAACGAAGGCGGCGAGGTGGCCGACGCCCGCGTCATCGATCGTGCCGAATGGATCAGGGCCGCTTCCCAATCCATGCGGGCGATGACCGGCGGCAGCGAGAAAGACAAGCCGCACCCCATAACGGGTCGGATCACCGGTGCGCAGACGGGTGCGGTGCTCGCCTTCATCTCGTCGGGCATCCTTGGCCAGTACGACCCGTTCGGGGACAACGGCGGTGAGCTTCTTCTGGTGTACCCCAACGTTATTGCGGTGGAGAGGCAGCTGCGCGTGTCACCTGCCGACTTCCGGCTCTGGGTGTGCCTGCACGAGGTCACCCACCGCGTGCAGTTCCGCGCCAACCCGTGGCTGTCCGAACACATGTCCGGTGCGCTCGCGGTGCTGACGGAGGAGTCCGGTGAGGACATCACCGAGGTGATCGGCCGGCTGGCCGGTTTAGTCCGCGACCGCCGCGAAGGTGTTCGGCCCGAACCCAATTCGACGGGTGTGCTGGGAGTGTTGCGCGCCGTTCAGTCCGAGCCGCAGCAGCAGGCGCTGGACAAACTGTTGGTGCTCGGCACGCTGCTGGAGGGCCACGCCGACCACGTGATGGACGCCGTCGGCCCGGCCGTGGTGCCGTCGGTGCTGACCATCCGGCGCCGGTTCAACGAGCGGCGCAGCCGTAAGCAGCCCCCGCTGCAACGGGTGCTGCGCGCACTACTGGGTGTCGACGCGAAGATGGAGCAGTACACCCGCGGCAAGGCCTTCGTCGATCACGTCGTCGACCGGGTCGGAATGGCCCGGTTCAACACGATCTGGTCAGGACCCGAAACACTGCCGCTGCCAACCGAAATCGAAGAGCCGCAGCGATGGATCGACAGGGTGCTGTAAGCGCGCTACGCGTCGCGGTGTCGGCGTTCGGCCGCCGCTACGTCGCCCAGGACGACCGGTGGTGCGTCGCGTTATCGGGTGGGCCCGACTCGCTTGCGCTGACCGCCGTCGCGGCGCAACTGAAGCCGACGACCGCACTGATCGTCGACCACCGACTGCAACAGGATTCCGGCCGGGTCGCGGCCACCGCCAAAGAACAGGCGCTTGCCTTGGGATGTGTTGACGCGCAAATCCTATCCGTCGACGTCGGCGCCACGGGTGGCCCGGAGGCCGCTGCCCGGTCGGCTCGCTACCGCGCGCTGGACGGGGCACGCGACCTCGCCCCGGTGCTGCTCGGGCACACGCTCGACGACCAGGCCGAGACCGTCCTGCTCGGCCTCGGCCGGGGGTCGGGCGCCCGCTCGATCGCCGGAATGCGGCCCTACGACCCGCCGTGGTGCCGCCCGCTGCTGGGCGTCCGGCGTGCGCTCACCCACCAGGCATGCGACGAGCTTGGCATCCAACCGTGGCACGACCCGCACAACTCCGATCGTCGATACACCCGCTCCCGGCTGCGCGCCGAGGTGCTGCCCCCGCTCGAGGATGTGCTGGGCGGCGGTGTGGCCGAGGCGCTCGCCCGCACCGCGACGGCGCTGCGGGAGGACACCGAGGCGCTCGACGCGATGGCGCAGTCCGCGCTTGTGGCCGCATCCTCTGGTGATGGCCTCGACACCGGACAGTTGACGGCTCTGCCGGAGGCCGTCCGGCGCAGGGTGATCCGCGGCTGGCTGCTGGCGGGCGGCGCCTGCGATCTGACCGACAAACAGATCCGCGGTGTCGACACATTGGTCACCGACTGGCGCGGGCAGGGCGGCGTGGCTGTCGGCTCCCCGCTGCGCAGCGAGCGGCTGTTCGCGGGGCGCCGCGACGGCATGCTGAGCCTGTACCGCGAACCTGTGCGCCGAGGTTAGGGCAAACTCACGTTGGCGGGTGAGGTCACACGTGGCACGCTGTTGACGTGCCATCAGAGGAGCTGTACCCGGGCGACATCAAGTCGGTGCTGCTCTCCGAGGATCAGATCCAGGCACGGGTCGCCGAGTTGGGCGCCCAGGTGGGTGCGGACTACCGCGACACCATCGCCGCCAACGACCAGGACCTGCTGCTGGTCACGGTGCTCAAGGGCGCCGTCTTCTTCGTCACCGACCTGGCCCGTGCGATTCCGGTGCCGACGCAGCTGGAGTTCATGGCCGTCAGCTCCTACGGCTCGTCGACGTCGTCGTCGGGCGTGGTGCGAATCCTCAAGGACCTCGACCGCGACATCAATGACCGCGACGTGCTGATCGTCGAAGACATCGTCGATTCGGGCCTGACGCTGTCGTGGCTGCTGCGAAACCTCGCGACCCGCCACCCGCGGTCGTTGCGGGTGTGCACGCTGATGCGCAAACCCGACGCGGTGCGCGACGACGTCGACATCACCTACGTCGGCTTCGACATCCCCAACGAGTTCGTCGTCGGCTACGGGCTGGACTGGGCCGAGCGCTATCGCGACCTGTCCTACATCGGCACGCTCGACCCGAAGGTGTACGAGGAGTACTAGCGCGAAACGGAATTCCAGTACCGAAAGTTCGAGAAGAGGCGTGCTGGAATTCCGTTTCGCGGGGAGGTGGACGATATGACCGGCACTGCGCTGCGGATCTGCCCGTTCTGCGAGGCCACCTGCGGGCTGACGCTGACGATCGAGGACGGCCGGGTGACCGGGGCGCGCGGCGACCGCGAGGACGTCTTCAGCGCCGGGTTCATCTGCCCGAAAGGCGCGAGCTTCGCCGAGCTGGACAACGATCCCGACCGGCTGTCGCGGCCGATGGTGCGGCGTGACGGCACGCTGACCGAGGCGACGTGGGAGGAAGCCTTCGCGGTCGTCGCGGCCCGGCTGGGCGAGGTCATCGGCGAGCACGGCGGGGCGTCTGTCGGCGTGTATCTGGGCAACCCCAACGCGCACACCGTCGCGGGCAGCCTGTACCCGCCGCTGATCATCCGCGGGCTCGGTACCCGCCAGGTGTTCTCCGCCAGCACCCTGGACCAGATGCCCAAACACGTTGCGCTGGGCCTGATGTTCGGCAGCCCGGTGGCATTCACGGTTCCCGACCTCGACCGCACCGACTACTTGGTGATCATCGGCGCGAATCCTCTTGTCTCGAACGGAAGTTTGGCCACCGCGGCCGACTTCCCCGGCAAGTTGCGCGCTCTACGCAAGCGCGGCGGCCGGCTCATCGTGATCGATCCGGCCCGCACCCGCACCGCGGAAATGGCCGACCGGCACATCGCTCCGCGGCCGGGCACCGACGGTGCTCTTCTGTTCGCCGTCGTTCACGTGCTGTTCGAAGAGGGCCTTGTCGCAACGGAACTCGGCGGTATAGCAGACTATGTCAACGGCGTCGACGACGTCCGCGCCCTGGCGGCCGGATTCCCGCCGGAGGCTGTCAGTGACCACTGCGGCGTGCCTGCCGACGACATCCGGACGCTCGCCCGCGACCTTGCAGCGGCGCCGACGGCGGCGGTGTACGGCCGAATCGGTACGTCGACAGTCGAATTCGGCACGCTAGGCAGCTGGCTGGTCGACGTCATCAACATCCTGACTGGGAACCTCGACAGACCCGGCGGGGTGATGTTTCCGCTCGGACCCGCGATGCCTGCACCACGGCCGCCGAAACCTGGCCGTGGCTTCAAGACCGGTCGCTGGCACAGCCGGGTCTCCGGATATCCCGAGGCGCTGTCCGAAATGCCTGCCGCCGCACTGGCCGAGGAGATCGATACACCCGGCGAGGGACAGATCAAGGCGATGATCACCATCGCAGGCAACCCCGTTCTGTCGGCACCCGACGGGGACCGGCTCGACAAGGCGCTCGACGGTGTCGGGTTCATGCTCAGCATCGACCCGTACCTCAACGAAACCACCCGGCACGCCGACGTCCTCCTGCCCCCGCCGCCGCCGTCGCAGAGTCCGCATTTCGATTTCGCTCTGAACAATCTCGCGGTGCACAACAACGTTCGCTATTCACCGCCGCCGCTACCGCTCGACGGGCGCCCCGACGAGGCGGAGATCCTGTCGCGCATCGCCTTGATCCTCTACGGGATCGGCGCCGACGGCGACCCGTCGCTGGTCGACGAACAGGTCATCGCGACGACGCTGGCCAAGGAGACCGCCGACGCCGACTCGCCGGTGACCGGCCGTCCGGTCGACGAGCTGACCGCAATGCTCGCGGCGGGCCCCGGCTACGAACGCCGCCTCGACATGATGCTTCGGCTCGGACCGTACGGCGACGCGTTCGGTGCCAGGCCCGGTGGCCTCACCCTCGGACGGCTCAAGGCCGCACCGCACGGTATCGATCTCGGCCCGCTGGAGCCCCGGGTGCCCGAAGTGCTCCGAACACCCAGCGGCCGAATCGAACTCGCGCCCGAGCCACTGGTCGCCGACGCGACGCGGCTTCGAGAGTCGCTGGGAAGAGACGCCGACAGGTTCGTTCTGATTGGCCGACGTCACCTACGCTCCAACAACAGCTGGATGCACAACGTGCCCGCGCTGGCCGGTGGCACCAACCGGTGCACGCTGCAGATGCATCCAGACGATGTCGCCGAACTCGGATTGGCCGACACCGCCAAGATCAAGGGACCCGGCGGCGAGGTACTAGCGCCGATCGAGCCGATGCCCGGGATGCGGCGTGGGGTGGTGTCGCTGCCGCACGGGTGGGGTCACGACCGCGAAGGCAGCAGGATGGATGTCGCTGCCGGCCGCCCCGGCGTCAACGTCAACCAGCTCAACGACGGACGTACACTCGACCCGTTGTCCGGCACGGCGGTTCTCAACGGCATCCCCGTCGATATCGCCCCCGCGGACTAGGCGACTAGGTCAACTCCCAGATCACCGTCACCGAGAAGGTGACACTCTGCTGGCCGGGCTCCAGCGGCACTGCCTCCATGGCTGCGCGCGGCATCGGTGTGGGCGGCGGAATCGGCGGCGTCGTACCCGCCGACTCAGAGATCGAAATGACTTTGCCCAGAGTCATTCCGGCCAACAGGGCGTACTGCTCGGCACGGTCCTTCGCGTCGTCGAACGCGCGCGTTCGGGCATCCTTGACGAGTTGAGAATCGTCCTCGATCGAGTAGCTCACCGAGTTGATGCGGGTCGCGTCACCGCCCGTGGTGCCGATCACGCCCAGCGTCGAAGATGCGGCGTCCAGCCTGCGGATCTTCACGTTGATCGAGTTGTTGGCCTGATACGCGATGATCGACGGTGTGTCGCCGCCGCCGAACTGCGGTTGCAGGGTCACATTCGTGGTGCTGATGTCGGCCTTGTCGATGCCCGAACCCACCACCGCATCGATGACGGCCTGCTGACGCGTACTCGCCTGGTTCATCGCGGCGGTGGCATCCGACGCCGTGAACTCGATCGAGGCGTTGACCGTCAACATGTCGGGCGTGCCCTGTACCTCGCCGGTGCCCACGACAGTGACCTGCCTTGTGTCGGCGTCGGGGGTCGGGATGATCGACGGCCCCGACTTCGACTGCGCGTCGCACGCCGACAGGCCGACGACGGTCATCCCCGCCGCGGCGAGAACGATCAAACGGGTCGCAAGTTTCGCTCTCGCTGCGATCGGCATGCCTGGCAGCCTAGAACACCCTTCGGTCAGACCAAGCCGAGGCGCTCGAGGTCGGCCGCGTACTTGCCGATCAACGAGTCGGTGACGTGGGGGATGTCGCCGTCGTCGCCGACGCCTGCCGCGCGCACCGCGGCGCGGAACCCGTCGGCCGGTGCGATGGCGCCGAGTATCGGCCGCTCCGGCTTGCGGTATGCGTCCAGCAGTGGCAGCACGCTCTGGCGCCGCTTGGTGTCGGGCAGTGCGGTCAGCGCGGTTTCGAACCGGTGGAACCAGTCGTCATGGTCGTCGATGCGGGTGATCGGATGGCCTGCAGCGATCAGCCAGTCGACGAACGTGTCCAACGAGACGCCGTCGTCGTACGGGTTCATCACGTCGAACGACCGGTAGTCGTCCGTCGGCTTCGCCGCCAGCGTGACAATCGACTCGGCGACGAAGTCGACTGGCAGCCCGTCGTAATGGGCCCGCTGCGGACGCCCGTCGGCGTCCCGCTCATAGAACGAGCCCGGCGCGATGCCGGTCACCAGAACGCTCTGCAAGAGCCGCGTGAAGGCGTCCGGCACGTTGAGCTGCCCGGCGTATCGGGTGTGGGCAAGGATCATGTCGGAGCGGAAGACCGCGACAGGCAGGCCGCACAGGTCGTGCGCCTCCCGCAGCAGGACTTCGCCTGCCCACTTGCTGTTCGCGTAACCGTTCGCATACGAGCTGTCGACGGGCCGGACCGGGCTGACGTCGCGGATGTCGCCGTCCTCGACGAAGTCGCTGGCCGCGACCGACATCGCGACCGCGACGGTCGACAGATACGTGACAGGTTTGATCTGTGCCGTGATCGCCAGCCGGATGATCTCGGCCGTCCCCACCACATTGGGGCCGAACTCCTCGCTGTAGGGCAGCACGTGGTTGACCAGCGCCGCCGGATGAACGATCTGATCGACGTTGTGGGCCAGGCGATCCCACGTCGCGTCGTCCACGCCCAGCTTCGGCTCGCCGATATCGCCCGCGATCACCTCGAGGTGATCGGCGGCCAATCGCCGGAACCGGGTGAGAAGGTCCGGGTCGCCGCTGTCGTAGGCCGCATCGAGCCGAGCGCGGGCGGCGGTTTCGTCGTGACCACGCACGACGGTGATCACCGTGCCGCCGTTCTGTGCCGCCCGCTCGAGCAGTTCGAGCGCGAGGAAGCGTCCCAACCAGCCGTTGGCTCCGGTAAGCAGAACGGTCTTCGGTTCGCCGGTCACATAGGCGATGGACGGGGCGGCCGCCAGCGTCTCGGCGTCGATGAACTTGTCCAGGGTGAGCTCGTCGGCCCGCACAGAAGTGGCACCCCGGCCATGCACGCTCGCGAATGTCGGTCGCTTCGAGCCGAATTCGCGTTCGGCGTCGATATATTCGGCCAGCTGTCGCAGGTTGCTTGTCGGACCCACGATGACGCCGACTGGCACGTCGACGCCGAGGACGTCACGCAGCAGGTTGGCGAACGTCAGTGCCGACAGCGAGTCACCACCGAGATCGGTGAAATGTGACTCGGGGCCGACTTCGACGTCCGTCGAGCCCAGCACCGTCGAAGCCGCCGACACGACGCTGTCGATCACGGGGCGGTCCGCAGCGTTCTCGCGCAGTGCGCGCAACTCGTCGACACGTGCCGCCGCGAGTTCGGCGTAGAGCTGCTCGAGGCGCTGGCCGTATTGCTCTTTGAGCCTGGGGCGCAGAATCTTTCCCACCCCGGAGAGCAGCCCGCTTGCGGCGGTGAACGGGTGGGTCTCGATCAGGAAGTCGGCGGGCACCTCATAGGACTGCAGTTCCGCCGCGCGTGCCGTTTCCCGCAGGGAGTCGGTCAGTGCCGACTTGAGGCCGCTTGTGTCGTCGCCGAACCGCGCCAGCGCTTCTGGCGTCGGAACGATGACTGCGAGCAGGTTGGCCCGCTCGCTGTTGCCGTAGACGAAGATCTGGCGCACCAGCGCCGCGCCCACGAAGATCGCCTCCAGCTTCGCGACAGCGACGAACTCGCCCTGCGACAGCTTGAGTACATTCTTGCTCCGGTCGACATACCTGAGCCGGTCCGGCCCGAGCTCGGCCATCACGTCTCCGGTGCGGTAGTAGCCGTCGGCGTCGAACACCTCCGCGGTGACCTCGGGGCGCTTGTAGTAACCGGGCATCATCGTTTTGGTCTTGATGAGCAGTTCACCGCGCGGGTACGGCGTATCGGTGAGGAAGTAGCCGAGCTCGGGGACGTCGACGAGCTTGTAGTCGATGACCAGGGGGCGGATCACCGTCTCGTCATTGATCGCCCCGCCGATCTCCGTCGTGCCGTAGCCATCGGTGATGTGGGTATCCAGCACCGAGTCGATGAACGTCTTCATTTCCCTCGCCAGCGGCGCGGTCCCGACGAACCCGCCGATGACACGTCCGCCGAGAACCTTTTCGCGCAGCTCTGTCGCCGCGGCCGCTTCGGCTTGCTCCGCGGTGGCGCCGTCGGCGGCCAGGCGGTCGACGGCGCTGCGGTACCGCTGGAAGAGCATGTCCACCACGCGCGGCACGAGTGCCAGGTCGGTGGGGCGCACAAGAGCCCAATCCTCGAACAACGTCGAAAGATCGGACTCCGGAACGAAATAGCTTGTGCCACCGGCACGGAACGACGACACCAGCGGCAGCCGCCCGCCCAGATGGTTGAGCGGCATGAAGTTGACGTTGACCACCGGGACATCGCCTGTCGACGCGAACGTCGAGGTCCAGAATGTCGCCAACGTCCGCTCGGTGATCATCGCGCCCTTCGGCGCGCCGGTGGAGCCGGACGTGTACAGAATCATCGCGAGCCGGTCGGCGCTGCCACCGGTGTACGCAGGTTGGTGCGGCAGCGACTGGCCGCGCTCGACGACGTCGGTGAGTGTGTGGACGGTTACGGGCAGGCCCGCCTCGCGCAGCCGGGCTTCGGCCCTTTCGAGGCTCTCGCGCTGATCGTCGACCGCAGGATCGAAGTCGAAGATCAGCAGTCGCCGCAGCGACCCGCTCTCTGCCGCCGCCTCAACGGCGAGATCCAGGTATTCGGCGCCGACGGCGATCACCTTCGGCTCGGTCTCGGCGATGATCGGCCGCAGCTGTGAGGCAGGCGCATTGTGTTGCAGCGGAACAGAGACCAGTCCGAGGTACGAGCAGGCCAGGTCGACCATCAGGTACTCAGGACTGGCGAAGCCGATCGTGGCGACGAAGTCGCCGGGGTTCACCGGAGCGGCGTGGTCCGTGTGCAGCGCGGCGGCCAGCGCTGCGACACGATCCCACAAATCGCGGTAGCTGACCGTCTCGAAGCTCGGCAGCAGCCGGGTCGAGACGCGCCCAGTCGCCTTGTCGGTCAACAGCTCCCGCGATCTATAGCCGAGGGCGGGTCGCTCGGCATAGCCGTCGACCAGGGTCTGCAACACCTCGGTCAGCCGCAGCCCCCGCGCGGTTGCCGCTTCGATCACGGCGGGGTCGGGACGGGCGTTTCGAAACTGCTCGTCGTTCGCGTAGAGGTCGGCGATTCTGTCGTTCATGGTGGTCACCATCTAGCCTTTCGCACGCAGGTCTAGTTGGAGAAGGGCGTTGCACCACTGAGGAATTCCGCCGCGCGCCTGTGAGGCTCGGCACACAGCGGAATTCAAGGAACTCTCAGGCAGTTACCAGCGACACGGGATGGGCGTATCGCTCATGGCCGCTCCACTCCACGGAGGAATCCCAGCAGGATTTTGTTGACCTCATCGGGGCGCTCCTGCTGCACCCAATGCCCAGCGCCGTCGATCATCTCTACGGTGTAGGGGCCTGCGACAACCTCACCGGCACGGGCGGGGTTCATGGTTGGAGCTATCGGGTCGGCGGTGCCGCCGACGAACAGCGCAGGCACTTCGATGCGGGCATCCGCCAACTGCGCGGTGGACTGCCAGTTGCGGTCGTAGTTGCGGTACCAGTTCAAGGCACCGGTGAATCCGGTCCTGCTGAACTCCGACACGTAGTACTCGAACTCGGCCGGGCTGATCCAGTGGGGCAGGGGCGACGGCCCGCCCAGCAGTCCGGCGAACATTCCGCTCATGGTCGAACGAACATCGGCGGCCATCTCGGCGTCGGCGAGTCCGGGCTCCTGAAAACGCAGCATGTAGAAGTCGTCGCCGAACTTCTGTCGCCAGCGTTCGGTGGGCCGCGACCTGGCCCGGGGAATGGGCGGCACGCTGATGCCGGCGACGGCCCTGACCCGCCCGGGATGCAGCAGCGCGGCCTGCCACACCACCATGGCGCCCCAGTCGTGGCCGACGAATATCGCCTGCTCGGCACCGACCACGTCCAGCAGGCCGATCAGATCGCCGGTTAGGGCATGGATGTCGTAGTCCTCGACGGCCTCGGGCCTGCCGGAGCCCCCGTAGCCGCGCTGGTCAGGCGCCAGCACGTGGTAGCCGGCCTGCGCCAGCACCGGAATCTGATGGCGCCAGGAGTAGGCCAGTTCGGGGAAGCCGTGGGCGAGCACGATCACCGGCGCCCCTCGTTGCCCCGCTTCGATCACTCGCAACCGCACACCGTTGGTCTCGACGGACCGCTCGGTGGAGGTGAGCACAATCCCAGCCAAGCACAGCGCCCGTCGCGAAAGAAGTGGCCCGCCGGCCGGCCGCCGGCGAGCCGTCGGGAACCGCCGCACGTTGGTCTAGCGGTAGCCTTGACATTTCCAGCTGCACGTATTGGAAGGACGTGGCCCTGCAGGGCCGATGCCGAATGAACCGGAAAAATGTGATCCGCACGCTCACCGTCATCGGGGTGGTGCTGTTGCTGGGCTGGTCGTTCTTCTACTTCAGTGACAACACCCGCGGCTACAAGCCCGTCGACACCTCGGTGGCGATGGCCCAGATCAACAGCGACAACGTCAAGAGCGCCCAGATCGACGACCGCGAACAGCAGGTGCGTCTGGATCTGAAGAGCGGCAACGGCGACACCGAGGACAGCGACAAGATCATCACCAAGTACCCGACCGGGTACGGGGTGGACCTGTTCAACGCGTTGAGCGCGAAGAACGCCAAGGTCAACACGGTTGTCAACCAGGGCAGCATCCTCGGCTCCCTGCTCATCTATCTCCTGCCGCTGCTGCTTCTCGTCGGCCTGTTCGTGATGTTCTCCCGCATGCAGAGCGGCGGCCGGATGGGCTTCGGCTTCGGCAAGTCGAAGGCCAAGCAGCTGGGTAAGGACATGCCGAAGACCACGTTCGCCGACGTGGCAGGTGTCGACGAGGCCGTCGAAGAGCTCTACGAGATCAAGGACTTCCTGCAGAACCCGACCCGGTATCAGGCGCTCGGCGCCAAGATCCCCAAGGGCGTGCTGCTCTACGGCCCACCCGGCACCGGCAAGACGCTGCTCGCCCGCGCCGTCGCCGGTGAGGCAGGCGTGCCGTTCTTCACCATCTCCGGCTCGGACTTCGTCGAGATGTTCGTCGGCGTCGGCGCGTCCCGCGTCCGCGACATGTTCGAGCAGGCAAAGCAGAACAGCCCGTGCATCATCTTCGTCGACGAGATCGACGCGGTCGGCCGTCAGCGTGGCGCAGGCATGGGTGGTGGCCACGATGAACGCGAGCAGACGCTGAACCAGCTGCTGGTGGAGATGGACGGCTTCGGTGAGCGCCAGGGCGTCATCCTGATCGCGGCCACCAACCGGCCCGACATTCTCGACCCCGCTCTGCTCCGGCCCGGCCGGTTCGACCGGCAGATCCCGGTGTCCAATCCCGACCTCGCCGGCCGCCGCGCGGTGTTCAAGGTGCACTCGCAGGGCAAGCCGATCGCACCCGACGCCGACCTGGATGGGCTGGCCAAGCGCACAGTCGGCATGTCCGGAGCCGACCTCGCGAACGTGATCAACGAAGCCGCCCTGCTGACCGCCCGCGAGAACGGCACCGTAATCAGCGGTGCCGCGCTCGAGGAGGCCGTCGACCGCGTGGTTGGCGGTCCGCGGCGCAAGAGCCGCATCATCAGCGAGCACGAGAAGAAGATCACCGCCTACCACGAGGGCGGGCACACCCTCGCCGCGTGGGCGATGCCGGACATCGACCCGATCTACAAGGTGACCATCTTGGCGCGCGGGCGGACCGGCGGACACGCGATGTCCGTGCCCGAGGACGACAAGGGCCTGATGACCCGCTCCGAGATGATTGCGCGGCTGGTGTTCGCGATGGGCGGACGCGCCGCGGAGGAGTTGGTGTTCCGCGAGCCGACCACCGGCGCCGTTTCGGACATCGAGCAGGCCACCAAGATCGCCCGCGCGATGGTCACCGAGTACGGCATGAGCAGCAAGCTGGGCGCGGTGCGGTACGGCACCGAGCATGGCGATCCGTTCCTCGGCCGCACGATGGGTACGCAGGCCGACTACAGCCACGAGGTTGCCCAGATCATCGACGACGAGGTGCGCAAGCTCATCGAGGCCGCGCACACCGAGGCGTGGGAGATCCTCACCGAGTACCGCGACGTCCTCGACACGTTGGCCGGTGAGCTGCTCGAGAAGGAGACGCTGCACCGCGCCGAACTGCAGGCGATCTTCGGAGACGTGAAGAAGCGCCCAAGGCTGACCATGTTCGACGACTTCGGCGGACGAATCCCGTCCGACAAGCCGCCGATCAAGACGCCCGGTGAACTCGCGATCGAACGCGGCGAACCGTGGCCCAAACCGGTGCCCGAGCCCGCGTTCAAGGTCGCGATCGCCAAGGCCTCCGCCGCCGCCGCCGAAGCATCTGCGGCGAACGGCTCGAACGGTGCGGGCAGCAACGGAAGTCCGAACGGCCCTACGCAGCCCGACTACGGCGCACCGGCCGGATGGCACGCACCGGGCTGGCCACCGCAGTACCCGCCGCAAGGTCAGTACCCGCCGCAGGGTCAGTACTCGCCGCAGGGTCAGTACCCGCCGCAGGGTCAGTACCCGCCGCAGGGCCAGTGGTATCCGCCGCCACCACCTTCGCCGCCCTATCCGCCCTATGGCCACTATCCGTATGCCGCCGGGCACCAACCGCCGCACCGCGGACCGACCGGAGCGCCCCCGCCCGACGATGACGACGCGGGCCAGGAATCGAACCGGCCGAAGCCGCCGACCAATGGCTGATACTCGACGGAGGCTCCGATGACGCAGCCGCACAACAACTCTGCGGCGACCTTGGCTGCGGAGAAGTTCGACCAACCGCGAGCCGAGGCGGCGATCCGCGAACTGCTCATCGCCGTCGGCGAGGACCCGGACCGGCACGGCTTGGAGGAGACCCCGGCCCGTGTCGCCCGCGCGTACAAGGAGATGTTCGCCGGGCTTTACATAGATCCGGATTCGGTGCTGAACACCACGTTCGACGAGCAACACGACGAAATGGTGCTGGTGAAGCAGATCCCGATGTACTCCACCTGCGAACACCACCTGGTGGCGTTTCACGGGGTGGCCCACGTCGGGTACATCCCCGGCGTGGACGGCCGGGTGACGGGACTGTCGAAGATCGCCCGCCTGGTCGACCTGTACGCGAAACGGCCGCAGGTGCAGGAACGGCTCACCGCTCAGATCGCGGATGCGTTGATGCGCAAGCTGGATCCGCGCGGGGCGATCGTCGTCATCGAGGCCGAGCACCTTTGCATGTCGATGCGCGGTGTGCGTAAGCCGGGGGCGACGACGACAACCTCTGCCGTGCGCGGGCAGTTCAAGGCCGATGCGGCATCCCGGTCCGAGGCGCTGGATCTCATCTTGCGCAAGTGAGCCCTACACACGTGCGGGTGATGGGAGTCGTCAACGTCACCGACGACTCCTTTTCCGATGGAGGGCTGTTCCTCGACCGTGACCGCGCCGTCGAACACGCAATGGCGCTGGCCGCCGACGGCGCGGCGATCATCGACGTCGGCGGCGAGTCGACGCGCCCCGGCGCCACCCGCATCGACGGCCGTGTCGAGTCCGCACGCGTGCTGCCGGTGATCAAAGAGCTTGCCGGACAGGGGCTTACCGTAAGCATCGACACGATGCACGCAGATGTCGCTGCGGCGGCGCTCGAGAACGGGGCGCAAATCGTCAACGACGTGTCCGGTGGGCGGGCCGACCCGGACATGGCCCGTGTCGTCGCCCGCGCCGGGGTGCCCTGGGTGCTGATGCACTGGCGCTCGGTCAGTGCGCAGCGCCCGCACGAGGTACCGCCCTACGACGACGTGGTGGCGCAGGTACGCACCGAACTGCTCTCGGCGGCCGACGCCGCGGTGAAGGCGGGCGTGGACGCGGCCAACCTGATCATCGATCCCGGACTCGGGTTCGCAAAGACCGGTGAGCACAACTGGGCGCTGCTGCGCGCGCTGTCGGAATTCGTCGACACCGGAATCCCGGTGCTCGTCGGGGCGTCGCGAAAGCGTTTCCTCGGAGCCCTTCTGGCCGACGTCGACGGCGAACCCCGTCCGCCGGACGGCCGCGAGATCGCTACCGCGGTGGTGTCTGCGCTCGCCGCCCAGCAGGGTGTGTGGGGGGTGCGGGTGCACGATGTGCGAGCATCGGTCGACGCACTGAAGGTCGTTGAGGCGTGGACGAATGCGGAGTGCGATGGCTGATCGAATCGAATTGCGCGGCTTGACCGTTCGTGGAAACCACGGCGTATTCGCAGAAGAGCGACGGGACGGTCAGGACTTCGTCATCGACATCACGGTGTGGGTCGATCTGGCGACGGCGGCTGCCAGCGATGACCTCGCCGACACGCTCGACTACGGCGCACTCGCCCAACGGGCCGCCGACATCGTGGGTGGACCTGCGCGCAATCTGATCGAGACGGTGGCGGGCGAGATCGCCGAAGACGTGATGTCCGACGAGCGGGTGCAGGCCGTCGAAGTGGTCGTGCACAAGCCCGCCGCCCCGATTCCGCTGAACTTCGCCGACGTCGCCGTCGTGGCACGACGGTCCCGTCGCGGAGGCCGCGGAGGTACGAGTTGAGGGTCGTGTTGTCCATCGGGTCGAATCTCGGTGACCGGCTGGCCCGGTTGCAGTCGGTTGTCGACGGGCTCGGGTCGGCTCTGCGTGCGGTTTCCGCGGTCTACGAGACCGACGCGTGGGGCAGCGTGGAACAGGGTCCGTTCCTCAACGCCGTGCTGATCGCCGATGACCCGCAACGCGATGCCTACGGCTGGCTGCGCCGCGCGCATGAGTTCGAGAACGCGGCCGACCGGGTCCGTGATCAACGTTGGGGTCCGCGGACGCTCGACGTCGATCTCCTCACGTGTCATGACGGCGAAACCGAGGTGATCCTCCGCGACAAAGACCTCACGTTGCCGCACCCGTATGCACACCAGCGCGCCTTCGTGCTGGTTCCGTGGCTGGACGTCGACCCCGACGCCGAACTGACCGTGGCCGGCGAGCGCCGACCGGTCGGCAAACTGCTGGCCGATTTGGACACCACCGAACGTGACGGAGTGCGTCTGACCGGGCTGGTGCTCGCCTGATGGGCCCGACCCGCAACCGCGACCTGACGGCGGCGACGGTGATCGCGGCCGTCCTCGGCTTTGTTTTGGTGACGGTGCTCTACCGGTGGTTTCCACCGATCACGGTGTGGACCGGCTTGTCGTTATTGGCGGTGGCCGCCGCCGAGGGTGGCTGGGCCTTCTATGTCCGGTCGAAGATCAGCGACGGCCAGATCGGTGACGGGCCTGGCTGGCTGCATCCGTTGGCCGTCGCACGTTCGGTGATGATCGCCAAGGCTTCAGCCTGGGTCGGAGCAGTGGTGCTCGGGTGGTGGGCCGGGGTGCTGGTCTATCTTTTGCCACGGCGCGGCACGCTGCGCATCGCGGGCGAGGACACGGCCGGGGCGGTCGTTGCGGCGGTGAGCGCGCTTGCCCTGTTGATCGCCGCGCTGTGGCTACAACATTGCTGCAAGTCACCGCAGGAGCCGCCGGAGAACGGCGAAGGCGCCGCGGAGTAGCTGGACGACACTAGCGGATCGCGAATCGCCGCGATGCACGACACGCGCAGTGACCTGTGACCGGTACAGTCGGCCCATGACCGTGTTGACCCGTGGTGCCCGGCCGCGGCGCAGCGGTCGAAGGCCGGGTTGGCTGCTGTTAACGGTGTTGCTGGTACTCGCAATCATGGCGAGTTCGGCACTGGTGTTCACCAGCCGGGTGGAGTTGCTGAAGCTCGCGGTGATCCTCGCGTTGTGGGCCGCGGTGGTGGCCGCCTTCGTGTCGGTCATCTATCGACGGCAGAGCGACGTCGATGCGGCCAAGGCGCGCGATCTGAAGCTGGTCTACGACTTACAGCTGGACCGTGAGATCTCGGCACGACGCGAATATGAGCTGACGGTCGAATCGGAGTTGCGTCGCGAACTGTCCACCGAGATACGCGCACAGGCTGCCGACGAGATTGCCGCGCTGCGCGCCGAACTCGCCGCGCTACGGGCCAATCTCGAATATCTCTTCGACGCAGACCTGAGCCACCGGCCGGCGATCGAGACCGAACAAGGGCCGGTGCGGCCCGGCCGGATCACCGTCAGCCGAATCGACACCGACGAGGGACCCAATCTTCGGACCGAAGAGAACCCGATCATCGATGTCTCCGCCGAACCCCACGCGCCGGAACATGAATGGTCTCCGACGGCCCTGTTCGGCGGTGCCCACCGCAGGTCGTCAGAGGCCGAGCCGACCGCGGAGGAGCGGCTGGCATGGGCGGCCGAGCAGCGCGCAGCAGAACACCGCGCCGCCGAGGAGCGTGCGGCCGCGGAGCAGCGCGCCGCAGCCGACCAACGGGCGGCCGAGCAGCGGGCCGCGGCCGAGCAGCGGGCGGCGGAGATGAGGGCCGCCGAACAACGGATCGCGGAGCAGCGGGCCACCGAACAACGCGCAGCGGAAGAACGGAAGGCCGAGGAGCTGGCGGCCGAACAGCGCGCGGCAGAGGAGCGCGCAGCCGAGGAACGGCGTGCCGCTGAGGAGCGACTGGCGGCCGAACAGCGCGCGGCAGAAGAGCGGGCCGCGGAAGAACGCGCCATCGCCGAGCAGCGGGCTGCCGCGCAGCGCGCCGCCGAGGAGGAGGCCGCCAGGCAGGCCGCGGCGGCCCGCTGGCAGCCCGCGCCTGCCGACGGCGAGTGGCTCCCGCCCGGCGCTCCCGGCAGCAACTGGTCGCCGTCTGCCGAGGAGAACGGAACAGCCGACGAGTACGTCGGCCGGCGACGCGCCGCCGAGCCTGCGATGTCGACACCACCCGGCGACGTGAATCGGGGACGCCACTCGGCCCCGCCCCATGCCACCGACCCCGGGCGACCGCAACCACCGATCCCCACGCTGGCGACACCACCCGCGCCATCCGCTGCTGAACCGACTCCGCCCGTTGCGCCCGCGGACGACGCCGCACCGCGTCACCGCAGTCTCGACGACGCGGAGTCGACCGGTGGCCATTCCGTCGCCGAGTTGTTGGCGCGACTGGAAGTCGGCTCGGCGGGCGGCGGGCGTCGTCGTCGTCGCGAGGAGTGAGTTAGTCTCTTACCGACCGTCCGGTACCAGCAACGTAGGACTGGAACGAAACACAGATCTCGCGAGGCCCTCTGCAATGGAGCAGTCACCGACGCAAGCGTGGGGTCCCCAAGACGCACCTATGCGTCCGGCGCGGCTCTCGGTCGGAATCATTTCCGCAGGGCGCGTCGGCAGCGCACTCGGCGTGGCACTAGAGCGGGCAGGCCACGTGGTGGTGGCGTGCAGTGCGATATCACAAGCCTCCCTGCAGCGCGCGGAGCGCCGGCTGCCCGACACAGCGGTTCTGCCCGCGCATGAGGTGGCGGGCCGCGCGGAACTGCTGCTGATCGCGGTGCCCGATTCCGAACTGGCTTCTGTGGTGTCCGGCCTGGCCGCCACCCATGCCGTGCGGCCCGCAACGATCGTCGTGCACACCTCGGGGGCCAACGGTATCGCGGTGCTGAACCCGCTGACCGAACAGGACTGCATCCCGCTGGCCATTCATCCGGCGATGACATTCACCGGTGCCGACGAGGACATCGCCCGATTGCCCGACACCTGTTTCGGCGTCACCGCCGCCGATGACATCGGCTATGCCGTCGCGCAGTCGCTGGTCCTCGAGATCGGCGGCGAACCGTTCCGGGTCCGCGAGGACGCCCGGCCGCTCTATCACGCGGCCCTTGCCCACGCCAGCAATCACGTGGTCACGGTTCTGCTGGACGCCGTCGAGGCGCTGCGGGCCGCCCTGTGGGGTCAGGAGCTACTCGGCCAGGAGCTTGTCGGCGACGGTCCCGGCGGCATCGCCGAGCGGGTGGTCGGCCCGCTGGCGCGGGCGGCGATGGAGAACGCGCTGAACCGGGGCCAGGCCGCCTTGACCGGGCCGGTCGCACGCGGTGACGCGGGTGCGGTCGCCGAGCATCTGCGAGCCCTGGCCGAAGTGGATCCCGAACTGGCGCAGACATATCGGTCGAACTCGCTACGCACCGCGCAGCGTGCACACGCTCCCGACGACGTCTTCGCCGTGCTGGATGACAAGGGGTCGGCGTGACCCTTCGAAAGCCGCCGAAATTCGCCGCGGGTGAGCTCAATGTCTACCGCTCGCCCCGCGAGGTATCAGATGTGACGCGCGCGCTTCGCCAGGCCGGACGACGCGTCATGCTCGTGCCGACCATGGGCGCACTCCATGACGGGCACCTCACTCTGGTGCGGACCGCCAAGCGGGTGCCGGGCTCGGTTGTGGTGGTGTCGATATTCGTCAACCCGCTGCAGTTCGGTGCGAACGAAGATCTCGACAAGTATCCGAAGACGCTCGAGGACGACCTCGCCAAATTGCGCGCCGAGGGCATCGAGATCGCTTTCACCCCGACCGCGGCGCAGATGTATCCGGACGGGCCGCGCACCTCGGTACAGCCAGGTCCATTGGGCGCCGAGCTGGAAGGCGCCTCGCGGCCCACGCATTTCGCGGGTGTCCTGACCGTTGTGCTCAAGCTTTTGCAGATCGTCCGACCGGACAGGGCGTTCTTCGGGGAGAAGGACTACCAACAGCTCGTGCTGATCCGTCAGATGGTCGAGGACCTGAATGTCGACGCCGAGATCGCCGGCGTGCCGACTGTCCGCGAACCCGACGGGCTGGCGATGTCGTCGCGCAACCGGTACCTCAGCGACGTCGAACGCGAGCAGGCAGGAGCGCTGTCGGCGGCGCTGCTGGCCGGAATGTACGCCGCATCGACCGGCACACCCGCTGCGCTGGACGCCGCGCGCGCGGTGCTCGACGAGGTGCCCGCCATCGATGTCGATTACCTGGAAGTGCGCGACCCCGGGCTCGGACCCGCGCCTGCCGAGGGTGCGGCGCGCATGGTGCTGGCGGCGCGACTTGGCAACACCAGGCTGCTCGACAACATCGCGATAGACGTCGGGACCACCGCGGGTACCGACGGACAACGACCGGTCGGGTCTGACGGCAACCATGAATTGCCATGGAGGAATTGATGTTACGGATGACGGTGAGCTCGTGCTGTTAGCGATCGACGTCCGCAACACCCATACCGTCGTCGGCCTGATCTCGGGATCGGGCGATCACGGCAAAGTGGTGCACCAGTGGCGGATCCGCACTGAAACCGAGGTGACGTCTGACGAACTTGCGTTGACCATCGACGGCTTGATCGGCGACGACTCCGAACGACTCACCGGCGCATCAGGGCTGTCGACCGTGCCCTCGGTGCTGCACGAGGTGCGCGAAATGCTCGAACAGTACTGGCCGTCGGTGCCTCACGTTCTGATCGAACCGGGTGTGCGGACCGGCATTCCGCTGCTGGTCGACAACCCCAAGGAAGTCGGAGCCGACCGGATCGTCAACTGCCTCGCGGCATTTCACAAGTACAAGACGGCCGCGATCGTCGTTGATTTCGGGTCGTCGATCTGTGTCGACGTCGTGTCGGCCAAGGGTGAGTTCCTCGGCGGCGCAATCGCTCCCGGCGTGCAGGTGTCGTCCGATGCGGCGGCGGCCCGGTCGGCGGCTCTGCGGCGTGTCGAGCTGACCCGGCCACGGTCGGTTGTCGGCAAGAACACCGTGGAATGCATGCAGGCGGGCGCCGTGTTCGGGTTTGCGGGTCTGGTCGACGGGCTGGTGTCGCGGATCCGGGAAGACATCGACGGGTTCGGCGGCGGCGACGTCGCGGTGGTCGCGACCGGGCACACGGCCCCGCTGCTGCTGCCCAACCTGCACACGGTGAGTGACTACGACCGCCACCTGACGCTCGACGGGCTGCGGCTGGTGTTCGAACGCAACCGGGACAGCGAGCGGGGCAGGCTCAAACAGCCCCGCTAGAAGAACGTGCGGATCAGGTCGACGACGCGGTCGTCGTCGTCCAGCACCGGGATCATCTGCCACTTGTCGAACGTGGTGCAGGGATGCGAGATCCCGAACCGCAGCCAGTTGCCCACCTCGACGGCGGCCTGCTGGTCGGGGCCGATCTTCAGGTATGCGTGCTGATCGTTGAGCTTGGTGACGCGGCTGCCCGGCAATTCCAGCGACACCGGCATGTCCTGGTCGAACGACACGTCGCGGCGGCCCATCGTCAGCAGGGCGAGATCATGCTCCGGTCGCGAAATCACCTGTGCCCACACTTCGAGCGCGGGCTGCAGCCCCCCGCGAAGCGGCGACGTCCGTGCGTACAGCCCGTGGTCGTGGGTGAGATAGCAGCCGCTGCGGACGACGGTGCGTACCCGCCGCCCCCCGACCGAGCCGATGCTCAGCACATCGGCGACAGTGTCGAAGTACGTGCTGCCGCCCGCGGTCGCCACGACGCTGTCGGTCTCGAACATGTCGGCCAGTCGTTCGATGGCCGACCGCAGCTGCAACAGGTAGGCGGTGATGCGCGCGAGCCCGTCGGGCGAGATGTCGTGACCGAGCGCGGCCTCGTAGCCCGCAATGCCGACCAGCCGCAGGGCGGGACACTCCGCGGCGGCGCGTGCCACCTCGTTCACGGCAGCTGCTTCGCGGACGCCGGTGCGACCCCCTGGCAGACCGATCTCGACACAGACATCGACGGGTCGGGTCGCCCCTTGGAGCCCGGAGGCCATCTGCTGCACGCCAGCCACCGAGTCCACCCAGCACACCAGCCGAAATTCGGGATCAGCGTCACACTGCGAGGCCACCCAGCCCAAGCCTGCGGCGTCCACCAGCTCGTTGGCGACTATGAAATCGCGCACACCGAATGCCCGGTAGATGCGCGCCTGGCTGATGGTCGCGACGGTGACGGCGGACGCCCCCGACTCGAATTGACGAGCCAACAACTGCGGGGCCATGTGCGTCTTGCCGTGCGGGGCGAGCTCGACGCCCCGGTCACCACACCAGCCGGCCATCGTCGCGAGGTTGTGGGAGAGGGCTCCAGCGCGGAGTACGCATACCGGCCCCGCCGCCTCCTCGCGGACCAGTTTCAGACCAGCGGAGCTGATCTGTCCGGCGGTGCGTCCCCACCACGAAGCGGGTAACCCCTTGAAACGCCAATCCAACGGCTCGTCCGCGAGAGCCCTCAGTGCCGCCGCGTTGATGGTTTCGACCATGTGTTGATTTAAGCTGGCACGTCGTGACCTCAACTGATCCACCCGACAACGCCGGAGCCGCTCGGCAGGCGACATCGGAAGAGGCCGACATCCCCGAGCAGTTCCGGATTCGTCAGGCCAAGCGTGAACGGCTGCTCGCCGAGGGGCGCGAGCCGTACCCGGTCGAGGTCGCGCGTACGCACACCCTCGCGGAGATCCGCGCCAACCACCCCGACCTGCCGGTCGACACCGAGACCGGCGACCTGGTCGGCGTCGCGGGCCGCGTCGTGTTCGCCCGTAACTCCGGCAAGCTCTGCTTTGCCACCCTGCAGGAGGGCGACGGAACCCAACTGCAGGCGATGATCAGCCTGGCCAAGGTCGGGCAGGAATCCCTCGATCGATGGAAGTCGGATGTCGACCTCGGCGACCTCGTCTTCGTCCACGGCGAAGTGATCAGCTCGCGGCGCGGCGAATTGTCTGTGCTTGCTGATTCCTGGCAAATAATCTCCAAGGCGCTTCGGCCGCTTCCGGTCGCCCACAAGGAATTGAGCGAGGAGTCGCGGGTCCGACAGCGCTACGTCGACCTGATCGTGAGACCTGAAGCCAGGACGATTGCCCGGCAGC
Source organism: Mycobacterium sp. (assembly GCF_032159775.1). Lineage (GTDB taxonomy): Bacteria > Actinomycetota > Actinomycetes > Mycobacteriales > Mycobacteriaceae > Mycobacterium. The sequence goes on from NZ_JAVHWK010000117.1 coordinate 38,064, forward strand.
GGGTGGCGGTCGTGCGCGCAGTGCGTTCTGCGCTGGAACGGCGCGGCTTCCTCGAGGTGGAGACCCCGATGCTGCAAACGCTGGCAGGAGGGGCCGCCGCTCGGCCGTTCGTCACGCATTCCAATGCGCTCGACGCCGACCTCTACCTCCGCATCGCACCGGAACTTTTCCTGAAGCGTTGCGTGGTCGGTGGTCTGGAGAAGGTTTTCGAACTGAATCGCGTGTTCAGAAACGAAGGCGCCGATTCCACACATTCGCCTGAATTCGTGATGCTCGAGACATACGAGGCGTATGGGACATATGACGATTCCGCCAGGATGACTCGCGAAATAATTCAAGAGGTAGCCGACGAGGCCATTGGTACCAGGATGGTGCCATTGCCTGATGGCACGACCTACGACCTCGACGGCGAATGGGCGACGATCCAAATGTATCCATCGTTGTCCGAGGCGCTCGGTGAAGAGGTCACTCCCCAGACGCCTGTCGCGCGGCTACTCGAATTCGCCGACCGGCTAGGTGTCGAGATGCCCCGTGACCGTGGCTATGGGCACGGGAAAATGGTCGAAGAGCTCTGGGAGCACACCGTCGGCGACGACCTCTGGGCGCCGACTTTCGTCCGCGATTTCCCCACCGAGACGACCCCGCTCACCCGCGCTCACCGCAGCATTCCCGGCGTCACCGAGAAGTGGGATCTGTACATCCGCGGTATCGAGCTCGCGACTGGATATTCCGAACTCATCGACCCTGTGGTGCAGCGGGAAAGATTCGCTGCCCAAGCCCGCGCCGCGGCGGCCGGCGACGACGAGGCGATGCTGCTGGACGAAGATTTCCTCGCCGCACTCGAGTATGGGATGCCGCCGACAACCGGTACCGGAATGGGCCTCGACAGGTTGTTGATGGCGCTGACCGGACTGTCAATTCGAGAGACGGTTTTGTTTCCGATTGTTCGCCGACAGAGCAACTGAACGGCACTTCGCAAACCCCTCTTGTTGAATGGCCTGCCCCGATATGGCACATTGGGGCAAGGTTTCAACATGGAGCTGGGCACTATGTGCCAGTCAGAAGGGTCGTGTGGGCTAAATGGCAAAAAAGGTGACCGTCACCCTCGTCGATGATTTCGACGGAGAAGGTGCGGCCGACGAAACGGTTGAATTCGGCCTCGACGGCGTGAGCTATGAGATCGACCTTTCGTCAAAGAATGCCTCGAAACTGCGGGCCGATCTGAAGCAGTGGGTGGACGCCGGGCGTCGCGTCGGAGGCCGCCGCCGGGGGCGGTCGGCAGGCACGGGAAGGGGCCGCGCGGCGATCGATCGCGAGCAGAGCGCAGCGATCCGCGATTGGGCAAGGCGCAACGGCCACAACGTGTCCACCCGCGGTCGGATCCCCGCCGACGTCATCGACGCTTTCCACGCCGCGACGTAACTCGGGCAACGGAATGCGGCGTTGCCATGACACGGAAGCCCGATCCCGCACCGGCCCGGGCTTTCGCTAGCGGCGAACTTGTAGTGGCGACGCCGCGGAAACGAATGACCCCGCCCGGGCGTTGGTCATTCAAGTCACCGGGAGCAGGGCGAATAGCGAACTATTACGCAACTCGGTCTCTTGTTGGCGAAGGACAGCCAAGCAAGGCACCCGGGGCGGCCGCCCATTAGAGTGGATGGCAGGTACGTCGCGGCGTTCAGCCACACGCGCACCGACCTAGATGGAGAGCAGGTAACACCGATGTTTGAGAGATTCACCGACCGCGCCCGCAGGGTCGTCGTTCTGGCTCAAGAAGAAGCCAGGATGCTCAACCACAACTACATCGGCACCGAGCACATCCTGTTGGGCCTCATTCACGAGGGTGAGGGCGTAGCCGCCAAGTCGCTGGAGTCGCTGGGCATCTCGCTGGAAGGCGTGCGCAGCCAGGTCGAGGAGATCATCGGCCAGGGACAGCAGGCTCCGTCCGGCCACATCCCGTTCACCCCGCGCGCCAAGAAGGTTCTCGAGCTCAGCCTCCGCGAGGCGCTGCAACTCGGCCACAACTACATCGGCACCGAGCACATTCTCCTCGGCCTGATCCGTGAGGGCGAAGGCGTGGCCGCCCAGGTCCTCGTCAAGCTGGGCGCCGAGCTGACCCGCGTGCGTCAGCAGGTCATTCAGCTGCTGAGTGGCTATCAGGG
>NZ_JAVHWK010000135.1:0-49102 GCF_032159775.1 Mycobacterium sp.
AGACGGGACTGGGACCGGCACCTGCGTCCGATGTTGGCCCGGCAGTTCGAGATGGCCACCGGTCAACGGCAGGCCAAGGATCGTGTGGCGTTTCACGCCACCGGCAGCATGCTCTTCGGTGCGGAGCTGTGGGCGTGGGTGGACCCGCAGAACGTATCCCGCACCGGTGGCAGCGAACCGGGCCCAGGGCGCGACGCCCTCGACCAAATTCTGCAAAGGTTGGAGCAGGTATGACAGCCAATATGGGACTGCCAGCAGCGACAACGACGGCGAACTGTGAGGCGGTGCTTGACGAGATCGGGCGCGTGGTGGTCGGCAAGCGCGCAGCGCTGACGCTGATTCTCACGACCGTCCTCGCGGGCGGCCATGTGTTGATCGAGGATCTGCCGGGCCTCGGCAAGACGTTGATCGCCCGGTCCTTCGCCGCGGCGTTGGGCCTGGACTTCACGCGCGTGCAATTCACGCCGGACCTGCTGCCCGCCGACCTGCTCGGCTCGACGGTCTACGACATGCAGTCGGGTCGCTTCGAGTTCCGCCGTGGGCCAATCTTCACCAACTTGCTTCTCGCAGACGAGATCAACCGGACGCCTCCCAAGACGCAGGCGGCGTTGCTCGAGGCGATGGCCGAAGGGCAGGTGAGCCTCGACGGCGTCACCCACAAGCTCCCCGCGCCGTTCATCGTGCTCGCCACCGACAACCCGATCGAATACGAGGGCACCTATCCGTTACCCGAGGCGCAGCTCGACCGCTTTGCGATCAGGCTCGAACTGCGATATCTGTCCGAAACGGAGGAGACGTCGATGTTGCGCCGCCGCCTGGAGCGGGGATCGGCCGAGCCGACCGTGAATCAGGTTGTGGATTCCCATGATCTGGTCGCGATGCGGGAATCGGTGGAGGAGGTGACCGTGCACGACGACGTGCTCGCCTACGTCGTCTCCCTGGCCAATGCCACCCGCCAGCATCCGCAGGTTGCCGTCGGCGCCAGCCCCCGTGCGGAGATCGACCTGGTTCAGCACGCGCGGGCGCGTGCCCTTCTCCTCGGCCGCGACTACGTGATACCGGAGGACGTGAAGTCGCTCGCCGTTCCCACCATGGCCCACAGGATCAGCCTGAAGCCGGAGATGTGGGTGCGCCGCGTGCACGGCTCCGACGTGGTGGAGGAACTGCTTCGGCGGCTGCCGGTTCCGCGAGCGCAGGCGTGATCGACACCCGCCGTACCGAAGCCGAGTTGCGTTGGCGGGCATCGCCGTTGACGCGCGCGGTGGCGACGTGCGCAGGCGTCGCGCTTGCTGCGGCTTTGATCGGGTCGCGGTGGCAGCTGATCTCCTTCGTGGCGCCACTGCTGGGCGTGCTGTGCTCGATCGGCTGGCAGAAGACGGTGCCGAAGGTCTATGTGCACGCCGAGCCCGGCCTGCAGCGCTGCTTCGAGGGGGAGCAGACGCAGGTGAGCGTGTGGGCCACCGCAGAACCCGGTGACGTCGCCGTGGCCCTCGCGATAACCGGTGTGGACGGCATGCGGGTAGGCGTCGCAGACGGCGATCCCGCAGGCAGGCAGACGGTCAGCGTCGCGGCCGACCGGTGGGGTCGCTACCCGATCCGTGCCACGGTCGACGTCGTCGCACCCGGCGGCCTGCTGTCGGGCACCGCGACGGTCGACGCCACCGACGTGTTCGTGTTCCCCGTGGCCCCACCGCAATCCACCGCCATCCCGAGGACCGAGCTGCTCGATCGGCTCGGCACGCACTTGACCCGGCACACCGGGCCGGGCGTCGAATACGCCGACATCCGGCCGTACGTTCCCGGCGATCAGCTGCGGACCGTCAACTGGCCGGTGAGCGCCCGCCGCGGCAGCCTGCACGTCACCCAGCGGTTGACCGACCGGGCGGCCGATGTGGTCGTGCTGATCGACATGTACGCGCAGCCGCCGGGCCCTGCGACCGAGGCGACCGAGCGGGCGCTGCGTGGGGCCGTCCAGGTGGTGCAGAGCGCGCTGCGCAGCGGTGACCGGGCGGGGATCGTCACGCTCGGCGGAGGTCGGCCACGTTGGCTGGGTGCCGAAATCGGGCGCAGGCAGTTCTACCGGGTGCTCGACACGTTGCTCGGAGCCGGCGACGAATTCGACACCACCACCGGCACATTGGCACCCCGCGCCGCGCTGCCGCCGGGTGCGATCGTCGTCGGCTTCTCCACGATGCTCGACACCGAGTTCGCGCTGTCATTGATAGATCTGCGCAAGCGTGGACACACCGTCGTCGCCGTCGACGTTCTCGAAGGCGCACCGTTCGGAGAAGGCAAAGACCCGTTGTTCACCCGGATGTGGGCGATGCAGAGGTCGTTCATGTACCGCGATATGGGCACCGTCGGGGTGGACGTGGTGTCCTGGCCGTCGGAGCACACGCTCGATCAGTCGATGCGGCTGGTGCCCGAGCGCCGACGGCCGGTGCGGGGACAGCGATGACGCGCATTGTCCGCGGGGCGCACCTGCTTTCGGCGGCATTCGGTCTGATGATGGTGGTGGCGGCGGGTTTTCAAACCGCCGGGCCCCCGCTCGTTCTCGCGATGTTCGGAACGGCCATGGTGCTGGTCGGCATCCCGTTCAGGACCGCGGCGACGGTGGCCGTCCTGTCCGCGGCCGTGGCGATCGTCGTCTCCGACGCGCCGCCGATGCTGACCGCGCTCGCCGGCCTCTCCGCGGCGTGCTACCTGGTGCTGCGATACACCGAGGGCGGCTCCACGCGGGTGCTCGGCGCGTCCGCACCGGCAATGCTTGCCGCCCTTGGCTTTACCTTCGTCGGCGTCTTGGCGGCGTCGTTCCCGTTCGAGCTGCCGTGGTTGCCGCTGCTCGCTCCGGCTGCGGTGTTCGCGATCTACGTGCTGGCCACCCGGCCGTTCTATCAGGCCGCGGAGGGGAAACTGGAGATCAGTTCCAGATCCTGACGCGCCGCTGCGGTTCGAGGAAAAGGGCGTCGTCCCGGTCGACATCGAACGCCTCGTAGAACGCGTCCATGTTCCTGACCACGCCGTTGCAGCGGAACTCCGGTGGTGAGTGCGGGTCGACCGCGAGCCGCCGGATCGCCTCCGCGTCACGTGATTTCGTGCGCCACACCTGTGCCCAGCCGAAGAACACCCGTTGCACACCGGTCAGGCCGTCGATCACCGGCGCCGTCTCGCCGTCGCGCGAAAGCTGGTAGGCCAGCAAGGCAATCGACAGGCCGCCGAGGTCACCGATGTTCTCGCCGACTGTGAACGCGCCGTTGACATGGTGACCGTCGGCCAGCCCGCGGGGCACGAACTCGTCGTACTGCTCGATCAGCGCCTTGGTGCGCGCACCGAACTCGGTGCGGTCGTCGTCGGTCCACCAGTCCACCAGGTTGCCGTCACCGTCGTACTTCGCGCCCTGATCGTCGAACCCGTGACCGATCTCGTGTCCGATCACCGCACCGATGCCGCCGTAGTTGGCGGCGTCGTCGGCATCGGCGTCGAAGAACGGCGGCTGCAGAATCGCTGCGGGAAAGACGATCTCGTTCATCCCGGGGTTGTAGTAAGCGTTCACCGTCTGCGGCGTCATGAACCATTCGTCGCGGTCCACGGGGCCGCCGAGCTTGGCCAGCTCACGCTCGGAGCTCACCGCGTAGCCGCGACGGTAGTTGCCGTACAGATCATCGCGCTCGATGACCAGGTTCGAGTAGTCGCGCCACTTCGCCGGGTAGCCGATCTTCGGCGTGAACTTGTCCAGCTTGGCCAGCGCTCGCAGGCGGGTGTCGGGCGTCATCCAGTCCAGCCGGTTGATGCTGACCCGGTAGGCCTCCCGCAAGTTCGCGACGAGTTCGTCCATCCTGGCCTTGGCGTCAGGCGGGAAATGCCGCTCGACATAAAGCTTTCCGAGGGCGTCGCCCATCAGGCTCTCCACCACCGATACGGCGCGCTTCCACCGTTCCCGGATCGCCTCGGTGCCGCTCAGCGTGCGGCCGTAGAAGTCGAAGTCCTCGGCGATCAGCTCGTCGGTGAGCAGGAAAGCGCGCGCATGGATCAACCGCCAACGGGCCCAACGCTTCCAGTCCTCGAGGTCGGCACTGGCCCACAGCGCCGCGAACGCCGTCAGGTAGTCGGGTTGGCGCAGGACGAGCTCGGCGACCGTCTCGGGGCCCGCGCCCATCGCGCCGATCCAGCCGGCCCAGTCGAAGCCGGGGGCCTCGGATACCAGATCGGTGAACGTGCGCAGGTTGTAGGTGAGGTCGGCGTCGCGCCGCTTGACGACGTCCCAGTGCGCCGCTGCGAGCTTGGACTCCAGCGCGACGATGCGCTCGGCGGTGGCCTCCCACTCGCCGGGTTGGGGTTCCTCGCCGAAGACGAGTGCGAACATCGCGGCGATGTGGCGTGGATAGGCGGCCAGTATCTCGGCGTGCTGCTCGTCGCGGTAATAGGACTCGTCGGGCAGCCCCAGCCCGGACTGGCTCAGGTGCAGCAGGTAGCGGGTCGAGTCCTTGGAGTCCGTGTCGATGTATGCGCCGGTGCCGCCGCCGACACCGGTGTGTTGCAGCGCGCCGATCACCGAAGCCAACGCGTCGGCGTCCGAGGCGGCGTCGATCGCTGCCAGCTCGTCGAGCAGAGGGGCAACGCCTTTCCGCTCGACGCTGGCCTCGTCCATGAAGCTCGCGTACAGATCCCCGATGCGCTGCTGGTCGGTGCCGGAAGAGGAGGCGGCCGCGCTGTCTGATGTCGCCGCCGTAGCGGCTTCGTCGATGAGCTCGCGGATCTGCACCTCCGCGCGGTCGTAGAGCGACCGGAACGCGCCGTCGGTGGCCCGGTCGGCCGGGATGTCGTAATCGGCCAGCCAACGGCCGTTCACGTGGCCGAACAGGTCATCTTGCGGGCGGGCCTGCGGGTTGACGTGGCTCAGGTCGATACCCGATTTGATTGTCGCTCCCGCACCGCCGCGGGTTGCTTCTACCGTCACCCCACCAGGTTGCCAGAAGTGCGCGAGTGCGCCACGACACACTCAATCCGTCTCCGCGTCGTCGGTGATCGCCAGCTCGACGCCGAGCATTGCGGCCAGACAGCCCTGATCCGAGCAGTCGTGTTGGGTGGTGTTGGCGGACATGTGAATTCTCCTGTATCCGTTGCGGTTTCGTTGTTTGCCGGTGTGGTCCGGCAATCACAAGCTATGTGTCCACGGCCGATATGGCTCGCTTGTGCGCACTAAACGCACAACGCGCGATGTTCGGCTTTTGCGCATTGTGCTCAAGGTGGCGACGCCGGCGATACCAGGGCGTGCCGGGCGCTTAGGTACCCTCACGCCCATGCCCGACGACGAGCGCACCGACGACGAGCGCACGGACGATGACCTCGCCGAGGACGACGGTTCCGTCTTCACGGGGTACGGCATCGCTTCTGCAGCCCTCGGCCTGCTCTCGGTGGCAGCGATCGTCCTCGCGCTGATCGTCTGGTCCGGTCACACGTCGGACGCCGACGAGCGCCGGCACCAGAGCGAGGTGCTCTTGGCCGCGGCCGACTGGACGACCGTGTTGATCAACATGAACTCCGGCGACATCGACTCCAGCCTGCAGAAGCTGCACGACGGCACGGTCGGCGAGCTGAGCAATGAGTTCGAGTCGGTGGTCGAGCCGTACAAGAAGGTGGTCCAGACGCTGCAGTCGCGCACGAAGGGCCAGATCGACTCGGTGGCGATCGAGTCGATCTACCATCGCCCGCAGACGCTGCCCGACGGCAAACCTGCGCCCCCGCCGACGCCGCAACCTGCGCTCGCCGAAATGGTCAAGCGCACCGACACGGTGTTCGTGGTGGCGACGTCGATCAGCGACAACATCGGCGGCAAGCCGCAGACACTGCGCTGGAATCTCCGTCTCGACGTCTCCGATGTCGACGGGAAGCTGCTGATCTCCCGCCTGGAGCAGATCCAGTGAGAAACCGGCTTCGGGTGCTGGCCTTCGACGTCGCCGCACCGCTTGCGGCGATCGCCGCCCTGATCTACATCGGCGTCGCATTGGCATGGCCGCTGTGGTGGGTGTCGCTGGCCTCGGTGCTGTGCCTGCTGATCGTCGAGGGTGTCATCCTCAACGCCGTGCTGGCGCGGCGCGACGGGGTCACGGTCGGCACGGACGACGACGGGCCGGGACTGCGTCTGGCGATCGCCGGCTTGGCGACGGTCGCGTTGGTCGCCTCTGTGGTCGTCGGCTACACGAAGTGGATGGTGCCCGACCGCGCCCTGCACAAGGACAGCGCCGAAGTGGTCGGCATCGCCAGCAGCGTCGCAGAAGCCAGCGCGACGTTCACGCCGTCGAGCCCGACGACGGCCATCGATCGCGCGACAGAGTTGATGTCACCGGACCGGGCGGACAAGTACAAGACCGAATTCGCAGCTGTGGCAGAGCAATTGACGAAGAAAAATGTCTCGGCATCGGCCGCCACGATTTCAGCGGGTGTCGAGGCGATCGGCCCGCAGAATGCGAGCGTCGCCGTGGTCATGCGTGGCACGCAGAACGTGCCGGGTCAACCGCCCGATACCGCGGTGCTTGCGCTGCGCGTCACGCTGTCGAAGGACAGCGGCCGCTGGCTCGTCGACGACGTGACACCGATCAACTCGCGCTGAGCAGGCGCGCGTGCTCGACCTTCAGGCAGCGGTCCATCACGACCTGCAACCCTGCGGCTTCGCCGTCGCGCGCCACCTGCTCGTCGGCGAGGCCCGACTGCAACCACAGGGTCTTCGCACCGACCCTGATCGCGTCTTCGAGGACCGCGGGCAGATGCTGATGGCGGCGGAAGACGTCGACGAGGTCGGGCACCACAGGTAGCGCCGCTAGGTCCGGATAGGTCGGCGTGCCGTCGATGTCGCCGACGGTGGGATTGACGAGGTAGCACTGGTAGTCGCTGGCCGACTCCAGGTAGCGCCAGACGGAGTAGACGGCGCGGGCCCGATTCGCGGACGCGCCGACGATCGCGACAGTGCGCGTTTCGCGCAGGATGCGATCGATGTCGGTGATCAGCGAGGGCCGCCCGTGCGCGGGGCCTTCATCTTCGCGAAGCGATCCGAAAGCCGGCTCATCCGGACCATCAGCGATGCGGGCGGGCTGGTCTTGCCCTCGATGTAGCCGGCGAGTTCCTCACCTGGGACACCGATCCGTGACGCGAACTCTTGCGGCTTGAGCCCGGACCTGCCGAGCAGCACTCGGATCTGGCGGGCAACCTCAGCGCGTTCGTTCGCTTCCAAGTTATCCCTGGTCCGGGTCAACACTTCTGACAGTGCCTTTGAAACCCCGTATGGCCGTGTCGATTCCAACACCTCCTCGACTTGGCGCGCCGTCCTGCCGTACGGATCGCGCTTGATGGCGACGACGATGCGCTGCCATACCGTCAAGTCGTCGGTTTCCAGTGCCTCGCGGATCGCGGCCGTCGGCCAGAACTCCACGGGCCCGTCGTCGTTGGTCGGGCGGCGCGCCCGCTTCGGAGCGCCGGTCGGTATGCGTGCGGTGGCAGCATCGCGGCCAACGTCCACAGTCACCGTCACCTCGCCTCCTCCAGCATCGCGACCGCCACCGAAAGGCACCGCTCCCTGACCTTGGCCCAGTCCGCTTCCGCTTCGGGGCCCGACATCGGAATGTCGAACTCATCCGACGGATGCGGATCGGCCAATCGGCGCACCAGCTGGGTGGCCACCCATTGTTTTCTGGATGGCTCACCACAGTAGTACCGATCCATTCCGGCCAGCACCACAGCAGCGGTTTGAGTCTCCATCGAGTCGACTAAATCGGCAAACTCAGAGAAGTCCTTCGTGCTGTTCCTGCACATGATCAGGTAGCTCTTCAGCCGCAGCGTCTCGGCCCCCGTCGGTATCGACAGCCGGTCGCCAGTCGGCAGCTGGACGTTGGTGGTCTCCATCGGGCTGTTGCGTTCCACGGGCGGGCGGTCGGACTCCGCCTCGGTCTCCAGCGCGTCCAGCGCCACCGACAGCCGGCCGCGCCACATCGTGACGGGGTGCATGGGCCGCGGACCACGCTTCAGCTTGACCGTCTTGCCGTTGCCCGCGCCGCTGGTGTGCGTATGGCCGTTGGCGTGGCCGGTGAGAGCGTTGATGCAAGCCGAACCGTTGGACGGCAGGCAGCCGCTGAAGGCCAGCGGATCGGCGACGGAGATCGTGTGGGGAGCCATGTTCTTGAGCTTGGCCGCCGACCTGACCACCGTGCGGATGTCGATGCCCGACGCCGCCAGCGTCGAGATGTCGTCCGGGATGATGACCAGATCGCCGATGTCGGCCTTGGGTAGCGGCTTCTCGAAGTCGACCGACGGCAGTATGCGGGCCAGCCAGCCGGGCAGCCACCAATTCCACTGGTCGAACATGGCCATCAGCGCGGGCACCAGGATCAGCCGCACCACCGTGGCGTCGACGGCGATGGCCACCGCGCACGCGACGCCGAGCTGGGCGACCAGCGGCATGCCCGCGAACGCGAAGCCGATGAACACCGCGATCATGATCAGCGCGGCGCTGGTGATGGTGCGCGCGCTGGTGCTCACGCCGTAGGCGACGGCGTCACGAGTGTTGCCGGTCTGCAGGAACCGCTCGCGGATACGGGTCAGAAGGAAGATCTCGTAATCCATCGACAAACCGAACGTCATCGCCAGCACCAGCGGCGGGATCGTGCTGTCGAGCGACGAAATCGGCCGGAAGCCCAATTGCTCGAGCCAGCCCCACTGGAAGACGACCACGAGGCTGCCGTACGCGGCCGCCACCGACAGCACGGTCATCAGCACGCCCTTGAACGCCAGGAACACCGACCGGATGGAGACCAGCAGCATCACGAACGCGATGAGGGCGACGAACCCGAACACCGCGGGCTGGGTTTTGCTCACCCGGTCGTCGAAGTCCTTGATCAACGCGGTGGGGCCACCGACGTCGATCGTCGCCTTGTCGCCGACCACCGGAGGTAGCTCGGCCCGCATCCAGTCGACGGACTGCCGGGAGGCCAGGTCCTCGGGGTCCACCGACAGCACGGCCGAGACGAGCGCGCTGCGATAGTCATTGCCGAACACCGCGGGCTGCACAGTAACGACATTGGGCGCCTGCGACATTCGCTGTTGCACCTCTTGCAGCAGCGGTTCCTTCGCAGGCGCGGACGCGGAGTTGCCGTCGGGGAACGTCACCAGAACGCGGACCGGGCCGAGCGCGCCGGGCCCGAGTGCATCGGCCGCAGCGTTGACTCCGCCGCGGATCTCGTGCGTCGGTTCGAACTGCCGCTGCATGCTGTTGCCGAGCACCATCGAGAACGCCGGTGCCGCCAGCGCAAGCAGGAGCACCGTCGCGCCAAGGGCCGACAGCCACGGCCGGCGCATCACCCAGCCAGTCCATCTGGTCCAGAACCGCGACTGGGTGGTCTCGGGCCGTCGCGACCAGTGCAGCAGCCACGACCGCTTGGCGGCCGCCCGCCCGAACGTGGCCAGCACCGCGGGTGTCAGAGTCGTCGAGGTCAGCACCGCGACAGCCACCGCGAGGATTGCGCCCGTCGCCATCGACTGCAGCACCGGCGTGTTGATCAGGTAGATGCCCGTCACCGATGCGATGACGGTCAGACCGGACAACACGACGGCAAGGCCCGAGGTGGCCATCGCGGCGTCGGCGGCCTGTTCCGGCTCGCGGCCTGCCCGCAGCTCCTCACGGAACCGCATGAGAATGAACAGTGAATAGTCGATCGCCAGCGCGATGCCGAACATGGACACCGTCGACGTCACGAACACCGACATCGTGGTGTACATCGACAGCAGATAGACCAAACCCATCGTGACCGCGACCGTGCAGATGCCAAGCACCAGCGGCATGGCGGCAGCGGCCAGCGAACCGAACACCGCGAGCAGGACGATCAGGACGATCGGAAGGTTCCACTGCTCGGCTTGGGCGATGTCGTGTTTGGTGGCCGCCGTCGCTGCGGCGCCGAGCGCGCCCTGGCCGATGACGTAGAGCTTGACCTTGCCGTCCTGCACCTCGCCCGGCTGGTCACCGTTGATCCCGACCTTCTGGCGCAGCTGCTTGGCCACGTCCACGGCGCCGGTGTTGTTGAAGTCCAGCTGCAACGTCACGACGTAGGGCCGGTCGGGCTGGGGTGGCGGCTGCTGGGGGTTGGGCACCACCTTGACGCTGGGCACCTCGCCTGCGAGCCGCTCCAGATGCGCCACGGCGGCGTCCATGTCCGCGAAGGACGCATCGGCTCGCGGCGCTGCGACAAGGGCCAGCGGCGACGCGCCCTGGTCGGGGAACTGCTCCTCGAGCTCCTGCTGCACGTAGAGCGACTGCGAGCCGGCGACCTCGAAACCGCCGCCGGTGAGGTGGCCGGACTGGCTCATCCCCAGATATACCGCTGGCGCGAGGAGAAGTAGCCACACCACGAACACCGCCCAGCGGAATCTGCGCAGGCCACTGCTCAAGCGCATCATGAACTGCTGGATGGTTTTCCCGCTTTCTCCCCGGCCCGGGTACTTAGCGCGAGGATATCGCAGCCTGCGCTGGTCCGATGCGGCCTAATTGACGCCTTAAGCTGCTCTAACCGACCTCTGTGAATAGCCGGGCTTGCTGCCGACCCTTTATTGGCTGGCTTTTACCTGCAGATTCGGTTGCTGGATTGGCTGCTGCGGTGGGCGCAATGGCATTATGTCACCTTGCCGTCGCAAGGAGCCGCGCCGGATCCGTGTGCGGCCAGTTCCGTGCCGCAGATTCTGGGTCTGCTGCAGGGCGCGCAGCAGGGCGGCGGACTGCCCGCGGGTTTGCCAGGATCGCTGCCCGGCGCGCAGTCTGTCGGTTTGCCGGGCGGCTATTCGCCCGCGCAGTCCTCCCCGGCCTCGGCTGTGGTCGGCGGCACCGGCCCGCTGCCGGGTCCGGCGACTGTCGGCACGCGGTAGCTGGCGTTGTCACTGCTTTCCGGCCGCCGCCAGTCTGAGCTGGGGTTTTTGAACTTTTGAGTATTGGTTTCGCCGCAAGGCAGGAAAGTCGGCAGCGATTCTGATTAGCTTTCGGTGTGTGTAACCGCGATGGTTACTGCCACAACTCATTCGATGAAGGAGCCTCTAGATGTTGCTCTCTGCCCGTACTGCGCGGCGTGCGGTAGCTGGCGCGGTCGGAACCGGTGCGCTCGCCGGTGCGATGCTGTTCGGCGCTCTTCCGTCGGCGATGGCTGAGGAGCCCGCCAACTGCACCGCCGCCGACCTGGCCTTCACGGCCGCAGGCGTCTCCAAGGCGACGTCCGACTATCTGTTCAGCCATCAGGACGTCAACTACTTCTTCACCAGCCTCGAGGGCAAGACCCGCGACGAGGTGCGCACCGAGGTGGACAAGTACATGAGCGCGAACCCGATCATCAAGGGCGAGCTGACCGGCATCCGTCAACCGTTGGTGGATATCAAGAATCGCTGCGGCGACAGCAACGGCGACGGCATCGCTGACACGCCATAACGTCGGTGCGGGTCGGGGGAGAGCCGCCCGCGCAGGAGAGCACCGGTCGAATGGTGCTCATGGTCGACGACGATCCAGATGTCAGAACATCCGTGGCCCGCGGGCTGCGGCATTCAGGGTTTGACGTTCGGGTTGCGGCGACCGGAAAAGAGGCCCTGCGGCTCCTGTCCAACGAGAAACACGACGCCCTGGTGCTGGACGTCCAGATGCCCGAACTCGACGGCGTCGCGGTGGTGACCGCGCTGCGCGCGCTCGGAAACGACATCCCCATCTGCGTGTTGTCCGCGCGCGACACCGTCAATGACCGGATCGCCGGTCTGGAGGCGGGCGCCGACGACTATCTGACCAAACCCTTCGATTTGGGTGAGCTGGTGGCGCGGCTGCATGCCCTGCTGCGCCGGACGAGCCTTTCTGATCAGTCGTCGGACACCATGACGGTCGGACCCCTGACCATCGACACCGCGCGCAGGCTGGTGTTCGTCGACGGCGAGCGGGTCGATCTGACCAAGCGGGAATTCGACCTGCTGGCGGTGCTGGCCGAGAACGCCGGTGTGGTGCTCAGCCGCCAGCGGTTGCTCGAGTTGGTGTGGGGGTATGACTTCGACGTCGACACCAATGTGGCCGACGTGTTCATCAGCTACTTGCGTCGCAAGCTCGAACGCGACGGGCTGCCGAGGGTGATTCACACGGTTCGCGGGATCGGCTACGTGCTGCGAGACGAAGCGTAGCGGAGCTTGAGCATCGTGTACCGAGACGAAGCGTAGCGAGTGCGCCGCCTGCCGCTGGTTCGTTCCCCGTCACTGCGCACCAGGGTCGCACTGGCCGCAGCGACCGCGGCCGCCGCTGTGGTGGCGGTGTTCACCATCCTGACGTCGGTGGTTCTCGCCAATAACGATGCCGCACAACTGGATCGGCGATTGGATTCTATCGTCGAGGCCAGCATGTATCCCGACCAGCTGTCGGACCCGCGGCAGGGCGTGCTGACGACCGGCCGGATGGAATCGACCGGTCAGGTGGTGTTCCAGCGCGGTCTGCAGCTGCCTCCGCTGCAGCCGGGCACCTCGGACGTCGTGGTGAACGGCGTCGATTACCGGGTCCGCACCATTCCGGTGGAGCAGCAGGGCGGCGTGCTGATATCGATCGGCATTCGCGCCGACAGCATCCTGTTGAGCAGGGCGCGGATCCCGTTCTACGTGGCGGTCGGTCTGGTCACGGTGTTGATCGCCGCAGGCGTGGGCTGGCTGCTGTCCGGGCCCGCGATCCGACCGCTGCGCAGGCTCACCGAACACACCAGGCGTCTTGGCAAAGGGACCGAGGAGATGCCCGAAGTCCGCGGCGTCCGAGAGGCCGAGGAATTGTCCGAGGCGATGACGGGCATGCTCAGCCGGATCACCGCCGCACAGCAGGCTACCCAGAACTCGCTGCAGGCCGCGCAGGATTTCGCGGCGAACGCCGCACACGAGTTGCGCACCCCGCTGACCGCGATGCGGGCCGACCTGGACACGTTACGCATCCACGACCTGCCCGCCGAGGAGCGGGCCGAGGTGGTCAACGACCTGTCCCGCGCCCAGCGACGCGTCGAGGCGATCATCACCGCGCTGGGTCAACTCGCCTCAGGGGAACTCGCGCAGGTCGAGGACCGCGAAGTCATCGACGTGACCGACCTGCTGGACCGGGTGGCCAGGGAGAACATGCGGCCCGGCGGGTCGGTAGAGGTCGTCGTGGCGGCCGACGACAACCTCGGCACCATCTGGGGCTGGCCGGGTGGCCTCCGGCTGGCCGTCGACAACATGGTGCGCAACGCCGTCGCGCACGGACCCGCGACCAGGATCATGCTGTCGGGTCGCCGCATTGACCATTCGATAACGATCACCGTCGACGACAACGGACGCGGGCTGCCCGCCGACGAGCACAACAACGTGCTCGGTCGCTTCGCGCGCGGAAGCACTGCCGCGCAGGGGGGTTCGGGGTTGGGGCTGGCGCTGGTCGCCCAGCAGGCCGCACTGCACGGCGGCACCATCGTGCTGTCCGACAGCCCACTCGGCGGGCTGCGTGCCACCTTGACGGTGTCGGCGTCCGACGAGCCGCCGTCAAACGGTGACGATCAGGGCTGACCGGGTCGGCGCGCGAAAGCCGCAACGGCCGCCCGCCAACCGAGCAGCACCACGGCGGTCGCGGCGAATGCCACCACGACGAAGCTGACCGCGACGCCCGCGGAAGTGGCTCTGCGCGCAAGCATTCCGATCACCACCGTGCTCACCCACACCACCAGGCCGGTCGGTACGATCGCGGCAGGACGGCGCCAGCCGCGGACCAGCAGCCAGCCGACCGCGGCGCCAACCAGGAACGGCCACGCGGTCTCCGCCACACCCGCGACGGTCAGTCCCTCTGCGTGGCTGCGGCGTCCGATCGCGGCGAACACCAGCACGCCGACAACGTCGGCCAGCGCCGCGAGCGAGCTACTTCGTTTCATAGGTCATGACGTCGAGATCCATGGGGATGACGTCGTTTTCGTCTCGCTTGGCGACGCCGGGCTGCAACGGTGCGGGTGCTCCGTCCAACAGCGGGCCGAGTGCGTCGGCATTGGTGAGCCGAGAGTCGAGCGCAAACGAGCGCAAGACAAAGGGCAGACCGTCGGAACGCAGGGGGTCCGGCGTGCTCATCACATGGAAGTGCAGGTGCGGCGCATCGGAGTTGCCGGTGTTGCCCACTGAGCCGATCACCTGTCCGGCCTTCAGTTGGTCGCCCGGCTTCACCTTCACCGCGCCGGTCTTGATGTGGGCGTACAGCGCGTAGTTGCCGTCACCGAGGTCCTGCACGATGTGGTTTCCCGCGTATTCGTTGAGCGCAAGGCCGGTCGGGGACTTACCGGGCACCTGCTCGGGCATCCCGTCGACGGCTGCCACCACCGGACCGTCGGCCACCGCATGGATATCGGCGCCGAAGTACGGATAGCTCGCCACCTTGGTCTGGTCGCCGGCGAACAACTTGCCGTCGGCACCCAGCTGCACGTAGTCGATCGCGAATCGCTCGGCGGCCCACAGCCCGCCGTCGATCGGGTTGAGCGCCATGCGGTGCGCTCCCATGTCGCAGCAACCGTTGCCGTCCAGCCACCCCGGCCCGGACAGCGGTGGCGAGATCACCACCGGCTTGCGCGTCTGCACGGTGACCGGCGCGACGACTTCGGTCATGGTGGCGGGAAACAGCGGCGGCATCGGCTTCGGCACCGAGATGCCGACCGTGTGCACCAATGTGGCCGGAACGGGCACGCCCTTGTCCAGTGCGACGTCGAGCCACACGATCGCGGTTTGCGCAGGGCCCACCTTCGTTGCGGGAGAGGGGTTTCCGATGATCCGCATCCAGTGGGAAAGCCCGTCACCGGACAGGTCCAGATACGTCCGGTCGCCCTCGCGGACGCCGACGGATGTCACCGTTACCTCCTGGTCGAGCACGTTGGTGAGCTTCAGCTCGTAGGCCAGGTGGACCTTCCCGTCGGTGCCGGGCACCGGGACGGGGGCCGCGACGACGTCGGCAATGACCGGGGTGGCCACCGCCGGGCCGGTCGACGGGGTCGGTGCCGGTGCCGCGGTGGACGTGGTCGCCGCCTCGGACGACGCGGTGCTTCCCGAAGGCGGCGCCTCCGACGTCGAGCAGGCCGGTGCGACCACTGCTAGAACGGCGAACGCCGCGCAGAGAGGAACAGTTCGGCGTGTCACAAGTCTCCTATGGATCGGATTGGCGCCCCGGCTCGGATTCGGACGCGGATTCGGAGGGCTCCGCTCGGTCGATCGCCGCGTCGGGATCGACGTCCTTTTCAGTGCGGAACATAAAGAAGAACACCACCCAGCCGATGACGGCGATGAATATCCAACTCACCAGCCGGTAGATGAGCATCGCAGAGATCGCGGCCGCCAGTGTCATGCCGCTCGAAACCAGGCCGGGCACGAGTATCGCCTCGACGACAAGCAGCCCGCCTGGCATCAGCGGAATCGACCCCACCGCGCGTGCCGCTGCGTAGGCCACGGTCAAACCCGCCAGCGACGGCTTACCGCCCGCGGCGTAGGCGGCGAAGGCCAGACACGCGACGTCGGCGATCCAGTTGAACAGCGACCAGCTGAACGCGATCGTCAGGTCGCGGCGGCTCAGGCTGACCGACTCCAGTTGCGCAAGGTGTTCCCGCCACGTCTCCACCCCGGTTTCGGACGGTTTGCCGCGTAGCGAGTTGAACCACGAGAGCACCCTCACCCCGATGCCGTCGATCAGATCGGCCCGCGATGCGACCGCCTGCGCGAGCAACAGCAGGGCGAAAAATCCGCCGAGCGTAAAGATAAGGGAGAACGGGCTTTTGGACGCGCCGAGCAGGAACGCGCCACCCAGACCGAGCAGGGCGAGACCGACCACCTGCAGCACACCCGACATCACCAACTGCCAGGACGCCACCACCGGCGAGGCGCCCCACATCCGCTGCTGGCGGTACATGAAGGTGGCCGAAAGCACCGGGCCGCCGGGCATGGTGGTGGACAGCGCGTTGCCCGCATAGAAGGCGGCCTCCGACCGCCACTGGTGCACCTCGACGCCCGCCGACTTCAACAGCGTGCGCTGGATCTGAGCGAAGCTGTGCATCGATGCCATCGCCGCGGCGACCGCGGCCAGCACCCACAGCCACTTGGCCGCATAGAGGCTGTGAAAGGCCTTCGCCAGCTGGTCCCATACCAAGGTGACCTCGACCGTCAGCACCACCACGGCGACGCCGATGATCACCCAGCGCAACCACCAGTATTTGCCGCGGCTGGTTCCGTCCTGGCTGCGGGCGCCGTTTGCCGCCGCGTCGTGGGACACGCATAAAGGGTAGCGGTGGCGGCCTCTAACCGGCCGTTACGCTACCGGCATGGCCTCTGATGGATCTGGGTACGACGACGCGGTCCCGCCTCTGATCCACAAGGGTGCGGCCTGGTCGTGGCGCCTGCTGGTGATACTCGGGTTTGGCGTCGCGGTGATCTGGGTGATAGCGCGGCTCCAGGTCATCGTGGTGCCGGTCGCACTGGCGCTGATGGTGACCGCGCTGATGATCCCGGCGGTCGACTTCCTGGATCGCCGAGGCGCACCCCGAGGTGGTGCGGTGGCGCTGGTCCTGCTCAGCGGAATCGCGATTGTCGGCGGCCTGTTGTCGTTCGTCGTCAGCCAGTTCGTCACGGGGCTGCCCGGGCTGGTCGACCAGGTCACCAAGTCCATCGATAGCACCCGCGCGTGGCTGATCGAGGGACCCGCGCATTTGAGCAAGGATCAGATCACGAATGCGGGCAACTCGGCCATCGAAGCGCTGCGCAACAACCAGGCCAAGCTGACCAGTGGCGCGCTGTCGACGGCGGCCACCGTGACCGAAATCATCACGGGCGCACTGCTTGTGCTGTTCACCCTGATCTTCTTCCTGCACGGCGGGCGCAACATCTGGCAGTTCGTCACGAGAATCTTCCCGGAGAATGTCCAGGAGCGGGTGCGCGATGCGGGCCGGGCCGGGTTCCATTCACTCATCGGCTATGTGCGGGCGACGTTCCTGGTCGCACTGGTCGATGCCGTCGGCATCGGCACCGGCCTGGCGATCATGGGTGTGCCGCTGGCGCTGCCGCTGGCGTCGCTGGTCTTCCTCGGCGCGTTCATCCCGCTGGTCGGTGCGGTCGTCGCCGGATTCCTCGCCGTCGTCGTCGCACTGCTCGCCAAGGGCTTTGTTTACGCGCTGATCACCCTCGGCCTCATCATCGCTATCCAGCAGCTGGAGGGCCACGTGCTGCAGCCGCTGGTGATGGGCCGCGCGGTGTCCATCCACCCGCTGGCCGTTGTGCTGGCCATCGCCGCGGGCGCGGTGCTGGCGGGCATCGTGGGCGCGCTGCTCGCCGTGCCGACGGTGGCGTTCTTGAACAGCGCCATCCGGGTGCTGGCCGCCAGGGAACCCGAAGCCGAAATCCAGGCTCAGGAAGCCGAGGGCGGCAAGGTCATCGAGGCCGACGCCGACACCATCGGAACGGCGTCACAGAGCGACTAGCGCCCGCGACCTTCCCTTCGCAACAGGTCAGCGGCGCTGACGCCGCCGACGCCTCCGCGACGCCTGCCCTCTTCTTCGGCCTGCTGTGCGGTCAGCTTCTCGGTCGCTTCCGGGTCCGGCTCCCGCTGCGCGGGGATCGCGGTCGTCGGCTCGGCGGCCTGGTGGGCCGGTCCGCCGGCGCGCGGATTCGGCACCGGGATCGCGGTGGTCGGGTCTGCGTCCTTCTGCGGTCGGTGCCTCGGCGCGGGCGGTGGCGTCGCGGCGGGACCGTTGCCGCGCAGCTCGCCCAGCCAGGACTCGATCTCGCGGTCCTCGCGCACCGGCGGCGGCGGTGCTGCGCGCTTGGTGCGCTGCGGCGCCGCGTTCGCGTTGTTGGCGGCGTTTCGGGGCTTGCGGTTGGCGGTCGGCATCCGGGTGGTCTGCGGCTCGCCTGCCGGGGTCGGACGCTGTGTGCGCATGCGGGTGGTGCCCGCGACGGACGGCCCCGCGGTACGGGCAGGCGCGGTCTGGATCCGCGTCGTCGCGGCGCCGGGCCGTGACGAGCCCTCGACGGCTGGATGGGACGGGTCGTGCGGCGGTTGTGGCCGTGGCGGCAGCGGTGCTCCCGCGGCCACCAGTGCGTCCTCCTGATCGCGGACGGCGGGCCGCTTGCGCTCGTCGGGCAGCTCGGTCTCGCCGAGGCCGAGGCGCTCCTGAAGGCGTTTCATCCACTTGGGCGCCCACCAGCAGTCGTCGCCGAGCAGCTTCATGATTGCGGGCACCAGGAACATGCGAATCACGGTGGCGTCCAACAACAAAGCGATCAAAAGGCCGAACGCGAGGTACTTCATCATGACCAGGTCGGAGAACGCGAAGGCGCCCGCGACGACGGCCAGGATCAGCGCGGCACCGGTGATCAGCCGGCCGGTGGTGGCGGTGCCGACACGGATGGCCTCGGCGGTGGACAGGCCGCGTTCACGGGCCTCGACCATGCGCGATACCACGAAGACCTCGTAGTCGGTCGACAGACCCCAGATGATCGCGATGATCATGCCGATCATCGGCGCCATCAGCGGCTGCGGCGTGTAGTTCATCAGCCCGGCGCCGTGCCCGTCGACGAACATCCACGTCAGCACGCCCATCGTGGACCCGAGCGTGAGGGCGCTCATGACCGCCGCCTTGATCGGCAGCACCACCGAACCGAAGGCCAGGAACATCAGGATCGTGGTGGTGACGATGAGCAGCGTCACCATCAGCGGCAGCTTGGCGAACAGGCTGTGAATACTGTCCTGCTCCAGTGCGGGCGTTCCGCCGACGGACAGGTTGATGTCGTGGGGCGCCGGTATGGCGCGCAGTTCTTCGATCTTCTTCGCGGCGTCGTTGCGGTTCTCCAGGCCGTTCTGGATCACCCGCACCGACGGGTCTTTGGACGCTCCGTCGAGGTAGGAGCGCTCCTGCCACATCTTCGACGGGTCGTTGTTGGCGTCGATGAAGCCAGGGATCTGCATCGCCTTGTTGCGCACCTCGGCGATCTGCGCGTCGGTGACGGGTTGACCGTTGTCGTTCTCCATCACCAGAGTCAGCGGCTCGGTGCGGAAACCGGGGAAGGTCTTGTCGAACTCTTCCTGCGCCTGGCGAACGCCGTTGTCCGGCGGCAAATACTTTTCGCTGATGCCGCCCAGGGCCAGTTGGCCAAGCGGGATGATCAGCAGGATCATCACGATGATGATCGGCGCGGCGAATGCGATGGGCCGCTTCATCACCCGGTTGACCAGCTTGCCCCAGAAACCCTTCTCGACCTCTTCGCGGGTCTTGGTCTTCTGGGTCTTCTCGGCGAACCAGTCGATGATCCGACGTGAGAACGTCCAGTTGCGCAGGAACGGTATCCGAAGCAGCGTCCGCACACCGAGCGCGTCGATGTTGGGTCCGACGATGGCCAACGCCCCCGCCAGCACGGTGACCGACAAGAGTGCGGACAACACGACGGTGGCGATGATCGCGTACGTGATGGACTTCAGGAAGGTCTGCGGGAACAGCAGAAGCGGGACCGCCGACGCGACGATGATCACGGCGGAGAACGTCACCGTGCGGCCCGAGGTCATCATCGTCCGGCGCAGGGCGGCCTCGGTGTCGTAGCCCTCGGCGATCTCCTCGCGGAACCGGCTCACGATGTAGAGGCCGAAGTCGATCGCGATGCCGAGTCCGACCAGCGTCACCACCGGTTGTGCGAAGAAGTGCACGGGGATGAATTCGGCCAGCAGACGAATGATGCCAAGCGACCCGGCGATGGTCAGGCCGCCGACGATCATCGGAAGGCTGGCCGCGATCACGCCGCCGAACACGAAGAACAGCACGACCATGACCAACGGCACTCCGAGCAGTTCGCCGCGTTGCTGATCTTCACCGATGGTTCCGGTCAACTCGCCG
Organism: Mycobacterium sp.; assembly: GCF_032159775.1. GTDB lineage: Bacteria > Actinomycetota > Actinomycetes > Mycobacteriales > Mycobacteriaceae > Mycobacterium. Next base: position 19,899 of record NZ_JAVHWK010000135.1, read on the forward strand.
GCCAGCGGCTGCAGGCCTGCCTGTTGGACCTCCACGCCGGGAATGTTGAGTGCTTCCTTGACGGTCTTGCCGTCCTCGCCGAGGTTCTTGTTGTAGTTGGTCAGGATCGTGTCGTCGTTGTCGCCCTTGAGCTGGATCGACATGAACGCGTGCTGTTTGTCGGCGTCGGCCATGTTCTTGAGCACTTCAGGGCTCTTGAAGTAGCCGATCGAACGCAGGATCTGATCGGGGTGGTCCTTCTCGACCTGGGCCAGGTTGTCCAGGATCTTCTTCTGGAACGCCGGGTCGTCGACGGTCTTGCCCTCGGGGGCGGTGTAGATCCCGATGATGTGGCCGGAGGTGTCGCGACCGTATGCCTTGTCGGAGACGACGGAGGCGTGCACGGACTGGCTGCCCTCGTCGTAGAACCCGCTCTGCGTGACGTGCTGGCCCAGGCTGATGCCGTAGACGCCGCCACCAAGGCACAGCGCGACCATCACACCGATAACGATGTATCGGTAGCGGTAGACCGTTCGGCCCCACCAGGCGAACACCTAAGCTCCTATCACTTCACAAGTCTTGTCGCGCCTCGCGCACTTCAATTGTTCACACACGAGACGTCAGCAGCGAGGACAGCGGCCGGAACGGCTGCAGCCAAGCTCCCTGTTCGGGGAGCGAATCGAGGCCGATTCGCGGTAGCGGCTCCCGGAAGACACCGTCGATGTCCTCGAGGTCGACGAACTCCAAAGTATCCGAGGCTAGCGCCCAGCTCGCATGTTCGCGAAATCCAAGCACCTGAACAGGGGTACCCGCACGGGCGATGTCCTCGAGCGGCAGACGGAACGCCTGCCCGTCAGCCGAGGCCACCAGCAGCCCGGCCAGCCCTTCGTCGCGGCGAAGGGCGATGTGGTTGAGCATATCGACATCGACGTCACTGTCGTCGTCGACCTTGGGTTTGGCGAACACCGCGAAACCCACGTTACGTAAGGCCTCGACCCACGGCCTGACGACGTCGGCACTGCCGGGGGCGATATTGGTGAATACGGTCGCCTCCGGCTCGACGGAGACGCCCTCGTGGCCGGCGGACAACTCGGCGGTGCGGTTGAGCAGCCAACGCCCCAGCGCGTCGAATCGGGGCCGGTGTGCGGCCGTCGGACGGCCCCCGAGGATGGAGCCAAGGCCCATGTCGAGATTGGGGGCGTCCCAGACCAGCAGCACGCGTGTGGTGCCGGGCGCCAGAGCAGGTGCCTCGACGATCTCTTCGGTGATGCTCATGAAGGCAGCTTCTCCCAGACCAGCTCGGCCACGGGGCTGCCGGCGTCGCGCGCCTTTCCCTCGTACTTGGTGACCGGGCGCGCAACCGAAACGGGAAGGCCCTCTGCGGCGGTGACGCGCTTCAACCGGGGTTCGGCGTCGCCGACGTCGGCGATCTGCTCGGCGTACCCGGCGTGGTCCGTGGCGGCGTGCAGGATGCCGCCGGGCCGCAGCCGGTCGGCGATCAGGGCTACCGTGTCGGCTTGCAGCAGCCTGCGCTTGTGGTGGCGTGCCTTGGGCCAGGGGTCGGGGAAGAACACCCGCACGCCGGTCAGCGATTCGGGCCCGAACATGTGCTCGAGTACGTCGACTCCGTCGCCACGGACGAGGCGGATGTTGCTGACCTGTTCCCGGTCGACCGCGCTGAGCAGCTGGGCCAGCCCGCGCCGGTACACCTCGACGGCGACCACATCGATGTCCGGCTCGGCCTTGGCCATCGCCAGCGTCGAGGTTCCGGTTCCACTGCCGATCTCGAGCACCACAGGTGCCGATCGGCCGAACCATGCCCGGGTGTCGAGCAGCTCTGCAGGACCCTGCTGCGAGCGGGCGTGCGCGCCGATCTCGGGCCATAGCCGGTCCCATGTCTGCTGTTGGCCGGTGGAAACCGAGGAACGCCGGGACCGGTAGGCGGTGACCCGGGGATGTAGATGCGAAGCAGGTTGAGTCATCGCCGACTCACAGACGATGGCGTGCTGGTATCCCAGCGCTGCGCATGCATCCGTCCATGGTCCCGCATCATCACCATCGAACCCGCATCGTGTTGCAGATTGATACCCAACAGTTGCCTAGGGTCGCGCACGGGTGTCGGTGAAAACAAGCGCTCGCACGGGGGTCGCGGAGATGCCACCATTTGCGATGGGGGCCGGGGGCCGGAAACCGGCATGGGGACGACGAGGGTATGCGCGTGAGCGAGACAGGGACCAGGGAAGGCCATCAGATTTTCACCAACGAGCTGACCCGGTTCGCGCGGCGAGCAGGTGATTCGCGGATATCCGCGATCGGCGACGAGCTCGGCCGACCTCTCGAGGTTGCGGTTCGTGGGCGTGACGGCGTGGGCCGCGCGACGGTGGCGGCGGCGCTGGCCGCCGCCGGGCTGGCGATCGTCGACGAGGGCATGGCGGCCGATGTGGACGTCGTGGTCGTCGCCGAGGCACTCAAACCCGAGGACCGCGCGATGCTGGGCTCAGATTCGTCGCTACTGGTGCTGACCAAGGCGGACCTGGCCGGTTTCGGGGCGGGCGGCCCGATTGCCGTCGCCGACCGCAGGGCCGCCGTGATTCAGGCGCTGACCGGGGTCCCGACCGTGGCGATGGTGGGCCTGCTGGCCGTCGCGGTGCTCGACGACGACCTCATCGCCGCGCTGCGCACACTGACCGCCGAGCCCGCCGACCTGACGTCCACCGACGGATTCGCCGATGCCGGCCACAGCCTGCCGCAGAGCGTCCGCACACGGCTTCTGGAGACCCTCGACCTGTTCGGCATCGCCCACGGCGTCCTCGCGCTGCAGCAGGGCGCCGAGGCCGCCGCGCTGCCTGCCGTGATGCGCAGGCTCAGCAGGCTCGACCGCGTGCTGGCACGGCTGGCTGCGGTGGGCGCGGCGGCGCGGTATGAGCGACTGCGCGCGGCACTGGCCCGGCTGCACGCGATGGCGGCGACCGGCACGCCCGGCCTGGCCGAGTTTCTGGCCTGCGACGACACCGTCATCGCCGTGATGGCCGCCGCCGTCGACGTGGTCGAGGCCGCCGGTATGCCGGTCGAACCCGACGACAAACCGCAGGCACATCTGCACCGCGCGCTGCACTGGCATCGCTACAGCCGCGGACCCGTCAACAGCCTGCACCGGCACTGCGGTGCCGACATCTGCCGCGGCTCGCTGAGGCTGCTGCGGCGCGTGGAGGCCAGGTGACCGACGTCGACCGGGTGGGTGACCCGATTGGTGCGGTGGACGCACTGGTGGCCGGTGTCGATCCGGGGCTGAGCTCACCGGGCGTGGAGAGCCGCGACGTCGTGCTCGTCACAGGGCCGTGGCTGGCGGGCGCGACCGGCGTGATCGCCGCGTTGCGGGACCGACTGCCCGACCACGAGTTCGTCGAGGCCGACGACATCAAGCCGGCTGAGGCTCCCTCGGCGGTCGTTTTCGTGGTCTCCGCCGTCGCCCCGATCGCCGAATCTGATTGCGCTCTAATCGATCTCGCCGCTCAACACACCGACATGGTGATAGGGGCGGTGTCAAAGATCGACGTTCACCGCAATTGGCGCGACGTGCTCACCGAGAACCGTTCCCGCCTCGGCGCCCACGCCGAGCGCTACCGAAATGTGCCGTGGGTGGGCGTCGCGGCGACGCCGGACATGGGCGAACCGAAACTCGACGAGCTCGTCGAGCTGCTGGCCTCACGCCTCGCCGACGCCGACGTGAAGCGTCGAAACCGGCTGCGCGCGTGGGAGTCTCGATTGTGCAACGCGATATCGCGACATGACAAAGACGGCGCGGGCGCCGACCGGCACGCACGGGTGACCGCCTTGCGGGAACGGCGCGATGCGGTCCAGCGCGATCGCAGGGTGGCCAAGTCCGAGCGCACCATCGCACTGCGCAGCCAGATCCAGCAGGCCCGAGTGCAGTTGGCGTACTTCGCCCGCAACCGCTGCACCTCCGTGCGGTCGGAGCTGGGGGAGGATGCGTCCGCCATGTCGCGACGTCGGCTGCCGGAGTTCGAAACCTACGTCGGCACCAGGATCGGCGAAGTCGTCGGCGAGGTGGAAGCGGGTATCACCGCGCATCTCTGCGACGTCGCTACCGAACTCGAGATGACCGCACCGGAGCCGCCGCCGCCGGTTTCTCCCCCGACGGTGTCCTCGCCGCCTCTGAAGTCCCGCCGGCTGGAGACCCGGCTGATGATGGTGCTCGGTGCGGGTTTCGGCCTCGGCGTCGCGCTCGGTGTCAGCCGGTTGTTCGCCGGCCTGGCGCCCGGCCTGACGATCGTGGGGCTGGTCGCGGGCGGCGTCATCGGCCTGCTGCTGACCGTGTGGGTGGTCGGCATGCGCGGCGTGCTCAGCGACCGGGCGGTGCTGGACCGGTGGATCAACGAGGTCACCTCCGCGCTGCAGTCGACGCTCGAGGAGCGGGTCGCCACCCGGGTGCTCGCCGTAGAAGCCGCGCTGACCGCCGAGGTTGCCCGCCTTGACGAGGCCGACGCCGAGATCGTCTCCGGTCAGGTCGCGCAAATCGACGCGGAATTGCGTGAGCATGCCGTCGCGACGGCGAGGGCCGCGGCTCTGCGGGACCGCCGGCTGCCTCCACTGCAAAAGGCGCTCGCCACGGTGCGCGCGGAGCTGGCGGGTGGACAACCGCGCTAATCAGGGCTTTCTGAATCGTTCCTGTGAGTGATCGGACATTGATCCGAATTTCCACGGGTATGTCACCCGCGTTAACCTGGTTAAGAGGGCGCTAAGCACCAGTGACGCGTTTCGGCGTTGTCCTGGCGGAAAACCTACGCAGGAGATTTTGATGACGTCAGCGACCATTCCCGGTCTGGACACCGCACCGACGAAGCACGCAGGACTTCTTGCCTGGGTTCAGGAGGTCGCGGAGCTCACTCAGCCCGATCGGGTGGTGTTCGCCGACGGCTCCGACGAAGAGAGCGCCCGCCTCTGCGATCAGCTGGAGGCGGCAGGCACCTTCAAGAAGCTCGACGAGAAGAAGAAGCCGAACTCGTACCTGGCGCTGTCGGACCCGTCCGACGTGGCGCGCGTGGAGTCGCGCACCTTCATCTGTTCGGAGCGTGAAATCGACGCCGGCCCCACCAACAACTGGATGGACCCCGCCGAGATGCGCGGCATCATGACCGACCTGTACCGCGGCTGTATGCGCGGTCGCACCATGTACGTGGTGCCGTTCTGCATGGGGCCGCTCGGCGCCGAGGACCCGAAGCTCGGCGTCGAGATCACCGACTCCGAATACGTCGTCGTGTCGATGCGCACCATGACCCGGATGGGCAAGGCGGCACTGGACAAGTTGGGCGACGACGGCTTCTTCGTGAAGGCGCTGCATTCCATCGGCGCTCCGCTTGAGCCGGGCCAGAAGGACGTGCCCTGGCCCTGCAACGACACCAAGTACATCAGCCACTTCCCCGAGACGCGTGAGATCTGGAGCTTCGGCTCGGGCTACGGCGGCAACGCGCTCCTCGGCAAGAAGTGCTACTCACTGCGCATCGCCTCGGCAATGGCGCACGACGAGGGCTGGCTCGCCGAGCACATGCTGATCCTCAAGCTGATCTCGCCGGAGGACAAGGCGTACTTCGTCGTCGCCGCGTTCCCCTCGGCGTGCGGCAAGACCAACCTCGCGATGTTGCAGCCGACCATCCCGGGTTGGCGCGCTGAGACCATCGGCGACGACATCGCCTGGATGCGGTTCGGCAAGGACGGCCGGCTCTACGCGGTCAACCCGGAGTTCGGCTTCTTCGGCGTCGCGCCGGGCACCAACTGGAAGTCCAACCCGAACGCGATGAAGACCATTGCGGCAGGCAACACGGTCTTCACCAATGTCGCGCTTACCGATGACAACGACGTCTGGTGGGAGGGTCTGGAAGGCGAACCCGACCACTTGATCGACTGGAAGGGCAACGACTGGATCCTGCGCGAGACGGAAAGCAAAGCCGCGCATCCGAATTCGCGCTACTGCACACCGATGTCGCAGTGCCCCACGCTGGCCCCCGAGTGGGACGACCCGCAGGGCGTGCCGATCTCGGCGATCCTGTTCGGTGGCCGCCGCAAGACCACGGTGCCGCTCGTGACGCAGGCCCGCGACTGGCAGCACGGCGTGTTCATCGGCGCCACGCTGGGATCCGAGCAGACCGCTGCCGCCGAAGGCAAGGTCGGCACGGTTCGGCGCGACCCGATGGCGATGCTGCCGTTCCTGGGTTACAACGTCGGCGACTACCTGGGGCACTGGATCGACGTCGGCAAGAACTCCGATGAGTCCAAGATGCCGAAGATCTTCTTCGTCAACTGGTTCCGGCGCGGCGGCGACGGCCGCTTCCTGTGGCCGGGCTTCGGCGAGAACAGCCGCGTGATGAAGTGGATCGTCGACCGCATCGAGCAGAAGGCCGGCGGCAAAACGACACCGATCGGCATTGTGCCCACCGCCGACGACCTGGACCTGTCGGGGCTGGATGTCGACGCGGCCGACGTCAACGAGGCGCTGGCGGTCAACCCGGCCGAGTGGCGCGAGGAAATCCCGTTGATCGAAGAGTGGTTCGAGTTCGTCGGCGAGAAGCTGCCGACCGGCATCAAGGACGAGTTCGACGCCCTCAAGCACCGGCTCGCCGAAGCCGACTAGCTCGGCGGGCGCTCAGCCCGTCACGATGAAGTAGATACCGAGCGCTACGACAAGCGCTCCGATGCCGACGCCGACGACCAGTCGACTGCGCCCGCCCGGTTCATCGACGGTCACCTGTGTCGGGTCGGCGGGGTCATACCAGACGTCGACGAGTTCTCTCTGCATCGGCTTGGAGTGGCCTTGGATCGAAACGTGCTCATGCCATTGACCATTGGGGCCGGGGAAGCGCACCTTGGTGTGGTAGAAGCGTGAGCCCTTCGCGCCGACCTCAACCTCCTGGCCGATCACCTGCGCGGAGACCCTGACGCCGTTGTGTTTGGCGTTTTTGACGCTGCGGTCGCCGAAGATCACCAGCGCGACCATCGCGAGCCCGAAGCCGATGCAGAACACCCCGCCGAACATCGGCACAGCCTAACGCCGGGGTAGTTGACACATGTCAAGTTCTGGCATCGTAAAGTCTCAGCATGCAGATTCGCGAGCATGCGCAAGCGCACCCTCTCAAGCCGGCCGTCGTCATGCACCCCTCGGGTATGACGGTGACTTTCGGCGAGTTGGAGACCCGCGCCAACCGGCTCGCGCACTTCTTCCGTGAACACGGCCTGCGCGAGGGCGACGCGGTCGCAATCCTGATGGATAACAACGAGCACTACCACGCGGTGATGTGGGCGGCGCGGCGCAGCGGCCTCTACTACGTCCCGATCAACACGCATCTGACCGCTGCCGAGGCGGCCTACATCATCGACAACAGCAGCGCGAAGGCCATCGTCGGATCGGCGGCACTTCGCAAGACCCTCGAGGGTCTGGATGCCGAGCTGCCGGGTGGGCTGCCGCAGCTGTTGGTCATCGCGGGCGATGATCTCGACGGTTGGCACCGCTACCCGCAATGCGTTGCAGGCCAACCTGATACGCCGATCGACGACGAGATCGAAGGCGACCTGCTCCAGTACTCGTCGGGTACCACGGGCCGACCGAAAGGTATCAAGCGCGAACTCACCCATCTGCCGCCCGCTGAGGTGCCGGGCATGATGAGTGGCCTGGTCGGATTCTGGCTCGACCCCGACGCGATCTACCTCAGCCCCGCGCCGCTCTACCACACCGCGCCCTCGGTGTGGTCGATGACGATCCAGGGTGCGGGCATCACGACGGTGGTGATGGAGAAGTTCGACGCCGAAGGGTGCCTGGACGCGATCCAGCGCCACCGCGTCACGCACGGCCAGTTCGTCCCGGTGATGTTCGCCCGCATGCTGAAACTGCCCGCGTCCGTGCGGGATTCGTATGATCTGTCCAGCCTCAAGCGGGTCATGCATGCCGCGGCGCCATGTCCGGTCGAGATCAAAAAGCAGTTGATCGACTGGTGGGGGCCGATCGTCGACGAGTACTACGCGTCGTCCGAGGCGATCGGCTCGACCCTGATCACCGCCGACGAATGGCTGGCTCACCCGGGATCGGTGGGCCGATCGATGATGTCCCCGCTGCACATCCTCGACGAGGACGGCAACGAGCTGCCTCCTGGCCAGGCGGGCGAGATCTACTTCGAGGGCGGCTTCGACTTCGAGTACCTCAACGACCCCGAGAAGACGGCGAAGTCACGCGATGAGCACGGCTGGAAGACCGTCGGCGACATCGGGTATCTCGACGAGGACGGCTACCTTTACCTGACCGACCGGCGACACCACATGATCATCTCGGGCGGGGTGAACATCTACCCGCAGGAAGCGGAGAACATGTTGGTCAGCCATCCCAAAGTGATGGACGCGGCGGTCTTCGGCATCCCCGACGACGACATGGGCCAGAGCGTCAAGGGCGTGGTGCAGACGGTCGATCCCGCCGACGCCACCGACGAGTTCGCCGACGAACTGCTGCACTGGCTACGGGATCGCTTGGCGCACTACAAGTGTCCGCGCTCGCTCTCGTTCGAGGCACAGCTGCCGCGCACCGACACCGGCAAGCTGTACAAGCAGGAGCTGATCGCCAGGTACTCGTAGGGCAAGCTGTGACTATGCACGGTCACGAGCCCGGCGGCCCGTACTTCGACGACCTGGTGATCGGCCAGGTCTTCGACTGGGCGCCGTCGATGACGCTGACCGCCGGCGTCGCTGGGGTGCATCAGTCGATCATCGGTGACCGACTGCGCCTTTCGCTCGACGCAGATCTGGCGATGGCGGTGACGGGGTCGACGACCGCGCTCGCGCATCCGGCGCTCGTCTGCGACGTCGCCATCGGGCAGACCACGGTGGTCACCCAGCGGGTGAAGGCCAACCTGTTCTACCGCGGGCTGTCCTTTCACCGGTTCCCCGTCATCGGGGACAGCCTCTTCACCCGTACCGAGGTTGTCGCCCTCAAGCAGAACTCGGCAAAGCCGGGGCGGCCCCCCACCGGCCTCGCGGCACTGCGGATGACCACCATCGACCAGGTCGGCCGCCTGGTCCTGGACTTCCACCGCTGCGCGATGCTGCCGCTCCGCGATCCGACCGCCGACACCGGCCATGCCGACGACATGTCGGCGATCGGGGCGGATTCCGCGGCTGCGCCCGACCCGACCGCGGACTGGGATGCCGATGCCTTCCGGACCAGGGTTCCGGGCACACATTTCGACTCCGGCATCGCGGGCGCGGTGCTGCACAGCACGGCCGACGTCGTGAGCAGCGCGCCGGAACTGGCCCGGCTGACGTTGAATATTGCGGCAACGCACCATGATTCACGCGCGGGCGGCCGTCGCCTGGTCTATGGCGGCCACACCATCGGGCTGGCGCTCGCGCAGGCCACGCGACTGCTGCCCAACATCGCGACGGTGTTGGGCTGGGAGTCGTGCGACCACACCGGGCCGGTGCACGAGGGCGACACGCTCTACAGCGAGCTGCACGTCGACGGCGCCGTGCCGCTGCCCGACCACCGCGGCGGTGTGCTGAAACTGAGGTCGCTCGTCTACGCCGTCGGCGCCGACGCGGAGGACCGCGAGGTACTCGACTGGCGTTTCACCGCCCTGCAGTTCTAGCCCCTCTACACATGTCCGCCCTATGCTGAGCGCTACTTCAACAGCGGGTCTCGGGGGAGGCCCAGGATGCGCTCGGCGATCGTGTTGCGGGTGATCTCCGACGTGCCGCCGGCGATCGTCATCGCCCTGGCGCCCAGGTAGCTGCGAATCAACTTCTGGTTGCCGCCGACGACGGCCGCCGTGCCCGCAAGCGCGATACCCAGTTCGGTCAGGTGCTGGCCGGATTCGGCCACCAGCAGCTTGGTGACGTTGCCCTCGGGACCTGGTTCTGCACCGGCGATGGCGCGGCTGGCCCTGCGCAGATTCAGCAGCCGCAGGGTGTGCAACTCGGCGATCACCTCGCCCGCCCTCCGCACATGCTGGGCCGCCACGTCTGCGGGAACGTTGTCGAGGAGCTTGACGAGATCGTCTGCGTCGAAGCCGGTCTGGCCGCCGGAGCCGCCGCCGATCGAGATGCGCTCGTTGCCCAGCGTGGCCCGTGCCACCAGCCAGCCCTTGTTGACGTCGCCGACCACGTCTTCGTCGGGGACGAACACGTCGTCGAAGAAGACCTCGTTGAAGTGGGCGTCACCGGTGATGCCGCGCAGCGGATTGACCGTCACGCCTTCGGCTTTCATGTCGATCGCCATCATGGACACCCCGGCGTGTTTGGGGGCGTCCGGGTCGGTGCGGACCGTGGCCAGTCCCCACTGGCAGTACTGGGCGAGGCTGGTCCAAACCTTCTGTCCGGTGATCCGCCAACCGCCTTCGACCTTCTTGGCCGCCGTGCGCACCGCGGCCGCGTCGGACCCCGCGCCGGGTTCTGAGAACAGCTGACACCACATCACCTGGCCGCGCAGCACGGGTTCGACCCAGCGCTCACGCTGATCGTCGGTGCCTGCCTGCGCGATGGTCAGCGCCACCCATCCGGTGATGCCCATGTCCGCGCGCTCGACGTCGGCGAACTCCTCCTCGATGACCAACTGCTCGAGCACGTCCGCCGCGCGGCCCCATGGCTTCGGCCAGTGCGGCACAAGGTAGCCGGAGTCGACGAGGAAGTCGCGCTGCTTGTCGGTTGGTAGCGCCCTGACCTGCTCGACGGCTTGTGCCGCCTGACGCCGGTGCTCGTCGGCCTCGGCCGGCAGCGTGAACGATGCGCCGTGCGCCTGACCGGTCCTGACGCCCTCGACGACGTCCAGCAGTGGGTCCGGGCCGTCGCCGATCAACGCCGCCAGCGTGCGGGCCCGGCGGAGGTAGAGGTGTGCGTCGTGCTCCCAGGTGAATCCGATCCCGCCGTGCAGCTGAATATTGTTCTGTGCGTTGAGAACCTGCGATCGGACGGCGTGTGACGCGGCGACCGCAGCGGGGAACCATGCGCTGTCCAGATCGTCTGCGCGGGCGGCATCCCAGACGGCGGCCGTTGTCTGCTCGGCGTCGACGAGCATGTCGGCGGCGTGATGCTTCACCGCCTGGAAGGTGCCGATCGTCCTGCCGAACTGCTCGCGGACCTTGGCGTACTCCACCGCCATCTCCAGGGTGGCCCAGGCCACGCCTGCCGCTTCGGCGGACGCCAGGATGCGAAACACCGTGCGGGCCCGCCGCGCCGCGCCGCGCAGCACCCGGTTCTCGCTCACCGTCACCCCGCGCAACGCCACCGATCCGACACTTCGCGAGGTGTCGAGAGATTCCAGCGCCGTCACCGTGACGCCGTCGGTTGCGGAGTCGACGACCACCACGTCGTCACCGGCCACGAGAACCAGCACATCGGCATCGGGTGCGCCGAGAACCGCGGGGACTTCGCCGGTGACGTCGAGATCCGAGCCGACGACCACGCTTCCGGCCAATCCGAGCGCTCCGACCGTCGTGCCATCCGCCAGTCCCGGAAGCAGTTCGGCGCGAAGGGGATCGGACGCACACCGGTCGATCACCAGCGAGGCCGCCACGGTCGGCAGAAACGGTCCGGGGGTCAACTCACGGCCGTGGGCCTCCTGGACGATCGCCAACTCGGCGAGCCCGTAGCCTGAACCGCCGTGCTCCTCGGCGATGGCGAGCCCCAGCCAGCCCAGCTCTGCCGCCGCCTTCCACACGCTTTCGGGATTCGACGGACCGCCTTCGAGAGTGGCGCGGGCGCCCGCCCTGGTCGACAAACGCGTCAACTGGCCGATCGCCGCATCCGCGAGGTCCTGGTGTTCGTCGGTGATCGCCAGCGCTGACTTGCTCATCAGGGCATTCTTGCAGGAGAGGCGCTGTGATTCAGATCACATTAGAATCACCGACGTGCGATATGTAGACAACCTCTGGATGTTGCCGTTTGGCGCGCGGATACCGGGGTACATTCGGCCAATGACGGTTAGGCCGGATGTCCGGCACCCCGCGTCCACTTTCGGTAAACGCGCCCGTTGGTTTCTGCGCGCAGGCCCGACCGACTACCTCCTGGCGATGAGCGTCGCGTCGGCGTCGCTTCCCATCATCGGGAAACACCTTGAGCCACTTGGTGCTGCGACCGCGATGGGCATCTGGGGATACAAGCATGTGCCGGACTTCTTCTCACATAGCGCACCCCCGCAGGACACCGCCGAGCAAGCCGCAATTCGCAGGCAGGACCGCGACTCCACCAACGCGGTGATCGATGCCGCGCTGCGCGGCACCGTGTCCGCCGCCGACCTCGCCATCGACTGGCCTGCGCCGGAGCGGTACGCGCCCGTGTTGAAGATGCGGCAGCACCGCCGAAGCCTGCACCGCTCGTCGGTTCGCTACGGCGACCACCCGTCGCAACTGCTGGATGTGTGGCGGCCGAAGGAACTGCCGGTCGAACCGGCGCCGGTGATGATCTTCGTTCCCGGCGGCGCGTGGATCCACGGCGGCAGGCAACTGCAGGGGTACGCCCTGATGTCGCATCTGGCTCAGCAGGGCTGGGTGTGTCTGTCGGTGAACTACCGGGTGTCGCCGCACAACCGCTGGCCACAGCACATCACCGATGTGAAGACGGCCATCGCGTGGGCGCGCGCCAACGTGGACCGGTTCGGCGGTGACCGCGATTTCGTCGCGATCGCAGGGTGTTCGGCGGGCGGCCACCTTTCGGCGCTGGCGGGTCTGACGGCCAACGACCCCGAGATGCAGACCGATCTGCCCGAGGGCTCCGATACCTCGGTGGACGCCGTCGTCGGCATCTACGGCCGCTACGACTGGGAGGACCGCTCCACCCCCGAGCGCGACCGGTTCGTCGACTTCCTCGAGCGCGTGGTGGTCAAGCGCAAGATGGACCGCCACCCCGAGGTCTTCCGCAAGGCCTCGCCGATCGCGCAGGTCCATCCCGACGCTCCGCCGTTCCTGGTCATCCATGGTTCCGGCGACTCCGTCATTCCGGTCGCACAGGCGCGCGGTTTCGTCGAGCGGTTGCGCGCGGTGTCCCGTTCGGTGGTCAGCTACATCGAATTGCCGGGTGCGGGTCACGGTTTCGACATGACCGACGGCGCCCGCACGGGTTCGGTGGCGACCGCAATCGGCTTGTTCCTCAACCATATTCACCGAAACCGGTCACTGTTGAAGGCCAAAGAGGTTATATAGACGCCTCCGGTAGGAGGTACAGGGGTGAAGAGGCTCAGCGGCTGGGACGCGGTACTGCTGTATTCCGAGACGCCAACCGTGCACATGCACACCTTGAAGTTGGCCGTCATCGAGATCGGCGATCTCAAGGGCCGCACGTTCGGTATCGACGAGTTCCGCGAAGTTATTCGCGCGCGGCTGCACAAGCTCGACCCGTTCCGGTATCAACTCGTCGAGATTCCGCTGAAGATGCACCATCCGATGTGGCGGGAGAACTGCGAGGTCGACCTCGACTACCACGTTCGCCCCTTTCGGGTCGACAGTCCGGGTGGCCGCCGCCAACTCGATGAGGCGATCGGCAGGATCGCCAGCACGCCGCTCGACAGGAGCAGGCCGCTGTGGGAGATGTATTTCATCGAGGGTCTGGCCAACGGGCGGATCGCGGTGCTCGGCAAGATCCACCATGCGCTCGCAGACGGCGTCGCGTCAGCCAACCTGCTGGCGCGGGGCATGGATCTACTGGACGGGCCGCAGTCCGATGACTCCTCCTACGCGACGGACCCCGCTCCGAGCACGGGTGAGCTCGTCCGCTCGGCTTTCGCCGATCACATGCGCCATATCGGCAGGCTGCCCGGTGTGATGCGCTACACCGCGCAGGGCATCGGCAGGGTGCGCAAGAGCAACAAGAAGCTGTCGTCCGAACTGACCCGGCCGTTCACCCCGCCACCGTCGTTCATGAACCACCGGGTGGACGCGCAACGCAGGTTCGCCACCGCGACACTGGCTATCGCCGACGTCAAGGAGACGGCCAAACACCTCGGCGTCACGATCAACGATATGGTGCTGGCGATCTCGGCGGGCGCGCTGCGCAAGCTGTCACTGAAGTACGACGGGCAAGCCGACCATCCGTTGTTGGCCTCCGTCCCGGTGAGTTTCGACTTCTCCCGGGAACGAATCTCGGGGAACTACTTCACCGGCGTGATGATGGTGGTGCCGATCGAGCTCGAGGATCCGTTGGAGCGGGTGAAGGCAGTGCACGACGCCGCCGTCGACGCCAAGGAGACCCATCACCTGATGGGACCCGAACTGGTCAGCCGGTGGTCGGCCTACTTTCCGCCTGCGCCCGCGGAAAAGCTCTTTCACTGGCTCGCCGACAAGGACGGCCAGAACAAGGTGCTCAACATCCCGATCTCCAACGTGCCAGGCCCGCGTGAGTACGGCAGGGTCGGCGGCGCACTTGTTACCGAGATCTACTCGGTTGGTCCGCTGACGACCGGCAGCGGCCTGAACATCACCGTGTGGAGCTACGTCGACCAGCTGAACATCTCGGTGCTCTCCGATGGCGCCACTCTGTCGGACCCGCACGAGTTGACCGACGCGATGGTCGAGGCATTCGTCGAAATCCGCCGCGCCGCCGGGCTTTCCGAGGAGCTGACGGTCATCGATAAGGCGATGGCGCAGTAACTACTTCTCGTTTCGGGTGGCGTGCACCCACGACAGAAACTTCTCAACGGATTGCGCCGTGTAGTAACCGCGTGGCGATCCGAAGAAGTCGAAAGCGTGCTGGGCGTGCGGGATCTCGGAGTAGACGACGGTGTCCTTCGAGACGTCCTGCATCGCTGCCACGAACTCACGCGCCTCAGGCACCGGGATCAGCGAGTCGTCGGTTCCGTGCAGGATGAAGAACGGCGGCGCGTCGGGCCGCACCCGGGTGATCGGCGACGCGTCGCGGTAGACCTGCAGGTGCTTCGTCAGCCGTTTCTTCACGACCAGCCTCTGCAGCAGTATCAGGACGAACTCCCAGCGGCCGGGCCCCTTGGTGGTGAACCAGTCGTACCGCCCGTAGATCGGCACGGCCGCGGCGACCGTCGTGTCGGCGTCCTCGAAACCCGGCTGGTATTGCGGGTCGTCGGGTGTCAGGGCAGCCAGCGCGCACAGATGCCCGCCCGCCGAACCGCCGGTGATCGCGACGAAGTCGGGGTCGCCGCCGTACTCGGCAATGTGCTCCTTGATCCATGCCAGCGCGCGTTTGACGTCGACGATGTGGTCCGGCCACGTGTTGCGGGGACTCACCCGGTAGTCGATCGACACGCAGATCCAGCCGCGTTCGGCCATCCGGCTCATCAGCGGATAGCCCTGCGGACGGCGCATGCCGATCGACCAGCCGCCGCCGGGCACCTGCAGCAGCACCGGCGCCTTGCCGTCGCGCGGCAGGTCGCGTCTCCGCCAGATGTCGGCGAGGTTGGCGCCGCCGTGCGGCCCGTACCGGACGATGTCGGTCTTCTCCACATACCGGCGACGAAGGAATTCATTCGGCAGCACATGGCTGAGGCGTCGGCGCCCGGTCGGCTGTGACTCCGCGGCGACGGCCTCGTAGTCGTCGCCGAGAGTGTCCCGCAACGGTGTTTCGAAATACGGCTCCGACGCCACGTTGCGGCGATGGATCAGGTACAACAGAGCCCACGTGATCGCCTTGAGCAGCAGCGAGATTCGACCGCCCCTGGTCGCGTAGTCGCCGCGCAGCCAGCGCAACCCCGTTCCGAGCACCGAGCCGGCGAGGTACAGCGGCGCCATCTCGGAGGTCGGCCAGCCTGCGAAGAACGCGGGGACGGTGGGGTAGCCGTCGCGGCCGAAGGGGCGTACGCCGTTCGCCGCGTTGGCGAGTTCGATGCTTGCGCGCAGCAGCGGCCTGCGTTTACCCATTGTCCACCAAACCGTTGAGTTCCTTGCGGTCTATCTTGCCGGTGATGCTGCGCGGAAGTTCGTCGAGCACCGTGATCTGCCGGGGAACCTTGTAGTTCGCCAGGCTCTCGCGAACGTGCTGTTTGAGCGTCTCCGGCGTGGCGCTCGCGCCGTCGTTCAGCACGACGAACGCCGCAAGCCGCTGACCGTACTGCTCGTCGTCGACGCCGATGACCGCCGCCTCTGCGACATCGGCGTGTGACGCCAGCATTTTCTCGACCTCGATCGGGTAGACGTTCTCGCCGCCGGAGACGATCATCTCGTCGTCGCGGCCCACGACGAACAGCCTGCCGTTCTCGTCGACGTAGCCCATGTCTCCGGACGCCATGAAGCCTTCGTGGAAGTCCTTGGTCTTGCCGGAGGTGTAACCGCCGAACAATGTCCCGCTGCGGCAGAAGATCTGGCCGACCTCGCGGGTGGGAACCTCGCGAAAGTCCTTGTCGAGCACGCGGATCTCGGTGCCCGGGGCAGGCTTGCCCGCCGTATCGGGCGCCGCCCGCAGGTCTTCTGGCGTGGCCGACGCGATCAAACCGGCCTCCGTGGCGTTGTAGTTGTTGTAGATGACGTCACCGAACTGGTCCATGAAGGCCGTCACCACATCCGGCCGCATCCGCGACCCCGACGCGGCGGCGAACCGCAGGGTCCGTCCGCTGTAGCGGTTTCGTACCCCGTCGGGCAGCTCCATAATCCGGTCGAACATGACGGGTACGACGGCGAGCCCGGTCGCGCGGTGGCGGTCGATCAGTTCGAGCGTCGCCTCGGGGTCGAATTTGCGCCGGGTGACGATCGTGCATGCCATGGTGGCGGCGAAGATCATCTGCGAGAAGCCCCACGCGTGGAACATCGGCGCGGCGACGACGACGGCCTCCTCGGTGTGCCACGGGGTGCGGTCCAGGATCGCCTTCAGCGCGCTGGGGTCACCGCCCGTCATCGTGGCGCCCTTGGGGGTACCGGTGGTGCCCGACGTCAGCAGAATCGTTCGGGGCTTCTGCTTGGCCCGCTGCGGCGTCTGACCCGCATGCGCGGTGATCATGTTCTCGACGGTCGGGGAGTCACCGAGGGCGGCTGGGTCTTCGGTCCAACCGACGATGCGGGTGACGTCGGGCAGGTCGGCCAGCGCGCGGTCGACGATCTCGGTGAACTCCTCGTCGTAGACGACGGCATCCGCGCCCTCCCTTTCGACCACCTCGGCCAGGGCGGGACCGGCGAACGACGTGTTCAGCAGCAGGAGATCGGAACCGATGCGGTTGGCCGCGACGACGGCCTCGATGAAGCCCCTGTGGTTGCGGCACATGACGCCGATCACCCTTGGCGCACCACCGGACAGCGCCTGCAGGGCCGCGCCGAACGCGTCGCAGCGTTGGTCGATCTCACGCCAGGTCAGCGTGCCGATCTCGTCGACGAGGCCGGGCCGGTCCGGGCATCGCTGTGCGGCGGACGCGAAACCCGAGACGGCTGAAACGTTTTCGCGACTCATCGCCGCGGCGATCCGCAGGTACTTGTCGGGCCGGAGCGGTGCGATGATGCCGGCCCGCCGCATGGTGGCGACCATGCCGACGGTGTCGTTGAGTCGATCCAGTAGCGCCATCAGCCGAGAATGGGTAGCCGGCGTTCGGCCGCTAGTTCGTCGAGCGCCCGCTGCATGACGTGCCGGACATGCGCGTCCACCTCATCGATGTCCGGGTTCTCGCCGAACTCGGCGACGATGTCGATCGGCGGCAACACGGCCATGGTGATCTTGGCGGGCAGCGGAATGTTCGGCGGGACCACCAGGCTCAGGCCGAACGGGAAGCCGAACGAGATCGGCACGATCTTGGCGCGGGCCAAACGCGCGATCGGCCCGAGTCGCTTGGCCAGCCAGGTACCGCGGGTCAGGAAGATCTGTGTCTCCTGACCGCCGATACCGACCGTGGGCACGATAGGCACGCCGGCGTTCAACGCGGCCTTCACGTAGCCGGTGCGGCCGCCGAAATCGATCTTGTTCTCCGACAGCGTCGGGCGGTAGACGTCGTAGTCGCCGCCGGGGAACACCACGACCAGGCCGCCGGATCGCAGCGCCTCGTCGGCGTTCTCATGGTTGGCGCTGATGTAGCCGATCTTCTTGAAGAAGTCGCCGGTGGGACCCACCGAGAGCATGTCGTGGCTCAGCGTGTACAGCGGCCGGTCATAGCCGTGCTTCTCGTAGAAGTCCGCCGACAGGATCGGCACGTCCATCGGCAACATGCCGCCGGAGTGATTGGACACCAGCAGGGCCCCGCCGGGTGGCAGGTTCTCCAGCCCGCGCACCTCCGAGCGGAAGTAGCGCTTGAGGAAGGGCCGCATGATGCCCATCACGCGCTCGGTCAGGCCCGGATCCCACTTGGTGAGTTCCGACGGTTCGATATCGGTCGTGGCCATTGGGCCCCCTCGTCGAATTAGAACGTGTTCTAGTTTTGGATACTACCCAGTCTCTGTAGCGTGCGAAACCATGGTGGCTAGCATCACCCGCGTGAGCGAAGAAGCCAACAGCGAAGAAGTCATCCTGGTCGAACAGCGCGACCGCGTCCTGATCATCACCATCAACCGGCCCAAGGCCCGCAACGCGGTGAACGCCGCGGTCAGCCGGGGGTTGGCCGACGCCATGGACCGGTTGGATGCCGAGGACGGCCTGTCGGTCGGCATTCTGACCGGCGCGGGCGGCTCGTTCAGCGCCGGCATGGACCTCAAGGCGTTCGCCCGTGGCGAGAACGTCGTCGTGGAGGGTCGCGGGATGGGGTTCACCGAGCGCCCGCCCAGCAAGCCGCTCATCGCGGCCGTCGAGGGGTACTGCCTGGCGGGAGGTTGCGAGCTGGCCCTTGCCACCGATCTGATCGTGGCGTCGAAGGAGTCGGCGTTCGGCATACCTGAGGTCAAGCGCGGCCTGGTCGCGGGCGGCGGAGGCCTGCTACGGCTGCCGCAGCGCATCCCGTCCGCGGTCGCCATGGAACTCGCCCTCACCGGTGAGAACCTCTCGGCCCAGCGGGCACACGAGCTCGGGCTGGTGAACCTGCTGGCTGAACCCGGATCGGCGCTGGACGCCGCGATCGGGCTGGCCGAACGCATCAGCGGTAACGGCCCGCTGGCTGTTGCGGCAACCAAGCGGATCATCGTCGAGTCGCGCGGTTGGAGCCCCGAGGAGATGTGGACCAAGCAGAACAAGATCCTGGCGCCGGTGTTCATGTCCAACGACGCAAGGGAGGGCGCGGTGGCGTTCGCGGAGAAGCGCCAGCCGAAGTGGACCGGCAGCTGATCGTTTCGGAACGGCGGCCGTGGGCAACCGATAGGGATGGCCCACAACGACGAGCTGCCGCTAGCTGACTACGACCAACTGCCGCTGACGGAACTGCGCCACCGGGTCCGCTCCCTCGAGGAGGGCCCGTTGCGGCAGCTGTTCGACCACGAGACCGAGCACGGCAACCGGATACCGGTGCTGGAGATCCTGCACGCGCGGCTGAAGGAACTGCACGACGGCGCAGAGCCGTCAGGCGGCGACCAGTCCAACGCTCCAGGGGCGGCGCAGACGCCTGCCGGTTCACCGGTGCAGGAGTCGACGGCGGCCCAGGCCAACACCCCGCTTCGGCACGGGGTGGCTTATCAGACGCCCTCTCGCGGTAAACCTTAGGCATGACCGCCGAGTACTTCCGTCGCGTCTCCTACGACGGCTCCACCGAGCCGACGTTGGACGTCCTCGCCGCGTTGGTTGCCGCCCACAACCGCTCGATTCCGTTCGAGAACCTCGACCCGCTGATGGGGACACCGGTGATCGACCTGAGCCCGGAGGCACTCGTCGACAAGCTGGTGCGACGCCAACGGGGCGGTTATTGCTTCGAGCAGAACGGCGTGATGGCACATGTTCTGTCGCAGTTGGGGTTCGGAGTCGACGTGCTCGGCGGGCGGGTGGTCTGGATGAGCGACGGCGACGATCTCCCCGCGCAGACGCACCAGGCGCTCGCGGTTTCGGTGCCCGGAGAAGACGGTCGCTATCTCGTCGACGTCGGCTTCGGCGGTCAGACCCTGACCTCCCCGATCCGCCTCGAGCTCGACGCCGTGCAGCAGACCCGCCACGAGCCGTACCGGATCCGCGAGCATAACGACGGGCTCTTGCTGGAGAGCGAGATACGTGGCAAGTGGGAGCCGCTCTATCTGTTCAGCACGAGGCCGTTTCCAGTGATCGACCGCCAGGTCGGAAGTTGGTACGTGTCAACATATCCGAAGTCGGGCTTCGTCACGGGGCTCTCCGTGGCGCTCATCACCGACGACGCGCGCTGGAACCTGCGCGGACGACATCTCGCGATCCACGGCAAGGGCGGTAGCGAGCGGATCCGCTTCGAGGCCGCATCCGACGTCGTCAACGCGCTGACCGAACGGTTCGGTATCGATCTCACCGGCCTCGGCGACGTCGAGGCGCGTGTCAACGAGGTGCTGGACAGCTGACGACGAACTCCCACGGTTCGTCGGTCGTCAGCGCCATGCGCCCGAGCCGCCGCGCCCAGTGCGAGGTGCTGCCGAAGTCGTCCACCCAGCTTCGCGCCCTCATGGTGGCCAGCCACAGCCGGTGCTCGCGCGTGACGCCGATTGCACCGTGCAGTTGGTGCGCGATGGTGGTCACCGGCTCGACGGCCCGGCCGACAGCCACCTTGGCAACGGACACCGCATAGTCGGTCTGGACGGTGTCGAATCCGTAGTCGGTCGCCGCGGCTATCGCCAATGCCGTTGCGGCACGGGCCCGTTCGATCTCCCCCGCCATGGCCGCCAACGAATGCTGCACGGCCTGGAATACCGACAGCGGCCTGCCGAACTGCCTGCGCTCGCGGGTATGGGCGACGGTGAGCTCCGCGGCGGCATCCAGCGCACCGACGGTTTGCACGCAGCGGGCCCACGCGCCGCGGCGGGCAAGTTCGTCTGCGGCGGAAAGGCGCACCGAGGCGAACCGATCAACCGGCAAATCGAACGGGAACGAGCCGCGAGGTTCACCGGCGAGGTTGTGCCCGTCGACCACCCGTAGGTCGTCGACGACCGTGACATGAAGCCCGTCGGCGGTGCGCGCGGCAAGGAGAACCGAGGCCGAATGCGGCCATGCCACGTCGGTCGCGACGCCGATGATCCGGCCGTCGACGGTCTGCGCGTCGCCCACCGCGACGGTCAGCGGCCCGCTGTCGGGAACATCGACAGCGGCCTCGCCCGCCAGCCAGGCCGCGAGCAGATCCGTCTCGGCGATCGGAACCGCACCCGCGTGCCGGGCCAGGCCGGACAGCACGATCGCCGCCTCGGCGGGACCGGCCGCCTGACTGCTGGTCAACCTGGCCAGGCCGGTCTCCTCGAGATGGCTCCACAGCGCGGCGTCGAACTCGTCGGGCACGCCGCGATGACCCAGGCGTGCGTCGAACGATCGGCGGCCGATGTCCTCGACGAGCTGCGTCAGTTCGTTCACCGCGCCCCCATGCCCTTGGCGACCACTCCGCGCAGCACCTCGTTCGTCCCGCCGCGCAGCGTGAACAGCGGTGAGTGAAGCCGGGCGATGGCCAGCAGATCGCGCAACCGGCGGGTGTGCGGCGATGCAGGGTCGAGGCCGTCGACCAGATCGGCCACCAGTTCCACCGACTCCTGCTCGAAGCGGGTGCCGAGGTCCTTGACCAAAGCGGCCCGGTTGGCGGCGTCCTTGCCGTGGGCCAGGTCGCGCGCCACCGAAATCGACAGCTGACGCAGCGAGATCATGCGGGCCATCAGATCGCCCACCTCGACGGCCGTCCGCTCGTCGACATCCTGCTCGGCGAGCGCGCGGACGGCGGCGAACACCAGCGTCGCCGTCGACAGAATGCGTTCCGGGCCGCTGCGTTCGAAGCCCAGCTCGGCGGTGACCTGGTGCCAGCCGTCACCCACCTCGCCGAGCAGGTCGCCGTCGGCGACGAAGGTGTCGGCGAACGTCACCTCGTTGAAGTGGTGTTCGCCGTTCATCAGCGCGATGGGGCTGATCGTGATCCCCACGGAATCGGTCGGCACGATGAACTGACTGAAGCCGGCGTGGCGGTGCTGCGGGTCGAGTGGGCTCGTCCGCGCCAACACCACGATCTGGTGCGCGACATGCGCGCCGCTGGTCCACACCTTGGTGCCGTTGAGCAGCCAGCCGCCTTCGGTCGCGACCGCGCGGGCGGTCACCGCCGCGAGGTCGCTGCCCGCGCCGTGCTCACTCATGCCGATCGCCGAGTACAACGTGCCCGCGGCGATACGGGGGAGGAGTCGACGCCGCTGCTCCTCGCTTCCGTAGGCGAGAAGACCTGGTGCCACCTGACGGTCGGCGATCCAGTGCGCGGCTACCGGTGCACCCTGGGCCAGTAGCTCCTCCGTCACCACATAGCGATGGACGTGCCCCAGTCCGTGCCCGCCGTACTCGCTAGGGATGGTGAGGCCGACGAACCCGGCTTCGGCCAACCGCGCGGAGAAGGCTGGGTCCCATTTCGCGAGCCACGAATCGACCGCGGGTTCCCAGCCGTACGCCGCGCGATCCGCGGTCACGAAGTCCCGGATCGATACACGCAGCTCGCCCAATTCGCCGTCGTTGGCGCACAAGGCTTCGAATTCGCTCACTGAGCACCGGAGTCTAGTGAGGGCGGTCGCAGCAGGAATTGTCATGTCCATCCCGGCGGCCGGCGACCATACTCGGTGAACGTGACCGATCCCGCCCGCCGCGACCGCCTGCGCGAACTGCTCGACGCCGTCGTGGACGCCGACAACGCGGGCGTTGGCGACATGGCGCGGAGCAGTTTTGCGTCGGAGTTCCACTTCACCCGCGAGGTGCGCAGGCTGACCGGGGAGCCGCCGGCGGCACTGCGCCGCCGGATCATGCTCGAACGCGCGGCGTGGCGATTGCGCGGCGGCGAACCGGTGTCGGCGGTCGCCGCCGATGAGGGCTGGTCGTCGGCCGAGGTGTTCTCGCGGGCGTTCCGCCGGACATTCGGCGTGCCGCCGTCGAAGGCAACCGACATCTCGTTCCGGCTGCCCGCACCCAACGGTCTGCATTTTCATCCGCCGCAGTCCCTGTGGCTGGACAGCGCCGGCGACACGAAGGAGCCCGACGTTTCACAGCTCATGGTTGCGCACGACATCGCCGACACCGCCTACCTGATCAGCGAGGCGACCAAGCTCTCGAAACAGCAATGGCTGGAGGAGATTTCGCCCGGGCAGGTAGTCCTCGACTGGGACGGCGCCGAACCGAGTGTGGGCGCGGTGCTCGGCGCGGTCGTCTGGACGAAGGAGGTCTGGATGGCGACGATCAGGGGACACGACTTTCCGGGCCGCGAGTCCACCCGACCGGAGTCGACCACGCCCGCGCGGCTGGCCGCACACCACGAAGAACTCGGGAACCGGTGGAGCGCAATGGTATCCGATTATGCCGCGCAAGGGCGCCTCGGCGACACGATCATCGACGCGCTGTGCGATCCGCCGGAGTCGTTTCAGCTCTACGGCATCATCGCGCACGTACTGACCTATTCCGCACACCGTAGGCAGCTGGCCCGCACGATGTTGGCACGTCACGGGGTCGACACCCGCACGGGTGACCCACTCGACTGGATGAGAGGCAACTGACATGGCGACGATCTATTACACGGCGTCCAGCATCGACGGGTATATCGTCGACGACCGGGAAAGCCTGGACTGGTTGATAACCCGCAACATCGACGCCGACGGCGCCTTCGGCTATCGCGCCTTCAGCAATTCGGTCGGGGCGCTGGTGATGGGGGCGACGACGTACGAGTGGATCCTGGCCAACGACCCCGACGAGTGGCAGTACAAGCAGCCCACCTGGGTGCTGACCCACCGACCGGATATCGTCCGGGCAGGCGGCGGTGTGCGGGCCTTCGACGGTTCTGTGACCGAGCTGCACCCAATGCTGGTGCAGGCGGCGGGTTATCAGGACGTCTGGGTCGTCGGCGGTGGCGATGTGGCCGCACAGTTCGCCCAAGCCGGTCTGATCGACGAGATGATCGTCAGCTACGCCCCGTGCACGCTCGGCACCGGTGGGCGGCTCATGCCGTCGCATACGGAGTGGACGCTGACCGAGTCGGCCGTCAACGGCGACTTCGTCTGCGCGAGGTGGGGGAAGGCTTAGCGGTCGCCGGTCGGCACGCCGTTACGGCGAACGAATTCGCGTGACTTGATGAGGAATTCCATCTGCGACGCGACTTGACGCAGTGGCTCGGCATTGCGGATAGAACGGCACAGCACGACGGCGCCCTCCAATGATGCGATGCACGTGACGGCAAGTGACTCGGCATCCGCGGCGTCGAAATCGTCGGCGACGAACGCGCGCGTCAACGCATCGCGCCAGCGTCCGAAGATGTCGCTCGCGATGGAGGCCAACTCGGCGTCGTCGCTTGCGCAACCGATCGCGGCGGCGACGACGGGGCAGCCTGCTCCGAAGTCGCTCTCCTGCAGGGTCCGCTCCCAGAACTGGATGAAACCGCGGACGAGCGGCAGCGCACCTCGCTCGGCGGCGGCGTCGATGCTTTCGGCGATGGTGTCCCCGGCCCAGCGCAGCGCCTCGGCCAGGATCTGATTTCTGCCTTCTGGGAAGTGGTAGTAGACCGACCCCCGTGGCGCGCCGCTGCGGGCCAGCACCTCGTCGATCGTCACGCCTGCGGCGCCGCGCTCACGCATCACCTCGGCGGCGCTGATCAGCATGTTGCGCCGCGTGGACCCACGCTTGGTGCGCGTCTTGGTTGACGGCACGGTCTGGAGCGTTTTCACGCAGCCTGCTGGTTGCGCAACTGCGCCGGACGCCAACCCACGGTTCGGGTGGCGAACTGGTACAGCCGCTGACGACGATCAGGCACGCGGTGGGTGAACTGCCTGCCGGCGAAGTTGAGCTCGATAACCCACATCGGGTGCCTCCTACAAAAGAGCCGGCGCCGTTGCCGGCCCGCGGATTATGGTTCTCATCATAGAACTGATCAGACGATGGTGCAATTCCCTGGTCCGGCAATTCGACCCGTTTCCGCAGGTAAACATCGGGTAAACAGGTGTCAAGTTGCTGGTCAGGAGTTCGGCGCGGCTAGAGCGAAACTATGGGATATTGCATAATCGGCTGCGACGCGCTTCACTCGGCTGATGACAGCACCGGATCTGACCCTGGCCACCGTCACACTGGAACGCGATGGCCACGTGCTTGCCATCGGACTCAACCGGCCCGACAAGCGCAACGCGTTCAACCTGGCGATACTCGCGGATTTGTCCCGCGCGTACGCGCTGCTGGAGTCCGACGACTCCCTACGTGCGGGTGTCCTTTTCGCACACGGCGACCACTTCACGGCAGGCCTCGACCTGGTGGACGTCGGACCCAACATCATCAGCGGAGAATTGCCGTTCCCCGACGAGGGTCGCGATCCGTGGCGTCTGGACGGCACTTGGACAAAACCGATCGTCGCCGCCGCGCACGGCTGGTGCATGACGCTGGGCATCGAATTGCTGCTGGCCGCCGACATTCGAGTGGCCTCCGCCGATACCCGCTTCTGCCAGATGGAGGTGCGTCGCGGAATCTACCCGTTCGGCGGCGCCACCATCCGGCTGCCGCAGCAGACCGGGTGGGGCAACGCGATGCGGTGGCTGCTCACCGGCGATGAGTTCGACGCCGCCGAGGCGCTGCGCATCGGGCTGGTGCAAGAGGTCGCCGCCGATGCCGCCGAGGCGCAGGCCACCGCACGCGCCATCGCGCACACCATCGCTGATCGTGCCGCTCCGCTCGGGGTCAGTGCGGTGTTGGCGTCAGCACACACGGCCCGCATGGAGGGCGACGGCGCCGCGATTGACCGGTTGCGACCGGAGATGACGAGGTTGTTCGGCACAGCCGACGCCGCCGAAGGTGTGCAGTCGTTCGTCGAGCGGCGCGAAGCCCGGTTCAGCGGCTCCTAGATCGGGTTACGCTCGGCGCAGTCGCTGCAGAAGGGCTAGCCATGGGCCATTACAAGAGCAATGTCCGGGATCTCGAATTCAACCTTTTTGAGGTGCTCGAGCTCGAGAAGGCGTTGGCCACCGGTGACTTCGGCGACCTCGACGGCGAGTCCGTTCGGCAGATGCTCGCCGAGGCGTCCAAGCTCGCCGAGGGACCCTTGGCCGAGGCCTTTGCCGACGCCGACCGGAACCCGCCCACTTTCAATCCCGCGACGCACGCGGTGACGATCCCCGAGTCGTTCAAGAAGTCACTGCGGGCCTGGCAGCAGGGCGAGTGGTTCCGGGTGGGCCTGGCCGAAGACATCGGCGGGGTGGCCGCACCCGCGATGGTCGCGTGGTCGATCAACGAGTTCGCGCTCGGCGCTCAGCCGGCTGCGTTCATCTATCTGGCCGGACCGATCATGGCGGACATCCTGTACCAAATCGGGAATGAGGATCAGCGGCGGCTGGCATCGCTTGCGATGGAACGCAATTGGGCCGCGACGATGGTGCTGACCGAGCCGGACGCAGGATCGGATGTGGGTGCGGGCCGCACAAAGGCGGTCCAGGAGGCCGATGGCACCTGGCATATCGACGGCGTCAAGCGGTTCATCACCAACGGCGACACCGACGACGTATTCGAGAACATCCTGCACCTGGTGCTCGCCAGGCCCGAGGGCGCAGGCCCCGGCACCAAGGGCCTGAGCCTGTTCGTGGTGCCGAAGTTCCTGCCCGATCTCGAGACTGGCGAACCGGGCGAGCGCAACGGCGTCTACGTCACCGGGCTCGAGCACAAGATGGGCTTGAAGGTGTCCGCGACGTGCGAGCTGACCTTCGGCCAGCACGGGGTGCCCGCCGTCGGGTGGCTGGTCGGGGACTCGCACAACGGCATCGCGCAGATGTTCAAGATCATCGAGTACGCCCGAATGATGGTCGGCACCAAGGCGATTGCGACTCTGTCGACCGGCTATCTGAACGCCTTGGATTACGCGAAGACTCGGGTGCAGGGCGCCGACATGACGCAGATGACCGACAAGACCGCACCGCGGGTGACGATCCTGCATCATCCGGATGTGCGCCGCGCGCTGATGACACAGAAGGCCTACGCCGAGGGCCTGCGGGCGCTGTACCTGTTCACCGCCGCGCATCAGGATCCATCGGCGGCCGAGATCGTGTCGGGGGCCGACGCCGGGCTTGCCGAACGGGTCAACGATCTGCTGCTGCCGATCGTCAAGGGTGTTGGCTCCGAGCGTGCCTACCAGTGCCTGACGGAGTCGTTGCAGACGTTCGGCGGATCGGGGTTCCTGCAGGACTATCCGATCGAGCAGTACATCCGCGACGCCAAGATCGACAGTCTCTACGAGGGCACGACCGCGATTCAGGCCCAGGATTTCTTCTTCCGCAAGATCGCGCGCGATCAAGGCGTTGCGCTGCAGCACCTAGTCACCCGGATCCAGAAGCTCATCGACAGCGACACCGCGAGGCCAGAACTGGCCGACGGTCGCGCGCTGCTCGCCACGGCGCTCGCAGACGCGCAGGCGATGACGGCGACCCTGACCGGATACCTGTTGAGCGCGCAGGAGAACGCCCGCGAGCTGTATCGACTCGGACTTGGGTCGGTGATGTACCTCCTGGCGATCGGGGATCTGTTCATCGGATGGCTGCTGCTCGAGCACGCCCAGGTGGCGCTCAACGCACTCGACGCCAACCCGTCCGACGGCGACCGCGAGTTCTATGCCGGAAAGGTAGCCGCCGCAAACTTTTTCGCGAAGAATGTGTTGCCGCGCCTGGCTGCCGACCGCAAGATCGTCGAAGACATGGACCTGACGGTCATGGACATACGAGAGGAAGCATTCTGATGAAGGTGATCACGTCGATCGACGATGCCGTCGCTGCTGTGGGGCAGGAACTGGGGGTCAGCGAGTGGCAGGAGATCGACCAAGAACGCATCAACGCCTTCGCCGATGCGACCGGGGATCACCAGTGGATCCACATCGACGCCGACCGCGCCAAGAACGAAAGTCCTTACGGCACAACCATCGCGCACGGATTTCTGACGCTCTCGATGATCCCGGCGCTCACCAAGGAGAATTACCGCGTCGAGAACGCGAAGATGGCGATCAACTACGGGTCGAACAAGGTGCGGTTCATCGCTGCCGTGCCGTCGGGCGGTCGAATCCGCGCGCGGTCCGAACTCATCGATGCGGCCAAGGTTGACGACAACACCGTCAACTTGACGGTGAAGAACACGATCGAACTCGACGGCTCCACAAAGCCTGCGGCAATCGCCGAGACGATCGTGCGCGTGTTGTTTTAGCCGTTTCTGTTGACCGCCACGAGGGCGTGGCGGCTGTTTGGTATCGAGTTATCCACAGTTGCTACTTCATCCACAGGTGGTCCTTGAGCTGGGACTTTCAGTCGGTAGTCTCAGTAAAATCGAAAGCATGTTCGATTCGGAGTTTTCGGCCGCCAGCGACGTTGAGCTTGTCGCGGCGATCGAGGACGGTGTGCGCCAGGAAGCGATCGCCGGCGCGCGCCGATTGGCCGCAATCGCTGAGCTGACCCACCGCCGCGTCGATCACGACGATGAGCGCGCGATGTGGGCGTTCGACGGATGGGACTCCGCGGCTGCCGAAGTGGCCGCCGCGATGAGCGTGGGGCCGCGCCGCGCGTCCAAGGAGATGCGGATCGCCGAAGCGCTGCGCGACCGGTTCCCCGCCGTGGCGGCGCTGGTCGGCAAAGGTTTACTGAGCACCCGACTCGCGGCCGCGATCACTTGGGGAACCCGACTGGTCGAAGACCCCGACGCGATCGCGATGGTCGACGCCGCCCTCGCCGAACGGGCCACCCACTGGGAGCGGTTGTCGGAGGACAAACTGCGCGAGACCGTCGACGCACAGGTCATCCGGTATGACCCTGACGCGCTGCGGCGCAGCACAACTGCGACCCGCAGCCGCGATTTCACCATCGGCGCCAGCGATGACGACGCCGAGACCGTCGCGGTATGGGGACGGCTGCTGGCCCCCGATGGCGCGGTGCTCACCCAACGGGTCACCGCCATGGTCAGCGCGCTGTGCCCCGACGATCCGCGCACCGCCGGTGAACGCCGCTCCGATACGGTCGGCGCGATTGCCAACGGAAACGACACCTTGGCGTGTCGATGCGGATCAGCGCACTGCCCGGCCGCGGGCCAAAAACCCAAGTCCAACGTGGTGATCCGGGTGATCGCCGACCAGGCCACCGTCGACGCCGCCGTTGCCGAGGCCACCGCCGACGCCGCGGCTGGAAACGGTGTGCGGAAGCCCGCGACGCCGTCGGGGTCGCCGGCGCTGCTGCTGGGCCGCGGCGCCATAGCCCAGCCGCTGTTGGTCG
>NZ_JAVHWK010000139.1:0-95459 GCF_032159775.1 Mycobacterium sp.
TCCCACTTCGTCGGTTTCGGCTGTAGTGCGCCCGGAACTCCACCTCGCCGTCCTCGTCGCCGGGCTGTCCCGCCACCGTCTTGAGGATCTCCAGTCCCGTCCACGTCTCACCTGACGGCGACAGCGCTTCTGGGCGGGTGCGCGGATGCCAGGTCCGCCACACGTAGTCCATGTCCCCGACCGCAAAGGCGCTGTACCGCGATCGCATCAACTCCACGGCGGTCGCCGCCATCCGCTCTCCGGCGTGAAGGGGGTGGCAGCAGAGGGCGAACTCTTCGCCGCCGCCGCAGGGGCAGTCATCGGTAACCGGCACGAATCCAGTCTGGTCGATTCCACTCTTGACACCCGTCAAGTATGGTCGTGGCATGGCTCTGGCCGACGTACTTCCCAACGCGCCGACAACGTCCGACGATGCGCTTGCACTCTTCGACGCCAGCTCCGCCGTCGAACCCGAGTTCATGATCGGCACGTGGCACGGCGCAGAGCTTCCGACCGGCCATCCGTTGGACGGCCTTCTGGAAGCCAGCGGATGGTGGGGCAAGCAGTTCGTCGACAGCGAGACCGTGCACCCGCTGCTGTTCCCCACCAGCGACCGCCGAGCGCTGTGGGCGGTCAACCCGACGCTGGCCTTCGGCGGCCTCGGAATTGTCACGAGATTTCCTGCCCTGCGCCGCCACAAATATGCGGGCGCCATCAACGCTGCGAGCCCGCTGCTGCGAACGCGGCGTTCCAAGGCGCGGTTGCGCACAACGCGCTATCGCGGGGTCGACACCGCAACGATGATCTACGACCAATTGCCCATCAACGACGTCTTCCGCAGGTTGGACGACCAAAGCGTGATCGGAGCAATGGATCTGCGCGGATCGAAGAAGCCCTACTTCTTCGTGCTCGCACGCGACGACTCGCTGAAGCTTCGCTGAGTCAACCCGCGAACATCGTCAACAGTTCGGTCGTCCGCCACCAGATCAGCGCGACGAACACCACGAGGATGCCCACCGTCGCACCCGCCTGTACGACGGTGCGCCGCTCGCGTGGCGCATATGCATAGGCGAACGCCACCAGTCCGCCCGTGACCAGCCCGCCAAGATGTCCCTGCCAGCTGATCGAGGGCACCGTGAACGTGATCACCAGGTTGATCACGATCATGATGACGACCCAGCGGATGTCGACGTTGACCTTCTTGGCGACCACGAAAGTGGCCGCGAACAAGCCGAACACCGCGCCCGACGCACCAACCGTCGCCGCATTCAGCGGAGAGAACAGATAGATCACCACTGAACCACCCAGCGCACTGAGCAGATAGAGCGCAATGAAACGCAGTCGGCCAAGCCAGATCTCCAGCGGCGGACCGACCACGAACAGCGCGAACATGTTGAACAGGATGTGGGTGATCCCGTTGTGCAGGAACGCCGACGTGATCATCCGATACAGCTCGCCGTCGGCGACAGCGGGCGACCACATCGTCAGCGCCGCCTCGAACTTGCGCGACGCCTTCTGGCCGATGAACAGCACCACGTTGAGCGCGATCAGGGCGTAGGTGAGAAACGGTGTAGCCGAACCCATTCGGCCGCCGAACTGCGTTCGTGGCTGCCGAACCGTCTTCGCCCCGTCGCTGACACATTCCACGCATTGGTGACCGACCGCGGCGTCGCGCATGCACTCTGGGCAGATGTACCGGTGGCACCGCGTGCACTGGACAAACGTCGGGCGGTCCGGGTGCCGATAGCAGGTCGGGTTCGGTTGTGTCATCGGGTCATCCAAGCAGCCATGGCGTGAGCAGCTTGGTGAGTTCACCGATCAGCGGTCGATTGTTCGTCGCTTTCGGATCGTTTGCCTGCGAGCGCGTCAAGATGGCCAGCAGCAGCCGTTGACCTCGCGGTCCGTACGCCATACCGACGTCGTTGGTGCTGCCGTAGTCGCCGTTGCCCGTCTTGTCCGCGGTGGTCCAG
Organism: Mycobacterium sp.; assembly: GCF_032159775.1. Taxonomy (GTDB): domain Bacteria; phylum Actinomycetota; class Actinomycetes; order Mycobacteriales; family Mycobacteriaceae; genus Mycobacterium. Next base: position 1,950 of record NZ_JAVHWK010000139.1, read on the forward strand.
CCGTCGGGCAGGCCTGGCCGCATGCTCGACGTCTCGTTGCCCCGCATCCAATCCTCGAGCTGCTGGCGCTGCGGCGGGGCCAGCACGTCACCGCTGAGCAGGCTGCGGTAGCCGCCGCCGAGCGCGCGTGCAGTGCTGGTGTCGCGTGGGTCGCCCGGGATCGCGGTGTTCAGCTCGATCTCCCAGCGGTCCAAGCGCGTGCGGTCATCGCCGATGCTACGCGCGAAATCAGTGATGGCAGAGGGCCCGCCGATCGTCTGCAGGAGAAGATTGCCCGCGGCGTTGTCGCTGACCTGTACCGCGGCCGCGCACAGATCGGCCAACGTCATCTGACCCCCGGCGTTGGGAGCGGTCCTCGGAGAGTTGGGCAGCGCGGCCTGCTCCGGATCGACGAAGACCTGCCGGTCCAGTGTCAGCTCGCCGTTCTGGACCATCTGCAGAACCCTGGCGGCGGCGTAGCCCTTGAACGTCGAACACATGGCGAACGATTCGCCGTCGAGGTGAGAGACCGTGCGGCCGGACTCCAGATCGACGGCATACACACCGATCTTCACGTTGTGCTGTCGCTGCAGCGCCTCGATGCGGTCATGGACCGGCGCGGCCGGCTCGGCGCGATCGACGGGTTCGGCAAGGACGGGCTTGTGCGGAAGAGCGGCGAGGCCCGCCACTGCCAGGCCGCTCACCAGCATGCTTCGTCGGGAGAAGTGATTCACTGCTCCCACGGTAGGCGATCAGCCCGCGATGGCCCGAAGCGGCTGCGGCAGTGACTTTTTGGTGCGGTACGGCCCCAGGACGGCCGCGCCGTACTGCCTGGTCAGCAGCTTGCGTGCGACGGCGTTGACCTCTTCGAGAGTGACCTCGTTGATCAGCTCCAGGGTCTTGTCGATGCTGCGGTGCTCGCCGAAGTTCAACTCACTGCGGCCGATGCGGTTCATCCGCGAGCCGGAGTCCTCCAGCCCGAGCACCAACCCACCGGACAACGACCCCTTGGCGATCCGGCACTCACCTTCGGTGATCCCGTCTCGGGCCACCGTCTCCAGCACATCGGTTGTCACCCGGGCGACTTCCCCGAAGCGCTCGGGCAGGCATGCGGCGTAGACCGACAGCGCGCCGGTGTCGGAGAACGTGTCGACCGCCGAATACACCGAGTAGGCAAGCCCGCGGGTCTCCCGGATCTGCTGGAACAAGCGCGAACTCAGGCCCCCGCCAAGCGCGGTGTTCAGGACCGACAACGCCCACCGATGCTTCCAGTGCCGTCCAGGTACCCGCACGCCCAGCGACAGGTGCGTCTGCTCGGCATCCCGGTTGACGACCTCCACGGAGGGTTGACCGGTGACCCGACCCGTGCCTTTGCGCGGCGGTATCGCGGTGCGACCACGCGTCAGGTGAGCTCCGAAGTGCTCACGCACCAGCCCGACCACCTCGTCATGGTCGATGTTGCCCGCGACCGCAACCACCATCCGTTCGGGGGTGTAGCGACGAACGTGGAACGAATGCAGCTGCGACCGTGTCATCGCGGAAACCGATGCGGCACTGCCGATCACGGGCCGGCCAACCGGGTGCGCCCCGAACACGGCCGACAGGAAAACGTCGCCGAGAGTGTCCTCCGGATCGTCGTCACGCATGGCGATCTCCTCGAGCACCACAGCGCGTTCCAGTTCGACGTCCTCGACCGCGCACGAACCCCGCAGCACGACGTCGGCGACCAGGTCGATGGCCAGGTCCACGTCGCTGTCGAGCACGTGCGCGTAGTAGCAGGTGTGTTCGCGTGCCGTGAACGCATTCAGCTCACCGCCGACCGCGTCCACCGCCTGGGCGATCTCCACCGCGCTGCGCGTCGGGGTGGACTTGAACAACAGGTGCTCGAGGAAGTGCGCGGCGCCGGCAACGCTGGATCCTTCATCGCGCGAACCGACGCCCACCCACACACCGACCGACGCCGATCGCACCGACGGAATGTATTCGGTGACGACGCGCAGTCCACCGGGCAGGGTGGTGCGCCGCACTGTGGACTCCGTCGCGCCCTCGTTGCCGCCGCGGACCCGTCGCAGGCCCGCCTTCCCGCTAGCTACCTGTCGTGGCATCGACAGGCGTCGACTCGGGCGACGCGGCTGAGTTGGTTTCTTCGTCCTCCGAGACCAGGACGAGCGAGATCTTGCCGCGGTTGTCGATATCGGCAATCTCCACACGCAGCTTGTCGCCGACCTTCACCACATCTTCGACCTTGGCAATGCGCTTGCCCCGGCCGAGCTTGGAGATGTGCACCAGGCCGTCGCGGCCAGGCAACAGCGACACGAAGGCACCGAAATCGGTTGTCTTGACCACGGTTCCGAGGAACCGCTCACCGGTCTTGGGCAGCTGCGGGTTGGCGATCGCGTTGATCATGTCGATTGCGGCCTGTGCCGACAATCCGTCGGTCGCACCGACGAACACCGTGCCGTCATCCTCGATCGAGATAGACGCTCCGGTCTGCTCGGTGATCGAGTTGATCATCTTGCCCTTGGGCCCGATGACCTCGCCGATCTTGTCGACCGGGACCTTGATCGCGGTGACACGCGGCGCGTACGGGCTCATCTCGTCGGGCTCGTCGATCGCCTCGGCCATCACCTCGAGGATCGTGATGCGGGCGTCCTTGGCCTGGGCCAGTGCACCGGCCAGCACCTTCGACGGAATGCCGTCGAGCTTGGTGTCCAGCTGCAGCGCGGTGACGAAATCCTTTGTGCCCGCGCACTTGAAGTCCATGTCACCGAAGGCATCCTCGGCGCCGAGGATGTCGGTCAGGGTGACGAAGCGACGTTCGGTGCTGCCGTCATCCAGTTCGACGTCATCGGACACCAGACCCATCGCGATGCCCGCGACCGGCGCCTTGAGTGGCACGCCCGCGTTCAGCAGCGACAGGGTGGAGGCACAGACCGAGCCCATCGACGTCGAGCCGTTGGAGCTCAACGCCTCCGACACCTGGCGGATCGCATACGGAAACTCCTCGACGCTCGGCAGCACGGGCATGAGTGCCCGCTCGGCCAGTGCGCCGTGCCCGATTTCACGCCGCTTGGGCGAGCCGACGCGACCGGTCTCACCGGTCGAGTACGGCGGGAAGTTGTAGTGATGCATGTAGCGCTTGGACTTCTCCGGCCCCAGCGAGTCGATCTGCTGGGCCATCTTGACCATGTCCAGCGTCGTCACACCCATGATCTGGGTCTCGCCGCGCTCGAACAACGCGCTGCCGTGCGCCCGCGGGATTACGGCGACCTCGGCGGAAAGAGCGCGGATATCGGTGATGCCGCGGCCGTCGATGCGGAAGTGGTCGGTCAGAATACGTTGGCGCACAAGCTTCTTGGTCAGCGACCGGAACGCGGCGCCGACCTCCTTCTCGCGACCCGCGTACGTGTCGGCGAGCCGCGCCAGCACCTCGGCCTTGATCTCGTCGGTGCGGTCGTTGCGCTCTTCCTTGCCTGCGATGGTGAGCGCCTTGGAGAGCTCGTCGGTCGCCACCGAGGACACCGCGTAGAACACGTCGTCCTGGTAGTCCGGGAACACCGGGTATTCGGCGGTCGGCTTGGCGGCCTTGTCGGCCATCTCCTGTTGAGCGGCACACAATGCGGCGATAAACGGCTTGGCCGCTTCAAGGCCCTCGGCCACGACCGACTCGGTCGGGGCGCCTGCCCCGCCTGCGATCAGGTCGATGACATTGTCGGTGGCTTCGGCCTCCACCATCATGATGGCCACGTCGTCAGCCGTCTTGCGGCCCGCGACGACCATGTCGAAGACCGCGTTCTCGAGCTGCTCGACGGTGGGGAACGCCACCCAGGTGCCCTCGATGAGTGCCACGCGAACGCCACCGACGGGACCGGAGAACGGAATCCCCGAGATCTGCGTGGAAGCCGACGCGGCGTTGATCGCCAGCACGTCGTACAGATCCTTGGGATCGAGGCTCAAAATGGTGACGACGACCTGGATCTCGTTACGCAGACCCGAGATGAACGTGGGGCGCAGCGGCCTGTCGATCAGTCGGCAGGTCAGGATCGCGTCGGTGGAGGGGCGACCCTCACGCCGGAAGAACGAGCCGGGAATGCGTCCCGCCGCATACATGCGCTCTTCGACGTCGATCGTCAGCGGGAAGAAGTCGAAATGGTCTTTGGGGGTCTTGCTTGCCGTCGTGGCCGACAGCAGCATGGTCTCGTCGTCGAGGTAGGCGACGACGGCGCCGGCGGCCTGCTTGGCCAGCCGGCCGGTTTCGAAACGGATGGTGCGGGTGCCGAAGCTCCCGTTGTCGATAACGGCGGTCGATTCGAACACGCCTTCTTCAATTTCAACTACAGACATAGACGTCCGTATGGCCTCTCTGGATCACTGTTCAACTGTTTTGCGTCGTCACAGCGTCTGGACCCTGGCCCTGGAAGCGGCCGTCGATCGAAGCTGTCGGGGGTCAGAACCCCGGCAGCCACTACCGAAGACCGCGCGATCAGGCGGATCCCGATATGACGGGCAGGAACGGCGCTCACGGTGTTGCGAAGGCCGTACCCAAGCGTTCGAGCCGAACCGGCTACCGAACTAATCCATCGTACATTGCAGCAGGTACAGGACCGAAATTCAGCCCTCGGGGCGCCGGCCCCAGCCGCCGACCACGGTCGGCACGGTCCATACGGCGTCAGCCGCGCTGATCGCGTCGTAAAGCCGCTGCTCGAGCGTCTCGATGTCCAGCTCCTCCTCGGTCACCACACCCGAGGCGACTATGGCGTCTTTGAGTGCGCGCACCACGCCGACCACGTATCCCGGCGCCTGTCGGTCATCGGGTCCGAAATAGGCCTGTATTCCGAGCGAGCCGACGTCGTGCAGGCCCGCTTTCTCGAAGAGGACAGGAAAACGCATCCCCACGGATGGATCCACGTGAGCGTGTTCGAAGCCTGCCGTCAGCCACCGCAGGACATCGGAGAACAACTCGACCTCCGGACGCGTGCGTGCCCCGGCCATGTCGTAGTCGACGGCGACCAGGCAACCACCTGGCCGCAGATTGCCCACATGGTGGGCCAGGACGTCCTGCGCATCGGGCAGGTGCATGAGCAGCAATCGGCAGACGACGGCGTCGAACGGCTGGTCGTCGACGAACGTGCGGGCATCGCCGCGGCGGAAGACCACGTTTGGAAGACCCAGCTCATCTCGGCGCCGCTCGGCGACCACTATCTGAGCAGGATCCTGCTCGAGACCGACGACGTGTCCGTCTGGTCCAACGATCTGCGCCACCTGGAACGCCACGTCGCCGGGACCGGAGCCGAGGTCGAGGACCCGCATTCCAGCGCGCAGTCCGCCACGCTCGAAGAGCAGAGCTGTCGGTTCGGCGATAATCTGCGCCTGCACCTGCAGACGCGCGATTTCCGCGTCGTCGCTTCCCAGAACGTAGTCGGGGCTGCTCACGTCATGACAGACGTCAGCGGCGAAGGCCGAGGCGGTCGATCAGGGTGCGGTAGCGCGTCACGTCGACCTGGGCGACGTACTTGAGCAGGCGGCGGCGGCGACCGACCAGCAGCAGCAGTCCGCGCCGCGAGTGATGGTCATGCTTGTGCACCTTGAGGTGCTCGGTCAGGTCAGAGATGCGCTTGGTCAGCAGCGCGACCTGTGCCTCCGGCGAACCGGTATCGGTGTCATGCAGGCCGTAGGAGCCCAGGATGTCTTTTTTCTGTTCGGCAGTGAGCGCCACGAAACAATCTCTCCATCAATAGGTCCGCGAGGGTGAGGATAGAGCCCCTGCTGGGGCTCGAAGTAGCGCAGCCACCGCGAACTGCAGCACACGCTTGGTCGGCGTGAAGTTTAGCAGCGCCCAGGCTGAGCAGCGAAATCGCTTCGGCGACCGAGCCGCGCAAAGGTTACTGGGCGGCAAGGATGGAGCGCGCGCGCTCCGTGTCGCCGCCCATGGCCGTGATCAGGTCGTCGACCGAGCCGAAGCGCTCCTGGCCGCGGATGCGGGCGACGAAATCCACCCCGACGTGCTGGCCGTACAGGTCGGCCTCGTTATCGAGGACGAACGCCTCGACCGTGCGTGTCCGCCCGGAGAACGTCGGATTGGTTCCGACGGAAACCGCCGCCTGGTACCGCTCACCAGGCACGACAGTTCCCACAACAGGGCCGTGGCCGAGCACGGTGAACCACGCGGCGTACACCCCGTCGGCCGGGATGGCCGAGTACATCGGCGGCGCGACGTTGGCGGTCGGATAGCCCAGCACTTTGCCGCGGCCGTCGCCGCGAACCACCACACCCTCGACCCGGTGCGGCCGGCCCAGCGCCTCGGCGGCGGCCACGACGTCGCCCGCGTCCACGCAGGACCGGATGTAGGTCGACGAGAAGGTGAATGTTTGGTCTCCTTCATGCTCGGAAACCAGCGACATGCCCTCGACCGCGAAACCGAACCGCTCCCCCGCCCTGCGCAGCAGGGCGACGTTGCCCGCCGCCTTCTTGCCGAAGGTGAAGTTCTCGCCCACCACCACCTCGACGACGTGCAAGTTCTCCACCAGCAGTTCGTGGATGTAGCGCTCGGGTGTGAGCTTCATGAAGTCGGAGGTGAACGGCATCACGAGGAAGACGTCGATGCCCATTTCCTCGACCAGCTCGGCACGCCGGGTCAGGGTGGTCAGCTGGGCGGGATGGCTGCCGGGGAAGACGACCTCCATCGGGTGGGGGTCGAACGTCATCAGCACCGTGGGCACACCGCGGGACCTACCCGCCTTGACGGCGTGATTGATGAGCTCGGCGTGCCCGCGGTGCACCCCGTCGAACACGCCGATCGTCACGACGCATCTACCCCAGTCGGTGGGGATCTCGTCCTGCCCCCGCCAGCGCTGCACGGTGGCAAGCCTACGACGCGCACACCGTCCCGGCTGCGTCACATCCCCAGATCAGATGACCATTGCCTAAACTTCTTCACTGTGAGTCCGAATGGTGATCAGCGCGACCTGACCACGGTCGCCCAGGATTACCTCAAGGTCATCTGGACTGCCCAGGAGTGGTCACGGGAAAAAGTGTCCACAAAGATGCTCGCGGAGCGAATCGGGGTGTCGGCCAGCACGGCGTCGGAATCCATCCGCAAGCTGGCCGATCAGGGCTTGGTCGACCACGAGAAGTACGGCGCGGTGACGCTGACCGACGCGGGCCGCCGAGCGGCGCTGGTGATGGTCCGCAGGCACCGGTTGATGGAGACCTTCCTGGTCCGGGTGCTGGGCTACAGCTGGGACGAGGTGCACGACGAGGCGGAGGTGCTCGAGCACGCCGTCTCGGACCGGATGCTGGACCGCATCGACGCCAAGTTGGGTCATCCCACGCGCGACCCGCACGGCGACCCGATCCCTGCCGCCGACGGCCACGTGCCGACGCCGGATGCGCGGCAGCTCTCGGTGTGCGAGGACGGCGAGACGGGCACGGTGGCCCGCATCTCCGACGCCGACCCGGAAATGCTGCGGTACTTCGACAGCGTGGGCATCACTTTGGATTCGCGGTTGATGGTGCTGGCCCGCCGCGACTTCGCGGGCATGATCTCCGTGGCGATCAAGCCTTCCGACGCCAGGGAGAACGACCCGGGCACCACCGTCGATCTCGGCAGCCCGGCGGCAGAGGCGATCTGGGTGGTCGGCTAGCGGGGCGGACGCGCCGATCCCTCACAGCGTCGCGGGACGAATGACCACTACCGATCGTGCCCGGTCGCCCTGGTCGCGCAGGAGTGAAATGACCTTCTCGTCCGGCGCCACCGCGGCATACACCCCGTCGATCCCCGCCGGGTCCAACGCCCTTCCGTGTCGCGCGGAGTCAGCCTCGTCGGCGGTCAGGTCGCGACGCGGGAAGGCCAGCAGGCAGGCCTCGTCGAGCGAATAGCTCAGGGCCGGTTCATCGGCCAGGGCATCGAGCGTGCGTGCCTCGTCGAGCCCGAACATGCCCACACGGGTGCGTCGCAGCGCGGTGAGATGTCCACCGACGCCAAGGGTGGCGCCGACGTCGCGGGCCAGCGCCCGGATGTAGGTGCCGCTCGAACAGTCCACCTCGACGTCGACGTCGACCAGATCAGTCGTCCGCCGGACGTCGAGCACCTCGAAGCGACCGATGTGTACCGCCCGAGCGGCCAACTCGACGGTTTGGCCTTCACGAACGAGTTGATAAGCGCGTTTGCCGCCGACCTTGACGGCGCTGACCGCCGACGGCACCTGCGAGATGTCGCCGCGAAGCGCCGTAATCGCTGCTGCGATATCGTCATCAGCGACCTCGGCAGCCGAAACCGTTTGCAGCACTTCGCCGTCGGCGTCTTCGGTGCTGGTCGTCTGGCCCAGCCGAATGGTCGCGGCATACGACTTATCGGTCGCGGTCAGCAACCCGAGGATCTTGGTGGCCCGCTCGATGCCGACCACCAGGACACCCGTGGCCATCGGGTCCAACGTGCCCGCATGCCCGACCTTGCGGGTGGAGAAGAAACGCCTGCACCGGGAAACCACGTCGTGGCTCGTCATCCTGGAGGGTTTGTCGACCACCACCAGTCCTCCGAAACTCACAACACGATCGCCGTCAGCGCCAGACCGTCCCGCACCGACCATCGGCCACGCAGCGTGGTCAGCGGCGGACCCGACAGGGCAGCCGGGTCGATGAGGATGGTGGATTCGAATCCGCCTGCGGCGCCACCCTCGTCCACGTCGAACACGATGTGGGCGTCCTCGAAACCCAGCCAGCGCCGGGTGACCGGGTACCACGCCTTGTAGGTGGCTTCTTTGGCGCAGAACAAGATTCGATCCCAGTGCAGTCCCGCGGGCAGCGCGCTGATCTCGGTGCGCTCGACAGGCAGGCTGATCGCATCCAGCACGCCATGGGGCAGCACACCGTGAGGCTCGGCATCGATGCCGACCGACCGCACGGATTCGTGCCTGCCGACCGCGGCGCCGCGGTAGCCGTCGCAGTGCGTGAGGCTGCCGACCACTCCGTCGGGCCAGCACGGTTCGCCCTTCTCACCCTTCAGGATCGGCACCGGAGGCACGCCAATTTCGCCAAGCGCCTGTCGCGCGCAGTAGCGCACGGTGATGAACTCGTTGCGGCGTTTGGCCACCGACTTGGCGATCAGCGGCTCCTCCTCGGGAAGCGGCACCAAATCTGGTGGGTCGTTGTACATTTCGGCCGCGGCGACCGTGCCGGGCAGCACGTCGGAAAGGAGTGTCGCGACAATCATCTGGCCCGCGTCGCCTGCCGGTTGGCGATCCGCTCCTGGATTTTCTGCGCGCTTGTCCGCATCTCATCGGTGATCTCGAAATGGCCGCCGAACTCGTTGAGATATCCGGCGGGATAGTCCGGGTCGGGGAGCACCTGGCGCAGCCAGCGATACGGCTTGCGGCGCCGCCACTCTCGCGGGTAGCCGACCGACACCTCTTCGAAGCGCACGCCGTCATACCACGTCGTTCTGGGTATGTGCAGGTGTCCGTATACCGAGCAGATCGCGTTGTAGCGGGTGTGCCAGTCAACGGTCGCCGTGGTACCGCACCAGAGTGAGAACTCCGGATAGAACAGCGCGTCGCATGGCTCCCGCACCAACGGGAAGTGGTTCACCAGAACCGTCGGCGTCACCCAATCGAGGTCCTCGAGCCGCTTGCGGGTGGCCGCTACCCGGTCGCGGCACCACGCATCCTTGGTTGCGTACGGCTCGTTGGAGAGCACGAACTCGTCTGTGGCGACCACGTTGCGTTCCCTGGCGATGGCCAGCCCCTCGGACTTCGTCGCCGCCCCCTCGGGCAAGAACGTGTAGTCGTATAGCAGAAACATCGGCACGATCGTGGCGGGGCCGCCTGCATCGGTCCACACCGGAAAAGGATGCTCGGGGGTGACCACGCCCATCTCGTCGCACATGTTGACCAGGTAGTCGTAGCGCGCGCGGCCGAACACCTGCATCGGATCTTTGGAGGTGGTCCACAGCTCGTGGTTGCCCGGCACCCAGATGACCTTGGCGAACCGCTTCCGAAGCAGGTCCAGTGCCCACCTGATCTCGTCGGTGCGCTCGGCGACGTCGCCGGCGACGATCAGCCAGTCGTCCGGCGACGACGGATGCAGCGATTCGGTGACCGGCTTATTGCCGGTGTGACCGGTATGCAGGTCGCTGACCGCCCAGAGTGTCGCCACGAATGTCAAGCGTACTTGCGTGCGGCCGTCCGCTCCGACGTGCAACTAGAACATGTTCTCGTTTCCGGTCCGGCGGCTTCGAGGCGACTTGTATAGTCCCCGCAGGGGCCGTCGATGCGCGAGGGGGTGTTATGGCCACCAGGATCCGTCTGTTCGCGGCGTTCGGTGCGCTGGTGACGGCGGTGATTCTGGTCCTGCAGGGCGGACCGCTGACCGTGCAGACGCCAGATCCGGTGCAACTGCGGTCGACCTCCGCACCGCTGCCGATGGCGACGACGACGATCAAGTGGCCGGTGATCGAGACCGTCGATCCCGATCCGTTCGACGCATGCCGCGACATCCCACTGGACGTGATCCAGCGCATCGGCCTCTCGTTCACCCCACCCGAGCTGGAGGACGGCCTGCGCTGCCACTACGACGCCGGGAACTACCAGATGGCGGTCGAGGCGTTCGTGTGGCGCACCTACGAGCAGAGCCTGCCCCCCGACGCGGTCGAGCTGGACATCGACGGGCACCGCGCGGCGCAGTTCTGGGTGATGAAGCCGACCGACTGGAACAACCGCTGGTGGATCACCTGCGCGATCGACTTCAAGACCGACTGGGGCGTGATTCAGCAGTCGCTGTTCTACGCGCCGACCTACACGGCCGACGACGTCGACTGCATGCAGACCAACCTGCAACGCGCCCATGAGCTGGCGCCGTACTACCAGTACAAGAAGCGCGACGGCAGCGAGTGATCCGCCGCTAGCGCACACCTGCGTAGCCTCGGTTGGCGTGCCTGCAGTCACGAACATCTTCGGCCGGACCCTCGGCCGCCTTCTGGGCCTTCCGCCGCAGACCACCGATTACGAGGTCGTCCATCGCGTTCGGATACCCATGCGCGACGGCATCTCGCTGCTCGCCGACCACTATCGTCCCCTGACGCCGAAACCGGCGGGCACACTTCTGGTTCGCACCCCGTACAGCCGCGGGTATCCGGTCTCGGCGCTGTTCGGCAGCGTCTACGCCGCCCGTGGTTACCACGTCATCGTGCAAAGTGTTCGCGGCACCTTCGGGTCCAGTGGCGACTTCAGACCCTTCACCCACGAAATCGCCGACGGCGCCGACACCGCGGCATGGCTACGCGACCAGCCGTGGTTTACCGGATCGTTCGCCACCATGGGTGCGTCCTATCTCGGTTTCACCCAGTGGGCGTTGCTGACCGACCCGCCACCGGAAATGGCGGCGGCCGTCATCACCGTGGGACCGCACGACCTCAGCGGACCGCGCTGGGGCACGGGTTCATTCGGGCTCAACGACTTCCTCGGATGGAATGACGCCATCACCCACCAGGAAGATCCGGGCCGGATACGAGGCGTCGTGCGGATGGTCCAGTCCAGGCGGTTGCTGGCACGAGCGACGGCGGCCCTGCCTGTCGGCGAGGCAGGCCGAGAACTGCTCGGCGAGGGCGCGCCGTGGTACGAGTCGTGGCTCGAACACCCGGAGCACGACGACCCGTTCTGGGCGGGCACTCAATTGCACACCGCGCTGGAGCACGCCGAGGTTCCCGTGCTGTTGCTCACCGGCTGGCAGGACGTGTTCATCGACCAGACGTTGGAGCAGTACGCACAACTGCGCCGCCGAAATGTGCCGGTCGCGGTCACCATCGGCTCGTGGACCCACGGGCACCTGTTGACCAAGGGTGCCCCGACCGTGTTGCGCGAGTCGCTGCGCTGGCTGGACGCGCACCTGGCGGGCGACGGTGGCACCGAGCGCAGCCCGGTACGCATCCACGTCAACCATGACGGCTGGATCGAACTCGACGATTGGCCGCCCACGATGCCCGAGCAGGTGCGGTATCTGCAGCCAGGTGGTCGTCTGGGTGTTGCGGTACCGCCCGACACGGCGCCGACGTCGACCTTCACTTATGACCCCACGGACCCGACGCCGACCCTGGGCGGTCGGCTGCTCTCCCCCGCGGGCGGCTACCGAAACGACACCAAACTTGCCGACCGCTCAGATGTGCTGACGTTCACCGGCGACGCGCTGTCGCAGGACGTCTACGTGGTCGGAAACCCGATCCTGGACCTGTCGCACTCCTGCGACAACCCGCACAACGACCTCTTCGTCCGGGTCAGTGAGGTCGACGCGAAGGGTCGATCTCGTAACGTCAGCGACGGTTACCGCCGCGGCACAAGCGATTCCGGCACGATCACCATCGAACTGGACGCCGTCGCGCACAAATTCCGCGCGGGTTCACGCATCCGGGTGCTCATTGCCGGCGGATCCCATCCGAGGTTCGCGCGCAATCTCGGCACCGGCGAGCCACTGCTCACCGGCAGAGGAATGCGGCCGGCCACCCACACCGTGCACGTCGGGGACGGCGCGTCGCGGCTACGGCTGCCGGCGGGCGCACTGCCGTCACCCCACTGAATCACGAACGCGCGCAGCGATATCACGCAGCGTCGCGTCGTCGTGGACCGGCGTCGACCACATCGGGTTGACCGGCAGCGGCACCCAGCTCGTACACCCGGCATATGCCGGCACGCGGGCCACCCGTTCCGGATCGGCGAGCGGGCTGACCTGAACCACCAGCGCCGTCAACTTGTGTCTGGGCCGGAAATCCAGCCGGTCGGCACGCACCGATTCGGCGGTCCAGATGTGCATCGGTGCGATGTCCTCGAGCCGTTCGGGACGATTGACCTCCACGGCGGCAACGACTTTCGCGCCTGCACGCAAGACGATCTCGGCCTCCGTGCTGTCGGCGGCTGCGGCCTCAAGCAGGTCGCGATGCTCGGGGCGTACCCGCTGCGCGTGGCTGTGGGCGACCGTCGGGAAGAACACGAAGTGGGGCGAGTCGAGGGTGAACCTCTTCTCGTGAATGCCGCCCTTGCGCAGCAACACGGTCTGGCGGCCATCGAGCATCGCATGTACTGCCGCGCTCCATTCCTTCAGCGCGGGTTGGGTGAGGGCTTCCGCGGTCACCCGGCGCCTGCGGCCCTGGCCGCGATGCGGGCCCGAACCTCGGGACGCCGCAACGGCGGTACGGTCTTCGGCGGTTGCCTACGAGGCGGCAGCGAGGCCAGCAGCCGTGTCGTGATCGCGGTGACCTCGGCGACGGCGGTCTCGAAGGCCTCGGCATTGGCCGCGGTCGGCCGTGTCACGCCGCTGACCTTGCGGATGTACTGGCGCGACGCCGCCTCGATCTCCTCGGAGGTCGCGGCCGGTTCCAGACCGCGGAGCTCGGTGATGTTTCGGCACATTCGTCCAGGATAGGTTCAGGCCATGACTTCCGACGATGTGCTGCTGATCGACACCACGGACCGGATCCGCACCCTGACGCTGAACCGGCCGCAGTCACGCAACGCGCTGTCGGCTGCGCTGCGTAGACAGTTCTTCGCCGCGCTGCGCGATGCCGAGGCCGACGAGGCCGTCGACGTGGTCATCCTGACCGGCGCCGACCCGGTGTTCTGCGCCGGGCTCGACCTCAAGGAGCTGGGAGACACCACCGAGCTGCCCGACATCTCGCCGAAGTGGCCTCCGATGAGCAAGCCGGTGATCGGCGCCATCAACGGCGCAGCCGTCACCGGCGGGCTCGAGCTGGCGCTGTACTGCGACATCCTGATCGCCTCCGAACAGGCCCGGTTCGCCGACACCCACGCCAGAGTGGGGCTGCTGCCGACGTGGGGGCTGTCGGTGCGGCTCCCGCAGAAGGTCGGGGTCGGCATGGCCCGCCACATGAGCCTGACCGGCGACTATCTCTCGGCCGAGGATGCTTTGAGGGCCGGTCTGGTCACCCAAGTGGTGCCGCACGACCAGCTGTTGCCGACCGCACGGCGTGTTGCCACATCGATCGTCGGCAACAACCAGAAGGCCGTGCGTGCGCTGCTGGCGTCCTATCACCGCATCGACGACGCCCAGACCGGCGAAGGGCTCTGGATTGAGGCGTCGTCCGCGCGGCAATGGATGAGCAGCGCCAGCGGCGACGACATCGCCGCTAACCGCGACGCTGTGATCCAGAGGGGCCGTACACAAGTGCGCTGACCGCGCCTAGGCTGCCGAGAATGAACAAAGCGCACGAGATGTGCGGCAGCGACGAGTGGCGAAAGGCGATGCGCGAGGTCATCCTGCCGTGGGCACTCAACGACACCGACCTCGGCGATGACGTACTCGAGGTCGGGCCCGGCTACGGCGCCACCACCGACGTGCTCAGCCAGAGGGTGCCGCGGCTCACTTCGGTCGAGATCGACGATGAGCTGGCGGCGATGCTGACCGACCGATTCGCCGGCGTTCCGTCGGTCGAGATCGTCAACGGCGACGCGACGTCCCTGCCTTACGCCGACAACAGGTTTTCCGGTGCAGCGTGTTTCACGATGCTGCACCACGTTCCGACGGTCGCACTGCAGGATCGGCTTTTCGCCGAGGTCGCCCGTGTGCTGCGGCCCGGCGCCCCGCTGGTCGCCAGCGACAGCCTGGGCAGCGAGGAACTCAAGGCCCACCACGAGGACGACACCTACAACCCCGTCGACCCGGACACCTTGCCCGACCGGTTGGCCGCCGCCGGGTTCGCCGACGTGAACGTGCGCATCAACGATTTCGGTTGGGGAGTCATCGCGCGCGTCGCTGACTAACCGGCTGCAGGCGGTTCGATCCCGATGTCGATGTGAACCACCTGCTGGATGCCCGGCTGGTCGGTGACGGGCTCGGCCGGGTTCGGGCCGAACACTGAACTGAGACCGCCGGCGGGGCCGACGAACTGAACGTTGAAGCCGGCCATGACGGGCGCGCTCGTGATGTAGAGCACCTGACACACGCCGTCCTTCAGCCTGGAACGGAAGAACTGGCCGACGGCGACCTTGGGGGCATCGGGCGAAGCCGATTCCTCCGACAGGATCACCGAGGATCCGCGGCGTACAGCCGCAAGGGTCGACGCCCCGACACACTGGTCGGCATCCGCGGTCTGGTCGAACGATTTGTTTATCACCACATTCACGGCGGTGCCGACGGTTCCCGGCTCGGCCGCCGACGGCGCCATCGAGACCGCGCCGGCCAACGCCCATGCGGCGCCGAGTGACACCAGTGCCTTTGGCCGTTTCATCGCGTCGATCCTCGCGTGCATCGTCGACAACCATAACTGGGCTCTCGAAAACTGCCGGCGAAACCTCACCGGAGTACATCGGCCGCCCTGCCACAGCGGTGGAGTAGTCGACTACGCGCGACCGATCGTTGCCGAGAATTTACGTTTCCTTCAATGGAGCCATCACCTCGTCCCCGCCAGATCTCGGAAACAGCGTCGCTGCCCCGCGACGTCGTGGTTGCTTGGGCAGGTCATTGAAATGCTCCGCCAGATAACGCGTTTCGCGATCGCGGCGCCACGAAGAATACTGATTCTCGCACTGCTGCTGATGGCCGGCGCCGGGGTATACGGCGCGCCCGTCATGGACAGCCTCTCGGCGGGCGGATTCCGCAATCCGGCGTCGGAGTCGTGGGACGCGACGCAGATGCTCGCCCACACATTCGAGCAGGGCGATATGAACCTGATCGTTTCGATCACCTCCGACGCGGGCGTGCAGAGCGAAACGGCCCGTGCTGTCGCGCATGACCTTGCGACGCAACTCAATGAGTTCCCGTTCATCACCCAGGTGCACTCCGCATGGACCGCACCGGCGGAGATGGCACGCTCGATGATCAGCGAAGACGGAAAGACCGGCCTGATCGTTGCGGGCGTATCCGGGGGCGAGAACGGTGCGCAGAGGAACGGGCGCACGCTATTGCCCTTACTGCACGACCGCGACGGAGTCGCGGTGAGAGCGGGCGGCGAGGTGATCACCTACATCGAGGCCAACGACCAGAGCAAGCGCGACCTGCTGACCATGGAGGCGATTGCGCTACCGCTCAGCTTCCTTGTCCTGATCTGGGTGTTCGGCGGGGCGCTCGCCGCCGCGGTCCCCCTCGCGGTCGGCGGGTTTGCGATCATCGGCTCGATCGCGATGATGCGGGCACTCGCCTCGTTCACCGAGGTGTCGATCTTCGCGCTGAACCTGATCATCGCCATGGGCTTGGCCCTGGCCATCGACTACACGCTTCTCATCGTCAGCCGGTTCCGCGATGAGATAGCCGACGGCGCGGACCGGGACGACGCGCTGCGGCGCACCATGGCCACCGCGGGTCGCACGGTGCTGTTCTCGGCGCTGACGGTATCGCTCGCGATGGCGACGATGACGATGTTCCCGATGTACTTCCTGAAATCGCTCGGCTATGCGGGCGTCGCCGTCGTTGCGCTGGCCGCGACAGCGGCGATCATCGTCGCACCCGCGGCGATCGCGTTCCTCGGTCCGCGGATCGACTCGCTGGATGCGCGGCGCTTCGGCCGCCGGCTCCTGCGTGTGCCCGAGCCGCTCCCCCGAACCGTCGAGCAGACGTTCTGGTACCGGTGGACGAAAGCGATTCTGCGGCGGTCCATTCGGATCACCACCGCTGTCGTGGTGCTGCTTCTGCTACTCGGCGCGCCGTTCCTGGGCGTCAAATGGGGATATCCGGACGACCGCGTCCTTCCAGAGTCGGCGTCGTCACGTCAGATCGGCGACGACATGCGCGCGAGCTTCGGGGTCAATTCCCTCACCGACCTCGCCGTGGTCATCCCTGACGTCACCGGCGTGGGTCCCCGCGATCTCGACCGTTACGCCGCGGACCTGTCACGGGTTCCCGACGTCGCCGCGGTGTCGGCACCCGGCGGGACCTTCAGCTCCGGTGTTCGCGTCGGTGCTTCGTCCGCCCCCGCGCTCGTCAAGGACGGCAGCGCGTTCTTCACAGTGGCCACCGACGCGCCGCTGTACTCGGCAGCGTCCGAGCGTCAGCTGGATATGCTGCACGCCGTTCCCGCGCCTGCAGGCCAGAACGTCATGCTGACCGGGCGGGCGCAGATCAACCGCGACAGCGCGGCAGGCGTGGCCGACACGATGCCCAAGGTTCTGGTGGTCATTGCGGTGATCACCTTCGTGCTGCTCTTCCTGCTCACCGGGAGTGTGGTACTGCCGCTGAAAGCGCTTGTGCTCAACGTGCTTTCGTTGACGGCGTCATTCGGCGCTCTGGTGTGGGTGTTCCAGCAGGGCCATCTCGGGGCGTTCGGCACGACAGCGACCGGCACGATGATCGCGCACGTGCCTGCACTGCTGTTCTGCCTGGCGTTCGGACTCTCGATGGACTACGAGGTGTTCCTGATCTCCCGCATCCGCGAATACTGGCTCGAATCGGGGGGCGTCGACAACGACGAAGCCGTTGCTCTGGGCATCGCCCGCACGGGCCGGGTGGTGACAGCGGCGGCGCTGTTGATGGCGCTGTCCTTCGCGACGCTGATGGCCGCGCAGGTGTCGGTGATGGTGATGTTCGGTCTCGGCGTCACGCTCGCGGTGCTCGCCGACGCCACCCTGGTGCGGATGTTGTTGTTGCCCGCGCTGATGCATCTGCTCGGCCGGTACAACTGGTGGGCGCCCGCACCGTTGCGCGCCCTGCACCGACGCGTCGGCTTGCGCGAGTCGGGTGCCAGCCCGCCCGAACCTGTTGCACCCGAACCAGAACCGGTGCCTCTCTAACCCGTTCCCGGCACCAGCCACCGACCGGAGAAGGCACGCCACCCGACGAAGATCAGCCGCAGCACCATGAAGGTGCTCAAACCCAACCAGATGCCGACCAGGCCCCAGCCGAAGATCAGCGACAGCCAGATCAGCGGAAGAAACCCGACGAGCGCGCTGATCAGGGTGGCGTTGCGCATGAACTTCGCGTCACCGGCGCCGAGCAGCACGCCGTCGAGTGCGAAAACGATTCCGGCGACGGGTAATTGAGCGACCATGAACCACCACGGCACTCCGATGGCGTCCAGCACCGAGCGGTCGGCGGTGAATACGCTCGGGAAGACGGACGCACCGGCGGCGAAGACACCGGCCAGCACCGCGGAGGCGACGGCGGAGAAGATGGTCACCCGCCACGCCACCGACTTCGCGTGCGCCAACTCGCCGGCACCGAGCGCCGCACCCACCAGCGACTGCGCCGCGATCGCCAGCGAATCCAGAACCAGCGCAAGAAAACTCCACAGCTGCAGCACCACCTGATGCGCAGCGACGGCGGCTGCACCGAACCGGGCGGCGACGGCTCCCGCCGACACGAAGCATGCCTGAAAGGCCAACGTCCGCAACAACAGGTCCCGGCCCATCACCACTTGCGCGCGAAGCACCGTCGGCTGGACCCGCAGCGGTACCCGTTCCACCAGAAGCGCGCGGCAGAACATCAACGCGGCCAGCCACTGGCCGATCAGGTTGGCGACCGCCGACCCTTGCACCTCCATGCGTGGCATGCCCAGCCAGCCGTACACCAGCAGCGGGCACAGCACGGCCGACACCGCGAACCCCCTGACGACGTAGCGCAGCGGCCGTGCGGTGTCCTGCACGCCGCGCATCCAGCCGTTGCCTGCCGCCGAGATCAGGATGGCGGGCACACCGAAGATCGCGATCCGTACCCAGGGCAGCGCCGCCTCGGCGATTCCGCCGCCGGCCGACAGCGCCGATACCAACGGCACCGCGGCAACCTGGACCACCGCCACGATCAGCGTGCCCAGCCCGACCGCGAGCCACGTGGCCTGCACGCCCTCGCCGACCGCCGTCTCACGATCGCCCGCGCCGAAGAAGCGTGCCGAGCGCGCCGTGGTGCCGTAGGACAGGAACGTCATCTGCGAGCTCAGCGTGCTCAGAATCAGCCCGCCAATCGCGAGACCGGCCAGGCTGATCGCGCCGAGCCGACCGACTACGGCAAGGTCGAAGAGCAGGTAGATGGGTTCGGCGGCCAGTACCCCGAGCGCAGGCAGTGCCAGCCCGGCGATACGCCGACCGGTCGCGGGCGCAATCGGAAGATCGGACGCTGGGTCGGACTCAGCCAAGGCGCCGCGGACGTCCGTCAGCCAAGAGCAACGTAGAGCGCCTGGACGACGTCGTCGGCCGATCCGGAGGTCGAATATCCGGCGGCGTGAGGGTGGCCGCCGCCGCCGAAAGCACTTGCGATCATGGCGAGATCCATCGACTTGGCCCGCATCGACACCGACCAGCGCCCAGGTTCGATCTCCTTGAACACCGCGGCCACCTCGGCCTGCTGGGTGGTGCGCACGATGTCGACGATGCTCTCGACTTCCTCGGGTCGCGCATCGGCCCATTCCTGATGTCGCACAACGGCATACACCAGACCGCGGCCCTCGGCTGCGTCGGGCAGCAACTGGGCGGAGGCAAGCACGCGCGACAGCATCGGCAGCCACGCAAACGGATGCGTGTCGAGCAGGGTGCGGCTGATCGCCGCGTTGTCGACGCCCAACTCCACCAGCCGCGCGGCCAGCTTGTGGGCACGCGCGCTGGCCCAGCGGAACGACCCGGTGTCGGTGGTCAACCCGGCGTACAGACAGTGCGCGACGGCGGCTTCGATCGGTTTGTCCCAAGCGTCGAGCAATTCCGCGACCAGCATCGTCGTCGAATCGGCGAAGGGGTCGACGAAGTTGGCGGTGCCGAACAGTTGATTGGAGGCGTGGTGATCGATCACCAGCACCTCGCGACCCGGTTCGGCCAGCTCGGCAAGCGATCCGAGCCGGTTGATGCTCGGGATGTCGACGGTGACCACCAGGTCGGCGTCGCGCCGCATGTCGGTCGGAGGAATCAGCAGGTGACCACCGGGCAGGGACTGCAGGGATTCGGGCAGGCCTGCCGGTTCCGCGAAGCTCACCTCGACGTCCTTGCCCGCGTGGTCGAGTACGAGCGCGAGCGCCAGACCAGCGCCGACGGTATCGGCGTCGGGGTAGACGTGGCAGACGACGCTGACGGAATTCGCTGAACTCAGGAGCTCGACCGCACCGTTGGCATCGACGCGCTGACCTGCCAAGTCTGCGTCGGTCTTCGGATCAATCGCGGTCAACGGTTTCCTCAGCGTCTTGCTCGTCATCCAGCTCCCCGCCGGGCCCCTCCACCCGGTCCTGACGATACGGGTCGGCATCGCCTGCATGCTTGGCACCCTGCCGAACTCTCGCCAAATCCTCATCCGCGGCGCGCGCCTTGGCGAGCAGCTCCTCCATGTGCGCAGAGGTTTCGGGCACCTTGTCGAGAACGAACGCGAGCGTCGGGGTGAAGCGCACGCCTGTCGCAGCTCCGACCCTACTGCGCAGCGTGCCTTTGGCCCGCTCCAGAGCGGCTGCCGCTGCGGCGTAATCGGGTTCTTCCTGCAACGTCGCGCCGCGCACCGTGTAGTACACCGTGGCGTCGTGCAGGTCGCCCGTCACCTTCGTGTCCGTGATGGTCACGAAGGCCAACGGGGGATCCTTGATTTCGAACTCGATCGCCGAGGCGACGATGGTGCCGATGCGTTTGGAGAGCCGACGGGCCCGGCCCACATCAGGCACTAGGTGCGCTCTTTTTCGACGAGCTCGTACGTTTCGATGACGTCGCCCTCCTTGATGTCGGAGTACGTCAACGTCAAACCGCATTCGTAGCCGTCGCGAACCTCGGTGACGTCATCCTTCTCGCGCCGCAGCGAGGACACCGTCATGGTCTCGGCGACCACGACGTTGTCGCGCAGCAGCCGCGCCTTCGAGTTGCGGCGGATCACACCGGAGGTGACAAGGCAGCCGGCGATGTTGCCGACCTTGGACGACCGGAAGATCGCCCGGATCTCCGCCCGGCCGAGTTCCTTCTCCTCGTAGACCGGCTTGAGCATGCCCTTGAGCGCGCTCTCGATCTCGTCGATGGCTTGGTAGATCACCGAGTAGTAGCGAATGTCGACGCCGTCGCGGTTGGCCAGCTCGGTGGCCTTGCCTTCGGCGCGGACGTTGAACCCGATGATCACCGCGTCCGAGGCCGACGCCAGGTTGACGTTCGTCTCGGTGACGCCGCCGACACCGCGATCGATGACGCGCAGTTCCACCTCGTCGTCGATCTCGATGCCGAGGAGGGCCTGCTCCAACGCCTCGACCGTGCCGGCGTTGTCGCCCTTCAGGATCAGGTTGAGCTGGCTGGTTTCCTTCAGCGCGGCGTCCAGATCATCGAGGCTGATGCGTTTGCGCGTGCGCGCCGCCAGGGCGTTGCGCTTGCGGGCGCTGCGACGGTCGGCGATCTGCCGCGCGATCCGGTCCTCGTCGACGACCAGAAGGTTGTCACCGGCACCCGGCACCGACGTGAAGCCGATGACCTGGACGGGACGAGACGGCGACGCCTCCTCGACGTCCTCGCCGTGCTCGTCGACCATGCGGCGGACGCGCCCGTAGGCATCGCCGGCGACGATCGAGTCGCCGACCCGCAGGGTGCCGCGCGAAATGAGCACCGTCGCCACCGGTCCGCGACCGCGGTCCAGGTGCGCCTCGATGGCCACACCCTGAGCCTCCATGTCCGGGTTGGCCCGCAGGTCGAGCGAGGCGTCGGCGGTGAGCAGCACCGCCTCTTCCAGCGCCGCGATGTTGGTGCCCTGCTTCGCCGAGATGTCGACGAACATGGTGTCGCCACCGAATTCCTCTGGTACCAAACCGTATTCGGTCAGCTGCCCGCGGATCTTCGAGGGGTCGGCACCTTCCTTGTCGATCTTGTTGACCGCAACCACGATCGGCACATCGGCCGCCTGCGCGTGGTTGATGGCCTCCACCGTCTGCGGCATGACGCCGTCATCGGCGGCGACCACCAGGATCGCGATATCGGTGGCCTTGGCGCCGCGGGCACGCATGGCGGTGAACGCCTCGTGGCCCGGGGTGTCGATGAAGGTGATGAGCCGCTCGCCACCGTCGAAGGCAACAGCCACCTGGTAGGCACCGATGTGCTGGGTGATGCCGCCTGCCTCTTCCTCGCGGACGTTGGCCTGACGGATGGTGTCCAGCAGTCGGGTCTTGCCGTGGTCGACGTGACCCATGACGGTGACCACGGGCGGACGGAACTCGAGGTCGTCCTCGCCGCCCTCGTCCTCGCCGTAGGTGAGATCGAAGGACTGCAGCAGTTCGCGGTCCTCGTCCTCGGGGGACACGACCTGGATCTTGTAGTTCATCTCGCTGCCGAGCAGCTCCAGTGTGTCATCGCCGACCGACTGGGTGGCCGTGACCATTTCGCCAAGGTTGAACAGCGCCTGCACCAGAGCGGCCGGGTTGGCGTCGATCTTCTCGGCGAAGTCGGACAGCGACGCACCGCGCGCCAGCCGGACGGTCTCGCCGTTGCCGTGCGGCAACCGCACGCCGCCGACGACCGGCGCCTGCATGTTCTCGTACTCGGCGCGTTTCGCGCGCTTCGACTTACGGCCGCGCTTGGGTGCGCCGCCGGGACGACCGAACGCCCCTGCCGCACCGCCCCGCTGACCGGGACGACCGCCGCCGCCGGGACGACCGCGAAAGCCGCCGCCTCCTGCGGGTGCGCCACCGCCGGCGGGTCCACCGCCACCGGGTCCACCGGTGCGGTAATTACCGCCGCCGCCGCCACCGGGACGACCGCCGCCACCGGCGCCGCCGCCCGGGCCGCGACCACCGGCAGCCGGACGCGGGGCGCCGCCCGGACGCGGACGACCTGGTGCTCCGCCGGGAGGACGGGGCGGCATGTTGCCCGGCGATGCGCCGGGTCGGGGGCCACCGCCGGGTCGCGGTGCGCCCGGTCGGGGTGCCTGGGGCCGTGGAATCGCCCGCTCGACCGGCTGCGCCGAGGAGAACGGGTTGTTACCGACGCGCGGTGTGCGCGGCGCCGGCTTGGGACCCGGAGTTGCGGGCCGCGGGCCCGGAGTGGGGCCGGGGCGCGAGGGTGCGGCTGCAGGTGCCGCCTCGGCCACCGGTGCCACCACTGCGGCGGGTGCCTCGGGCTCTAGGGGTGCGGGTGGCTGCTCTACCGGAGCGGCAGGCTTGGGCGCAGGCGCATTCTCCGGCGCGGGTGCCTTGGCGGCCGCCTTCTTGGCGGGCGCGCCGTTACCGTCGGCCGTCGCCTTCTCAGCGGCGGGTTTTGGTCCGCCGAGGGCTTCGCGCAGCCTGCGCGCGACGGGGGCCTCCACGGTGGAGGATGCGGATTTAACGAATTCGCCCTGTTCACTAAGTCGGGCGAGTACTTCCTTGCTGGTGACACCGAGTTCTTTAGCCAACTCGTGTACGCGGGCCTTGCCTGCCACTTCTCTCCTGTCTTAGAGGCGACAGCGGAGGTAGGGCCGCGCCTCGGGTTTAGCTATGACGCATGGTCATCGTCTGAACTTCACGGTGTGCTCATGTTCTTCGCTACCTGTTCTCTTGCCGGGCCCTGGGGCACTTCGAGTGCTTCGAAGTACGCCAGCACCGCGGATGTATCCGGTGAGCCGGTGATGCGCAACGCTCGAGCGAATGCTCGCCGCCGGATTGCTGCGTGCAAACACTGCTGGTCAGGATGCAACCATGCACCCCGCCCAGGCAGGTTACCTGCTGCGTCAACGGTCACGGCACAATCGCCATTCCCGATGTTGCGAGCAACCACCCGAAGCAGTTCGACGGCCAGCTCTCGCTTCCGGCAGCCGACGCACGTCCGTACGGGTCCATCCGTATTTCGATGCGGCGAAGCCGAAGTCTCGCGCTGGATCACGCCTGAGTCTACCGTCTGAGCTCCTGCGGACCGAACCGGCTGCAGACGGCTATCGGTCGTGCACAGCGCCGTGTGTCGCGTCCGGAGCGGGCGGACTGTCCTGTTCGGCCGGTGCGTCGCTGCGGATATCAATGCGCCAGCCGGTCAACCGTGCCGCGAGCCGGGCGTTCTGGCCCTCCTTGCCGATGGCCAGCGACAGCTGGAAATCGGGTACCACCACCCGAGCCGCGCGGGCAGCCTCGTCCATGACCTGCACCGACACCACCTTGGCCGGTGAGAGGGCGTTAGCGACGAACTTGGCCGGGTCCTCGTCGTAGTCGATGATGTCGATCTTCTCGCCGGACAGTTCGCTCATCACGTTGCGCACCCGCTGGCCCATCGGCCCGATGCAGGCACCCTTGGCGTTGAGCCCGGGCACCCGCGAGGTGACCGCGATTTTGGAGCGATGGCCTGCCTCACGGGCCACCGCGACGATCTCGACCGAACCGTCTGCGATCTCGGGCACCTCGAGCGAGAACAGTTTGCGGACCAGGTTGGGGTGTGTCCGCGACAGGGTGATCAGGGGTTCACGGGCACCGCGACTGACGCCGACGACGTAGCAACGCAGCCGGTCGCCGTGTTCGTAGCTCTCACCGGGGACCTGCTCGGCTGCCGGAATGACCCCCTCGGAGCCCTTCGTCTCGCTACCCATCCTGACCACGACGAGGCCACGGGCGTTGGCGCGACTGTCGCGCTGGATGACACCGCCGACGATCTCGCCCTCGCGGGTGGAGAACTCGCCGTAATTCTTCTCGTTTTCGGCGTCGCGCAGCCGCTGGAGGATGACCTGTCGCGCGGTGGTAGCCGCGATACGGCCGAAACCCTCTGGGGTGTCGTCCCATTCGCTGAGCACGTTGCCGTCTTCGTCTGTCTCGCGCGCCAGCACCTGGACCATGCCGGTCTTGCGGTCGATCTCGATGCGCGCGTCGGCCTGGTGGCCCTCGGTGTGGCGGTAGGCGGTGAGCAACGCGGACTTGATGGTGTCGACGACGACATCGACCGTGATGCCCTTGTCGGCCTCGATGGCGTGCAGTGCGGCCATGTCGATATTCATGCTCCAGCCCCCTTCCCCGTATCGCCGGCCAGGTCGAGTTCCCGCTGGTTCGGCGTTGAAAACTCCACCTGGACAACGGCTTTGGTGATCCCTTCCAGCGGCAGCTCGCGGACGGAGTAGTCCCCCCTCGTCCCTTGCGGCACCACAAGGTGCACAGCGCCGTCGCGGGTCTCTCCGAGCCTGCCGGTGAGCAGCGAACCGTCCGACAGCGTCACCTCGACCTTGCGGCCGCGTGCCCGCCGGTAGTGCTTCTCCGCGGTGAGCGGCCGGTCCACACCCCGTGAGGTCACCTCGAGCACATACTCCGAACCGGATGTCGAAGCGTCCACGGTGTCCAGCAATTCGGATGCGGACCGGGAAAGCGCGGCGATCGAATTCAGGTCGAGGCCCTCATCCCCGTCGGCAATCACGGTGATGCGGGGCGGACGCGCGCGTGCGTCGATGGTGACGTCTTCGATTTCGTATCCTGCGCGCGCGAACTCGCCGTCGAGTAGCTCGATCACCTGCTGCTGCGAGGGCAATCTCGCAGACCGCAGCTGCGGATCCGATGCCACGGCGAGCTCCTCATGTTGAATTGTCCCGACGGAGCCACGATACGCCAGTGAACATCTGGCGAACCGCAATCGGCCAGCCGTGCCCAGCGAATACACAGAGCCGGTTTCGGCAATGGCAGGATGGCGTCGTGTCGAGTGCCCTTCCCGCCTTCAGCAGACGGCGCATGCTGCTCGGAACGGTGGCGCTGGCGGCGCTTGGAGCAACCGCCGCCGCGTGCGGCAAGCCACCGCCGCCGCCGGACCTCGACGACCTCATGACACAGCTCGATATGGCGCGCAGCGACAGCCGGCTGGCCAGTGACGCCGCCACCGCAGCCAATCCCGCGGTGCGGCCGGCGCTGGCCGCCGTCTCGTCCGAGCGGTCCAAACACGCCGAAGCGCTGTCCGATGAGATCGCCCGGCTGACCGGTGAGCCGACGACGTCGTCGCCGACCACGACGACGACCAGCATCGAGCAGGCGACCACGCCGACGGCAAAGGACGTCGTCGCAGCGTTGCGAACGTCGGCGGACAGCGCAGCCCAGACGGCTGCCCAGCTGTCCGGCTACCGAGCAGGGTTGCTCGGCTCTATCTCCGCGTCCTGCACGGCGGCCTACACGGTGGCACTCGCGTGACCTCAGTTGAGCCGACCGGCCCGTCTCGGCCACCCGACGCCGACGTCGCAGCTCTTTTCGACGCCGTGGCAACCGAGCACTCGGTCATCTACGGCTACGGGCTGGTGTCGGCGCACTCCACTCCTGAGGAAAACGACTTGGTGGCGGCCGCGATGTCGGAGCATCGCGAACGCCGCGAGGCCGCCATCGAGATGCTCACGGGCCGCGGCGCCGACCCGCCGCTGCCCGCCGCCGGCTATCAGGTGCCGACGCAGCTGGACAACCCGACCGACGCGGCAAACCTCGCGGTGCGCATGGAAGAGGACGCCTCGGTGGCGTGGCGGGCGGTGGTCGAACAGGCCACCACGACGCAGGAGCGCGGCTTCGCGGTGCAGGCGTTGACGCAGACGGCCGTCACGGCTGCGCGCTGGAGCCAGGTGCTCGGCGTTGAGCCGATCACCGTGGCCTTCCCCGGCGGATCTGAGTAGCGCTAGCCCGCGAGCGCCGCGGCGATCTCGGCGGCCGCGCCGTCGACGGCGATTTCGCGCGCCTCACCGCTACGCCGGTTGCGCAGCTCCACCACACCCTCGGCCCAGCCGCGGCCGACCACCACGATCCATGGCATGCCAAGCAGTTCGGCGTCCTTGAACTTCACTCCAGGCGACGCCTTGCGATCGTCGAGCAACACCTCGACCCCGAGCCGGTCCAGTTCGGCGGCCAGCGCGCCCGCGCCCGCGCGGGCGGCCTCGTCCTTGTTGGCGATCACGACGTGCGCGTCGAACGGCGACACCGACGACGGCCAACTCAGCCCGAGGTCGTCGTGATGCTGCTCGGCGATCACCGCGACCAGCCGGGACACCCCGATGCCGTATGAGCCCATGGTCGGCCGGATGGGTTTTCCGTCCTCACCGAGGACGTCGACGGCGAAGGCGTCGGTGTACTTGCGGCCGAGCTGGAAGATGTGGCCGATCTCGATGCCGCGGGCGGACACCAACGGGCCTGCCCCGTCCGGCGACGGATCGCCGTCACGCACCTCGGCCGCCTCGATGGTGCCGTCGGCGGTGAAGTCGCGCCCCATGACCAGGCCCACGACATGTCTGTTGGGTGCGTCGGCGCCGGTTATCCACGACGTACCCGTCACAATCCGGGGATCGACCAGATATCGAACACCGTTGTCCCGCAGCGCTTTCGGACCGACATAACCCTTCACCAGAAACGGGTTTCTTGCGAAGTCCGCATCGTCGAGGAGGGCGTACTCGACGGGATCGAGCGCGGCGCCGAGTCGCTTCTCGTCGACTTCACGGTCACCCGGCACACCGACGGCCAGGAGTTCCCATTCGCCGCCGGGCTGACGGGTCTTGAGCAGGACGTTCTTCAGGGTGTCGGCTGCGGTGATCTCCCGTCCCAGGTCCACGGTGTTGGCCCAGTCGACCAGCGTGGCGATGGTCGGGGTGTCAGGAGTGTCGTGCACCTTGGCCTCGGGCAGCCCGTCGATGGCCGGCGCCTCGGGTGCCGCGGTCACGACGGCCTCGACGTTGGCGGCGTAACCGGACTGCAGGCAGCGCACGAACGTGTCCTCGCCGACCTCGCTCTCGGCGAGGAACTCCTCCGACGCGCTGCCGCCCATCGCGCCCGACACCGCCGAGACAATGACGTAGCGGATATCGAGCGTATTGAAGATGCGCTGGTAGGCGTCGCGATGGCGGTGGTAGACCGCCCGAAGCCCGTCGTCGTCGACATCGAACGAGTAGGAGTCCTTCATGACGAACTCGCGCCCGCGCAGGATGCCCGCCCGCGGCCGCGCCTCGTCACGGTATTTCGTCTGGATCTGGTACAGCAGCACCGGGAAGTCCTTGTAGCTGCTGTACTCCCCCTTCAATGTCAGCGTGAACAGTTCCTCGTGGGTGGGCCCGAGCAGATAGTCGTTGTCGCGGCGGTCCTTCAGCCGGAACACACCGTCGCCGTACTCAGTCCACCTGTTCGTCGTCTCGTACGGGCCGCGTGGCAGAAGTGCCGGAAACAGGATCTCCTGTCCGCCAATCGCATTCATCTCGTTGCGGACGACGCGCTCGACGTTGCGCAGCACCCGCAGCCCCAGTGGCAGCCAGCTGTAGAGCCCGGGACCGACCGGACGGACGTAGCCCGCGCGGATCAGCAGCTTGTGGCTGGGGACTTCGGCGTCGGCTGGGTCGTCGCGCAGCGTTCGCAGGAACAGCTCGGACATGCGGGTGATCACAGCCCGCAAGCTTAGTGAGCGCTTTTGCCGGCGACGATTCAGGCAACCTTGACGCGGAAAACCTCGGTGTCCTCGGGCAGTCCCTTGAGACGGTGCAGTCCGATGCCCTCGAACACCAGGCCCGATCCTGCCGAGAGGTCGCGCACGGTGCGGCTGGTCAGCACCTCGCCCGCACCCGCCATCGCGCCGATGCGGGCACCGACGTGCACGGCCATGCCGCTCCACTCGTCGCCGCGCTTCTCGCACTCGCCGATGTGCACTCCTGCGCGGATCGGGATGCCGTGGGTGGCCAGCGCGGGCACCAGGTCCAGCCCGCAGCGGGCGGCCTTCGTGGGCCCGTCGAACAACGCGAACACCCCGTCGCCGGTGTGCTTGGCGCGGCGGCCGCCGTACCTCGACAGCACGTTGTCCACCAGCCGGTCGTGATCGTCGAGCGCTCGACGCCAGTGCTCGTCACCGCCGGCGGCAAGCAGTTCCGTCGAGCCGACGATGTCGGTGAACAGGACTGTGCTCAGCACCCGGTCGGCGGGCTCCGCATCCGCTTGCTGACCAACGAATTTGAGTACGGCCTCCGAGAACAGGTCGACCAGGTCGCTCGCATAGTGTTCGCCGGGCGCGAATTCCTGTAGTTCGGCGTTGGGGATGCGCTCCGCCAACTCCACGGCACCCTCGAAGGCCGCGATGCGGTCCCCCCGACGCGTCAGCACAAGAGTGGGTGTGCGGACGCTACCCAGCACGCCGCGCACGTCGATCTCGGCCACGGCCTGCCACATGAGTCGCGCCATCAGCGGACTCGCGGAGGCGCGCTGCTCTTTACCCCACATATCCCGCACACCGGGAATGTCGGCCACCGGCCCGAAGAATAGTTCCGCCAAAGCACCTTCGCCCCAATGGTTTTCGACCTCTTCGTAGCCCGCGGCAATTTGTTCCGGGGTGAATCCCCACGGGCGATCCGGCAGGTCCTGGGAGAACCGGGCGGTGGTGCCTGCCAGCACGAGCGAACGGACACGGTCGGGATAGGTCGCAGCGAACACGATGCTCATCGGACCACCCTCGGAGATGCCGAACAGCGCCGGAAAGTCGACGTCGGCGGCGTCGAGAACAGCGCGCAGATCGTCCATCCGCTCGTCGATCGGCGGCACGTGGGTCACGGGGTCCGAGAGCCCGGTGCCACGCTTGTCCCAGACCACCAGCCGGGTGTTTCGACTGAGCCGCTCGGCGATGCCCGAATACACGCTCGTCGGGTCGTCGTAGAGATCGACGTTGCTGACCCAGCCCGGGACCAGCACGATGGGAATGTCTCCTTCTCCCATCACCCGATAGGCGAGCCGGATGTCCCCATTGCGCGCATATCTGACGCGACCGACGCTCACGGAGCAAAGTTTGTCATGGACACCCTGTGGCGACGGGCATTCGGACTACACCTCGTCCGATTCCAACTCGTCGGAATCCAGTTCGCCGGCCTCGAACGCCTCGCGCGTGTGTTGTGCGGCCGCGATCTGCCGTGCGCTGAAACCGATGCCGAGCGCCGCGGCGCCGACAACTATTGCGATTCCGGCGACCCACAGAAGTGAGTAGGTGTAGCCGGCGTCCAGCGCGTCGAGCTGGCTTGGCGTCATGTCGGCGACCGGTCCCGTGGTGCCGCCCAAATACAGCGTCCGCGACGTGATGACGGCCTGAATCACCACCAGCACCAAGGGTCCGCCGAGGTTGTAGACCATCAGCTGGATCGCCGACACCGGCCCGATCTCCCGCGGGCCGACCTCTGCTACCGCGCACAGCGGCAGGACTACCGAGATGACGCCGATTCCGAAGCCACCCACCACGATCAGCACGACGAAGTCGGGAAAGTACGAAATCGATCGGTCCAGCGTCGAGCCGTACAGCATGGCCGCGAGCACCAGCGTCCCGCATCCGATGATCAGCCACCGCGGGGCGATGCGCGGCGCAGCGTGCGTCGCGAGCAGGGTGCCCAACCCGAACGCCCCCGCGAACGGCAGGAAGGCGACCCCCGCGCGCAACGCCGAATAACCCATCACGTCCTGGACGTAGAGCCCGATGATCACGGTCGCGGTCAGCATCACCCCGCCCGCCATGAACAGTGAAACGAACGTCATGACGCGGCTGCGGTTGTCGAACACCGAGAACGGCACGATGGGATGCTCGGCGGTCCGTTCGACGAGCAGGAACGCGGCGAGAAAGACCACGGCCACGACACCTGCACCGATCACCCACGGGTCGATCCAGCCACGGGCCGGTCCCTGGGTGAACACCAGCACCGCCGACGTGCAGGCCAGCGTCGCCAGCGCGGCCCCTGCGACGTCCAGTTTGAGCCGCTCATGGTGTGTCTCGGCGAGCCGGGTGACGGCGATCCAGATGATGACGATCCCGATGGGGATGTTGATCAGGAATGCCAGCCGCCACGAGATGACGGTCAGCGCGCCGCCGAGCACCAGCCCCAGCACGGAGCCCGAGGCCTGCATGGCGGCCGATACCGCGAAGGCGCGGTTGCGGGCATGGCCGACGGCGTAGGTGGTGGCGATCAAGGCCAGCCCGGTCGGCGCCGCGATGGCTGCGCCGGTGCCCTGCACCGCTCGGGCGATGATCAGCGTGACGCCGTCGGTGGCCAGGCCGCACACCAGCGATGCGATCGTGAACACGCCGACGCCCGACAGGAACGCCCGTTTGTGCCCGATCGCATCGCCGACCCGACCGCCGATCAGCAGCAGGCCGCCGAACGTCAGCACGTAGGCGGTGATGACCCAGCTCTTGGCCGCGTCGGACAGGTCGAGATCGGCCTGCAGCCGCGGCAGCGCGACAATCACGATGGTGCCGTCGAGCGTCGCCATCAACTGCATGCCGGTTATCGCGAAGATCGCGATACCGAGAACGTGCGTTGTCAGACGCTGCCGGAAGGGATCTGTGGACTCGTTGGAACCACCGGCCGCAGACATGGATTGCCAGCCTACAGAGAAGCGATTTGGGCGCGCTCATCGACGCTGAGCGCACGCGAGCGCGCCGAAATCGCGACTACAGCTCTCCGTGGTCGATCGCGTCCTTGACTTCCTGCGCGTGCGCCACCTGATCCGCGGTGTAGCCGATGAACAACGCAACGACGCCGACGATCACCGCGACGGCGGCGACCCAGAGCAGACCGTAGGTGTAGCCCTGGTCGAGGGCGTGCAGTTGCACCGAGTCCATGTTCTTCACCGGGCCGGTGGTGCCGCCCAAGTACAGGGTCCGCGACGTGATGACGGCCTGGACGATTGCGAGCACGATCGGGCCGCCGAGGTTCTGCAGCATCAGCGCGATCGCCGAGACCGGGCCGATCTGGTCGAAGCCGACGCCCGCGATGGCCGAGACGGTCAGCGGGACGACGATCATGCCGATACCGAAACCGCCAATGGTGATCGGTAGCACCAGATCGGGGAAGTACGGGATCCCGAGGTGCAGCGTCGACCCGTAGATCATGGCGCCGAGCACCAGGATGCCACCCGCGATCGTCAGCACCCGGGGGCTGAACATCGACACCAACTGTGAGGACACCGCCAGGCCGATGCCGAGCGCGATGACGAACGGGATGAAGCCGATCCCTGCACGTAACGCGCTGTAGCCCAGGATGTCCTGAACGTAGAGGCCGATCAGCACCGTCAGGGTGAACATCACCCCGCCGGCCAGGAACACCGCGGCGAAGGTGGCCACCCGGTTGCGGTCCTTGAACAGGTCGAACGGGACGACGGGGTTTTCCGCGGTGCGCTCGACGATCAGGAATGCGATGAGGAACACCGCAGCGGCGGCCAGCGAACAGATGGTGATCGGCTCCAGCCAGCCGTTCTCAGGGCCCTGGGTGAACCCGAAGACCGCCGCGGTACAGCCCAGCGTCGCGAGGATCGCCCCGGTGGCGTCCAGCTTCAACCGCTCCTTGTGCGTCTCGCGCAGCGTGGTGCGGGCCAGATAGATCATCACCAGGCCGACCGGCACGTTGACCAGGAACGCCAACCGCCACGACACCTCGGTCAACGCTCCACCGAGGATCAGGCCCATGACGGACCCGACGCCGGTCATGGCGGCGAACACAGCGGTGGCCGCATTGCGGGCCGGACCCTTGGGGAAGGTGGTGGCGATCAGTGCCAGACCCGTCGGCGACGCGATCGCCGCGCCGACACCCTGCAGCAGGCGGGCGATGACCAGCGTGGTCTCGTCCCACGCCACACCGCACAGGATCGACGCGATGGTGAACAACGCGACGCCGACGATGAAGGTGCGTTTGCGGCCGATGGTGTCGCCGAGGCGGCCACCGAGCAGCATCAGACCGCCGAAGGTCAGGACATAGGCGGTGATGACCCAGCTGCGGCCCGCATCCGAGAGGCTCAGCTCGTCTTGGATCTTAGGAAGCGCAACGATCGCGACCGTGCTGTCCATGGTTGCCAGCAGCTGCATGCCGCCGATCGCAATGACCGCGGCGATGAAGCGGCGAGAGGGCAGCCACTCGGGGGACCTGCTGGTTCTCGCTACTGCGGAGGGCTTTGCCTGCTCCGGGAGCGCCCGATCAGTGCCGCCTTGAGCGTCACGGCGGATGGCGGCGCGCTCTGAATCATTGAGAGCCGTCATAGGTGGTTACCTTACAGTAATCTTAAGATCCCTTTAACCGCCGAAGGCCGCCACGGGCCCGATAACGATGATTGCGGGAGGTCTGACGCCCTCGGATCGGATGTCCTCTGGCGCGTCGCCGAGGGTCGTGCGCAGCGTTCGTTGGGCCGCCGTGGTGCCGTGCTGGACCACCAGCACGGGTGTATCCGCAGGTCGGCCGCCATGCAGCAGAACTTCGGCGAATTGTTCGATGCGCTCGACGGCCATCAGCAAGACGATCGTGCCCGACATCGCGGCCAGCGCATCCCATTTCACTAACGATTCGGGGTGCCCTGGCGCAACATGACCGCTGACCACCACAAACTCGTGCGTGATGGCTCGATGGGTGACCGGAACGCCTGCCAACGCGGGAACCGCTATGGCACTTGTCACACCCGGCACAACGGTGACCGGAATGCCGGCGTCGGTGCAGGCGATCACCTCTTCGTAGCCGCGCGCGAAGACGAACGGATCCCCGCCCTTGAGCCGGACGACGAACTTGCCCTCTTTCGCCCGCTCGATGAGTACCGCGTTGATCGCGTCCTGCGCCATCGCCCGGCCGTAGGGGATCTTGGCCGCGTCGATCACCTCGACGTGCGGGGGCAGTTCTGCCAGCAGCTCCGGTGGCGCGAGCCGGTCGGCGACCACCACGTCGGCGTTGGCGAGCAGCCGTCGGCCGCGGACGGTGATCAGTTCGGGGTCGCCAGGCCCGCCGCCGACCAAGGCCACTCCGCCGTGCACGACGCCGGGCGCTTCGCCGGTGATCAGGCCCTGCTGGAACGCCTCGTGAATCGCCGACCGGATCGCAGCTGAGCGACGGTGATCACCGCCTGCCAACACACCGACCGCGAGGCCCTCGTAGTCGAATGTCGCAGGTGTGACCGCGGTGCCCTCCCGTCCGGCATCGGCACGGACGCAGAAGATCCGCTGGCGTTCGGCCTCGTCCACAACGGCGGCGTTGACGTCCGGATCGTCGGTGGCGGCGATGACGTACCACGCGCCGTCCAGGTCGCCCTCCTCAAAGGGCCTCAGCGTCAACGTGATTCCGCTCATCGCCTCGACGGCCGGCGTGGCCGACCTGGAGATGACGTGCACGTCCGCGCCGGTGGCTATCAGGAGCGGTATGCGGCGCTGGGCGACGCTGCCACCGCCGACAACGAGGACCTTCTTGCCTGCAAGGCGCAGGCCTACGAGGTACGGGTTATCGGTCACCCGGCGAGCCTAGAGGTTGCCGCGGCGACGAAGCGAGTTGTCGCATGTGGCCGACCCGCCGGGTGGGTGTGCAGATAGCTCGCGTGCACACCGCCGCGCACCGCGCCGTCGCGTATCGCGGCGACGTCGTGGCCCCGGTACACCCAGGCCGGCTGGTAGCTGTCGGCGAACGTCACTGTGGTGCGGTGGAATTCATGGCCGACGACGCGCTCTCCCGCCCCGTACAGCGACGAGTCCGCTGCGGCGGCGGCGTTTCGGTAGGCCAGTGTCAGCCTGTCGGTGAACCGTGCCGTGCCCGCAAGCACACCGCACATCGGATAGCCGTCGAGCTCTTCCACCAGATACGTCAGGCCCGCGCACTCGGCGTGCACGGGCGCACCCGCTGCAGCCAGCGCTGCGATCTGACGCCGAACTCGGTCGTTGGCGGACAATTCGGTGCTGAACTCCTCGGGGAATCCGCCGGGCAGCACAAGCGCTGCGGTGCCGGGCGGCAACTGTTCGGTCAGCGGGTCGAACTCGACGACGTCGGCGCCTGCCGCGCTGAGCAGTTCGGCGTGTTCGGCGTAGCTGAAGCTGAACGCTTTGCCCGCCGCGAGGGCAACGGTGATCCCGTCGGCCGTGCGGCTGCCGACGGCGTTCTCGGGGCTCCACGGTTGCGCCGCGACGTGTCCGCCCGCCGTGGCGACGACGCCCGGCAGGTCGACGTGCGCGGCGACCAGCGACGTCATCGCGTCGACCGCGGCGCGGGCGTCTCGACCGTGCTCCACTGCGGTCACCAGGCCCAGATGCCGTGACGGAATCGCCAATTCAGCGGTTCGCGGCAATGCTCCGAGTACCGGTACGCCCGCGTGCTCGCACGCTTGACGCAGCACCTCCACATGGCGCGATGAGCCGACACGGTTGAGGATCACCCCGGCGATTTGGGTCGAGTCGTGAAACGTCGAGAAGCCCTGCAGCAGCGCGGCCAAGCTGTGGCTCTGGCCCCTGGCGTCGACGACGAGGATCACCGGAGCGCCGAGCAGCGCGGCCACCTGGGCGGTCGACCCGGCTGCGGGGCCGGTCATGGCGTCGTCGATGCGGCCGTCGAACAGCCCCATGACGCCTTCGATCACGGCGATGTCGCAGCCGTCGCTCCCGTGCCGATAGAGCGGTCCGATCAGTTCGTCACCGACCAACACCGAGTCGAGGTTGCGACCGGGTCTGCCCGCCGCCAACGCGTGATAGCCGGGGTCGATGTAGTCGGGACCGACCTTGAAGGGCGCGACCAGATGTCCCGCCTGCCGCAGGGCGCCGATCAAACCTGTTGCGACCGTGGTCTTTCCGGTGCCCGACGCGGGGGCGGCGATCACCACAGCCGGGGTCACCATTCGATGCCCCTCTGGCCCTTGCGGCCCGCGTCCATCGGGTGTTTGACCTTGATCATCTCGGTGACAAGGTCCGCGGCGTCCAGTAGGGGCTGCGGCGCGTCGCGACCGGTGATCACGACGTGCTGGGTGCCCGGTCGCGACGTCAGGGTGGCGATTACGTCGTCGACGGCGACCCAGCCCCATTTCATCGGGTAGGTGAACTCGTCGAGCACATAGAAGTCGTGCCGCTGCGCCGCGAGCCGCGCGGCGATCTCGGCCCAACCGTCGGCCGCGGCCGCGGCATGGTCGACTTCGGTGCCCGCCTTGCGCGACCACGACCAGCCGGACCCCATCTTGTGCCATTCGACGGCTCCGCCGACGCCGTGCTCGTCGTGCAGCCGGCCGAGCTCACGAAAAGCCGCCTCCTCGCCGACTTTCCATTTGGCGCTCTTGACGAACTGGAACACCGCGACGTCGAAACCCTGGTTCCAGGCCCGCAGCGCCATCCCGAACGCGGCTGTCGACTTTCCCTTGCCCGCACCGGTGTGCACGGCCAGCAGCGGCGCATTGCGGCGAGCGCGGGTGGACAGGCCGTCGTCGGGGACGGCGAGCGGACGGCCCTGCGGCATCTGTTGGGTCCTCTCTTATGCGGCGCTGGACTGCGTCCGGACGATCTGCGTCAATGCGTCGGCCCGTAGCTGCGAGAGCCGCACCGAAGGCGCGCCGAGCTGCATCGCCAGCTCCTCGGCCAAACCTAGCCGCACATAGGAAGTTTCGCAGTCGACGACCACGGCAGCGGCGCCCTCGGCGACCAGCCGCGCAGCGGCGACCCGCGCCCGGCCCAGCGGGTCGGGTCCACCGGTGGCCCGTCCGTCGGTGAGGACCACCACAAGGCTGCGCCGCGCGCGATCGCGCGCCTTCTCCCGCACCACCACGTCGCGAGCCGCCAACAGCCCCTGCGCCAGAGGCGTTTTCCCGCCCGTGTCGAACCGCGCCAGCCTGCGGCTCGCGATGTGTACCGACGACGTCGGCGGCAGCAAGACCGAGGCCTGCTGCGCGCGGAACGTGATCACCGCGACCTTGTCGCGACGCTGATAGGCATCGCGCAACAGCGACAGCGCCGCGCCACTGACCGCCGCCATCCGATCACGTGCCGCCATCGAGCCCGACGCGTCGACGACGAAGATCACCAGATTGCCTTCGCGGCCTTCCCGAATGGCCCGGCGGACGTCATCGGCTTCCGGACGCGGACGGCCCGGTCGCTGCTGTCGACGCGCCGCCGCCAGCAGTGTCGCAAAGATGTGCACACCGTGACCTTCTTCGGGCTCCGTTGTCGAGGACACGGTCGTTCCAGTGCGATTGCGCGCACGCGACCGCCGGCCAGGTGCGCCCTCCCCCACGCCGGGCACTACCAGCGTCCGGGTCCGGAAGACGCCGGAGGGAGCCGCGCTGGGGCGTGACTTCGGTGCCGAATTACCTTGCGGCGCGGGCTGTTCGGAATCGGTTTGCGACGTGCCTCCGCCGTTTGGCGGCTCCGGCTCCGGATCGGGACCGTCATCGTCGGGCTGCTGCTGCGTCTGCGCCATCGCGTCATCGAGCTGTTGGGGATCCAGACCGGGATCGTCGAACGGGTCGCGCCTGCGCCGGTGCGGTAGCGCCAGCTCGGCGGCCACCCGGATGTCCTCTTCACCGACGGTGTCGGATCCGCGCCACGCTGCGTGCGCGACCGCGGTGCGCGCCACCACCAGGTCCGCGCGCATCCCGTCGACGTCGAATGCCGCGCAGAGCGCAGCGATGCGGCGCAATTCGTCGTCCGGCAGCACCACACCGCCAACGGATTCGCGGGCCGCGGCGATGCGGCGGGCAAGGTCGGCATCATGCTCGGCGTATGAGGCGACGAAGGCCGCCGGGTCGGCCTCGAACGCCAGCCGGGTGCGGATCACGTCGGCCCGCACGTCGACGTCGCGCGACGCCCGCACGTCCACCGTCAGCCCGAACCGGTCCAGCAGCTGCGGCCGCAGCTCGCCCTCTTCGGGATTCATCGTGCCGATCAACACGAACCGGGCCTCATGGCTATGCGAGACGCCGTCGCGTTCGATGTGCACCCGGCCCATCGCCGCGGCGTCGAGCAGCACGTCGACGAGGTGGTCATGCAGGAGGTTGACCTCGTCGACGTACAGAACACCGCCGTGCGCGCGGGCAAGCAGGCCCGGCGAGAACGCGTGTTCGCCGTCGCGAAGAACGCGTTGCAGGTCCAGCGAGCCGACTACGCGGTCTTCGGTGGCGCCGATGGGCAGCTCGACGAGCGCCGAGTCCTGATCAACCGCAGAAAGCACAGCTGCGAGACCACGGACCGCGGTCGACTTCGCTGTGCCCTTCTCGCCCCGGATCAACACGCCGCCGATCTCCGGCCGCACCGCGCACAGCACCAGCGCCAGCCGCAGCCGATCGTGACCGACGATGGCGCTGAATGGATAGATCGGTGTCACGACTGCTCGATCTCTGTGTGGCTGCGCAGCATCGGCACGTGCGGAATCCCGTCGTCGAGGAACTCGTCGCCGTCGCGGACGAAGCCGAGCTGTTTGTACATGTCTTCGAGGTATGTCTGGGCGTCGATGCGGCAGGGGTCGTCGCCCACCTCGGCCAGCGCCGCCCGCAGCAGTCGATTCGCGTGGCCGTGGCCGCGCGCGGTGCGTTTGGTGCAGACACGCCCGATGCGGAACCCGTTCCCGCCGCCGAAGTGTTCCTCCATCAGCCGCAGGGTGCAGATCACCTCGCCGTCGGCGTCCTCCAGCCAGAAGTGCCGGGTCTCGGCCAGCAGGTCGCGGCCGTCGAGTTCCGGATAGGGCGTCGCCTGCTCGACGACGAACACCTCGACCCGCAGCTTGAGCAGTTCGTAGAGCGTGGCGGTGTCGAGATCCTTGGCCCAGGCGCGGCGCAGCCCAATGCTCATGTACTGCTCATAGCTGAGGCACCGTCGTGGACACGATGCCCAGGTTATCCCGCGGACATCGGCCCCAACCGGGCTGCCAGGTCGCGGTTAAGGTAGCTGACGTGACTGCCTGGGAGCCCGACGTGCTGCCGGGCTACTGGCAGCAGACGCTGGCGCTCGGCCCCGATCCGGACGGCGAGGGCGACCTGGTGGCCACCCTGATTCGCGAAGGCGATCAGGACACCGCCGCCAGGCACGCCGTACTGCTGGTGCACGGGTTCACCGACTACTTCTTCCACACCGAGGTGGCCGACTACTTCATTAAGCGTGGCTTTGCCTTCTATGCGCTCGACCTGCACAAGTGCGGCCGGTCCCGGCGGGAGGGCCAGACTCCGCACTTCACCACCGATCTGTCCCATTACGACGTCGAGTTGGAGCGTGCGATAGACATCGTCGTCTCGGCCACCGGCGGCGCGAAAGTACTGCTGTACGGGCACTCGGCAGGCGGTCTCATCGTGTCGCTGTGGCTGGACCGGTTGCGGCGTCGCGGCGCCACCGCCGGCAGGCACGCCAACGGCCTTGTCCTGAACAGCCCGTGGCTGGACCTGCAGGGCCCGGCGGTCCTGCGCACCGTCGGCACCGCAGCCATCGGCGCGGTATCGCGCTTCCGCAAGAAGCTGGTGGCACGCTCACCGACCGCAGGCGGCTATGGCACCTCACTGCACCGCGACTATCACGGCGAGTTCGATTACGACCTGGACTGGAAGCCGGTCGGCGGCTTTCCGGTGACGTTCGGTTGGATCAACGCGATCAGGCGCGGACAGGCACGGTTGCACCGCGGGCTCGACGTCGGGGTGCCGAACCTGATCCTGCGTTCGGACCACAGCGTGAGCGAAGTGCCCGATCCCGAGCTCATCCAGCGCGGCGACGCCGTCCTCGATGTGGAGCAGATCGCGCGGTGGGCGGGCTGCATCGGCAACCGGACCACGGTCGTGCCCATCGCCGACGCGAAACACGACGTCTTCCTGTCGTTGGCCGAGCCGCGCGCGGCCGCGTTCGGCGAGCTGGGCAACTGGCTGGACTGGTACGCCGAATGGTCGCAGTCGGCGGGCGCGTCAACACAATCCGAACAAGGATGAGCCTGATGGAACATTTCGACATCGCGATCATCGGTACCGGCTCGGGCAACTCGGTTCTCGACGAGCGCTACGCCGAGAAACGCGTTGCCATATGCGAGCAGGGCATTTTCGGTGGAACGTGCCTCAACGTCGGCTGCATCCCGACCAAGATGTTCGTGTATGCAGCCGAGGTGGCGCAGACCATTCGGGAGGCCGGGCGGTTCGGTGTCGACGCGACGCTCGATGGTGTCCGCTGGAGCGACATCGTGTCGCGGGTCTTCGGACGTATCGACCCGATCGCGATGGGCGGTGAGAACTATCGCCGTTCGACTCCCAACATCACGGTGTACGACACCCACACCCGCTTCGGTGAGCCGACGTCTGACGGTCGCTACACGTTGCGCACCGACGCCGGCGAGCAGTTCACCGCGGACCAGGTGGTGATCGCGGCAGGGTCGCGCGTCGCGGTGCCCGACGCCATCAGAAACTGCGGCGTCGACTACTACACCAGCGACACCATCATGCGGATCGGCGACCTGCCGTCGCACCTTGTCATCGTCGGTGGCGGCTTCGTCGCCGCCGAGTTCGCCCACACCTTCTCGGCGCTCGGCACACGCGTGTCGATGGTCATCCGTGGCGGCACGCTGCTGAAGCATTGTGACGACACCGTGTGCGAGCGGTTCACCGACATCGCGGCCAAGAAATGGGAGATCCACAACCACTGCAACGTGGTCGGCGCGAGCAAGAACGGCGAGCATATCGCCCTGATGATGGACAACGGCGCGACATTGCAGGCCGACGCGGTTTTGGTGGCGACCGGCCGAATTCCCAACGGCGATCTGCTCGATGCGGAGTTGGCCGGCGTCGAGGTTCGCGACGGCAGCGTCGTCGTCGACGAGTACCAACGCACCACGGCGCGAGGCATTTACGCGCTCGGCGATGTCAGCTCCGATTACCAGCTCAAGCACGTCGCCAATCACGAGATGCGGGTGGTCAAGGAGAACCTGCTGCTCGACTGGAACGACACGAGCAAGCTCAAGCAGTCCGACCACCGGTTTGTGCCGTCGGCCGTCTTCACCGATCCACAGATCGCGATGGTCGGCCTTACCGAAAACCAAGCCCGCGCACAGGGATACAACGTCAGATCGAAGGTGCAGGACTATGGCGACGTGGCCTACGGATGGGCGATGGAGGACACCACCGGCATCGCGAAGATCATCGTCGAAGCCGATTCCGGAAAGATCCTCGGTGCGCACATCATGGGGCATCAGGCGTCGTCACTGATTCAGCCACTCATCCAGGCGATGACGTTCGGCCTGGCGGGTCAGGACATGGCGCGCGGCCAGTACTGGATCCATCCGGCGCTGCCTGAGCTCATCGAGAACGCCTTGTTGACACTGTGCGGCGAGCCGCCCTGGCCGCCGGCCCGTAGGCACTAGGCCTCACTCGAGCGCGGGCATCCAGCGCTTCTCGACCTGTCCGAACCGCCAAACCGCAAGGGCGATAACCCATGCGGCGACGAAGAGCCCGACGATCATGAACCCGACGAACTCGAGGTTCACCGATCCGATTGCCGCCAGCGGACCCGATTCGACGCCGAGGCGATCGGCAACGAGTCCTGCCAGCACGATGACGCCGATAACCAGCGCGACGACCACCGACAGCACGGTCACCGTCAGGTTGTAGTACACCTTGCGGATCGGCTGGAGGAACGCCCAACCGTACGCCC
This sequence comes from Mycobacterium sp., assembly GCF_032159775.1. GTDB lineage: Bacteria > Actinomycetota > Actinomycetes > Mycobacteriales > Mycobacteriaceae > Mycobacterium. Next base: position 43,088 of record NZ_JAVHWK010000139.1, read on the forward strand.
GCGACATCAGCACCCCGTCGACCGCGTCGAACAGGCTCATCCCGGCGGCGAACAATACGGGGAGCACAAGGATCGCGTACCAGGGCAGCGTGAACGCCGCCGTCCCCGCGGCCAGCACAAGCAGCGCCACCTGGGTGGCCGTGTCGAAGCCGAGTCCCATGAGAAGCCCGACCGCATACAGGTGCCAGGGCTTGCTCACCCGACGCATGACCCTGGCGAACAGACGCGCGAGGAATCCTCGCTGTTCTAGTTGCCGTTCCAACTCCGCTTCGTCGAAGTCACCGCTACGCATCCGGCGGAAGACCTTGGCGATGCCCACCGCCGCGAACAGGTTCGACAGCCCGATCAGGATGAGGAACGTGCCTGCGACGAGGGACCCGACCAGGCCCAGCGTTTGCAGCAGCGGTGAACCCTCGTCCTGCACCGGTCCGACGATGGCGCGCACGCCGATCGCCAGCAGGAACGCCAACCCGAACACCACGCTGGAATGGCCGAGCGAGAACCAGAAGCCTGCGGACGTCGATCGGGTTCGCTCCCCGACCAGCTTGCGGGTGGTGTTGTCGATGACGGCGATGTGGTCGGCGTCGAACGCATGCCGGACGCCAAGCAGGTAGGCCGTCACGCCGATTCCGACCCCGAACACTCCTGCGGATCCCAGGGTGATGTGTTGCGGCGCGACGCCGAAGATGAGCACACCCCAGCCGAAGACATGGAGGGCGAGGATGACGGCGCCCATTGCGGCGATCGTCGCCCAATCGGTTCGGTCGAATCGGTTGGCGACGGTCGTTTCGGTATCCGTGACGGCGCTCACCAGGCCGAGCCTATTGCCGATTGGAACATCTGTCTAGGTGAACAGATGTTCATATTTCAATCGTGTGCGTGCTCTGCGTGCCTGGCACCGATTCGGTGCAACAGCTCGTGCACGATCTCGTCCTCGAGCCGGTAGCTGACCTCGCGGCCGACACGGGTGGAACTCACCCAGCCCTGTTGCCGAAGGACCCGAAGTGCTTGCGAGACCGCATTTTCGGATCGTCCGAGCGCGGCGGCCAAGTCGCCGACGCAGATCCCCGGTGCCCGATGCAGGCACAGCAGGATCCCCAGCCGGTTGGGATCCGACAACAGGTCGAAGCGCAAGGTCCAGCCCGCGGTGTCGACATCGGCCAGCGCCGATGACGCACGCTCCACCAGCTGCTTCACGGGCTTCTCCACTGCTGACAATGTAATCCAGCCGCCGGTGGCCAGCGGCTGGATCGCAACGGTTCCTCGAGCTACCCGCCGCGTTTCGTGCCGGTGACGAGCAGGTATTCAGCGTGGTAAGCCGTTTTGCCCGGCTCTGCCGCCGTGTTCCACTCGGTGAGGAATGCCAGGAAATCCCGGTCCAGGTCGGCCACCCGCTCTGAGTTCTCGGCGTTGAACTTGTACGTCGAAACCGTCGGGCCGTAATTGCGTTTCCAGTACTCCCGAAAGTCCAGGGGACTGGGGCTGTGGTCGATGACGACCTCCTGGCGGCGCATCTCCAGATTGGCAACCCGGTCGCCGAACAGCTCGCGCACATGGTCCTCCTCGCCCCAGAGCGGCGCCGGGCTGGCCCCGGGCGGCGGCGGCGGTGCGTACGGCTTCATCGTCTTGAACAAGTTGCCGACGAAACCCTGCGGTGTCCAGTTGATGAGGCCGATTCGTCCGCCAGGACGGCACACCCGGATCAGCTCGTCTGCTGCCGCCTGATGATGCGGCGCGAACATGACACCCACGGTGGACATCACGACGTCGTAGCTGTCGTCCGCGAATGGCAGGGCCTCCGCGTCGGCCTCCACCCATTCCAGCTCGACACCGCGCGCCGAGGCGATGCGGCGGCCAGCGTCGAACAGCTCGGGTGTGAGGTCGCTTGCGGTGACGACGGCGCCCGCCTCGGCGGCCGGGATGGCCGCGTTGCCCGACCCGGCCGCGATGTCGAGGACACGGTCACCGGCCTGAATTTCGCACGCCCGCACGATCTCGGCGCCGAAGCCGGGGATCAACTCCGCCGCGACCGCAGGGTAGTCCCCGGAGGCCCACAGCGCGCGGTGCTTCGCTTTGAGTTCACGGTCTGCGTCGACAGTGGTCATCTCCGTTGCTCGTTCGAGTCGATGACCGACGCTATAACTAGGAGGCCGTCGCGTTGGGTAACTGTTCGAAACTTCTGAAACAACCTGCTCAGGATGAATTCACAATTCCGGTCCCGAGCGTTTGCACGCGCACTTCCGACCGCGGTGAATAAAACAATGCCGTACCCGGTCGTCCGGGGTAGTCGGATGTCATGAGTACACCCACCGCAGCCATCAGCTCGACCGAGTTGCGAGATCGACTCGACTCACCAACCGCGCCAACCGTTCTCGATGTGCGCACACCCGCCGAGTTTGAGACCGCACACATCACGCGTTCCTACAACGTTCCTCTCGACGTGCTCGGCAAGAACACCTCCGAGGTCGTCGAGAAACTCGACGGCGAGGTTGTTCTCTTCTGTAAGTCGGGCCAGCGCGCGGCTGAAGCAGCGACTCTGCTGCGTGATTCGGGCCGCGATACCGCGCGGATTCTTCAGGGCGGCCTGACGGACTGGGAGCGCAACGGCTTCGCCGTGCAGCGCGGGATACCCCGTTGGGAACTCGAACGTCAGGTGCGGCTGGTCGCCGGATCCATCGTGTTGTCTTCGGTCCTCGGCAGCGTCGCGATACCGAAACTCAAGTGGGTGGCCGCAGCCATCGGCGGCGGGTTGACGTTCGCCGCCGTCACCAACTCCTGCGCGATGGCGACGGCACTGTCCAAGCTTCCGTACAACCGCGGCGAGGCCGCCGATGGGCACGACCTGATCGCGAAGCTGGGCTAGGAACAGCAGCCGTCGCAGGTTCCGGGCACCTCGAAGTTTCGGGTGATCGACTGGGTGACCGCGGGGCGTTCGCCGCCGTCGGCGTCCCGGAAGGTCACGACGGCGTAGACCTCGTCCACGTCGTCATCGGAGCCCGGCTGCTTGTAGTCCTCGTTGAAATTTGGCCTGGGAACGACCATTTCGCGTCGATAGTCGAGACCGCCCGGGATGGGTCGCAGGTAACCCTCGCTCGTCGTCTCGGTGGTCGGGTAGAACCCGTAGCCGATGTTGTGGTCGTTGTTACCTTCGTCGTCGGCCTTGAGCTCGACGATCAAACCACCGGGCTGCCTGCCCTCGTTCATGTGGATCAGGTAGCCGGCGGCGTCGGCCGAATCCATCGGATAGGTGCCCTTGACGGTGATTCGGTAGCTACTCGGATTGCCGACGTCCTGACACATGTAGAGCCTCGCGCCGTCGGTCTGCGACGGTGCCGCCGCGGCCACGCCGATGCCGACGAGATTCAGACTCGATGACCGACGCACCACCGCCATCGGGAGAAATTCCCTATGTTCGGGTCGCCGATGCCTAGTCCAGGAAGCCGTGCAGAAGGGCTTCCGAGCCTGCGACGTGAGCAAGCATCGCGGCGGCGGCACGGTCGCAGTCCCCCGCCAGGATCGCCATCACGATCGTCTCGTGCTGGTCGTCGGAATGCGCGATGTTGCGCGCCAGCAGCGGGATCCGGTCGAGCAGCCCGTTGACGCGCATCCGATTCTCGGCCACCAGGGTCACCAGCGACGGCGAGCCGGCGGCTTCGGCGATGGCCAGATGAAACCGCGAGTCCAACCGCCGGTAGTCGGCCGCGGGCGCTCCGCGCACGTCCGTCATCCGGCCCCACAGCACCTCACGCTCGGCAGCTGTCAGTGTTTGACTTGCCGCCATCCTCGCGGCACCCACCTCGAGCACCTCGCGCAACCGCAACGCGTCGTCGATCTCGGCACGGGTCGCGCCGGAGGTGTCACCGGTATGGGCCGGAAGGCGCTCGGCCAAAAACGTTCCCCCGTAACGGCCGCGCCGCGATACCAGATAACCGGCCTCCGACAGTGACTTGATCGCTTCACGCACGGTGTCACGGCTGACGCCGAGCCGCGTCGCCAATTCCCGCTCGGGCGGCAAGGACTCACCGGGTTGCAGGACTCCGAGCCGGATCGTCTGCAACAGCCGACCGACGGTGTCCTCGAAGGCATTCCCCGGCCGCACCGGGCGAAGCAAGGCTTCGCCTGCGAGCGGAACGTCCGGGTCGACCGACATGACTAGAGGGGGGTCACGTAGGCCGAGCTGATGCCGCCGTCCACCAGGAAAGTGGAACCGGTGATGAACGATGCGTCGTCGCTGGCGAGGAAGGCCACCGCGGCGGCCAGTTCTTCTGGATCGGCGAACCTGCCCATCGGAACGTGTACGAGCCTGCGCGCGGCCCGCTCGGGGTCCTTGGCGAAAAGCTCTTGCAGCAGCGGTGTGTTCACCGGACCGGGGCACAGCGCGTTGACCCGGATGCCCTGCCGCGCGAACTGCACGCCGAGCTCACGCGACATCGCCAGCACTCCGCCCTTCGACGCGGTGTAACTGATCTGCGAGGTCGCCGATCCCATCACCGCAACGAACGACGCGGTGTTGATGATGGAGCCCTTCTGCTGCGGAACCATGTGCCTCAGCGCGGCCTTTGAGCAGAAGAACACCGACTTGAGGTTGATGTCCTGCACCCGGTCCCAGGCGTCGACGCCGGTGTTCTCGATCAGGTCATCCTCTGGCGGGCTGATGCCCGCGTTGTTGAATGCGATGTCCACCGACCCGTGAGTTTGGGCGGCGGTGTCGAACAACGCGTCCACAGCGACCTGGTCGGAGACGTCGACCTGGACGAAGGTGCCATTCAGGTCGTCCGCGACGGTCTTGCCGGTGGCCGGGTCGATGTCGCCGATGACGATTGTGGCGCCCTCGGCCCGCATCCGCTTGGCGGTCGCCAACCCGATACCGCTGGCCCCGCCGGTGATGACGGCGACCTTGTCCTTCAGTCGCTGAGTCAGATCCATCAGCTCTCTCCGATCGCGAAGAAGACGTTCTTGGTTTCGGTGAAGTGCAACGGCGCATCAGGACCGAGCTCACGGCCGAGCCCGGACTGTTTGAATCCGCCGAACGGAGTGTTGAAGCGCACCGATGAGTGCGAGTTGACCGACAGGTTGCCCGCCTCGACCGCCCGGGACACCCGTACCGCCCGCGACAGGTTGTCGGTCCAGATCGATCCGGACAGGCCGTACTGGGTGTCATTGGCCAGCGCGATGGCGTCGGCCTCATCCTCGAACGGCAGCACCGTGACGACCGGTCCGAAGATCTCCTCGGTGACAGTGCGGTCGGTGCGTTGCGGGGTCAACACCGTTGGGGGGAACCAGTATCCGGGTCCGTTCGGCGCGCTGCCGCGGAACGCCACCGGCGCATCGTCGGGCACATAGGCGGCCACCGAATCGCGGTGCGATGCCGAAACCAACGGTCCCATCTCGGTGTCCTTCGACGAAGGGTCTCCGACGACGACGCCTTTCACCGCAGGCTCGAGCATCTCCATGAACTTGTCATAGACGTTGCGCTGCACCAGGATACGGCTGCGTGCGCAGCAGTCCTGGCCTGCATTGTCGAACACGCCGTACGGCGCGGTGGCCGCTGCGCGTTCCAGATCGCAGTCGTCGAACACGATGTTGGCGCTCTTGCCGCCGAGCTCCAGCGTCACCCGTTTGATCTGCTTGGCGGCCCCGGCCATCACGCCGATTCCCACTTCGGTGGAACCGGTGAACACGATCTTGCGCACATCCGGATGGGTGACGAACCGCTCGCCGATCACTGAACCCTTGCCGGGCAACACCTGGAACACGTCTTCTGGCAGCCCGGCCTCGAGCGCGAGCTCGCCGAGCCGGATCGTGGTCAGCGGCGTCCACTCGGCGGGTTTGATGAGCACCGCGTTTCCCGCGGCGAGTGCGGGCGCGAAACCCCACGATGCGATCGGCATCGGGAAGTTCCACGGGGTGATCACCGCGATGACGCCCAGCGGCTCGTTGAAGGTGACGTTGAGTCCGCCCGCCACCGGAATCTGCTTGCCGGACATGCGTTCCGGGGTGGCGGAGTAGAACTGCAGGACGTCGCGGACGTGCCCCGCCTCCCACTCCGCGTTGCCGATGGGGTGGCCGGAGTTGGCAACCTCGAGCGCCGCGAGCTCGTCGACATGCGAATCCACGACAGAGGCGAACGACCGCAGGGCGGCGGCGCGGTCGGCGGGTGGCAGTGCCGCCCACTTCCGTTGTGCGACGGCGGCGCGTGCCACGGCGTCGTCGACGCCGGTCTCGTCAACCCGTTCAACGGTTCGCAACTCCTGCTCCGTAGCGGGGTTGATCAGAGTCGAGGAGCTCACGCGGTCACCTTCCCTGTCGCATACTCGGCCGCAGCCTGCACCACAGCGATGAACAGACGAATGTCGTCGAGGCGTTCTTCGGGATGCCACTGCACCGCCAGCACGAAGTTCTCCCCAGGGATCTCGACGGCCTCGATCACACCGTCGGAGTCCTGCGCACTGATGACAAGCCCTTCACCAAGTCGATCGATGGCCTGGTGGTGGTAGCACTGGGCATCCGACGATTCGCCGATCAGCCCGGCGAGCCGGCTGTTGGGCACCGTGTGCACCGAGGAGGTGGAGAACACCGCGTTACCCAGCTGGTGTCGGGTGTGCCCGATCACGTCGGGCAGGTGCTGATGCAGCGTGCCGCCGAGCGCGACGTTGATCACTTGCGCGCCGCGGCAGATGCCCAGTACCGGCATTCCGCGCAAGATTGCCCCGCGGACCAGCGCGATCTCCCACGCATCGCGCTGCTGATTGGCCGGTATGGGTTCGTCGGTCTCCGGATGGCGCTGCTGACCGTAACCGGCCGGGTCCAGGTCCCGGCCGCCGGTGATGATCAGGCCGTCCAGCCCATCGAGTACCCGGTCGGGCGTATCGACGGGCTGCGGCGGAAGCAGCACAGCGGTCCCGCCGGCGAGGTTGACGCCGTCGGTGTAAATGGCGGGCAGAAACGTCGCGTGCACATCCCAGATGCCCGACTGCGCTTGTTGCAGATAAGTGGTCAGGCCGAGGACCGGTTTAAAGCCGCTCAAAGCCGCGCACCCTTTCCCAATCGGTGACCGCGGAATTGAATGCCTTCAGCTCGATGGCCGCGTTGTTGAGATAGTGCTCGACGACCTCATCACCGAACGCCTCGCGGGCCACCTGCGACTTGCCGAACAGCTCGGCGGCCTCAGTCAGCGTTGTCGGCAGGAAATCCGCGCCGCTGGTGTAGGCGTTGCCCACCATCGCATCCGGTAGTTCGAGGCCCTGCTCGATGCCGTGCAAGCCGCCGGCGATCAACGCCGACACCGCGAGATACTGGTTGACATCCCCACCGGGAGCGCGACATTCAACCCGCATACCGTGGCCGTGGCCGACCACCCGCATCGCGCAGGTGCGGTTGTCCATGCCCCATGCGACCGCGGTCGGCGCGAAGCTACCTTCGACGAATCGCTTGTAGGAGTTGATGTTCGGCGCATAGAACAGCGTCAACTCGCGAAGCGTCGCGAGCTGGCCCGCGATGAAGCTGCGGAACATCGCCGACATGCCGTCCGGCGCGTCCGAATCGGCGAACACCGCACTGCCGTCATCGCCACGCAGCGATATGTGGATGTGGCAGCTGTTTCCTTCGCGCTCATCGAATTTCGCCATGAACGTCAGGCTCTTGCCGTGTTGGTCGGCGATCTCCTTGGCGCCGTTCTTGTAGATCGTGTGGTTGTCACACGTCACCCGGGCGTGGTCGTAGCGGAATGCGATCTCCTGCTGCCCGAAGTTGCACTCGCCCTTGACGCCCTCGCAGTACATGCCCGCACCGTCCATGCCGAGCCGAATGTCGCGCAGCAGCGGCTCCATCCGGGTCGACGCCAGCATCGCGTAGTCGACGTTGTAGTCGGTGGCCGGTGTCAGGCCGCGGTAGCCGGCGGCCCACGCCTCGCGAAAGGAGTCGTCGAAGACGATGAACTCGAGTTCGGTGCCCACATAGGGCACCAGCCCCTTGTCGGCCAACCGGGCGATCTGCTTGTTGAGGATGCTGCGCGGCGCCTGGGTCACCGGGTTGCCGTCGGTCCAGGACAGGTCCGCCATGACCAGCGCGGTCCCCGGCAGCCAGGGCAGCAGCCGCAGCGTGGAGAAATCCGGTGTCATCACCATGTCGCCGTAGCCGGTTTCCCAGCTCGACATCGCATAGCCCTCGACGGTGTTCATGTCGACGTCGACGGCCAGCAGGTAGTTGCAGCATTCGGCCCCGTGGGCGGCGATGTCCTCGACGAACAGCCGCGCCGCGACTCGTTTGCCCGTCAGCCGGCCCTGCATATCGCAGAACCCGACGATCACGGTGTCGATGTCACCAGCGGCGATCAACTTTTCCAGCTCTTTTTGGGACAGCATGTCAGCCACACCCTAAAGGTAGGTCATCAGACCATTAGCCCGCTACCGCATCGTGGAGATCGGAGCCGGCTGGGCCTGCCGGTTGATCCGCATGTCGAATGCCTCGGAGACATGCCACTCACGCGACAGCATGACCGGCGTTCCGTCGCGGTCGTAGTCGGTCTCCTCGATGTAGAGCAGCGGCTTGCCGCGCCGAACCCCCAGCACCTTCGCCGTGAAGCTGGTGCTGGCCACGGCATGCAGGGTCGCCGTCGCATGGTCGGCGGCGTGCCCGGACGATCGCAGAAGCGCGAACAGCGAAGGGTCGAGTCTCAACAGATCGAGGTCGGCCCGCAGAAGCCGCGCGGGGATGCGGTCGCGCGAGTAGATCACCGGCTGCTCGTCGGCGGTTCGCACACGCTCGACCGCCAGCACCTTCTCGCCCCTGTTCAGCTGCAACGGCCCGTCGATCTTGCCGCTCTGCTCGAACACCGCGTCCAGCACCCGCATCCCGGCGTGCGCCCCGGCGCTCTCGATCATCGCGAGATAGCTCAGCGTCGAGTCCAGCCCGTGCGGCATCCGCCTGCGCTCGGCGACATAGCTGCCCGATCCGCGGCGTCTGGTCACGTAGCCCGCCTCGACGAGGCCGCCCACCGCTTCGCGCACCGTCGCCCGCGACACCCCGAATCGCTTCGACAGTTCGCCTTCGGTGGGCAGCTTGGTCCCCGGCTGCAACTGCGAACTGGTTATCTCCTCCAGCAGCTCGTCACGCAGCCGGTCGGCAAGCAAAGTCCGCCCGGGCATTTCATGAGCCTACGTTGTTCCCGGCGCTGCATCGGCCGCCGACGCGGTCTCCTCGACGACCCGTCGGACCTGGTCTGAGATCGACGGAGCCCCTGGCAGCATGCCGTCGAAGATCGCGCTGCCGATCGTGTAGCCCCACGCGCCCGCCTCGCCGACGGCAACCGCCCGATCGATGCTGGCGATGGATCCCGCGACGATCACCGGCCCACTCGAACTCGCCGTCACCGTGCGGATGAGATCGAGGACGTCGGCCGTCGGGTGCCGGTAGGCCAGCAGGTCCAGTCCGCTGACGTGGTCGAGCGCCGTCAACCGCTCGGCGTCCGCGGCGATCTCGTCGATCGAGCCGAGCAGCACGCTCGGGTGGTCGACGACCCGGCCGGGGAACGGGCAGTACTTCACGCCGTCGGGAAGCATGCCCGCCGTCTCGGCACCGTGCGTGCCGCCGAGCACCCAGTCGAATCCCGCCTGTGCCGCGGACCGAAGCGACGACATCTCGGCCTCTTTGCTGGTAGACACCACCTCGAGCATCACCTCGAAGCCTGCGTCGTGGGCCAGCGAGACCAGCTCGCGCTGCTTGGCAAGATCGGCTCCGACGTCCTTGAACCCGACGTAGCGCAGCCCGGTGTCGGCCAGGGTGGGCATTATCTCGGCCGCGTTGTCAACGGTCCTGTCGTCGTGGGTGAGCATGAAAACAAAATGGGCCACCAGTTCTCCTTCATCCCTTTTCGGCGTCGGCCACGATGGACCGCGCCGTGTCGTCTGACCAGACGCCGAGTAGATCGGCGAAATCTACGATCGAAATTCGTTCCCGCAGTAAGTAGGAATTGCGCAGTGCCCAGAACAGCAGGCCGTCGTCGTATCCGGTCCCGAGCTCGGCTGCCCGCGTCGGAAGTCCGCTCGCGTGGCTCACTTCGTCGAACTGCTCCGACGTCGGAAGCGTCACGGTCTGTTTGAACCCGTCCCAATCGGCGACCATCGCTTCGACGACGGCCTGATGGGCGAGCAGCCAGTCGCGCTTGGCGGAGTAACCCGTCCAGCACTCCTCGACGGTCTTCGCGCCCAGATCGGCGAAGGCCGACTCCGTCGCCTGCCGCCGTGAAGACTCGTCGGGGATCTGGATTCGTGCGCCAGAGGAGATGGAGCTGTCCACGAGCTGCCACACCCGCAGCGCGAGTCGCGTCGCCACCGTCACCTGCATGCCGTGTGGTGCCGGAGGTCCCTCCCGCTGGGACAGTGCCATCTCCAGCAGGTGTGACACCGCATGCTCGCTGCCCGACGCGGGTGCGGTCGACCCGACGATTCCCATCGACAGCCCACTTCCCGCGAGCAACCTGGCCAGGTCGGCAAGGCCCGCGGGCTCGGAATTGCGAGCGGCCGCAGCGAGTGCCGGCAGCGCGGGCATCGCGGCGAGAACCTGTTCGACGACAGCGGCGTCATACGCCGGACCGTGGCCGAGGCCCGCCGCGAGCTGCCATTCGGCGACCGCGTTGGGAACCGTGGACAGGTCGCCCACCCCGGCCAGGTTCAGCCCGACGGGTGCCGCGGTGAGGATGTCGGAGTCGGCGATCAGCATGTCGGGCCATCGCGACACCACCGTGCGTTTCGCGCCCGCGATGACCAGGACGCTGCGGTCGGCGATGAAACCGTTGATGCTGCAGGCGGTTTGGACTGCGACGTGGCGGCTCCCGGTGCGCTGCGCGGTGACCTTCGCGATGTCGGTGAGCGTGCCCGCGCCGATGGAGATCAGCAGCCGCTCGCAGCCGACTTCGGTCACCGCGCGCTCGACGGTGTCCTCGTCGGCGCGCACAGTACCGGTGCCCAGCTGGATCACCGGGCAGTCGAGCCGTTCGGCCAGCCGGTCGACGACCGGTCCGGCGGGTGTCCGGTACGGTCCGCCGTCGCTGATGATCAACGGCGCAGGCACGCCGGGCCTCGCGCAGGCATCCGCGATCGCGCCGTCAAGCACCGAGGCGCCGACGCGGATGTCCACGTCGGGCAGGGCGTCATGACCCCGCTCGCGCAGGTCGGCGAGGATGGCGATCGGTTCAGGAATGCTCACGGCGCCAACGCCTTCTCGACCGCGTCGAACGCGGCCAGGTAGCGCCCGTACGCGTCGGCGTACTGCCGCTGCGCCGCGGGCTCGGGATCGATGGAATTCGGATCCAGTTGCACGGCAACCAATGCCGCCGAGAAGTCGGCGAACACCCCTGCCCCGACGCCTGCGATCATCGCCGCGCCGACCGCGGTGGCCTCCTGGGTCAGCACCCGACGTACCGGCCTTCCGAGCACGTCGGCCTTGATCGAGGCCCACAGATCGTCGCGCGCACCACCACCGACGATGCGTACCTCACCGTGGCCGAGACCCAGCGCATCGAGCCGCTCGACGATGTCGCGCAGCGCATATGCGCACCCTTCGAGCACGGCGCGTGCGAGGTGTGCCGAGGTGTGATTCATCGCAAGCCCGAGGAAAGCGCCGCGCATCGCATCGTTCCACCGCGGTGCGGTCGAGCCGGACAATTCGGGAAGGAACAGCACGCCGTCACTGGTCGGCGGCGCTTGCGTTGCGCGCGTGAAGATCTCGCCCTGCGGCACCCCGAGCAGGTTGGCGAGCCACAGCGTGCTGCCGCCGCTGACGAAGCCCGGGTTCTCGATCAGCCAGGAACCCGGTACGGCGTGGCCGTGTGTCTCCACCACGCCGAGAGGATCGCGGACGGGTTCCGCGGCGACCGTCGTCACCGGTTCCGCCGTGCCGGTGACGTCGACGACGACGCCGGATTCGATGGCGCCCGCGCCGACGGACGCCGCGTGCTCGTCTCCGGTACCGACCACCACCGCGCACGTCGACGGCAGCCCGAGATCGGCGGCCACATCATGTCGAAGCGCGCCGACCACATCCGTCGAGGGCCGCACGACGGGCAGCATCGCCGGGTCGAGGCCAGCCGCCTCACACAGCTCGTCGTCGAAGTCGCCTTTGGTCACGTCGTACACCATCGTCGACGACGCGTTGGCGGCATCCTGCGCGTGTGAGCCCGAAAGATAGTGCAGGACATATGAACCCACCGGAACCAGCATTGCCGTGCGTTCCCAGACCTTTGGCTCGTTCTTTCTGATCCACATCATCTTCGGCGCACTGTGCGAGGCGTCGGCCACCAGCCCGGTACGTTCGGCGAGCAGGTCGGAACCGACCGACGAGACCAGCCGGTCGCATTCCTCGGTGGCCCGCTTGTCCAGCCAGATGATCGCCGAGCGCAGCGGCGTGCCGTCGGCGTCGCAGGCCACCACCCCGTCGACCTGGCTACCGAGGCCCATCGCGACGATCCGATCAGCCTGAACGCCCTGGACTGCAGCGCGTACGGCGTCGCGAAGAGCGGTGCAGAATGCGACCGGGTCCTGGTCGGCCCAGCCGTCGTGCTCGTGCACCATCGTCAGCGGCGCCGACCCGGAGGAGACGACGTCCCCACCCTCGTCGATGATCACCGCCTTGATGCTCTGCGAGCCGACGTCGACTCCCAGGACCAGAGACACGACTTCCCCTCACAGTTGACGTTGAATCGACGCCCGAAGGGCCGTGAAAGTCACGGTATGCGGGGAGGATTGGGCGGTGATCCTCCCCGCCGGTCACATCTATGGTGACCGAGTCGGCGGTTCTTCCGCCGAAATCTCGGTGACGGAGACCCTACCGTAACCCTCTTCCTGCAGGTTCGCGCCGCGCTGTCCGTGCGACATCGCGAACTCCTCTTCAGGTGACAGCACCAGCTTGTGCCGACCACGAATTCCGAAGTAGACGATGCCGATCACGAAGTAGACCAGCGTCCCGTAGACGCCGGGCCGGTAATCCTCGTTGAGGAACAGCGACACCAGTGCCACCAGCGCGATCGCCCCTGCGATCGCCGCACCCCAGATGCCCACCGGGCTGCGGTACGGACGCTCGATGTTCGGCAGCTTTCGGCGCAGCACGATGAACGCCAGGGTCTGCATGAAGTACGAGATCACCGCGCCGAACACGGCCATGTACAGCAGCGCGCCGACGATCTTGCCTGCCACAGCGCTCTCGCTCTGGCTGGCGAAATAGATGACGAGCGACAAGATGTATCCGATCACCGCGCCCGCGATGAGCGCCACGTAGGGCGTGTTGCGGGTCGGGTGGGTGATCGACAGGCTCTGCGGGAAATAGCCTGCGCGCGAAAGTGAATAGGTGTTGCGCCCGTATGCGTAGATGATCGTGAAGAAGCTGGCAATCAAGCCGATCAACGCGAGGAGACCAAGCAGAGACGCGCCGACGCCCTCGCCGAAGACGGCCTTGAACCCGTCGAAGAACGGCGTCGCCGACGTCCCGATCGCCGCGGCGCCGCCACCGATGCCCGTGTTCAGGAACAGGATTCCAATGGCGAAGAACATCAGCGTGGTGAGTCCCCAGATCGTCGCGCGGGGAATGTCTTTCTTCGGATCGTGGGATTCCTCGGCGGCCAGCGGAAGTTCCTCGATAGCGAGATAGAACCAGATCGCGAACGGTAGCGCGGGGAAGATACCGGCGATGCCGTGCGGCAGGAAGCTGGTTTGACCCTCGTCCGGTGGGATGTTGGTGAGCAGGCTGGAGTCGAACTTCCCGCTGACCAGAACCGCGACGAAGAAGAACGCAAGGACCGCAAGCGCCGCAACGGTGATGATCACGGTGAACCGCATGGTGATCTCGATGCCGAGGATGTTGATGCCGACGAAGATGATGTAGTAGACGGCCCACCACAGCACCGGGCTGTTCCACCAGCCGTCGGCCCCTGTCAGGTCGAAGACGATGTCGTGCGAGAGGAAGCCCATCGCGCCGACGACCACCGCAGGCGTGATGACGTACTCCATGTTCTCGGCCAGGCCGGTGATGAAGCCGCCCCATGGGCCCATCGCCGAGCGGGAGAACGAGTAGGCGCCGCCGGTGTGCGGCAGGGCAGGTGACATCTCCGCGATGGAGAAGCACAGGCCGTAATACATGATCGTGATGACGATCCCTGCGATCAGCAGTCCGCCGAAGCCGCCTGCGTCGAGGCCCAGATTCCAGCCGTAGAAGTCACCGGAGATGACCGCCCCGACGCCGAGCGCCCAGAGCGACCAGAAGGCGGCATGGCGGCGCAATTTCCGTTTTTCGAAATAGCCTTCGCCGGCTTCGGTGTAGGTGACCGATCCGACTGCCCGTATGTTCTCCGCCATCGCTCCTCCTGAGCTCTGCATCGGCGTCCAAGCAAAAGTTGTCAGACAACTTTGACAATAAACCTGGGCGGATGCGAGGTCAACGCCCTACCGTGAAGATTTACGCAACCGACACCGCCAAAGGTAGGACACCAGACCTTTGGCGCTTTATTGTGCCTATGCGAGTTCTGTCCCCATCCCCGCGAAGGAGAATCGCCGTGCCCGAGGGCCATGAACACCTAGACGATGACGAGAAACATCTCGCCAGCCTCGGCTATGTCCAGGAGTTGTCGCGCTCCTGGTCGGGCTTTTCCAACTTCGCGATCTCGTTCTCGATCATCTCGATCCTGGCGGGCTGCTTCACGTCGTTCGGCCTCGGCTGGAACAACGGCGGCCCTGCGGCGATCGCGTGGGGCTGGCCCCTTGTCTCGATCTTCATCCTGATCATCGGGCTGTGTATGTCCGAACTGGTGTCGGCATTTCCCACGTCCGGCGGAATCTACTGGTGGGCAAGCAGACTGGGCGGCCCGAAGGCGGGCTTTTACACCGGCTGGCTGAACCTGATCGGCCTGATCGCCATCCTTGCTTCGGTGGCCTACGGCTGCGCGACGTTCCTCGACTTGACACTCGGGACGTTCAGCGAGACCTGGCTCAACGGATACAGCCTGACGCGGACGTTCATCCTGTTCGTGGTCATCCTGGCCGCCTCGGCGATCATCAACATCTTCTCCAGCCATCTGCTGGCGGTCATCAACAACATCTCGGTGTGGTGGCACGTGGCGGGCGCCGCAGCGGTGATCCTGATCCTGTTCCTGGTCCCCGAGCAGCACGCCAGTTTCAGCGACGTCTTCGCCAAGACCATCAACAACAGCGGCATGTTCGGCGGTTCGACCTCGAGCATCGGTTTCCTGTTCTTCTGCCTGCCGATCGCGGCGATCCTGACGCAGTACACGATCACCGGTTACGACGCCTCGGCGCACCTGTCCGAGGAGACCAAGAGCGCGGCCGACGGTGCGGCCAAGGGCATCTGGCGGTCGATCTTCTACTCGGCGATCGGCGGCTGGATCCTGCTGTTGGCATTCCTGTTCGCCGTGCAGGACTCCGATGAGGTGTCGGCGGGCGGCGGCGCAGTGGTGACCATCTTCACCCAGGCGATGGACTCCAAGTGGGTCGCGATCGTCCTGTTGATCTCCACCGCAGGACAGTTCTTCTGCACCACGGCGTGCCAGACCAGCGCGTCACGCATGCTGTTCGCGTTCAGCCGCGACCGTGCCGTACCGGGTCACCAGCTGTGGTCGAAGTTGAGTTCGAAACGGATTCCGGCCAACGGCGTCCTGGTCACCGCGGTGCTGGCCGCCGTCATCACCCTGCCCGCGCTCGTCGAGGTGGACATCAACGGCGCACCGGTACCGATCGCGTTCTTCGCGGTGGTCTCCATCGGCGTCGTCGGTCTCTACCTGTGCTTCATGGTCCCCATCTATCTTCGCTGGCGGATGGGTGACGACTTCCCGATCGGCAGATGGAATCTGCGCGGTCACCACAAATGGATGGCGCCCGTCGCGATCATCGAGATCATCGTCACCTCGATCATCGCGATGTTCCCCACCTCGCTGGGCGGCATGCCGTGGGACCCGAGCTTCGAGTGGAAGTTCGTCAACTACACGCCACTGCTGGTGGGCAGCGTGCTGGTGCTGCTCTACATCTACTGGCACGTGTCGGTGAAGAACTGGTTTACCGGCCCGATCAAGCAGGTAGATGAGACCGGTGGAGAACTGGAAGGCGTTTCCTAGCGGGCTTGCCCCGACACGCCGGATCGAGCACCACGCGGTAGGGTCGAACTGATGTGTGGAGCCACCGGAGAGGTGCGACTCGACGGCCGAACGCCTGATCTAGCGGCGGTATCGGCCATGGCCGAGGCGATGGCGCCGCGCGGTCCCGACGGTGCGGGCGCGTGGTCGCAGGGTCGGGTCGCACTCGGCCATCGACGCCTGAAGATCATCGACCTGTCCGAGGCAGGCACGCAGCCAATGGTCGACAGCGACCTCGGCCTGGCCATCGCGTGGAACGGCTGTATCTACAACTACAAGGACCTGCGCCGGGAACTGACCGGGCACGGCTACCGGTTCTTTTCGACCAGCGACACCGAGGTGCTGCTGAAGGCCTACCACCACTGGGGCGACCGCTTCGTCGACCGCATGTACGGCATGTTCGCGTTCGCGATCGTCGAGCGTGACAGCGGTCGGGTATTGCTCGGACGTGACCGCCTCGGCATCAAGCCGCTCTACATCACCGAGGATGCCAACCGGGTGCGGTTCGCTTCGTCGCTGCCCGCGCTTCTGGCAGGCGGTGGCGTCGACACCCGCATCGATCCGGTTGCGCTGCACCACTACCTGACGTTCCACTCCGTTGTGCCGCCGCCGCGGACGATTCTGCGCGGCGTCGCCAAGATCCCACCCGCAACGCTCGTCGCGATCGAGCCGGATGGCCGTCGCACCACCACCACGTACTGGGCGCCCGACTTCAGCCGTCACGATGACCGCAAGGATTGGTCCGAAAAGGACTGGGAGGAAGCGGTTCTCGCCTCGTTGCGGGTCGCGGTCGACCGCCGCATGGTGGCCGATGTGCCGGTGGGCTGCCTGCTTTCGGGCGGCGTCGACTCCAGCTTGATCGTCGGGTTGCTCGCCGAGGCGGGCCAGACCGGGCTGCAGACGTTCTCGATCGGCTTCGAGTCCGTCGGCGACGTGGAAGGCGACGAGTTCAAGTGGTCGGACATCGTCGCCGACCGGTTCGGCACCGACCACCACCAGATCCGCATCGGCACTGACCGGATGTTGCCTGCCCTCGACGGCGCCATCGGCGCGATGAGCGAGCCGATGGTCAGCCATGACTGCGTCGCGTTCTATCTGCTGAGCCAGGAGGTCGCCAAACACGTCAAGGTGGTGCAGTCGGGGCAGGGTGCCGACGAGGTGTTCGCCGGATACCACTGGTATCCCCCGATGGGCGAACCCGATGCCGCCTCCCTCGACGGGTCCGTGGCCGCCTACCGTGCCGCGTTCTTCGACCGCGACACCGCGGGCGTGCAGGCACTGGCCTCAGCCGGCTATGTCGCCGACGACGACCCGAGCGGTCGGTTCGTCGCCGAGCACTTCGCTGGAAAGAGCGCACAGGGCGGTGTGGACCGCGCACTGCGCCTCGACACCACCGTGATGCTGGTGGACGACCCCGTCAAACGGGTGGACAACATGACCATGGCATGGGGTTTAGAGGGTCGAGTGCCGTTCCTCGACCACGAGCTCGTCGAGCTGGCCGCGACCTGCCCGCCCGACCTCAAGACCGCAAGGGGCGGCAAGGGAGTGCTCAAGGAAGCCGCGCGCCGCGTCATCCCGTCGGAGGTGATTGACCGTCCCAAGGGCTACTTCCCGGTTCCTGCGCTCACCCATCTCGAAGGCCCCTATCTCGACATGGTGCGCGACGCGCTCTACGCGCCGGTCGCCAAGGAACGCGGACTGTTCCGGCCCGACGCGGTCGACGCGCTTCTCGGTGACCCCAACGGCAGGCTGACCCCGCTGCGCGGCAACGAGCTGTGGCAGATCGCGCTGCTGGAACTGTGGCTGCAGAAACACGGCATCTCGGGGCCCGCGGCGTGAGCACACCCGGCGCCGCGGAACGTCCAGAAGAGGCGATCACCCTCGGGCTGCACGATGCGTCTCCCCCACACATGGTCGACGCGATGGCCGACGATGTGGTGCTCGAACTCGGTTGGGGCCGATTACTTTTCGGCCAGACGTTCGCCGACGCCGACCACCTCGCGGAGGTCTTGCGCGGCGAGACGCACGGCCGCCGAGACATCTGTATCTACGCCCGCGAGTCACATGTCCTGGTCTCGCTGGCCCCCGCGGAACTCTTCATCGATCCGAGCCACACCTACCGGCTACGGTTCACCGAGGACGACGAACCCGCGCCTGCGCCGTCCGGGTTCAGCGTTCGCCCCCTGGGCAGCCCGGAGGATGCCGACACGATCAACCGGGTTTATGTGCAGTGCGGAATGGTGCCCGCCCCGGTCGACGTCATCTGGGACAATCAGCAGCACAACAATGCGGTCACCTACCTGGTCGCCGCACGCGACGACGACGGCAGCATCGTGGGCACGGTGACGGGCGTCGACCACGAGAAATTGTTCGCCGACCCGGAGAACGGTTCGAGCCTGTGGACGCTGGCCGTCGACCCGACGTCAAGCCTGCCCGGTGTCGGCGCCGCGCTCACCCGCGCGCTGGCCGACGAATTCCGCGCACGCGGTCGCGCATACATGGATCTCTCGGTGGCCCATGACAACGCGGCAGCCATCGCCCTCTATGAGAAGCTCGGCTTTCAACGTGTTCCGGTGCTGGCGGTCAAGCGGAAGAACGCGATCAACGAACCGCTGTTCACCCACCCACCCGAAACGGTCGACGATCTCAATCCGTATGCGCGGATCATCGCCGACGAAGCGATACGGCGCGGTATCTGGGTCGAGGTACTCGACGCCGAAGCCGGCGAAATGCGGCTTTCGCACGGCGGCCGCAGCGTCGTCACCCGAGAGTCGTTGTCGGAGTACACTTCCGCGGTCGCGATGAGCAGGTGCGACGACAAACGGTTGACCAGACGCCTGGTGGCCGAGGCCGGAATCGTCGTGCCGAGAGGCCGGCTGGCGACCTTCGACGAGAACGATCACGCGTTCGTCGCGGAAGTCGGTGACGTCGTGGTGAAGCCGACGAGGGGCGAGCAGGGCAAGGGCATCACGGTCGGGGTGGACGGCCGCGCCGAACTGGAGGCGGCGCTGATTCGCGCGCGCGAGCAACACCCGGAGGTGTTGATTGAACAGCGTGCGCCCGGCGACGATCTGCGGCTGGTGGTGATCGACGGCAAGGTCGTCGCCGCCGCGCTGCGCATTCCCGCCGAAATCGTCGGCACCGGGCATCACACCGTGCGGGAGCTGATCGAGGTGCAGAGTCGGCGGCGCAGCGCGGCGACCGGCGGCGAATCTCAGATTCCCGTCGACGAGGTCACCGAGGGGACCGTCAAGGAGGCGGGCTGGTCTTTCGACGACGTGCTGCCAGAAGGTGAGCGACTGCGGGTGCGCCGAACGGCGAACCTGCACCAGGGTGGCACCATCCACGACGTCACCGCAGAGGTGAACCAGACGCTCTGCGACGTCGCGATTGCGGCCGCCGAAGCGATCGGCATCCCGGTCACCGGCATCGATTTGCTGGTGCCCGACGTCACCGCGGCCGAGTACGCCTTCATCGAAGCCAACGAGCGCCCCGGGCTTGCCAACCACGAGCCGCAGCCGACGGCGAAGGCGTTCGTCGACTACCTGTTCCCCGGCACCCCGGCGGTGCCCCAGGCGTGGACTCCTACCGAGGCGCCCGCCTGAGAACCGTCACCACGTGCTGGTGCGCATCACTATTTCGGCGGCCAGCTGCGCGGTCGACTCCTGCGCGTTGCGCCGGCCGAGCAGATCGACCAGCCGGAAGTCGCCGTAGACGTAGCGTTGGCTGGCGCGCGCGACCGCGCGGGCAGCGGGTGTGCTGACCAGCGCTGTGGTGTTCATCTCGACGGGCGGGCAGTGCTCGTCGCGCACCACGCCGGACTGGTCGGCGACGCGCGGATGACCCCGGTCGATCACCACAAGGCCGATGAAGCGGTCGAGTCGGGTTGCGGCCAGCTCCCACGCCAGCTCACCGCCGATCCGATCGCCCACCAGCAGGCCCCACTGCACCTCGAGCATGTCCATGATGCCGACGACGGATTTGGCGGTCAGCCGCGGATCCGGGCCGACGACGATCGTCCGCAGCGACGCGGTGTGCAGACGGCCGCAGACGGCGTCGTACGCCGATGCCGCCTGCTGTGCGGCGCCGAGCAGCACTACGACGGACCCCTTGTCCGGGCCTGCGACATCGACAGGAACAGGGAAACCGTCGACGGTGACCATCGTCGAAGGCATTTGGTCACGCTACAGCCAGTCAGCAGTCGGCGGGCGGTTTTTGCGCTGGAGTTAACCTGGCAGTCAGCCGTCACGCAGCCGTTCGGCTTGTTTGCCGCTCATCTCCAGAAACGTTTGTGGCAGCGTGGCTTTGACGGTGATGGTCGGGTTCGGTGTCGGAAAGGCAATTCCGAAAACCGCCATCTGGTCGACGTTTTCGAATGAGAAGAACACGCTGCTTTTCGCTCCGCTGAGATCCATCGTCTGCTGATACACCAGCGCGTCGGGGCGGGGAGTCGTCAGCCTGGTGGTAGTCATCGGAATGCCTTCCGACGACGGGTCGAAGAAGGTTTGGTAGCGGGCGCAGCGGTCTGCCGTGGCGGCGAGCTTGTCGAGATCCAGATTCCACGTCAGCACGGTCATCACGATGCGTGCACCGTCGTAGCCGACGACGTATTTCGCGGCGCTGCCCGCACCCCGTTCGGCCGCAGCCGCGATGACCCGTGTCAGCCCGTCGGAACAACCTTCCGGTTGCGACGGCATCGCCGGCGGCCCGCCTTGGCCGTCGGGTTGTCCGGGTTTCTCGATGAGTGGGTCGTATTGCACGCCCGGCGGGAAATCCGCAGCGGTCAGCATCGTCGCGCTCAGCTTGGCGCCGGGCCACGTCGCAATTCCCGTGATCGTGTTGGCGCAACCGGTTAATGCGGCAAGCATGAGAACCGCTAACGCAGACACCCTCGGCCGGCGTCGGATCATGGGCCAAGGCTACCCACGCAGCGTGCTGACGATCGTCGGCCTGCGCGGCGGCCCGGCCTCCAGCAGCCCGAGGATCGCATCGACATCGGTGTGGGCGGCCAGTAGGTCGGCCATCAGGTCCAGTTGGGAATCGCGTCGAGCTGACACGTCCACGTCTTCGGCGACGGTGAATCCGTGCCGCCCCGCGGCCGCGGCGGCGTCGGCGAGCCAGCGACGCCGGACCGCGTCGTTGTCGAACAGGCCGTGCCAGTGTGTGCCGTAGACCGCTCCACGCCGCAGTCCGACGCCGAGCCAGTCGTCATCGACGGAGCGTGACACCTGGCCGTGGTGGATCTCGTAGCCGTGCAACGGAACCTCGTGCCTGCGCAGAATCTTTTCGGGCGCGAATACGATGTCGGCATCGAGCAGGCCGAGGCCGTCAACCCCGCCCGCACCCGACTCGACACGGTCATCGATGTGGCGGCACATCATCTGGAACCCTCCGCAGATGCCCAGCACGGGCAGCCCAGACCGGGCGTGCTCGGCGATGCCGTCGGCCAGGCCGCGTTCGCGCAGCCAGGTCAGGTCGGCCACGGTCGACTTGCTGCCGGGAATGACGACGACGTCGGCGTCGGGCAGGTCGGCGGGGTCGGTCACCCAGCGCACCAACAACCCGGGCTCGCAGGCCAGCGCCTCCACGTCGGTGGAGTTCGAGATGCGGGGCAGCCGGATAGCGGCCACCCGCAGCCACTGCTCGCCGACCGGCTGCTGCGGCTGGCCCACTACGCGATGAGCCACCACCGACACCGAATCCTCGGTGTCGAGCCATAAGCCGTCATCGAAGGGCACGACGCCGTAGGTGGGCCGTCCGGTGAGTTCTCCCAGCTGGGTCAGCCCGGGTGCGAGCAGCGCCGGATCGCCGCGAAACTTGTTGACCAGAAACCCCGTGATGAGTGCCTGGTCCTCGGGCGCGAGGATCGACACCGTGCCGAACAGGTGGGCAAGCAGTCCGCCCCGGTCGATATCGCCGACCAGGACGACGGGCAGGTCTGCCGCACGCGCCAACCCCATATTGGCCAGATCGGTTGCCCGCAGGTTGATCTCGGCAGGTGACCCAGCACCCTCGCAGATGACTGCATCGAAATCGGCTCGCAGTGAGGTCAATTCGTCGGACACCACCTCGGCGAGTGCGTCGCGGTGCTTGAAATAGTCTCCCGCCGCGACAGAGCCCGCCACGTGGCCGCGCACCACCAACTGCGATGTGCGATCGCTGCCCGGCTTCAGAAGGATCGGGTTGAACCGGACGCTTGGCGAAAGTCCCGCCGCGCGCGCCTGCGTCGCCTGCGCCCGGCCGATCTCGCCGCCCTCGACGGTGACAACCGAGTTGTTGGACATGTTCTGCGCCTTGAACGGCGCGACCGTGATGCCTTTGCGTGCCAGCAGCCGGCACAGCCCGGCGACCACCATGGATTTACCGGCGTCCGAACTCGTTCCTGCGATCAGCAGCGCCCCGGCCACGGCGCTACAGCTGGGTCAGGATCTCGGCGCCGTCGTCGGTGACCACCAGCGTGTGCTCGAACTGCGCGGTCCACTTGCCGTCGGTGTTGACGACGGTCCAGTCGTCGTCCCAGATCTCGTAGTCCAGCGCACCGAGGTTGATCATCGGCTCGATGGTGAACGTCATGCCGGGCTCGATGATCGTCTCGACAGCGGGCTGGTCGTAGTGCAGCACCACAAGACCGTTGTGGAACGTGGTGCCGATGCCGTGCCCGGTGAAGTCGCGAACGACGTTGTAGCCGAAGCGGTTTGCATACGATTCGATGACCCGTCCGACCACCGACAGCGCGCGGCCGGGCCGAACGGCCTTGATCGCACGCATCGTCGCCTCGTGCGTGCGCTCGACGAGCAGACGGTGTTCCTCGGACACGTCGCCCGCAAGAAACGTCGCGTTGGTGTCGCCGTGCACTCCGTCGATGTAGGCGGTGACGTCGATGTTGACGATGTCGCCGTCCTCGACGACCGTGGAATCCGGGATTCCGTGGCAGATGACCTCGTTGAGCGACGTGCAGCAGGACTTCGGATAGCCCTTGTAACCCAGCGTCGACGGGTAGGCGCCATGGTCGATCATGTACTCGTGTGCGATCCGGTCGAGTTCGTCGGTCGTGATTCCCGGTGCGACGGCCTTACCGGCCTCGGCGAGTGCGCCCGCCGCGATCCGGCCCGCCACCCGCATCTTCTCGATTACCTCGGGCGTCTGCACCCAGGGCTCGGTGCCCTCCTTAGCAGTCGGCTTCCATGCGTACTCGGGCCGGTCGATCGAATTGGGCACCGGAAGGGTTGGCGACACCACGCCGGGGCGAAGTGCGGTGCGAACAGGCATGAAGCCAGGATACGTGTCAGTGCCGGTCGCGGCCGAACCACGATTTGCGTGGTCCGCGGATGTCGACCGAACCGCAGACCACCTTTCCGGTCAGGATGACGTGCGGCGTTCCGTCCGCCGGTGCGTCCTTGCGGTGGTCATCAGCGCTGCCGACGACGACCTCGACATCGTCGATGGACGCGCTGGCTCCCTCCGGCAGCCGCAAATCGAGCCCGCCGAACTTCATGTCCAGCTCGATGATGACCATCGGACCGGCGAAGCGGGCCCCGGTGAGGTCGAGTTCGACCGATCCCATCCGGCGATACAACGCCAGTCGGGTCGGCACGGTCCACTCCCCCTGACGCTTCAGCGAGCCCATCACGCCTCGCAACTCCACCCGGTCTGTGGCCGAGGTGACGATGGCGCCGGGCCCCGGCAGGTCGCCGACCAGGGTGTCCAGATCCGTGCGCAGCCGGGCCTGCGACACCAGCACCGAGCGCTCCTCGAACTCGTCGATGTCGATCAGGCCAAGGGCGACGGCATTGTGAAGGCGACGTAATGTGCCGTTGCGGTCTGCGTCCGAAATGCGCATCGCTGCTGATTGCTCGTTGATCCCGGTCATGGCCATTCCAAAATACCGCCGCGACGTGGTGGGCGGCCGGATACCTTGACTCAGCGTGACACACGACAGCCCGCATGCTCCCAAGACCGTCGAAGCGTGGGCCTTCGTGCAGAAGATGATCGGCGATATCACCAACATCGTGGCTGCCGACGCCGAGAACGAACGTGAACGCAGCCGGCTGGGCCGACACCGGCCTGGACGCCGAGCAACTGCGCGAGCAGGTCGGCGCCTACCAACAGCGCTACGCCGTTCCGACCGAGCCGCTGAATTAGGCGTCAGGCCAGGTAATCCGGCGGCAGGCCTTCAAGCATTCCTCGCATCATCCGCACCGCGTATTCCGAGCTGCCACCCCCGACGATCAACGCGGCGAACGCCATGTCACCGCGGTAGCCGGCGAACCAGGAGTGCGAGCCGCCCTCGAATTCGGCCTCACCGGTCTTGCCGCGCACGTCGCCCATCCCGTTGATGTCCTTGGCGGTGCCGTTGGTGACCACCAGCTGCATCATCGGCCGCAGCCCGTCGAGCATCTTCGGGCTGATTGGGCTCTGGTCGCCGGTTACGGCGGTCTGACGGCCCTCAATCAGTTGCGGCACAGGGGTTTTGCCTGCAGCGACCGTCGCCGCGGCCATGGCCATACCGAACGGGCTGACCAAGACCTTGCCCTGCCCGAAGCCATCCTCCGTGCGTTCGGCCAGGTTGACCGTCGGCGGCACCGAACCGGTCACCGTGTTGATGCCTTCGATCTGGTAGTCGGGACCGATGCCGTATTGCGCGGCAGCCTGGGTGAGGCCGCGCGGCGGCATCTGGCTGGCGAGTTCGGCGAAGGTGGTGTTGCACGAACTGGCGAAGGCACGCGACATCGGAACCGTGCCCAAATCGAAACCGCCGTAGTTCGGAATGGTCCGATGCCCGATGTCGACCGTGCCCGGGCAGCCCAGAAGTGTATTGGGCGTTGCCATGTCGCGCTCGATGGCCGCGCCCGCCGTGATGATCTTGAACGTCGACCCCGGCGGGTACAGACCCGTCGTCGCGGTGGGGCCGTCGACGTCAGCGTCAGGATTCTGTGCGACGGCGAGGATCTCACCGGTCGAGGGCTTGATCGCGACGATCATCGCCTTCCTGCCCCCGATCCCGTTGACGGCGTTCTGCGCGGCGTCCTGAACGGCACGGTCCAGGCTGATGGTGACGGACGGCGCGGGTGCCCCCGGCACCTCGTTGAGAACGTCGACGTCCGCACCGTTCTGGTTGACGCTCACCACACGCCAACCTGCCTGCCCGTCGAGATCGTTCACCACCGCCTTCTTGACCTCCCCGATGATGGCGGGCGCGAAATGATCGTCTGTGGGCAGCAATTCGGCCTGCGGCGTGATGACCAGACCGGGGCGCTCCCCGAGGACGGCGGCCACCTGGTCGCGGTCGGATTGCCGCAGGGTGATCAGGTTCATCGGCCCTGGGGACGAACTCGCTTCCTCCGCGAGCCGCTGCGGATCCAACGTGTTGTCGAAGGGCTGCAGCGCACCGACGACAGCCGTCGCGGTCTGCATCAGGTAGGCGCCCGCCGCTTTCGCGTCCAGCGCGAACTGGTACAGGTTGCCCGGCACCAGCACATCGGTGCCACTGCGCTCGTTCACCGACGCGCGCCGCGGTGCGTCAGCACGCAACGCAAACGTCTGGTGCTCACCGAGTTTCGGGTGCAGGCCGGTCGCGGTCCAGCGCACCTCCCAATTGCCCTCGTTGCGCACCATGCTCAGCTGACCGTCATAGGACCAGGTGCGATTCTTCGGCAGGTGCCAGGTGTAGCGGTAGGCGACGGTGCCGGTGTCCTCGGCGAACTTGGAGCCGAGCACCTGAGCATCTAGCGAGGTTGCCTGCAGACCGGCCCACGCCTCGTTGAGCGCGGCTCTGGCGTCCTCGGGTCGGTCGGTCAGCTGCGACGCCCCGCCGGTGTCACCCTTGGCCAGCGCCGCGAAGAATTCGTCAGCGGCAGGTGCCGGCCCGTTTGGTTTCGGGGTGCACGCAGCCAGTGATGCAGATGTCGCCAAGACAGCGAGAAGGCTCGTCAGCCGTGTTGCAGATGAGAACAAAGTTGCCATTGGGGCAAATGTTACGAACCTGAGACCAGAAATCGGCGGAGGCGCGACAGACGACATCCACATTTCGCGGAAAGTGCGGTGGGGTCTCCGGCCATAGAACTCCTCGAGACTGCGGGGAGATCGCCATTTCAGCCGACACTGCGATCTCCCAGCAGTTTCGCGGAGTCGCGAAAGCCGGTCAGTCAGCCGCCCGCGGCTGGTGCGCGCACCACCAGTGGCACTGCGGGGAAGTACGCCGCCATCTCCGAGCGCGACTTGCGCAGGGCGGCAGTGCCGTAACCGTGTTTGCGGTAGGTCGGGTGGATCCAGATGCGAACGTTGACCTCTCCTTTGGCCAGCTCGCCGAACACCATGCCGACCTTGTCGGGGCCGTCGAGCGCCACCAGCCACACCGCCTCTTCGGCATGCACTCGTCCCACGGCGGCTCGGATCTCGTCGTCCAGATCGCCCGCCGGAGCGCCCGACCCGTCGCCGGCCGCGCGCACGTCGTCGGTGCGGGCGGCGAAGATGTCCCTGTCGACCTCGGCGGAGAACGGGCGAAGCGCCAGGCTCTCTCCTGGAGCTGCCTGCCGCTTCCCCATGAAGCTCAGCTCCTGGTTGAGGTCGGTGAGTTCGTCGCGAATCCGCCGCCGCGAGACTTTCGTCAGCCGGTCGAATGACAGCCGGAGCACCGCTTCACCGCCCGCGTGCGTCGTCTCCAGCATCGAGGCGATCGCCTCGACGGCCGCGTCGTAGTCCTCCGAATCCACGATCACGTCGAGGAGTTCATGGCGTCGTTCGAGCGCACGGACCAGCGTGTCGGCGATCTGTCTGCGTTCAGCCTTCTGCGCGTCGTCGGTCATGGCGTGAAGCCTAACCAACCGCGGTGTGCGCGCGCTCTAGTCCAAGAGGACGGTGGCGAAGGTGCCGACTTCGGCGAAGCCGATGCGGTGGTAGGTCGCGCGGGCCACGGTGTTGAAGTCGTTGACGTACAGGCTGGCGGTGCGTCCACTGCGCACCACGGCCGCAGCGAGGGTGGCGGTACCGGCCGTGCCCAGCCCGCGGCCGCGGCATTCTGGATGCACCCACACGCCCTGAATCTGCCCGACGGCAGGCGACTGCGACCCGACCTCGGCCTTGAACACCACCCGCCCCCGCTCGAAGCGCGCCCATGCACGTCCCGCAGCGATCAGCCCAGCGACCCGCCGCCGATACCCTCGGCCACCGTCGCCCAGACGCGGATCGATACCCACCTCGCCGATGAACATGTCGACAGCGGCCACCAGATAGGCGTCGAGTTCGTCCATCCGCACGGGACGCACCGTCGGGTCGACGGGGCACTGCGGGGCGGTGGCCAGAGCCATCAGGGGTTGCCGGTCGCGGACGTCGCGGGCGGGACCCCAGGTGTGTTCGAGGCGGCGCCACATCGGCAGCACCAACTCGGCGCGACCGACGAGCGACGAGCAGCGCCTGGCCCCGCTGACCGCCTTATCGGCGAAGGCGTACAGGTCGTTTGCCTCACCCCGCAACGGGATCAGGTTCGCACCGGCGTAGCACAGCGACTCGGTGGCGCTGCCCCGTGACCACAGTTCCCCGCCGATCGCACCCGGGTCGACACCGTGCTCGGCCACCCGGGAGGCCACCATGCAGCTTCCGACCGGATCGGCGTCGAGCACCTGGCGTACCGCGGCGGCGTCGCGCACCACTGAGACCCGTCGCTCGTCGACGAAGCGGAAAAGGGGTGGAGCCGACATCGGGACTCTTTCTGCGGCCTCAGGTCGAGGTGATTCCAGTCACAGGAAACACGTTCAGTTTACGGTGACGACCGGCGAACCGCTGGGATCATCGGATCCCCGCTGCGTTTCCGTTTCGCTGGCGATCCGCATCGCCTCTTCGATGAGCGTTTCGACGATCAGGTGCTCGGGGACCGTCTTGATGACCTCACCCTTGACGAAAATCTGCCCCTTGCCGTTGCCGGACGCGACGCCGAGGTCGGCTTCGCGGGCTTCCCCGGGACCGTTGACGACGCATCCCATCACGGCGACGCGCAGCGGAATCTCCATTCCTTCGAGGCCCGCGGTGACCTCGTTGGCCAGCGTGTACACGTCGACCTGAGCGCGCCCGCACGACGGACACGACACGATCTCCAGGCCGCGGGGACGCAGATTCAGCGACTCCAGGATCTGGTTGCCGACCTTGACCTCTTCGATCGGCGGCGCGGACAGCGACACCCGGATGGTGTCACCGATGCCCTTGGAGAGCAGCGCGCCGAACGCAACGGCGGATTTGATCGTGCCCTGGAAGGCCGGGCCTGCCTCGGTGACGCCGAGGTGCAGCGGGTAGTCGCACCGCTCGGCAAGAAGTTCGTACGCGGCGACCATGACGACCGGGTCGTTGTGCTTGACGCTGATCTTGATGTCGCCGAAGCCGTGCTCCTCGAACAGCGATGCCTCCCACAGCGCGGACTCGACCAACGCCTCTGGCGTCGCCTTGCCGTACTTCTCCATGAAGCGCTTGTCGAGCGAGCCGGCGTTGACCCCGATGCGTATCGGGATGCCCGCCGCACCCGCGGCCTTGGCGACCTCCTTGACCCGGCCGTCGAACTCCTTGATGTTGCCGGGATTGACGCGCACGGCGGCACAGCCCGCGTCGATCGCGGCGAAGATGTACTTCGGCTGGAAGTGGATGTCGGCGATCACCGGGATGTTCGCCTTCTTCGCGATCGCGGGCAGAGCGTCGGCGTCCTCCTGACGCGGGCACGCGACCCGGACTATGTCGCAGCCGGATGCGGTCAGCTCGGCGATCTGCTGCAGCGTGGAATTCACGTCGTGCGTCTTGGTGGTGCACATGGACTGCACTGCGACGGGGTAGTCGCTGCCGACACCGACGTCGCCGACCATCAGCTGACGAGTTTTTCGCCGCGGCGCCAAGGTGGGTGCCGGCGGCGCCGGCATGCCTAAGCCGATTGGAGAGCCGGAGGTCATCGAATGTCTCCTATTGGAAAGGTCTGATCGGGTTGACGAAGTCCGCGGTGACGGTCAGCGCCATGTAGCCGACGACGAAGACCAGGATCACGTAGGTGGCGGGCATCAGCTTGAGATAGTTCACCGGCGCCGCGGCCACCAGACCACGGGAGCGTCGGATCAGGTTGCGGATCTTTTCGAAGAAGGCCACCGCGATGTGACCGCCGTCGAACGGCAGCAGAGGTACCAGGTTGACCGCCCCGAGCACGAAATTCAGCTGCGCCAAGAAGAACCAGAAGGCGAGGTACAGCCCCCGCTCGAAGGCGTCGCCGCCGATGATCGAGGCACCGACGACGCTGATCGGCGTCTCGGGGTCCCGTTCGCCGCCGCCGATCGAGTGCACCAGTGCACCGATCTTCGTCGGGATCTTCGCCAGCGACTTGCCCAGTTCCACCGCAAGGTCGCCGGTGAACGCCACCGTGCCGGGGATCGCGGTGACGGGGTTGTAGTGCGTGTACTCGACCGGCCCGAACTCGGCGGCCGAGACGCCGACCGCGCCGACTGTCGACGGCGCCGTGGCGGTGTCTGACGTGTAGCGCTGGGTCTTCACCACGTCGATGACCGCGGTGATCTGTTTGCCGTCGCGTTCGACGACGAACGGCGTCGGGCCACTGGCCTCGCGGACCGCGGCGACCATCTCGTCGGGGTTGGACACGTCGGTGTTGCCCACCTTGACGATGACGTCGCCCGACTTGATACCTGCGGCGGCCGCAGGACCTTCACCCGCGCACGGGGCGTACTTGTCCTTGCTGATCGCCGGTGCGACACAAGAGGTTTGGCTGACGTAGGCGGCAGGCTCGGGTTTCAGATTGGGAAAGCCCCAGTGCAGCGCGATGCCGTAGAGGATGACGAGGCCGACGATGAAATTCATGCCCGGCCCCGCCAACAGGACCGCAGCGCGCTTCCACGTCTTCTGCTTGTACATGGCGTACTGGCGGTCTTCAGGCGCGATCTCGTCGATCGACGTCATGCCCGCGATGTCGCAGAACCCACCGAGCGGGACCGCCTTGACGCCGTACTCGGTGTAGCCGAGTTTGTTGGGTCGACGCGTCGACCACAGCGTCGGGCCGAAACCGACGAAGTAGCGGCGCACCTTCATCCCGGTGGCGCGCGCCACCCACATGTGCCCGCATTCGTGCAGCGCCACCGACACCAGAATGGCCAGCGCGAACAGCGCCACACCGATGACCCACATCATTTGGTGCTGACTACCTCCCGGGATACCGCGCCCCTTGCCCTGTCCCTGGCCCAGCGTTGCGCGTCGAGTACTTCTTCCACGGTAGCTGGTTCGGCGGCCCACTGGTCTGCGGCGTGCAGCACGTCGGCGATGGTTCGCACGATCGTCGGGAACCGGATCTGGCCGTCGAGGAACGCGGCCGCGGCCTCTTCGTTCGCGGCGTTGTACACCGCGGTCAGGCAGCCGCCACGCCGGCCGGCTTCCCGGGCCAGCTCGACCGCCGGGAAGACCGACGCGTCCAGCGGCTCGAAGTCCCAGGTCGACGCAGTGCTGAAATCGCAGGCCAGCGCGGCGGCCGGCACCCGCGACGGCCAGCCGAGCGCCAGTGCGATCGGCAGCTTCATGTCCGGCGGGCTGGCCTGAGCGATCGTCGAGCCGTCGACGAACGTGACCATCGAGTGCACGACCGACTGCGGGTGGACCACCACCTCGATGGCCTCGTACGGGACGCCGAACAGCAGGTGGGTCTCGATCAGTTCCAGGCCCTTGTTGACCAGCGATGCCGAGTTCAGCGTGTTCATCGGGCCCATCGACCACGTCGGATGCGCGCCGGCCTGCTCGGGGGTGACGTCCTCGAGACGCTCGGCGGTCCAGCCGCGAAACGGGCCGCCTGAGGCGGTCAGCACGATCTTGGCCACCTCATCGGCTGTTCCGCTCCTCAGGCACTGGGCGATCGCCGAGTGCTCGGAGTCGACGGGCACGATCTGCCCCGGTTTGGCGGCTTTGAGCACCAGAGGTCCGCCCGCGATCAGGGATTCCTTGTTGGCAAGTGCCAGTCGCGCGCCGCTGGCCAGCGCGGCGAGCGTCGGCTTAAGGCCCAGCGCGCCGACGAGCGCATTGAGGACGACGTCGGCGTCGGTGTTCTCCACGAGCGAAGTGGCCGCCTCGGAGCCGGCGTAGGTCACGTCACCGACCTTCTCGGCCGCGTCGGGGTCGGCCACCGCGATGTTGGTGACGCCGGTTTCCGAGCGCTGCCGTGTCAGCAGGTCGGGGTTCCCACCGCCCGCGGCCAGGCCGACCACTTCGAAACGGTCGGGGTTGGCCGCAATGACATCGAGCGCCTGAGTACCGATGGACCCGGTACTACCCAGGATCAGCACCCGCAGCCTGCTACTCACCATCCTATTGTGCCGCGCCGAGGCCAGATCCCATCGCGTCGGCGAAATGTGACCCGAATCTGACGGCGGCGCCGCGACGCCATCCGTGACCGCCGTCACGCCGAATGTCGGATGTCATGCCAATGGGCGGCACTACCCGTCCGTCATCAAGGAGTCGAAGCACCAATGAGAAATGTTCACCGCAGCACACTGACGGCGGCCACGATCGCGGCGATGGCCGTCCTCGGCCTGTCGGCGTGTTCCAACGACAGCTCGACCAGCGCTTCCAGCTCATCGGAGGCGACGACGTCCGCAGAAGCGACCTCCTCGGCTCCTGCGATGACTCCCGCGGCAGCCGATCCGGCGGCCAACCTGATCGGCGCGGGCTGTGCGGCCTACGCCAAGCAGGTGCCGGAGGGCCCGGGCTCGGTGGCGGGTATGGCGCAGGACCCGGTGACGGTGGCGGCGTCCAACAACCCGATGCTGAAGACGCTGACCCAGGCGCTGTCGGGCAAGCTCAACCCGAACGTCAACCTGATCGACACCCTCAACGGCGGCGAATTCACCGTGTTCGCGCCGACCGACGACGCATTCGCCAAGATCGACCCCGCGACGATCGAGAAGCTCAAGACGGACTCCGATCTGCTGACGAGCATCCTCACCTACCACGTCGTGCCCGGTCAGGCGAGCCCAGCAAAGGTGGTCGGCACGCACAAGACAGTGCAGGGTGCCGACGTCACCGTCACCGGAGAGGGCAACGCACTCAAGGTGAATGACGCCGGTCTGGTGTGCGGCGGCGTTTCGACCGCCAACGCACAGGTGTACATGATCGACACGGTGCTGATGCCGCCTGCCAGCTAGGTTCTGTTCCTATCGCCAGCAGACGCAAAAGGTCCCCGACACGCCGAGTGTCGGGGCCTTTTACGTCTTCTCGGCAGGAATGGCGACCCATCCAAATGCCTTGTGACTCCGAATGACTGACATGTTCACACTTGTGCTGATCGGCTTTCTCGGCGGCCTCATAACGGGCGTCTCGCCGTGCATTCTGCCGGTGCTGCCGGTGATCTTCTTCTCCGGCGCGCAGAGCACTCGCGCGGAGTCGGTCACCGACTCCGATGGCGGCGGTACCGCCGTCGCCGTCAGCACAGCGCCCACGCTTTCGGAGAGGCTGCGGCCGTATCGGGTGATCGGCGGGCTGGTGCTCAGCTTCAGCCTGGTCACTCTGATCGGGACGTCCTTGCTGTCGCTGCTGCATCTTCCGCAGGACGCGATCAGGTGGGCCGGTCTCATCGCGCTGACTGTCATCGGCCTCGGGTTGATCTTTCCCCGGTTCGAGGAGATCCTCGAGAAGCCCTTCAGCCGGATTCCTGCACTCCAAATGAGCGAAGGCAGAAGCGGTTTCGGGCTCGGTCTTGCGCTGGGCGTGCTGTATGTGCCGTGCGCCGGGCCGGTGCTCGCCGCGATCGTGGTCGCCGGTGCCACGGGATCCATCGGCCTCGGCACCGTTGCGTTGACGATCTCCTTCGCCGTCGGCGCCGCCCTCCCTCTGCTGTTCTTCGCGCTGGCTGGGCAACGAGTCGCCGAGCGCGTCGGCACCTTCCGCCGCCATCAGCGGCGCATTCGCGTCGCCGGCGGCATCGTCATGCTGGTGTTCGCGGTCGCGCTGGTCTTCAACGTGCCCGACAAATTGCAGCGGGCCATCCCCGACTACACGAGCGGTCTGCAAACCAAGGTCGTCGCCTCCGATGAGATCCAGGAGAAGCTCAACCTCGGTGGCCTTGTCAACGAGCAGAACCGCGAGCTGTCGAACTGCAGCAACGGTGCGTCTGCGCTCGAAAGTTGTGGCATGGCACCCGACATCAAGGGCATTGCCGGCTGGCTGAACACCCCCGGCGGCGCTCCGGTCGACCTGAAGTCGTTGCGCGGCAAGGTCGTCTTGATCGATTTCTGGGCATACTCGTGCATCAACTGCCAGCGCGCCATCCCTCACGTGGTCGACTGGTACGACAAATACCAGAGCATGGGCCTCGAGGTCATCGGTGTGCACAGCCCCGAGTACGCATTCGAGAAGGATGCAGCCAACGTCGCCAGTGGCGCCGGCGAGCTGGGCATCACGTACCCGGTTGCCCTCGACAACACGCTGTCGACGTGGACCAACTACCGCAACCGCTACTGGCCCGCCGAGTACCTGATCGATGCGAACGGCACCGTGCGCCACATCAAGTTCGGTGAGGGCGACTACGCCGTGACCGAGAGCCTGATCAGGGAACTGCTGATGGACGCGAATCCCGATGCGCAGTTGCCCGGGCCGAGTGATTCCGCCGACGAGACACCTGCTGCCGGGCAGACGCCCGAGACGTACCTCGGTGTCGGCAAGATGGTCAACTACGGCGGTCCAGACACCTACAGCGAGGGCACCGCCGATTTCACCTACCCGCTGAGGCTCGCCGACGACCGGTTCGGCTACCGCGGCCGGTGGAAGCTGGACTTCCAGGGCGCGACCGCCGAGTCGGACGACTCGCGGATTGCGCTGAAATACAACGCGAAAAACGTCTACATCGTCGTCGGCGGCGTGGGCGATGTGACCGTGACGAGCAACGGGAGGACGACGACGGTGCCGATCAGCGGCGCGCCGACGTCACACCTGCTGGTGTCCGGTGACGCTGTCACGCGCGGAGAGCTCGAAGTGCGGCTGAGCAAGGGACTGCAGGCATTTTCGTTCACATATGGCTGAGGCTTTGTGCTCCGTCACCCATCCGCGGGCCCGCCGGCTCCGAATGACTGGTGAACGCACAAAGAGGTGAGGCGGCTACAGCCGTCTTTTCGTCCAGAGAAGTGGAGAACAGATGAAGAACATCAAGACGACGGTTGCGGTGGCAGGCCTGGCCGCCGCAGCGGCGATGGGTATGTCACTGACCACCGCCAGCACGGCGTCGGCCGAGCTGGTTGGACCCGCGTGCACCGCGTACGCGGAGAAGGTACCGACAGGCCCCGGTTCGGTGGCAGGGATGGCGATGGATCCGGTTGCGGTTGCGGCATCGAACAACCCGATGCTGACCACGTTGACCAAGGCCGTTTCGGGGCAGCTGAACCCCAACGTCAACCTGGTCGACACCCTCAACGGCGGCGAGTTCACCGTCTTCGCACCGACCGATGACGCATTCGCCAAGCTCGACCCCGCGACGATCGAGAAGTTGAAGACCGATTCCGATCTGCTCACGAGCATCCTGACCTACCACGTGGTTTCGGGCCAGACCAGCCCGGCGCAGATAGTGGGCACACACAAGACCGTCCAGGGCGCCGATGTGACGGTCAGTGGTATGGGCGGCAACCTCAAAGTCAACGACTCGTCGGTGGTGTGCGGTGGTGTCTCGACCGCCAACGCACAGGTGTACATGATCGACACCGTGCTGATGCCGCCTATGAATTAGGCTGACTCACAATAGAATACGCCGGAGCAGCCCGACCGATCACGGTCGGGCTGCTGCCGTTGGATCGACACTTGCCTCGATCTTGACCACCCGGTTGTCGTGCATGGTGAGCACGATGACGGCGAACAGTCGCCGGCCGGCGAAGGCCAGCAGAACCGGCTCGCCGACCGGTCCGCCGACAAGCGTTGCGCCATTCCCGAGATAGCGAAGCAGGTTGCGGCCGACGGCACCCGGGCCGTGATTGACCTGCGGCGGCGGCGCCCCATCGCCGACCACGGTGCCAACCCCCCACACCGACGGATCCAGCACGGCGGTCAACCCCTCGAGGTCTCCATTGGCGCACGCGGTGATGAACTTCTCGGTGACGAGCTGATGTTCGGCATCTGCGACGTCGGTGAGCTTGGGCCCAGCGGCGGTGAACTTGCCGCGTGCGCGTCGGGCGAGTTGACGGCAGGTGCCAACCGGCCTGCCAACCGTTGCGGCGATTTCGTCGAACGGAATTCCGAACACATCGTGCAGCACGAACGACACGCGCTCACCCGGCGACAGCCGCCGCAACAGGTCGAGCATCGCTTCGCGGACTTCGTCGTCGAGCGTGACACGGTCGGCAGGGTCCGGTCCCGTTGGCGCAATGCCGTCGTCCGACTCGACGTTCTCGGGGCTTTCGTGGCGGGCACGGGCAGATCGCAGCTGGTCGAGACACAGCCTCCCGGCGACCACGGTGAGCCAGCCGCGGACGTCGTCGATGTCCTCGAGGTCCGTTCGCGAGAGCCGCAGGAACGCCTCCTGCGCGATGTCCTCCGCTTCGCCCACGTCGCCGAGCATCTGGTAGGCGAGGTTCACCAGGTACGCGCGATGGCTGCGCCATGCCGCTTCCACGGCGGCTGATCCGCTCATGTAGATACGACGAAGCAGCCGCGCGAAAAGTTACGACAAGTCGCGCGTAACTTTCTCGATCGTCGCACCGTCCTTGATTGCATGAACGCAATTCTTGTCACGGGCGCAACCGGCAACGTCGGCCGCCCTCTCGTCGAACACCTGGCCCACGCGGGAGTGCAGGTGCGCGCGGTCACCCGTGAGCCCGGTTCAGCGGGATTTCCTGCCGGCGTCGAGGTGGTCGAATCGGCCGCCGCGGGCGTCGACGGCGCCGCCGCAGTGTTTCTCAATTCTCGGGCGCTCGGCGACCAGCTCCCGACGGTCATCGACCTCGCCCGCCGCGCAGGAGTCAGACGGCTTGTCGCACTCTCGGCCATCAATGCCGACGACGACTTCTCGCGGCAGCCGTCACGCTTTCGCGGCGACCGCAACAAGGAAGTCGAGCAGCAGGCCGTCGACTCGGAGCTGGAGTGGGTGAGCCTGCGGCCGACCGTGTTCGCCAGCAATTTCATCGGCATGTGGGCACCGCAGATCAGGGCAGGCGACACGGTCAGCGGCCCTTATGCGTCGGCCTCGACGGCGCCCATCGTCGACGCCGACATCTCAGCGGTGGCCGCGCACGCACTGCTGCGCGACGATCTGCTGGGGCGCAAGGTCGCGCTGACCGGTCCGCAGGCCCTCACCAACACCGAGCTCGTCGGCGTGATCGGCGATGTCCTCGATCGGCCGCTGCGCTATCAGGAGGTGCCACCCGACCTCGTGCGCAGGCGCTTCATCGACATCGGGTTCCCGGCGGAGTTCGCCGACGCGTATATGGCACTGCTCGAAACGACGGTGTCCACGCCCGCGCTGGTGACCAACGAGGTGGAGAAGATCCTCGGCAGGCCGGCACAGACCTTCGGCGACGCAATTCGGCCTCAGCGCGCACAGTTCGGCAAAGAGTAAAGGAGACAACACATGTCAGAGCTTCGGCCTCCCCGGTACCTCAAGTCGATGAACCGCGTCGTCAAGGCGATGCAACGGCTGGGCGTCCACACCGGACCTGCGATGATCCTGACCGTTCCCGGCAGAAAGACCGGCAAGCCTCGCAGCACACCGATGACACCGTTCACCTACCGCGGCGACATGTACACCGTCGCCGGATATCCCGGAGCGGACTGGGCGGCGAACGCTCGGGCCGCGGGTGCGGGCACGCTGACCCGAGGGCGCAAGTCGCAGGAGATCAGGATCGTGGAGCTCAACGCCGACGAGTCACGACCGGTACT
Source organism: Mycobacterium sp. (assembly GCF_032159775.1). Classification (GTDB taxonomy): domain Bacteria; phylum Actinomycetota; class Actinomycetes; order Mycobacteriales; family Mycobacteriaceae; genus Mycobacterium. The sequence goes on from NZ_JAVHWK010000139.1 coordinate 80,091, forward strand.
GCGCGAGTTCCCGCGCCAGGTTCCCGTGGGCGTCGGCTTCGCCAAACGCTCGGGGCTGGTACGTGAAGGGACGTCGGACGAGTTCGAGGCGCTCGCAGGCCAATTGGCGGTCTTCCGGTTCGACCCGGCGGATTAACCGGCAACGACTGCCGCCGAGCGTTGCACGGAAACATCACCGGAGCCGGTCCTCACGTGCACGGTCAGCGTTTCGTCGCCGTCTGCAGGTCCGTCGGCATGCCGCAGCTCGTTGCGCACGGTGCCCGAATGCGTCCTCAGGTCGAGCCGGGCGGCGGTGCCCTCCTCGACCCCGATTTCGATGTCGCCACTACCGGTCTGCACCGATACTCCGCCGGTGACGGCGGCGGCCACCGCAACGTCGCCGGATGCCGTCTGCGCGTTGACCGTGCCATGCAGCCGCCTGACCGAAAGCGATCCGCTGGCGGCGCGGAACTTGACGTCGCCGGTGAGATCGCCCACCGTTCCGTCGCCCGACGCCGTCGACATGACCGCCGCACCGACCACCGTCTCGATGGCGACTCCGCCGGAAGCGCTGTCCGCCTTGATATTCCCGGTAACGGACTCCACGTTGGCATCCCCGCTCACGGTGGAGAACCGGCAATCGCCGAAGGCGCCTTCGGCGCGCACCCGCGCGGACACAGATGACACCTCGAGGCGTGAGCGCGACGGCAGTTCGATGTCGACGACAACGGAGCCGCCGCGGCCCAGTGCAATGAACCGCTTACCCGCGGACACCGTGAGGGTGCCGTTCGCGAAGTCGACGCGCGCGGCGTCGGCGATCCGGACATCCGATGCCCGGCTCGGGTCCTGCGGGCTGACGGTGACCACGGTGTCGTCGCGCTCTGTTGCGACGACATGGACTGCACCGCTGACGGTCTCGACCAAGGCGGTGATCGGATTCGGTGTCGCGAATGTCGGCATCGTGTTCTCCTTTTCGTTGTGTGGTCAGCGGACCCAGCCGCTGAAGTGTTTGTCGGTGTTGGCTCGCGAATGCCGTCTGCCACCCAGTGCGGACGCGACGGCGCGGACCAGCCACGCGTTCACCGACAGCCCTTCGGCGCGCGCCGCCGCATCGACGGGCGACCTCAAGCTCTCGGGCACCCGCAGCGTCACCCGCCAGGTACCCCCGTCGTCGTCGGCTTCGGGCACCGGCGCGATCGGTTCGGGCTCGTCCCGAACTGCCGGGCTGACGGTGAACTCGGGGTCGCGGCCACGCAATCGGACATCGACCGACCCGGGCGCCATTTCGCGGGTGATCTCCTGCGCCGCATCGGACAGCGCCTCCAGTAACGCAAGGCGGATGGCTGAGTCCAGCGGCGCGGTCAGTCTGTCTGCGAGTGATTCCGCGTCCGGGCCGCCCGCGGCGGCCGCTACCTCGAGTTCGTGACGAACCCGGTCGACGTAGGGCTGCAAGTCCATGGCACCATGGTGACACCATAGTGGTGTCACTGCAAGTGTCACATCAGTGCACGACCCTCTACCTGCACTTTTCGATGAAGTCCTCGGCGAACCGTTCGATGGGCTCGCGGTAGCTTTCGACACCCGCACCGGGCTGGAGGCCCAGCCACGGCCTGCACATCACCGTGGTGATGCCTGCCTCTTCGGCGCGTCGGTACATGTCGACCGAAGGAGGCTCCAGGAGTGCCAAGACGATCTCGAACGGCTCCTGCTCACGTCCGTACTCCCGGCGCAACTCGGTCAACCGCGTCGCGTACCCGACGGACTCGTCCCACCCGTAGGCGTAGCCGACCCAGCCATCGCAGAGGCGTGCCGCACGACGCAGTGCCACTTCGGACTCCCCGCCGCACAGAATCGGCACGCGCGAAGGCGGATGCGGCTCGACCATCATCTCGGGCACTTGGTAGTACTCGCCCTGCCAGGACACCCAGCCGCCTCGCCACAGCTCTCGCAAGGCGGGGATCATCTCGTCGAGCCGCCTGCCGCGGTTGGCGAAGTCCTGACCCATCTGCTCGTATTCCTCGCGCATCCAACCGATGCCCGCCGCAAGGGAAACCCGCCCATGCGACAGCACGGAGGCGGTCGCCACCAGCTTGGCCACTTCGAGCAGCGGTCGGGCGGGAGCGACGTAGATCGCGTTGGAAAACCGGAGCCGATTCGTCACCGCGGCCATCGCGCCGATGAGAACCCAAGGATCGGGCCACGCGGTGTCGGGTTCCCATCCCGGCTTGCCGTCCGCGGAGTCGGGGTAGGGCGACGACAGCTCACGCGGATAGATCATGTGGTCGGAACACAGGATGCCGTCGTATCCGGCTTCGTCGAGCATCCTGGCAACCGGCACCGCCTCCAGCGGGTCCATGAACGCGGTCCCCGACCAAAACTGCATACGTCATCCTTCCGTCAGCGACGCCCCCTGTTTCTTTAGCCGGAAATTCGGGCAGCATCAATGGCATGCCCACTTTGTTGTGGTTCAGGCGGGATTTGCGGCTGCGTGACTTGCCTGCCCTGCTGGACGCGGCGGAGTCGGACGGTGAGGTGCTGGCTTGCTACGTGCTGGACCCACGGCTGAAGGCGTCATCAGGGCCTCGACGGCTGCAATACCTCTACGACGCGCTGCGTGAACTGCGCGATGGACTGGACGGCAGGCTGATGGTGACTCCTGGTCAGCCGCACACGCGAATTCCCGCGCTTGCCAAATCCGTCGGCGCGACAGCCGTGCATGTGTCGGCCGACTTCACCCCGTTCGGCCGCCGACGCGACGACGCCGTTCGCGACGCCCTCGGCGGCATACCGCTGGAAGCGTCGGGATCGCCATATCTGGTCTCGCCGGGCCGGGTCGTCAAGGACAGCGGCGAACCCTACAAGGTGTTCACCCCATTCTTCGACGCATGGCGCAAACACGGCTGGCGGTCGCCGGCGAAGTCGGGCCCGACGTCGGCGAAGTGGATCGATCCGGCCGGCCTCATGGACCGCGTCGAAATACCGGACCTGGGAGTCGAACTCGATCTGCCCGCGGGTGAGAAGGCCGCACTGCAGCAGTGGAAGTCGTTCGTGAGCGACGATCTCGCGGGCTATGCCGACGACCGCAATCGGCCCGATCTGCCTGCCACCAGCCGGATGTCGGCACACCTGAAGTTCGGCACCATTCACCCCCGCACCATGGTCACCGACCTGGGCAGCGGCAAGGGCGCGCAGGCGTACCTGCGCGAGTTGGCTTTTCGCGACTTCTATGCCGCGGTGGTCAACGAGTGGCCCGACAGCGTGTGGTGGAACTGGAACAAGAATTTCGACACGATGAAGGTCAACGAAGACGCCGAGGCGAAAAAGTCCTTCGAGGCTTGGAAAGCGGGCAGGACGGGCTACCCCATCGTGGACGCGGGCATGCGCCAACTCTCCGAGACCGGCTGGATGCACAACCGGGTGCGGATGATCGTGGCGTCGTTTCTGGTCAAGGATCTGCACCTGCCGTGGCAGTGGGGCGCGCGCTGGTTCCTCGAGCAACTGGTTGACGGCGACATGGCCAACAACCAGCACGGCTGGCAGTGGGCGGCGGGCACGGGGACCGATGCCGCCCCGTACTTCCGGGTGTTCAACCCGACGACGCAGGGCGAAAAGTTCGATCCCGAGGGCGTTTACGTGCGGCGCTGGATTCCCGAGTTGGGCACCGATGACTATCCCGACCCGATCGTCGACCACAAGGCCGAGCGGGCCGAGGCGTTACGCCGCTACAGCGCGATCACTTGAGCGTGAGGCCGCCGTCCAGCGGCAGGGCGACTCCGGTGAGGTGTCGACCGGAGTGGCTGCAGAAGTAGACGATCGCGTCGGTGACCTCAGCCGGATCCATCGGCGGCATCGACAGTTTCGGCTGCTGCGCTTTGCCGAACTCGGGTTGGTCGCCAATCAGTAGCCCCATCGCCTCGTTGATGATCATCGGCGTCGCGACACCACCAGGATGTACCGAGTTGACGCGAATGTTCTTCTCCGCCAACGATGTCGCGTAGTGACGCATCACGCCGATGGCCCCGTGCTTGGAGGCGGTGTATCCCGCAGCGCCGTGACTCATGGTGTCGAATGTCGTGCTGACGGACTTGAACCCCGCCGCGGAACTCGTGATGATGACAGCGCCGCCGTCGCCGTGGCGCAGCAGTTCGGGAAGCGCCGCCTCGATCGAGTAGTAGACGCCTTTCAGGTTCACATCGACGGCGTCGACGAAGGCCGCGATATCCAGCCGCTGCTGACCCGCCGCCGGGAAGATGCCTGCGTTGGCGATGACGAAGTCCAGCCTGCCGAGTTCGGCGACGCCGTGGGCAACGACCGTTTTCACCCGTTCGAAGTCTCGGACATCGGCCTGCTCGGCGACGATGCGCCTGCCCGTCTTCTCGACCAGGTTGATCGTCTCGTCCAGATCTTCGCGGCTCGACATCGGATAGGCGACGCTGTCGATCTGTTCGCACAGATCGAGCGCGATGATGTCGGCGCCCTCCTCGGCGAACCGAACCGCGTGGCAGCGGCCCTGGCCGCGCGCCGCGCCCGTGATGAAAGCGACCTTGCCCTCGAACTGTCCTGCCATGCCGCACCACACTACGGTGGCGCGTAGTAGACCCTGTGTCAGAATGTCGGGAGCGCTAGGCCCGACCGTGAGGAGCAGCCGTGGTGAGCACCGAGTTGGACAAGACAGACGGTGTCGACGTCGAAGATGTGCCATCGGCGGCATGGGGCTGGTCGAAAGAGAACCACAAGTGGATCCAGATCGGCGGCATCGTATCCGCCCTGTTCATACTGGCGATGCTGCGCGGCAACCACGTCGGGAAGGTCGAAGACATCTTCCTGGTCGCCTTTGCGCTCGTGATCCTCGGCGTCGTGGCGCGCGACTGGTGGCTGCGCCGCCGCGGCTGGACCCGCTAGCTCAGATCGCCGCGGCCACCGGCAGTGCCGAACCGACCGGTCTCAGATCGCCGGTGATGCCGGCCGCCGTCCTGATCTCGTTGAACGCCTCGAGCATTGCGTCGGTCGCCTCGTGCGGATCGTCGAGCGTGCGGTCGTCGGTGAGGACCGAGATGGCCAACTGGTCGACATAGCTCCAGACGGTGATGTTCATCCCGCTGCCACTGACCACCGGCCCGACCGAATAGATCTCGCTGACCGTCGCGCCTTCGATGTTGCCGCGCTCACGCGGTCCGGGGACGTTGGAAACGGTCAGATTGAAGACGCTCGCCGACTGGAGCAGCCTGGCCTGCGCGCGGAAGAAAGACGGCGCAAGCGACGGCGGAAGATAGGACATCCACGCGGGCAGCACCGCCGGCCCCAGCAGCTGGTTGTTCTCTTTGGCGATACCGGACGCCGCCGACGCCAGCCTGACCCGCTCCAGCGGGTCGTCGATGTGGACGGCCAGCGAAGGCGTCATGTAGGTGAACTCGTTGCCCGCCAGCCGGTCCCGCGACGGGTTGGTGCTGACCGGCACGCCGGCGATCAGCGGCGCGTCGGCGGCGCCGTCGTACCGCAGCAGCAGCGTGCGCAGCGCTCCGGCCGCCATCGCCAACACCATGTCGTTGATCGTGACGCCGAGCTGCTTGCCGGTCTCCCTGACGTCGGTTAGTGACAGCGGCGCCGTCGCGAACCGGCGCCCCGGGGTGACCTTGTGGTTGATGAAGCAGTCCGGCGGCGCGAAGTTGCGGGCGAGGTCGGGATGCGCGCCGCGCTCCTTGGACCGCCGGCGGACCCGGGACACCCCGGTCGCGGTTTCATTCACCAGCCGCGGCAGCTTGCGGACCAACCCGACATGGTCGCGTGCGGCCGCCTTCAGAAGCGCAGGCCCGGTCCGTGCGATGTCGGGCTCCTCGAACATTCCGACCACCCCGGTCGGTCCGTCCGTCGCCATCGCCATCGCCATCTGGTTGGCCGACGCCACACCGTCGGCCAGCACGTGGTGCACCTTGTGGATGATCGCGATGCGGTTGTCGGCCAGCCCTTCAGCGACGTACATCTCCCAGAGGGGACGACTGCGGTCAAGTGGGGTGCTGGCGATCTCGCCGATCAGCTGATCCAGCTCGCGGCGGCCACCCGGCGCCGGCACACGAGCCTGGCGCACGTGGTAGTCGAAGTCGATGTGGTCGTTGAGCACCCACATCGGGTGATGCAGCTTCAACGGGATGTCGACGAGTTGATAGCGAAGCGGCGCCATCGCCTGCAGCCGAGGGAACGCCACGGCACGAAACAGGTCGAAGTCGTACCCGCCGACATCGGACACATCCAGCACGCCGATCTTCAGCGTGTGCATGTGTATTGCCGGCGTCTCCGTGTACAGCATCAACGCGTCCACACCATTGAGTCGCTTCACGCCCACCCCACTTCGTCGACGACCCGACTTGAGTACCCGCCATTGCACCCCTTCTGTCGTCGCGGCAGGCGACTTCGGGGAAAGTCCACCCCGAGGCGTGGCGGTCGGCTCCGGCTTTGTCAAGCTGTGACGATGAGCCTCGTGACCGGACGCGGTCCACTCGGAAAGGACCCGGCGGGCTGGTTTTCGCCCCCGTTGCCCGACGGCGTGGTGTTGGTCGAACCGCACCCGCGACGTGTCCAGGCATTGCGCGACGGTGTCGTGGTCATCGACACCGAGCAGGCGCTGCTGGTGCATCGCGCTGGTCGACCTCTGAACTTCGCATTTCCCGCCGCTGAGGTGGGCGAGCTGCCACACGATCCGGTAGCGGAGGCGCCGGGCTACGTCCAGGTGCCGTGGGACGCGGTGGACACGTGGATCGAGGAGGGCCGCAGGCTTGTCCACTACCCGCCGAACCCGTACCACCGGGTCGATTGCCGCCCGACACACCGTGCACTCCGGATCGTCGTGGCGGGCGCCACTCTGGTCGACACCTCCGACACCATCGTGGTTTTCGAAACTGCGCTGGCACCCGTGCTCTATGTCGACCCGGCGCATGTGCGCACCGACCTGCTTCGTCGTTCGGCCACGACGAGCTATTGCAACTACAAGGGCTACGCCACGTACTGGTCGGCAGTCATCGGCGACACCGTCGTCGATGACGTTGCGTGGAGCTACGACGACCCGTTGCCCGAAACCTCGCCGATCACGGGATGTTTCAGCTTCGACGCGGCCCGCGCGGACGTCGTCGCCGAGCTGCCGGGAGTATGACGCGGCGTCGCCGCGACTACCAGACGCGAATCCAGTCGACGAGCATCTGCACGGGGTACGTTCCCCCGGTCGGATCACCGCCGCCGGAACCGGCCACCGCGAGGTTGAAGATCGGATACACCTTGTAGCCGGGATTGTTGAACGGCCAATCCGCCAGCGAGTTGGCCGGAACAGTCAAGTACGGCGCCGCCCCGTCCGTGTAGTCCTGCCAGAAGCTCATGCCCGCGTCGTCCCACTTGACGCGCCAGGTGTGCCACGCGCTGTCCACTGCGACGTTCTGGGTCGCGAACTCCGAACCATTGGCCAGGGCGTGCACGGTGGTTCCCGACGCCCACTTGCCATTGCCGTACCACTCGATGACGTCGATCTCACCGTTGGCGTCGCTGGACAGCCAGAAGGCGGGCCACGCTCCGGGCGTCAGGCAGTCGAACTTCATCCGGGCTTCCCAGGTGTACCCGATGCCGCCCTCCCACCGAGTGTTGATCTTGCCGCCGTAGAAGGTGTCGCCGTCCTTGAACGCCTTGATCACCAGATTGGACTTGCCGTCGAGGAACACGTTGCGACGGTCGTCGCGATACTGGCCGACGTTCTCGGGCAACTCCCAGAACGTCGGGTCCTTCATCGTCTCGCGGGCCTTGGAAATCATCCATTTCGACGAATCGGGCGCCGACCCCGCAGGGCCGTCGAAGTTGTCCTCGAAGACGTAGGAGGGCGCTGCCCCGGCTTTCGGGAGTGGCATCACCGCTGAAAGCAGTCCGATCCCACTCATCACCATCATGCTGCGACGATCTAATTCAGGCACAGATAGACATGAAAGCCGCAACATTGGACGGTATGCAAATTGAGCGGGCGGCCCCGCTCAGGCCGCGGAGTCGGGAACCTGGGAACTGCCCAGGTCAGGCAGCGGTCGGCGGCAAATTTCCCGGGCCTCATCTGCGGGGAGCCCGAACAGCCGCAGAACGTCCTCGGTGACGGTATCCGCGGCGGCGGCGTCGTCGCGATCGGGTTGACTGCGCAGAAGGTTGCCAAGGCCGAGCAGCGCGCCGCCAGCCACCGAAAGTGCGAGTTCGGGGTCGTCGACCGTGAAGCGACCTGCGCTGACGGCCGCCTCGATATCGCGAAGTGCGCGCGGCGCGAGGCCCAGATCCGACGACAGCAGCGCCATACCGTTGGCGAGCAGGATCCGGCTCTCCTGCGGGCGCCTGCGGAACAGCCGGCCGGTGAGCCGGAAGCTGCATGCGAACGTTTCGGCCGGATCGTCGATCGACGAGGTCAGGTGGTCCAACAAGGCGCCGTGGTATTCCAGCACCTCGGCGACGGCAGCCTCGAAAAGCTGCTCCTTGCTCTCGAAGTGGTTGTAGAACGAGCCCATCCCGACGTCGGCCGCCTGGGTGATCTCCAGCACCGGCACGTTGACCTTGCCCTCGGCGATGAACGCCTGTGCCGCCCTGATCAGCGCGGCGCGGGTGCGCTGTTTGCGCCGTTCCAGCCGGTTGACAGGGGCGTCTGACAGATCGGTCACGCCCTCACGGTAGCAGAGAGTCTCAGTGTTGAGGATTTCGTCAGAAGTATTGACTGATTGTGTCGTCGCATGTGACGATTTCGTCAACTAACAGGAGGTCCTGATGAGCAACACGGTCGGCGCCCATAACGAACTGCACAGCGAGCAGGGTGCATTGCCCGGGGAGCACTCCGGACGGGCGCGCAACCCGGTCATCAAGGTGGCCGATATTGCGTGGCTCGAGTTCGAGAAGCCGGATCTGGACCGGGCCGAGGCGTTCGCCCGCGCGTTCGGCTTCACGACGGTCACGCGCACACCCGACGAGCTCCACCTACGCGGCGCCGACCCCGGAGCGCCGTGCGTGTTGCTGCGCCGCGGCGACCGGTCGCGGTTCGTCGGCACCGCGTTTCGGGCCGTCGACGAGGTCGACGTGCTGCGGCTGGCCGATGCCACCGGCGCATCGACGAAACCGCTGCCGGAATCCGTGGGAGGAATCTGCGTCGAACTCGCCGACCCGAGCGGCCTGCCCGTACGCGTCGTCGCAGGCATGCACGAGCTGCCTGAGCTCGTGCATCAGCAGCCGCACATCATCAATGTCGGACACGAACTCAACCGCACCAATGCGGCGCAACGTCCGCCGCGGGTGGCGGCGGTCGTCCAACGGCTCGGGCACGTCGTGCTGCAGACCACCAGGTACACCGAGGCGCTGAATTTCTACCTCGACAACCTCGGGATGATCGTCAGCGATTTCCTCTTCTATCCGGGCCAGCGCGCCCGCGGGCCGGTGATGAGCTTCATCCGCTGTGACCGCGGCTCGGTGCCTGCCGACCACCACAGTCTCGCGCTGGCCCTGGGACCGTCCAGCCGCTATGTGCACTCCGCCTATCAGGTGTGCGATCTGGATGCGCTCGCCGCGGGTGGTGAATACCTCAGCAAGCAGGGCTATTTCCGGTCCTGGGGCATCGGCCGTCACATTCAGGGCAGCCAGATCTTCGACTACTGGCGTGATCCGGACGGCTTCCTCGTCGAGCACTTCGCCGACGGAGACATGTTCGACAACACATTGGAACCGGGATGGGCACAGTTCACGGCTTCCGGCCTGGCGCAGTGGGGCCCTCCGGTCACCAAGGACTTCCTCGGTATCAATCCCGGTGCGCTACCGCATGAAGCGCTCTCGGTCGTCAATGCACTTCGCCATCGGAACGAATTCACCCTCCCCCGCCTGCGCGGCCTTCTGAAAGTAGCCAATTCATGACCACGTCCGTCCTCCGCACGGCCGACGCGTGGTGGGTCCAAACCCCCACTGGCGCAGCTAAAATCGCGACCACCGCGACGACAACCGGCGAGCTGCTCGCCGACCGCGCCGCCATCGACGCCCCCGGACACGGAAGCGATACGGTGCCCGTCGAAAGCCTGACGCTGGTGGCGCCCGTCACGGCGCCGTGCCGCGTCGTCGCGCAGATGACCAACTACGCGTCGCATGTCAGCGATGCCGGGATGAACCCGGCATCGATCCCGTTGACGTTCTTCCGCAAGACATCCGGGTCGATCAGCGGACCCGTCGACGACATCGTCAAGCCCGCTCACGTCCGCTTCTTGGACTACGAAGTGGAGATCGGTCTGGTCATCGGACGCAACATCGCGGTCGGCACCACCATCACAGAGGACAACCTGGCCGACTACATCGCCGGTCTCGTCGTCACCAACGACGTCTCCGCCCGCGACATTCAACTCCCCCAGACCCAGTTCTACGAGGCCAAGTCCTACCCCACCTTCACACCCGTCGGTCCCGCCCTGGTGCTGCTTGACGCTGACGAACTCAAGCGATTCGGTGATCTGAGACTGCAACTGAGGGTCAACGGTGAAATCCGGCAGAACATGGTCGTCGAGAGCGACATGATCTACGGCCCCCTGCGAGCGCTGCAAGCACTTTCGCGCTTTCAGCGGCTGGACGCGGGCGATCTCGTGATGACCGGCACCCCCGCAGGCACCGCGCTCAGCGCCCCGCCGAAGCCGGTCGAAATGATCGGCAACCTGCTTCCGCCCGCCGTGAAGTGGAAGGTCTTCTTCAAGCGGCAGGCCGGCAACCCCAAGTACCTTCGGGCCGGCGACGTGGTGGAACTCGGCGTCGCCACCGACGACGGTGCGATCGATCTCGGATCCCAACGCACGGTCGTGAGGTACGAGTGACGCACGACGTCTCCCAGGTGCCGGTCGTGATCGTCGGTGCCGGGCCGACGGGCGTCACCGCCGCCACGCTGCTGGCACAGTATGGAGTCGACAGCCTCGTGCTCGACCGGTGGCCCGACGTGTACCCGCAGCCCCGCGCCGTGCATCTCGACGACGAGATCTACCGGATCATCGCCCGGCTGGGCATCGCCGACGAGTTCGCCGCGATCTCGCGACCCGCACACGGACTTCGGCTGCTGGACAACAGGATGCGCGTACTGGCCGAGTTCCGGCGCGACACCGCATGCGGCGTCAACGGGTTCCCGCAGGCCAACATGTTCGACCAACCCGAGTTCGAGGTGCTGTTGCGCAACAACCTCAAGCGTTACCGCCATGCGACGCTTCGCGGCGACACCGAGGTCGTCGGCGTCACCGACCAAGGTGATGGCCACCTCCGCGTCGCGTTCACCGACCGTACCGGCGGCCGCGAGCACGCCGTGGAGACCGACTATGTGCTCGGCTGCGACGGCGCCAACAGCGTTGTGCGCGCCGCGGTCGGCTCCACCATGCGTGATCTGAATTTCGAGCAGCGCTGGCTGGTTGTCGATGTCGCCACCGACGTCGACCTCGACCAGTGGGAAGGCGTGCACCAGGTGTGCGATCCGCAACGCGCGGGCACCTACATGCGGATCGGTGATGCCCGCTACCGCTGGGAGTTTCGGTTGTTGCCCGGTGAGACCGCCGAGGACTACACGAGCCTGGCGGCGCTCGAACCTCTCATCGCACCGTGGACCGCGCAGGCCGCAGACGACGAGCTTGAGCTGATCCGCGTCGCGGAGTACACGTTTCGGGCGCAGATTGCCGACACGTGGCGGCGCCGCAACGTCTTTCTGCTCGGCGACGCCGCCCATCTCACCCCGCCGTTCATCGGACAGGGCATGGGTGCGGGGATACGGGATGCGGTGAACCTGTCGTGGAAACTGGCGGCGGTCCTGGCTGGCGACCTCCCGCACGCTGTTCTTGACAGCTATGAGCAGGAGCGCAAACCACACACCCGCGCCCTGATCCGGCTCGCGCTCACCGTCGGACGGTCGATGACGTCGGGCGGCGAGCTCGGAAACCTGGCTCGCCGCATCATCGTTCCGCAGCTGCACCACATCCCCGGCCTGCGGGCCAAGGTCGTCGACAGCACCACGCCCGCCCTGCGTCACTCCATGCTGGTGCACCGGTCGCACAGACAGCGGCGGATAACGGGAACGCTGTGCCCGAACCCTGTTCTCGCCGACGGCCGACGCCTGGACCAGGCCCTCGGAATCGGGTTCGCACTCGTTTCGGCGGTACCCGTGAGCGCCGAGCAACGAACCCGCCTCGAGCAGCGCAGTGCAGCCGTCCATATCGCCGGGGCCGGCACCGATCTCGCCGAGTGGCTGCGGCACGGGCGAGCGGCCGCAGCGGTGGTTCGCCCGGACCGAACGGTGATGCGGGCGGGCAGCCAGGTCGACAAGCTGTGCGACGCGGTACCACGCTTTCACGCCGGCGAAGGGGAAAAGTAATGCGCACCAAGGTATCCCGCGATACCCCCACGTACCCGGCGGACATCTACACCACCGGCGCGATCATCGACCCATATCCGCACTATGCGCGGCTGCGCGAACAGGGCCCCGTGGTGTGGCTGTCGCGGCACCGGTTGTATGCGCTTCCCCGATATGCCGAGTGCAAGGCCGTGTTGCGAGACGACAAAACCTTCGTCTCCGGCAAGGGAGTCGCGCTCAACCCCTTCACCAACCGCCTTTCCCGCGGCACCACCCTCACCAGCGACGGCGCCGAACACGACCAACGTCGCAAGCTGGTCGCCCACCGAATGCTCCCCCGGGCTCTGCGGGCGGTCAGCGACAACGTCGACCGGCTGGCGGTCGACGTCGTCGAGGCTGCGCTGAAGCGAGGCGAGGTCGACGGCGTCGGCGATCTGGCCTCGGCGTTGCCCCACGCGGTGGTGCCCGACCTCGTCGGCTGGCCGCGCGACGACCGTGGCAAGTTACTCGCTTGGGGCGCAGCGACCTTCGACGTCCTCGGCCCACTCAACAAGCAGTGCGTCAGGTCGGCTGCCGCGTCGCTGCAGATGCTGTGGTTCGCCCGACGGGTGGTGCGCAACCGAAGCGTCATCGAGGGCAGCATGACCCACGAACTGCTGGCCGCGGCGGACGCAGGCAAGCTCTCTCACGCCGAGTGCGCGCCGCTGATGATCGACTACATCGCGCCGTCGCTCGACACCACCATCAGCGCCATCTCCAGTGCGCTGCACCTTTTTGCGACGCACCAGGAGCAGTGGCAGATCCTCAAGAGCGACCCGTCGCTGATCCCCAACGCGGTCAACGAGGTCATCCGGTTCGAATCACCACTGCGCGCATTCGCTCGCCACACTCGCGTCGAGACCGACGTGGCGGGTGTCGCGATCCCCGAAGGCGCGCGTGTGCTGGTCATCTACGCGTCGGCCAACCGCGACGAACGCGAATGGGAGAACCCCGACACATTCGACATCCGCCGCGACGCCAACCGCCATCTCGGTTTTGGCCAGGGCGCGCATGCGTGCGCAGGCCAGAGCCTGGCGCGGCTGGAGACCTCGGCCATGCTGCGGGCACTGGTGGACCGCGTTGACCGCATCGAGCCGACGGCCGAGCCGACATGGGCGATCAACAACATCATCCGGCGGCACGAACACCTGCCGCTCAAGCTCATCCCCTAGCCAGCTTTACAAAGCAAGCCCGCACTGTCACCCTCATCGCCATGGACGACAGCGCCACCCTGCTCGAGATCGAGGCGATCAAGCAGCTCAAGGCCCGCTACTGCAGGCTGCTCGATACCAAGGACTGGCAGGGATGGCGCGAGCTGTTCGCCGACGACTTCCTCAGCGACACGTCATCCGCGGGCGGCAAGGTCATCCGCGGCGCCGACGAATTCGTCGCCTTCACCCGCAAGGGTCTGCGCAACCAGGCGACCGTCCACCAGGTTCACGCACCCGAGATCGAGCTGACGTCCGCCACCACCGCGCGCGGTGTGTGGGCACTCGAAGACGTGGTCCGCTTCGGGCCCGGAGTGAATCTGCGCGGCTACGGGCACTACACCGAAACCTACGAGAAGGTCGATGGACGGTGGCTCTTCACCAGCTCGACGCTCACCCGGCTGCGCGAAGACGTGTTCAACGGCCTTGTCGCGGTGTATATCTCGGACCGAATGCGACGAGTCATCGGCCGAGTGTCGCGGCGGGTGATGAAATGACCGAAGCACCCGTCGCCTATCCAACAAGCACCGCACTCGGCCGATTCGGGATCGCGCCGATCGTGGACAGTCCCGATCCATTCGTCAGCTCGATGCCGCTGGCCGGACTAGTCAATCCGGTGACCGGAGCGCCGACCATCGGCCCGCTGGCCGTGCTGGTCGACCATGCTGCAGGCCTGGTCAATCACTACCGCAAGACCGCCGACGAGTGGACGCTGACAAGCGAGCTGACGCTTGAACTCACCCCCGACGCCCTTGCCGTCGTCGCCGACCATCCGGATGTAGTGGCGGTCGCGACCGCGCGGCCTACGGGCGGTCGCGGCTCGGCCACCGCGCTCGGCTGGTGCGAGATCACCGTCGGCGACGCAGTGATCGGCACGGGCACGGTCCGGTCCGTGTACATCAAGCGCTCGGGCGAACACCCCACCGGATGGCCACCTGCCGTCGACGGTGCGCGGCCGACCGAATTGGCCGACATCATGGCGCTCGACATCGACGATGCGAATGTCTTCCGTCAGCGGAAGAACTCCGCGTTGAACAACACGCTCGGCATCATCCATGGCGGGGTCTCGGCGGCGGGACTCGAACTGGCGGCCTCGGCGGTGCTCAACGTCGGCCGGACACACGAACTGCTGCACTCGGCGTCGCTGCGGGTGAACTATCTGCGTCCGCTGTTCAGCGGAGGCGAGGCCCGCTACGTGGCCACCGCTTTACGCGTCGGCAGGCGCAGCGGCGTTGCCGAGGCGCAGGCTGTCGGCGCCGACGATGAGGTCGCACTCGTCGGGCGCGTCACCGCTTATGCCTGACATCACGCGGAAGCGATGACGGAGCTGCCGAACAGCCCGATCGCGTCCACCGCATGCTGCAGGCTGTCGCCGGGCACCTGAACCTGGACCCATGTGACGCCAACCGCCGCAAGCTTTTCCAGCGCGGACAGGTACGCATCGGCGTTGAAGTCGTCGTCACCGGGCGATCCTCCGCCGAGATTGCTGAAGGTGATGTCGATACCGGTCCAGTCCCTGTCCGCCGCATCGCAGCGCCGCTGAAGGTCGGCGATGCCCTCGGCCAGCCCATCGATCGAGTCAAGCGCCGCGGTGCGGGCCGTCTGAGCAAGCACAGCGGGCGCGGGGAACGGGCACCAGCCGTCACCGAATCGTGCGACCCGTTGCCGCGCGGCGGCCGTGTTGCCGCCGATCCAGATCGGTGGATGCGGCTTGCTCACCGGACGCGGGTGGGCGGTGATGCCCTTGGCGGAGAAGTGACGGCCCTCGAAGGAGTAGTCGTCGGTGGTCCAGATGCC
>NZ_JAVHWK010000152.1:0-2522 GCF_032159775.1 Mycobacterium sp.
TCCCGGAGATCGCGCCGCACTTGACCGCTGCCAACATCAGCAGCACCGGGTCGGGTGAGTTGGGAAGCATGATGCCCACCACGTCGCCCTTGCCCACCCCGCGCGCTGCCAGCACCGCGGCATAGCGATTGACGGTCTTATTGGCCTCTTTGTAGGTGAGCTCCTGATCCTCGAACTTGAGGAACACCTTGTCGGCGTTCTGCGCCGCGCGGACCTGGAACACCTTGCCGATGGAGGTCTTGGCCGAAGGGCGAGCCCCGAAGCCGGTGATCACGCCGCGCACGATGGTCGGCGCATCGGCGATCAGGCCGGGTACCCTGCTGGCGATGTCGAGCAGCCCGACGCTGCTGCGAGTCCCCGATTTCTCGTCTGTCATGTGGCGATCCCCCTCCGAGTCGTCTGCCGACACCCTAAATCCCTCAAGGTGACCGCCATCACCTGGCCGGTGCACAGGCATCCAGCGCATCGTCGACGTCGTCCACCACCACGAGCCTGTCCAGCGCGTTCTGGCTGACGTACCCACTGTCGGTGAGTCCGTTCAACCAGGCGAGCAAGCCGGCGTAATGCCCGAACGGGTCGAGCATCACCACCGGCTTGTCGTGCATACCCAGATAGCCGGCTGTCCACGCTTCGAAGAACTCCTCGAGCGTGCCGATACCGCCGGGCAGCGCGATGAACGCGTCGGCCCGGTCCTCCATCACCTGCTTGCGTTCCCGCATCGTCTCGGTGATGACGAGTTCGTCGGCGTCGACGTCGGCGAGCTCGCGGTGCACCAGCGCCTTGGGGATCACCCCGACGGTGCGGCCGCCGCTCGCCCGTGCCCCGGTGGCCACCGCGCCCATCGCCGAGACGTTTCCCCCGCCCGACACCAAGGTCCAGCCGCGCGCGGCGACGGCGCCGCCGACCCGGGCTGCGAGCTCGAGCAGTTCGGGATGTGTTGGGCCCGACGCGCAGTAGACACAGACGGCCCATTCGGAGTCGGGATCGGGTGACACACCGTCAACGTAGACGAGTACGGCACGGCCGCCGCGGCCACACCCTAAACTCCGGCGGGTGCCCGTCGACTGGAAGACCGTGCCTCCCGAGCCGTCAGCCGAGCATGTCGAATCGGCGGTTGCGGACCGCGGCGGGGCGGTGATCATCGCGCCTGTCGGAGGGGGCAAGACGACGGTGGCCCGCGCGGCCGTCGAACGGCTGGGCGGGGCGGTCTGGGTGACGGGGACCGTGTCCGACCGCGCCGTCCCGTTTGCTGCGGTACGCGACCTCATCGAGGTACCCGACGACGGCAAGACCGCGGCGGTGCTTCGGGCGGCCCGCGAGTCCGTAGCCGACGGCACGCTGTTGGTCGTCGACGACGCGCACCTGCTCGACCACCTGTCCGCCACGCTGGTGTATCAACTGGCGGTCAGCGGAGCGGTGCGGTTGATCGTCACCGTGGATCCCGACGAGGGCGCGCCCGATGCGATCACCGCGCTGCAGCTCGACAATGTGCTGCCGCGGATCGAGCTCGACGCGCCGAGCGTGGACCGCAAGCGGCTGAACGACTCGGTGCGGGAGTTCGTTGCGCAGCTTTCGGCCGACGCCCGCGCCGCGCTGGAGTTCTTGGCCGTCGCCGATCCGATGCCGCTGGCCGACCTGTCTGCAGTGGCCGGCAGCGACGCGGTGCAGGCTGCGCAGGCTGCCGACTCGATCACCGTCGTCGACGACACGGCGCTCGCGGCGCACCCGCTCTACGTCGATGCGGCGCGCACCCTGATGTCCGCAGACGAGCTGCGTGCGCGGCGGACCGCCGTGTATGAAACGCTCTCAGCCCGGCGCCCCCGGGACTGCGTCGACCGGCTGCGGTTGGCGGTGTTTGCGCTCGATAGCGACAACCCGCAACCGGTGTCCGTCGTGGTGGCCGCCGCCGCCGATGCGCTTCGGCTCGGCGACCTGGAGTTGAGCGAACGCCTCGGCGAGGCGGTGCTGGCGCGCGACCCCGACCTGGACGCGCGGCTGACCCTGGCCCAGGCACTGGCGTGGCAGGGCCGCGGCAGGGAGGCCGACGAGGTCCTGGCCGCCGTCGACGCGACGTCACTGTCGGACGCGGAGCTGATGGCGTGGGCGTTGCCGCGGGCGGCCAACCAGTTCTGGATGCTGTCGGAGCCTGAGCGGGCGACGGCCTTTCTGCAGACCACTCGCGGCCGCGTCACATCGGCAGCGGCGCGGACGACGGTGGACGCGCTGTCGGCCACCTTCGCGATGAACGCAGGCCGTCCCGGCCGGGCGATGGAGATCGCCGAGGACGTGCTGGCCTCGCCGGAAGCCGACGACACCGCCGTCGGTTGGTCAGCGGCGGCCGCGGCGCTCAGTTGCGCGCGGATGGGCCGTTTCGCCGAGGTGGACGCACTCGCCGACCGCGCGATGGAGGCGCAACATCCCGGGCTCCTTCGCTTCACAAGCGGGTTCGGCCAGACGACGGCGCTGATCATGTCGGGTGAGCTGGACCGCGCACAGGAGCTTGCGCAGCAGCTGACCGATTA
>NZ_JAVHWK010000178.1:0-16799 GCF_032159775.1 Mycobacterium sp.
ACCTGACCCACGCCTACGACGCCGAATTCGGCGTGATGATTTCGGCCTCTCACAACCCGATGCCCGACAACGGCATCAAGATCTTCGGCGCGGGCGGGCACAAGCTCGACGACGCCACCGAGGACCGTATCGAAGAACTGCTCGCCGCCGGACCGGGAGAACGCCCGGTTGGCGCGGCCATTGGTCGTGTCGTCGACGCCGACGACGCACTCGACCGATACCTGCGCCACGCGGGCAAGGCGCTGACCACCCGTCTGGATCAGCTGACCGTCGTTGTCGACTGCGCCAACGGCGCCGCGTCGACGGCCGCGCCGCGGGCATATCGGGCCGCGGGCGCGAACGTCATCGCGATCAACGCGGAACCTAACGGGCTGAACATCAACGACGGCTGCGGCTCCACCCATATGGAGACGCTGCAGCAGACGGTGGTATCCCGCGGCGCCCATCTCGGCCTGGCCCATGACGGCGACGCCGACCGCTGCCTGGCCGTCGATGCCGACGGCAACATCATCGACGGCGACGCCATCATGGTGATCCTCGCGCTGGCGATGCGCGAGTCAGGCGAGCTGGCATCCAACACGCTCGTGACGACCGTGATGAGCAACCTCGGCCTGCACCTTGCGATGCGCTCGGCGGGTATCGAGGTCCGCACCACCGGTGTCGGCGACCGCTATGTGCTCGAAGAGATGCGGGCGGGGAACTACTCGCTCGGCGGCGAGCAGTCCGGCCACATCGTCATGCCCGCATTGGGTACCACCGGCGACGGCATCGTCACCGGGCTGAAGCTGATGTCGAGGATGGCGCAGACCCGCTCGTCGCTGGCCCAGCTGGCGTCGACCATGCAGCAGCTACCGCAGGTGCTGATCAATGTGGAGGTCAACGACAAGGCCACCGTCGCCGATGCTCCGTCGGTACGCACGGCCGTCGCTAAAGCCGAAGCCGAGCTGGGCGACACCGGCCGAATTCTGTTGCGGCCCTCCGGGACCGAGCAGATGGTGCGGGTGATGGTGGAAGCCGCCGACGAGGACACCGCCCGCCAATTGGCCATCCGTGTCGCCGAATCGGTCAGCGAACAACGCTGAAACGGGCGGAACCGCAAGCGTTACGCCGACGTCGTAGTCTGTGTGGGAGAACCTGACACCGCGCGTGTCGATGTCGCGGCGGTGCTCGACGTCGCCCGCCAATACGACACGGCGTCCGACATCGTCGACGCCGCCATTCGAACTCATCTGACCGGTCTGCGGTTCGACGGGGCGGTCGCCGGCCGCATGCATGCGGCCCAAGGCGACGCACTCCGCGTGGCGCTCAATGAGCTGGTGAACCGGCTGCACCAATGGACGCGCGCGGCAACCGAGATCGCCGCCGAACTGCGTTCGTGTGCAGATCGATACGTCGACGTCGACGACCGCGGCGCCCGACGGATCGGTTGAGCCATGGCTGAATCGCTCGACGTCCCCGCGCGGCTGGGTGATGGCCGTTCCGCCGTCGACACCATCGGTGAGTATGTGTGGGCCTGTCATCTGGTCGGCTACCAGAATCCAGATCTCACGCTGCACGCCGCACAGGTGCGCGACTGGTACGGCAGCGAGGACGGTCTGGACCTGCGGGCGCTGGAGGCCGATCGCGCGGCTCTGGATGCGGCGGCAACCGCGACGGACAGCGCGCGACGGCTGCAGGAAGAGCAGGCCGACGCGCTGGCCGGGGTGTGGCAAGGCCGCGGTGCCGATGCCTCGCGGGCGTTCCTGGCCCGGCACGCCGAAGCGTCCGCGTCCGCGGCATCGGCGGTGCGCGATGCGGCGGACGCGCTCGCCGCACTGCGCGACGAGCTGTGGCACGCAGTCGACGCCAAGGTCGGCGCCGCAGTGGAGATCGAGGGGCGCCGCCAGACCGAGCGGGCAGAGTGGCTGTCCGCGACGCGCACGGTGACCACGGGAGCCGGCGACCGCGTCGTCGCGAGCGAACTCGTCGACCAGAAAGTCAAGCCGTTCGTGGACAACGACATTCGGGCTGAATGGCTGGCAGCGATGCAGCAAACCATGGCTGCCGCTTCCGCTGCATTCGATGATGCGACCAGCGTGCTGACGGGCGATGCCGTTACGCCGTTCGAGGTGCCGGGCGATCTCGGCCCCGCGTCGATACCGTCGTCGCCAAGCGGTGCCCCACCGGTCGAGGTGGCGGGCACTGCGCCTGCGGCGTGGACCAGCCCGTCTCCTGCCGCGGTAGTCCAGGGTCCCGCGCCTGCCGGTCCTCCGCCGGTTGCTCCGACGGCCGGGATACCGGCGGCGGAACCGCTCGCCGCGCCGGTCCCCGCAGCCGCAGCGCCTGCGCCTGCCGCTCCTCCGAGTTCTGGGCTGCCGACGATGCCTCCGATGCCGTCTACCGGTGAGCTCGGTGGTGGATTGCCGGGCGCCGCAGGTGGGCTCGCCGGGCTCGGTACCCAACTCGCCGACGCAATCGGCGGTCTCGTCAACCGTCCCGACGAAGCGCTTCCGGATCCGCAGCAGCTGGAGAACGCGGCCACCGACGACGGGCCGCCGGGCGTCGAAGACGACGAGTCGGCCGTCGATGACGATGAGCCCGCCGTCGACGACGAGGCCCACGATGAAGAGGCAGACGATGACGAGGCCGACGATGAAGAGGCCGACGAGGCAGACGATCTCGCTGGTGCTGACGAAGCCGCCGATGAGTCCGACGACACGTGCGCAGATGATTCCGTCGCCGAGGCACCCGTAGCCGAACCGGTCGCGACGCCGCCGCCGGAGCCGATGCCGCCGCCCCCGATGGTGGAACCGCCGCCCAGTGCCGAGGCGATTGGAGCCGAGACGCCGTGCGAGATCGCCGCCGACCAGCTGCCCCAGGCAGGGCCGTGACAACTCCATTACTCGAGTAGTGCCGTACGCGTGTCCAGCACCGGTGTCCGTGCCTACGCTGCAATCTGACGACAACCCGCGCCTACCGATGCGAAGCGCTGGAGGACACATGCCACCCGTGACCGACCTTCCCACGCCCGACTTCACATTCGATTCGGCCGCGCCTGGCGCGTGCATCGCCGGCGTGCGGCCTTATCGCCGCGATTCGTACATGCTCGGTCACGAGGTGGCAGGTGGAAAGTTCCTGGTACACAACTATGGCCACGGCGGCGCGGGGATCACCCTGAGCTGGGGCTGCGCACAGCAGGTGCACGACATCGTCGCCGGCCGCATCGCGACGTCTCACGACACGGCGGCGGCAGTGCTCGGTGCAGGCGTCATGGGCCTGACCGCAGCGACACTGTTGAGCGATCTGGGCCTCACGGTGACCATCTACGCAGACCGTCAGCCGATCGACACCACGTCGCACAAGGCCGGTGGGCAGTGGGCGGTCTCGGTCGTCGAATACAGTCGACCCCAAGAACTGAAGAAGATTCTCACCGACTCCTATATGCGGTTCACGACTCAACTCGGTCCGAGTTTCGGCGTCTACGAGCGCTCTAACTACACCCACGAGCGCACCAAGAACTTCGATATCGTGCTGCAGCTATGCCCCGGCCTGATACCCGAACCGATCCCTCTGGCGCGCATGCCTTTCCAGGGCCACTCGATCCCGGGGTACGAATATCACACGCTGTTGATCGAGCCGCCGGTCTTCCTGGCACGGCTGGAGTGCGATCTGCGGGACCGCGGGGTGACATTCGTCGACCGCCACTTCGTCAATCGCGCCGACGTGCTCACGTCACTGAGCGAGAACATCATCGTCAACTGCACGGGGACGGGCGCCGAGAAGCTGATGAACGACACTGCGATGCAGCCGATCAAGGGACAGCTGGCCATGCTGCCGACACAACAGAACCTGAACTACCTCTACAGCGGCGACGGATATCTGTTCCCACGGTCCGACCACGTCGTCATCGGCGGGACATACGAACCCGACCTCTCCGACGAAACACCCTCCCAGACCGTGTGCAAGGACATCCTGAAGTACATGGCGTCGCACTTCGGAGTGGTGCCCGCCGTCCCGATGCCCGACATCCACATCAACCATCCCGACCACGCCGCGACCTACGATCCGGTACTGCCCAATGACCAGGCGCAGCCCGGTCTGAACGTGTGAACGCAGGGGAGGGCACGATGGCAGTCACCGTCGTCGACTACGTGCTGACACGGCTGAAGGAGCAGGGCGTCACCCATCTGTTCGGGGTGCCCGCGCTGTACTGCGCGGCGCTATTCGACCGGGCACCCGCCCACGCCATTACGCCGGTGGTGACCGCGAGCGATCTCGAAGCCGGTTATGCCGCAGACGGATACGCGCGGACCAGGGGACTGGCCGCGGTCTCGGTAGCCAATGGAGTCGGGACGTTGAGCCTCATCAACGCCATCGGCGGAGCCTTTGTCGAGCGCAGCCCCGTGGTGGTCATCAACGGCGGGCCGACCGCAGGCCACCTCGCCGATCTGGCTCAGCGTGACATCCTCTACTCGCATTCGACCGGCCGCGCCAACGCCGAACTCGACGCGTTCGGGCTCGTCACCGCGAAAACGGTGCGTGCCGCCACGAAGGATGCGGTGCCTGCCGCCGTCGACGGGGCGATCACCGCGGCGCTGACATCCAAGCGTCCGGTGTACATCGAGATCGCCATGGATCTGTGGTCTCAGACCTGTGCCGACCCCGGTCCGCCGCTGACGTCGAGTGTGCCTGCTGCCGGCACCGAAACACAGCTTGCCGCAACGATTGTGGGCCTGATTCGCGGCGCGCAGAAGCCGGTACTTCTGATCGGAACCGAGGTGGCACGCTACGGCCTGGCCGACGCGGTCGCAGATCTGATTGCCAAGCTCGGTGTCCGGTGGGCCAGCGACATGCTGTCGAAGTCCACGCTCGCCGAAACGGGCGCGGGATGGATCGGTGTCTACGACCCGCCGTATGTGCCGCAGGCCATTCGTACCCAGGTCGAATCAGCAGACCTGTTGGTGACTCTCGGCTGCGTCTACCCCAACAGCTTCGCGCCGCTGGTCGCCCAGAAGTTCACCAGCATGGTCGCGGTGTACGACGGCAAGGTGCGGATAGGGAGCCAGCCCAAACAGAATGCCGAGATCCGGGCGCTGGTGGAAGCCATGCAAATCAAGGCCGCCGAACAGCCGCCTGCGAACGTTCCCGCCGGTGCGGTGCCGTCGGTTTCACCGGCCGCTGTGGGCACGCTGACCTACAAGCAGGTCTTCCAGCGCGTCGGTAATGCGTTGGACGAGACACTGATCACCATTCCAGACACCTTCCTCGGCACGTACGCCGCAGCGAACCTGCCCGTGAAAGGCAGAGACGCCTTCCTGTGCGATGCGGTGTGGGCGTCGATCGGCCATTCGGTCGCCGCTGCGGTCGGCGCGTCGTTCGGCTCGCCCAGGCGTCCCCTCGTCATCTGCGGCGACGGCGGATTCCAGATGACCGCCGAAGCGCTGTCGACGATGGCGCGCTATGGACGCAACCCGATCGTCGTATTGATCGTCAACGGCATCTACGGTTTCGAACAGTTCCTGCTTGACCGCAGCTACTTCACCACGAACAGCAACACCCCCGCCCGTCCCTACGCGAGCATCGGCCAGTGGGACTTCGTCAAGTTCGCCAACAGTGTCGGCGTGCAGTTCGCGAAAATCGTCGACACCGCGGTGGCGCTGGACTCCGAACTTGCTGCCGCCAAGGCCAATCCGGGGCCGAGCCTGATCGTTGCGCAGGTGCCACCGCGCGGGCTGCCCACCGAGATGGAGTGAGCTACGGCAGCAGCCCCTGCAGCTCTTCGACGAAGCGCACCGATTCGCGCCGGTCGCCTGTCAGCGGATGCACCAGCAGGGTCGTCACGCCGGCTTCCGCGTAGGCGGCAACGCGTTCCTTGACGAAACCCGTTGGCCCGATGAGCGATACGTGTCGCACCAAGTCGTCGGGCACCGCGTCGATCGCCTCGGCCTTCTTGCCTGCCAGGTAGAGATCCTGGATGTGGTCGGCCACTTCGCCGAACCCGTAGCGGGTCGCCAAGTTGTGGTAAAAATTCTTGCCGCGAGCGCCCATGCCGCCGATGTACAGCGCCAGTTGCGGTTTCGCCCACGCCAGCCGCTCTTGCACGTCGTCGCCGATGGCCAGGGTGGCGCTGACCATGACGTCGAGCGGCCCGAGCTCCGGATCGCGTTTGGCCATACCTGACCGCAGCGAGTCACCCCAGGCATCGTCGACCTTCTCCGGATAGAAGAACACCGGTTGCCAGCCCTCCGCGATCTCTGCGGTCAGCTCCACATTCTTCGGACCGAGGGATGCGATCGTAATCGGAATACGTTCGCGGACAGGGTGATTGATGAGATGCAGCGGCTTGCCGAGTCCGGTGCCGCGATCGTGGGGCAGCGGTAGCTGGTAGTGCTTGCCGTCGAACTTCACGTTTTCCCGGCGCCACACCTGTCTGCAGATCTCGACGACTTCGCGGGTGCGGCCGAGCGGCGCATCGAACGGAACGCCATGGAAGCCCTCCACCACCTGCGGCCCCGACGTCCCGATGCCCAGCCGGAACCGGCCGTCGGACACGTAATCCAGCCCGGCGGCCGTCATCGCCAACAGCGACGGGGTTCGCGTGTAAATCGGCACGACGCCGGAGCCCAGTTCGATCCGGGACGTCTTGGCCGCCAGAAACCCCAATTGGCTGACCGCGTCGAAGGAGTACGCCTCGGCTACCAGCGCGATGTCGACGCCGACTTTCTCCAGCTCCACGACCTCGTCGACGGCTTCCAGGAAACCGCCGGCGTAGTTGAGGAAGATTCCTGTCCGCATGGCGGCCTCCTTAAGGCTTCAACAGCGCGACGACCTTGTTCTCCAGGTCAACGGGGTCGTCGGAGAAGGGATCCATCGTCGCCGCCTTGGGCAGGTCTATCTCGGGATCGGAGAAGTCGCGGTAGGTCTTGTCACCGGTCAGCACGTTCAGCAGGAAGCCGGTCATCAGCGCCCGCACCATCTTCTGCGTGCCGCGGTCGGCGCCGGGCAGGCCGACGACCCGTGCAAGGCGGCGGCCCTCGATCAGCCCGCCCGCCTTGGCTTTCGGCACGGCGCGCAGCGTCGCTGTCTCCCACACCCGGGCCAACTCGACCGCGTTCGATCGCAAAGACATCGGGTCGCCCGGGTCGGTCAGGATCAGGCCGGGCACCGTCAACGCTGCGGCGGCTTCCTCGGCGCGCGGCTTGGTCACCGTGGGGAACGCCGCAACAACGGCTTTGGGCTTCGCGGGCATGCCCGCAGCGGCGAACACCGCGGTCGACGCGCCGAAGCCGTGGCCGACGATGCCGAGCTTGGCGGGATGCACGCTGATCTTCCCGACGCCAAGGCGGACTCCGGAGATGATGTCCAGCGTGGTGCCCAGGTCGAACGCGAGGTTGAGCACCGACGGCGCGATGCCCTTCTCGGTGTCGGGCGCGGCCGCGACGATGCCCCATGAAGCCAAGTGCTCGAGGGTCCCCTCGTAACGCTCGGCTCCCGCCACCCATTCGTGCGCGAACGCGACACCGGGAAGGTTGAACCCGGACTCCGGGGTGTACACCACGCCGGGCATTCCGGCGAAAGCCAAGTCGCCGCGCAGCACACGATGGGGCCCGCGCCGTTTCAATGCGGCGAAAAGCTTCTTGGTGCTGGCCACCTGACGACCGTAGCCCAGGCGCCGCGGTTGCGGCGCTAGGGTCCACCGTGTGAAGTTGCGCTGGCCTGTCGCGCTCGTCCTCCTCGCGCTGGGCGCGGTCGCGTCGCTCGTCGGGGACCACAGCCACGTCGCCACCGGCACCACCGAATACCTGTCCTCCGCGGTTCCGTTTGTATGGAGCAGCCCGGTCTGGTTCCCGACGCTTGTCGCGGTGGCGACGGTCGCGATCGCTGAGTTGCGGCTGCGACTACCGGATCTGCGTGCGGCCGTGACTGCGCGGCATGGGCTGGCAGGCGTCGCCGCGGTCATGGGCATCTACGTCACGACGGCGTTGGTGCACACCGCGCCCGCGGTGTCGGCCAATGTGCTCATCTACGCGCTTGCCGCGATCACGTGGTGCGCGCTCGGCGATCGGGGGGGTGCGTTGTGCGGCGCGCTGGTCGCCGTCATCGGACCTGCCGTAGAGGCTGCGGTCGCCGCGGCGGGCCTGGCCCGCTACGCCGAGGACTCCGACGCGCTGTTCGGTGTGGCCCCATGGCTGCCCGCGCTGTACTTCGCCTACGGGCTCGTTGTCGCCCTCCTCGCCGAGATCGGGGTGCGGTCGAGATACCTAACTCCTGCACAGCCTCCACACATGTAGGTCGGCGTAGCGTCGATACCGGTCGGGAACGAGTCATGATGTCTGATAACGACTTTGGGGTACTTATGACGAAGAAACTGATGAACTTCGCGGTGGGTCTCGGCATCGCGGGCGCAATCGGGGTCGCGGGAGTGGGTATCGGTGCGGGCACGGCGAATGCGGCCCCTTCACCCGCTGCGCAGGCCGGCTTTGCGGAGGGGGGCCCCGGCTCGGGCCCTGGCCCCTGGCGACCCGGCCCGCCGCCGCCTCCACCACCCCCCGCGTGGGACGGCGGCTACAACTACGGCGGCTGGAACAACTACGGCCCACCTCGTCCGCCGTGCCTGAGCGGGCCCCTCGGCTTCGTCCAGGTTTGCGCTTAGGGACTGTATAGGTACAAAGCGCAGTACACCGGTAAAATGTCGAAGGATATGCAGTTAGCTGGGTAGTCGTCTACGCTTGGTACCTATGTGTGGAATCGTCGGCTACGTCGGGACGCGGGACGCTCGCGGGGTCGTCGTCGACGCGCTGCGCCGGATGGAGTACCGCGGTTACGACTCCTCCGGCGTGGCCCTGCTCGACGGCGTCGGTGGGCTCACCGTGCGCCGACGGGCCGGGCGTCTGGCCAACCTGGAAGCAGCGCTGGCCGAGGCCGACGCCGCAAGCCTTGCGGGCAGCACCGGCCTCGGCCACACCCGGTGGGCGACCCATGGCAGGCCGACCGACCGAAACGCTCACCCGCACCGCGACAAGTCGGGGAAGATCGCGGTCGTTCACAACGGCATCATCGAGAACTACGCGGATCTGCGAGTCGAACTCGAGGCCACCGGCGTCGAGTTCGCCAGCGACACCGACACCGAGGTCGCTGTCCACCTGGTCTCCTGGCAGTACCACCACGGCCCGACCGCGGGGGATTTCGTCGGCTCCGTGATGGCGGTGCTGCCACGGCTGGAGGGTCACTTCACGCTGGTGTTCGCCAACGCCGACGATCCCGGCACGATCGTCGCCGCACGTCGGTCGACTCCGCTGGTTGTGGGCATCGGTGACGGCGAGATGTTCCTCGGCTCCGACGTCGCCGCGTTCATCGAACACACCCGCGACGCTGTCGAACTCGGCCAGGATCAGGCCGTCGTCATCACCGCGGACGGCTACCGGATCACCGACTTCCACGGCGAGGACGACGCCGCGAATGCGCGTGAGTTCCATATCGACTGGGATCTCTCGGCCGCCGAGAAGGGCGGCTTCGAGTACTTCATGCTCAAGGAGATCGCCGAGCAGCCCGCCGCTGTCGCCGACACCCTGCTCGGGCATTTCGTCGACGGCCGCATCGTGCTCGACGAGCAGCGGCTGTCCGACCAGGAACTGCGCGAGATCGACAAGGTCTTCATCGTCGCCTGCGGCACCGCTTACCACTCCGGACTACTGGCCAAGTACGCCATCGAGCACTGGACCCGGCTGCCGGTCGAGGTCGAGCTCGCCAGCGAGTTCCGCTACCGCGACCCGGTGCTTGACCGCAGCACGCTCGTCATCGCGATCTCTCAGTCCGGCGAGACCGCCGACACGCTCGAGGCCGTGCGGCACGCCAAGGAGCAGAAGGCGAAGGTGCTGGCGATCTGCAACACCAACGGCAGCCAAATCCCGCGCGAGTGCGACGCGGTGCTCTACACCCGCGCGGGCCCGGAGATCGGGGTCGCGTCGACCAAGACCTTCCTCGCCCAGATCGCCGCCAATTACCTCGTCGGTCTGGCGCTCGCGCAGGCCCGCGGCACCAAGTACCCCGACGAGGTGGAGCGCGAGTTCCGCGAGCTGGAGGCGATGCCCGAGCTGGTGAAGCGGGTGCTGGCCAACGTGGAGCCGGTCACAGACCTGGCCCATCGGTTCGCCAGGTCGCAGACCGTGCTGTTCCTCGGGCGTCACGTCGGCTATCCCGTCGCACTCGAGGGCGCGTTGAAGCTCAAGGAACTGGCGTACATGCACGCAGAGGGTTTTGCGGCGGGCGAGCTCAAGCACGGTCCGATCGCCCTGATCGAGGACGGCCTGCCGGTCATCGTCGTCATGCCGTCGCCGAAGAGCGCGGCGGTGCTGCACTCCAAACTCCTGAGCAACATCCGCGAGATCCAGGCCCGCGGCGCGATCACCATCGTGATCGCCGAGGAGGGCGACGACACGGTCCGGCCGTACGCCGACCACCTGATCGAAATCCCGGCGGTGTCAACGCTTTTGCAGCCACTGCTCTCGACGATTCCGCTGCAGGTGTTCGCCGCCGGTGTCGCGCAGGCCCGCGGTTACGACGTGGACAAGCCGCGCAACCTGGCGAAGTCCGTCACTGTCGAGTAGCCGCGGCAGCCCTTACTCGGGCTGGCTGCCGCGGGCGTCCAGCCTGCGCAATACCCGGTCGGCGATGATGGGATCAGTTCCGGACTCGGTGCGGCCCTCGACGACCGCCTCTCTTGCGGCCGCCAACATCTCGTCCTTCACTGCGTTGAGCGTGGACGCATCTCCAGCGCCGTTCGCGCCGTCCTTAGGACCGTCGGGTGCGAATCCGATCGAGTGCCACATCCGATCGGCGTTTTCCGATGCCTGCTCTATTACCTCCGCGTCGACGTCGCCCCGTTCGCGGATGTCGTCGAGGCGTTCAAAGCCGGCCAGCCTGGCACGTCGGATCAGCGCTTGTTCCGCCTCGTTGCGTTCGTCGTCGGACGCACTCACGTCGAGGCGCCGCACCAGCCATGGCAGCGTCAAACCCTGCAGGAGCATCGTGACGGCGATGACGACGAACGCGACGAAGATCAGCCGGTCGCGCTCCGGGAATTCCTGCGGCAGGGACAGCACGGCCACCAAGGTCACCACGCCGCGCATCCCGGCCCACGACGCGACGGTCATCTCCCGCCAGCCAACGGGTTCGGCCAGATCAGGGTTGCGACGGCGACGAGCCTTCTCGTCGATGGTGGCGACCAGGAAAATCCACAGGAAGCGGACGACGATCACCACGGCCGTCACGATCAGCGCCTGAGCGATCACCGTGCCCAGTTGGCCGTCCACTTCAGAGGCCACCGCGCGCAACTCGAGGCCGACGAACGCAAAAGCGACGCCCGTCACCAGCAGTTCGATGACCTCCCAGGTGGTACTCGACACCAGGCGGGTCTTCGAGGACTCGGCATCGCCGTACCGGCTCAGAGCAAGCGCAACGGTCACTACGGCCAGCACGCCGCTGCCGTGAACGGCGTCAGCGGCGGCGTAGGCAGCGAATGGCATGAGCAGAACCAGGGCGCTGCCGGCGGGATGTGCGGGCAGCTTTTTCAATAGCAACCGACTGATGACGGCGATGACCAGACCCACCCCGACGCCGGCCACAACCGCGACCCCCAGCGTTGCACCGGCGCGCCACGGCGAGAATGCGCCCGTCACCGCCGCCGCGACGGCGACTTCATACAGCACAAGGGCTGTCGCGTCGTTGGAAAGCCCTTCGCCCTCCAGGACCGTGCGCAGCCGCTGTGGCAGCCCCAGTTTCTGGGCGACCGCCGTGGCGGCTACTGGGTCGGGCGGGGCGACCGCCGCGCCGAGAGCGACCGCGGCGATCAGCGGAAGACCGGGGACGAGCGCCTGCAATGTCGTGCCGACGGCGAAGGCCGTCACCGCCACCAAGGCGACCGCTAATAGGCCGATCGGTCTGCGGTTATCCAGGAATTGGCGCCACGATGTTCGACGCGCCGCCGCGAACAGCAGTGGCGGCAAGACGAGGGGCAGGAGAAGCTCTGGATTGACCGACGGTTGCGGCAGGCCGGGAACGAAAGCGAGCAGCAGCCCGAAGGTCAGCAGCAGGACGGGGTAGGGGACCCCAATACGTTCGGCGAGCGGCGCCAGTACGACCGTCGCCGCCAGCAGCGCCAGCAGCAGCGTCAAGGCAGCCAACAGACAACTCTCCCAACTCATCGATAGGTGGAGGTTGGATTCCCGTTCTCACCGGCGCGAACCAGTCGGGGATATAGCTTGGTAGTGATTCACGTCGCAGCGCGGCAAATCGAACGGAGCGGGAGCTGATGCGGTCCTACTACTCCGCTGACGCGATCCGCGAAGCCGAGGCGCCGCTGCTGGCGTCGCTGCCCGACGGTGTGCTGATGCGGCGGGCCGCCAACGGGCTGGCCACTGCCATCGCCCGCGAACTATTGGTGCGGACCGGCGGTATCGCGGGCCGGTCGGTCTGCGCGGTCGTCGGCTCCGGCGACAACGGCGGTGACGCGCTGTGGGCCGCGACGTTTCTGCGCCGCCGCGGCGCGTCGGCGGCAGCCGTCCTGCTCAACCCCGAACGCACTCATCCCAAGGCGCTGGCGGCATTCCGCAAGGCGGGCGGCCGGGTCGTGCACAGCGTTCCTGCGACAGCCGATCTGGTGATCGACGGTGTCGTCGGCATCTCCGGTACCGGCCCGTTGCGGCCGGCCGCCGCAGAGATTTTCGCCGCCGTCGACGAGGCGGGCACACCGGTGGTGGCCGTCGACATCCCCAGTGGCGTCGACGTGCAGACCGGCGCGGTCAGCGGGCCCGCCGTACACGCCGCGCTGACCGTGACGTTCGGTGGCCTCAAACCCGTGCACGCGCTGGGTGACTGCGGCCGGGTCGAACTGGTCGACATCGGCCTGGACCTACCGCAGCCGGACATCATGAGTTTCGACGCCTCCGATGTCGTCGCCCGCTGGCCCATGCCGGGGCCGAAGGACGACAAGTACACCCAGGGCGTCACTGGCGTCCTCGCCGGCTCGGCGACCTACCCGGGAGCGGCTGTGCTGTGCGCCGGCGCGGCGGTGGCCGCCACATCCGGGATGGTGCGCTACGCGGGAAGTGCAGCGCAGCAAGTGCTTTCGCATTGGCCAGAAGTCATCGCATCGCCGAGCCCTTCTGGTGCGGGCCGGGTGCAGGCGTGGGCCGTCGGACCTGGCCTCGGCACCGACGACGTCGGCGCCTCGGCGCTGTGGTTCGCGCTCGACACCAACCTGCCGGTGATCGTCGACGCCGACGCGTTGACGATCCTCGCCGCGCACCCCGACCTGCTCGCCGACCGAAAGGCGCCTACGGTGCTGACGCCACACGCGGGGGAGTTCGCGCGGCTGGCTGGGTCGCCGCCGGGCGACGACCGCATCGCCGCCACTCGCAGGCTGGCCGACCAGTTCGGGGCGACCGTGCTGCTGAAGGGCAACATCACCGTCATCGCCGAACCGGGCGGTCTGGCCTACGTCCACCCCGCCGGGCAGTCGTGGGCGGCCACCGCGGGATCGGGCGACGTGCTGTCCGGCATCATCGGTGCTCTGCTTGCCGCTGGCCTCCCCGCAGGCGAAGCCGCGGCCTGCGCGGCGTTCGTGCACGCAAGCGCCGCCAACCTCTCGGCCGTCGACCCCGGCCCGCGCCCAGCCCCGACGTCCGCGTCGCGCATCCTCGCGCACGTCCGCACCGCAGTCGCCCGTCTATAGCCCAGCAACGAGAGGACTTTCCATGCCCCCCAAGCATTCCAGCGGACCGGTTATCGCTCCGGCCTACACCGGTCGGATGTCGATGGCGGCTATTCCGGCGTTGCGGATGCCGGACGAAAGCATGAACCCCGATGCCGCGTACCGCTTCATCCACGACGAGCTGATGCTCGACGGCAGCTCGCGGCTCAACTTGGCGACGTTCGTGACGACGTGGATGGATCCGCAGGCCGAGAAGCTGATGGCCGAGACGTTCGACAAGAACATGATCGACAAGGACGAATACCCCGCCACCGCCGCCATCGAGGCCCGCTGTGTGGCGATGGTTGCCGACCTGTTCCACGCCGAAGGTCTGCGCGATGACGACGCGTCAAGCGCGACAGGCGTTTCCACGGTCGGCTCCAGCGAGGCAGTGATGCTCGCCGGTCTCGCGATGAGTTGGCGGTGGCGTGAACGTGTCGGCAAAGATTGGCGCAAGCGCAGGCCGAACATGGTGATGGGCTCCAACGTGCAGGTGGTGTGGGAGAAGTTCTGCCGTTACTTCGACGTCGAGCCGAGGTACCTGCCGATGGAGAAGGGCCGCTACGTCATCACCCCAGAGCAGGTGCTGGAGAACATCGACGAGGACACCATTGGCGTGGTCGCGATTCTTGGCACCACGTTCACCGGTGAGCTGGAACCGATCGGCGAGATCTGCGAGGCGCTGGACAAACTGGCCGCCGACGGCGGACTCGACATACCCGTGCACGTCGACGCGGCCAGCGGAGGCTTCGTCGTCCCGTTCCTGCATCCGGATGTCATCTGGGACTTCCGGCTTCCGCGCGTGGTGTCGATCAATGTGAGCGGGCACAAGTATGGCCTGACCTATCCCGGCATCGGCTTCGTGGTGTGGCGCAGCCCCGAGCACCTGCCCGAGGACCTGGTCTTCCGGGTCAACTACCTCGGCGGCGACATGCCCACGTTCACGCTGAACTTCTCCCGGCCGGGCAATCAGGTGATCGGCCAGTACTACAACTTCCTACGGCTGGGCAAGGAGGGGTACGCGCAGGTGATGGGGTGCCTTTCGCAGACCTCCCGGTGGCTGGGTGACCAACTGCGCGACAGCGAGCACTTCGAGCTGATCTCCGACGGGTCGGCGATCCCGGTGGTCAGCTTCCGCCTGAAGGGCGACCCGGGCTACACGGAGTTCGACGTATCGCATGCGCTGCGGTCCTACGGCTGGCAGGTGCCCGCGTACACCATGCCGGAGAATGCCACCGACATCGCGGTGCTGCGCGTCGTCGTGCGCGAAGGGTTCTCCATGAACTTGGCGCGGGCGCTGCGCGACGACACCATCACCGCGCTGGCCCATCTCGATGAACTCAAGCCCGACGGTCATTTCGACGAACTACAGCCGTTCGCGCACTGACGGGTGCGTCCGTGCACAACCCTGATGTGGCGTTCGACGTAAATGCTCTGCGTCAGAAGTACGCAGAAGAGCGTGACAGGCGGCTACGGCCCGACGGGATCGCGCAGTATGTCGAAGTCGCAGGGCCATTCGCCGGATTCGCCGAAGACCCATGGAGCGAAACGGATTTCACTCGGCCACCGTTGCACGACGAAGTCGACGTCGCGATCATCGGCGCGGGGCTCGGGGGGCTGCTGACCGGCGCCCGGCTGCGCGAGTCGGGCGTGCAGAACATTCGGCTCATCGACAAGGCGGCCGACGTGGGTGGCACCTGGTACTGGAACCGCTACCCGGGGATTGCCTGCGATGTCGAGTCCTACGTCTACCTGCCGCTGCTCGAGGAGCTCGGCTACATCCCGACCGAGAAATACGCCAAGGGCGACGAGATCTTCGCGCACTGCCGACGCATCGCCGAACACTATGACCTGTACCGCGACGCCTGCCTGCAGACCGAAGTCACCCAAATGCGTTGGGACGACGCAGACTCCCGATGGGTCATCGCCACCGACCACGGTGACGCTATCCGGGCGAGGTTCGTGTCGATGGCCAACGGGTACCTGCAGAAGCCGAAACTTCCCGGCATCGAAGGGATCATGGACTTCCGGGGGCGCGCCTTCCACACCAGCCGGTGGGACTACAGCTATACCGGAGACGACCTGGCCGAGCTCGCGGACAAGCGGGTCGGGATCATAGGCACCGGCGCGACCGCGATCCAGTGTGTTCCGCACCTCGGTAGGTCGGCGGGCCGGCTTTTCGTGTTCCAGCGCACGCCGTCGACGGTCGACGTACGCGGCAACCGACCGACCGACCCGCAATGGTCGGCAGACCTGAAGAACGGCTGGCAGCGCCACCGCATCGAGAATTTCCAGCTGCTCACTGCGGGCGGCGAAGCCGACGAGGACCTTGTCAATGACGCCTGGACGAGCATCGTCAAGAAACTGTTCGTGATGCGGCAGCGCAGCGTCGAGGGAATGTCGGACGAAGATCGTTTGCGGGCAGTCGAACTCGCCGACTTCGCCAAGATGGAGGAGATTCGCGGCCGCGTCGACTCGATCGTGGCAGACCGCGCCACCGCCGAGGCGCTCAAGCCCTGGTACGGCTACTTCTGCAAGCGACCCTGCTTCCACGACGAATACCTGCAGACGTTCAATCGCGACAATGTCACGCTGGTTGACACCCGGGGCCGTGGCGTCGAGCGGATCACCCCGGGCGGCGTCGTCGTCGACGGCACCGAACACCCCGTTGACTGCCTGATATTCGCAACCGGATTCGAAGTCGGCACCGACTACTCGCGCCGCACCGGGTTCGACCTGGTCGGACGTGACGGCCTCACGCTCACCGAGAAATGGGTCGACGGCGTTCGCACGCTGCACGGCGTCAGCGTTAACGGCTTCCCGAACAGCTTCGTGCTCAGCATCGCCCAGTCCGGGTTCACCGTGAACTTCCCCTACCTCCTCGACGTCCAGGCAACCCATACGGCCGGCGTGATCGCCTGGGCGCTCAACAGTGGGATAGAACGGCTGGAGGCGTCCGTCGACGCCGAAACTGCCTGGGTCGACACCATCGTGGAGCGGTCCGCCGCCAGCGCGCAGCGGGCCAAAGCGTGCACACCGGGCTACTACAACCGGGAGGGTCAGGCGAACG
>NZ_JAVHWK010000179.1:0-54299 GCF_032159775.1 Mycobacterium sp.
GATCATCGTGTTCATCACCGCGCGCTACCTGGTGAGCGTGCTCGGCAAGGCGCAGCGTCGAGCTGCCGGAGCGGAGTCATAGGCCATGGCATTCACATTGCGCAGAAGCGAACTCCTCCCGGGACAGCGGCGGATCGGCATCGGGCCCATCGCCGCCGATATCGGGCTGATCGGCTGGTTCATCTTCTCCCTGTTCCCGATCGTGTGGATGGTGATCCTGGCGCTCAAGAACGCCCAAGAGCAGACCACCACGTACTTCCAGTTCAGTCCCACGTGGTCGAACTTCGCGACAGTGGTTTCCGACAAAGGCACCCAGATGACCAGCGTCGACTTCAAGACCTCGTTGCTGACGAGCCTGATCAACTGCGGCGGAGCAGTGATCGTCTCGCTGCTGATCGGCATCCCCGCCGCGTACGCCGCGGGCCGGTGGAAGTACAAGGGCAGCAACGACCTGATGTTCCAGATGCTGTCCTTCCGGTTCGCCCCGGAGCTGATGGTGATCGTGCCGCTGTTCGTGATCTACAACCAAATCGGACTGTTCGACACCAAAGTCGGAATGATATGGGTCCTGCAGCTGGTCACGATGCCGCTGGTGGTCTGGATCCTGCGCTCGTACTTCGAAGACCTGCCCGAAGACCTCGAGCAGGCCGCGCTGCTCGACGGCTACACCCGCAGAAAGGCTTTCGTCATGGTCGCGCTGCCCATCGTCCGACCCGGTATCGCCGCCGCGGCCCTGCTCGCGTTCATCTTCGCCTGGAACAACTACGTGTTCCCGCTGATCCTGGCCGACACCAACGCAGGCACGGTCACCGTCGCGATCACCAAGTTCCTCGGCGGTGGCGGCCAGGCGTACTACAACCTGACCGCCGCGGCGGCGATCATTGCCGCCTTGCCTCCGCTGATTCTGGCGCTGACCATTCAGCGGTATCTGGTGCGGGGCCTTTCCTTCGGGGCGGTGAAAGCCTGATGGCGACGGTATCCCTTGCCAACCTGCGCAAGACATTCGGCAAAGTGACGGCGGTCGACGATCTGTCCATCGACATCGCCGACGGTGAGTTCTTCGTCATCCTCGGTCCCAGCGGCGCGGGTAAGACCACCACCCTGAAGTCGGTGGCCGGGCTGGTGGACATCGACGCCGGATCGGTGCACATCGGCGGTGTCGACATGACACTCGTCGAGCCGTACCACCGCAACGTCGCGATGGCGTTCGAGAGTTACGCGCTGTATCCGCAGAAGACGGTCAGCGAGAACCTGGCGTCGCCGTTGAAGTCCGGAAGGACCGGTAAGTACACGGAGGTTCAGCGCACCGAACGCATCAAGCAGGTGACCACCACGTTGGGAATCAACCACCTGCTCAACCGTTTTCCCCGCGAGTTGTCGAACGGGCAGCGGCAGCGGGTGGCGCTGGGCAGGGTGCTGGTGCGCCCTGCTGACATCTACCTGCTCGACGAACCGCTGAGCCACCTGGACGCCAAGCTGCGTGCCGCGATGCGCGCCGAACTCAAACAGCTCAGCGCCATGTCGAACACCACGACCATCTATGTGACACACGACTACCAGGAGGCCTTGGCGCTCGGTGACCGCATCGCGGTGCTCCGCGAAGGACGGCTCGTCCAGCTGGGCACCCCGGACGAGATCTGGCGGCGCCCCGCTGACACATTCGTGGCGCGCTCGCTCGGCCAGCCCGAGATCAACATCCTCGACGGTGTGGTCGACGACGGCCGTATCCGCCTCGGGGACGGATCGCTCGACGTACCGATTCCCGCAGGTGCGCCGTGCGATCGCGGCGACCGCGTACGAGTCGGATTGCGGCCCTGCGACCTCCACGTGGGGTCCGGAGCGGGCTCGGCGCACCTTGCGGGAACAGTGATGCTCGCAGAGCGACTCGGTCGCAACGTCGAGCTGACCGTGAAAGCCGGCGACGAACAGGTCATCGTGCTGGCCTCCGGTCGCGAGGGCGTCGACGAAGGCAGTGACATCACCATGACCGTTGCCGATTCCGACGTACACGTCTTCACGGCGGGCGCCGGCGACACCGCGAGGCTCGGCGCGAGCGACAAGACCATGGAGGCGGCACAGTGAGTGTGACGACAGATGCTCCGCGCACACCCGCGTCGGCCGATGGGACGGCGCAGAGCCTGACCCTTGCCGACCTGGTCAAGATCTACGCGTCGAGCGGTCGTGAGCGGGTGACGGCCGTCAAGGGCATCGACCTTGCGATCGAACCCGGGGAGTTGGTCGCGCTGCTCGGCCCGTCCGGCTGCGGCAAAACCACCACATTGCGGATGATCGCCGGACTCGAGACGGTGACAAGCGGTTCCATCAAGATCGGGGACCGCGAGATCTCGCAGCTGCCTGCGTCCAAGCGCGGTATCGGCGTCGGCTTCGAGAGCTACGCGCTGTACCCGCCGATGTCCGTCCGCGACAACCTGCTGTACGGACTGAAGGCCCGCAAGGTCAAGGGTGCCGAGCAGATGGTCGCCTCGATCTGCGACCGCCTCGAGATGAACGACCTGCTCGAGCTGCGGCCCGCCGGGTTGTCCAGCGGACAGAAGCAACGCGTCGCGCTGGCCCGCGCGCTGGTCCGCAACCCACCGGTACTGCTGCTCGACGAGCCGCTGAGCCACCTCGACGCCTCCGCGCGCCAACGGGTGCGACGCGAACTGAAGGTGCTGCAACGCGAGTTCGGCTACACGACGATCGTCGTCACCCATGATCAGGTCGAAGCGCTGT
Organism: Mycobacterium sp.; assembly: GCF_032159775.1. Taxonomy (GTDB): domain Bacteria; phylum Actinomycetota; class Actinomycetes; order Mycobacteriales; family Mycobacteriaceae; genus Mycobacterium. Next base: position 2,734 of record NZ_JAVHWK010000179.1, read on the forward strand.
CGCTGGCCGACCGACTCGCGGTGATGGATGCCGGAGTCGTGCAACAGTTCGGCACGCCCGACGAGGTGTTCGACGATCCGGCCAACCTCTTCGTCGCAGGATTCGTCGGCGAACCGCAGATCAACGTCCTGCGCGGTGTCGCCAGGGTTTCCGATGGCCGGACCCGCATCGAGATCGGCTCCAACGCAGGCCATCTGGACAGCACCGTGACGTCGCTGGCCGACGGCACCCGGGTCACCGTAGGGATCCGCCCGCAGGACTGCGGCCTGAGTACCGCCGCCGGTGACGGTATCTCCACAACAGTGGCGTACTTCGAGCATCTGCTCGAGTTCGGGCTCGCGACAACTACAGTCGCAGGCATGGAGGAGGGCATCGTCGTCCAGACTCCGGCCCAGGAGAGCTATGAGCCCGAACAGAAGGTCGTGGTGACGGCCCCGCCCGAGCGCGTCTACCTGTTCGACGCCGAAACAGGGGAGCGGTTGCGTTGACCAAACTCTTCAACGATCCGGCTCAGTTCACCGAGGACATGCTGGTCGGATTCCTCGATGCCAACTCTCGCTACGTCGCGGGCGTTCCCGGTGGTGTGGTGCGCGCGCACCAGACGGCGCCCGGCAAGGTCGCCGTCGTCATCGGGGGCGGCTCGGGGCACTACCCGGCATTCTGCGGAACCGTCGGCCCCGGGTTCGCGGATGGCGCCGTCGTCGGAAACATCTTCACATCGCCCTCCGCCGAAGAGGCGGCCTCGGTCGCCCGCGCGGCACACGGCGACGCCGGCGTCCTGCTGACGACGGGCAACTACGCAGGCGACGTGATGAACTTCGGTCTGGCCGTCACCCAGCTGCGCAGCGAGGGCATCGATGCGCAGTACTTCGCGGTGACCGACGACATCGCCAGCGCCCCGAAGGGCGAAGAGACGAAACGCCGTGGCATCGCAGGCGATTTCACCGTCTTCAAATGTGCCAGTGCCGCCGCAGAGGACGGCCTCGACCTGGCCGGCGTGGTCCGGGTCGCCGAAGCCGCCAATGCTGCCACCCGAACGCTGGGCGTCGCATTCGACGGGTGCACACTTCCCGGCGCCGACGAACCGCTCTTCACGGTGCCACACGGGAAGATGGGTGTCGGCCTCGGCATCCACGGGGAGCCTGGTGTGTCCGACGAGACGATGCCGACGGCAGCGAGTCTGGCGGCGACACTCGTCGACGGGGTCTCAGGCGACAAGCCGCAAACCGAGAGCACGCGCATTGCGGTGATACTCAACGGACTCGGGCGCACCAAGTACGAAGAGCTCTTCGTGGTCTGGGGGACGGCGGCAAGGCTGCTCCGTGAACGCGGATACGAAATCATCGAGCCCGAAGTAGGCGAGCTCGTGACGAGCCTCGACATGTCGGGCTGCTCGTTGACCGTGATGTGGCTCGATGACGAACTCGAAAAGTACTGGCGGGCACCTGCAGACACGCCGGCCTACCGCAAGGGCGCGACGGCCGCATCATCGGAAGGTACCCGTCGCACCGATGCCGCCGCGGAGGCCGCCGCGCCACGAATCGCCGTCGCCGAACTGGCCGACGAGGACGGTCGTCGGGGCGGAGCGCTGGTCGCACGCGCGCTCGAGGCGATGGCCGGGATGCTCGCGGAGGTCGAGGACGAGCTGGGCCGCATCGACGCCGTTGCGGGCGATGGCGACCACGGACGCGGCATGGTGAAGGGCTCCGCGGCCGCCCGCGACGCTGCAGCTGATGCAGTCACCGAGGGCGCCGGAACGGGATCGGTGCTCGCCGCCGCGGGCAAGGAGTGGGCCGCCAAGGCCGGCGGCACGTCCGGCGTGTTGTGGGGGGCGATGCTCGCGGCGATCGGCGCCAGGCTCGGCGACACCGGAAACCCCGACGCAGGCACCATCGCGGCGAGTATGCGCGATGGCTTCGACGCACTCATCCAGCTCGGCGGTGCGTCGCCGGGTGACAAGACGATGCTGGACGCGCTGTTGCCGTTCATCGACGAGCTGCAGAAGCGGATCGACGAGGGCGAGCAGTGGCAGCAGGCCTGGCGGGCCGCAGCCGACGTCGCCACCGATGCCGCGAAGGCGACCGCCGAGCTGCGACCCAAGGTGGGGCGGGCCCGTCCGCTGGCCGAGCGCAGCATCGGCACACCGGATGCCGGTGCCACCTCCCTTGCCATGTGCGCACACTCGGTTGCCGACCGTTTCACGTTGACGACGAAAGGCGAATGACTGATGGGCGAAGGACTGCGGGTTGTCGTCGGCTCCGATGACGCCGGCTACGAATACAAGGAAGCCTTGAAAGGGGACCTTCGCAGCGACTCCCGGGTGGCCGAGGTGACCGATATCGGCGTCGGAACCGACGAAAACACCGCCTACCCGCATGTGGCGGTCGCGGCGGCGAGGTTGGTCGCCGAGGGCAAGGCCGACCGTGCATTGTTGGTGTGTGGTACCGGACTTGGCGTCGCGATCAGCGCGAACAAAGTGCCCGGCATCCGGGCCGTCACGGCCCACGACAGCTTTTCCGTCGAACGGTCGGTGTTGTCGAACGACGCGCAGGTGCTGTGCTTCGGGCAACGGGTCATCGGGCTGGAACTGGCCCGCAGGCTCGCGAGGGAATGGTTGAGCTACGAATTCGACCCCGAGAGCAAGTCGGCTGACAAGGTCGAAGCCATCCGCAGCTACGAAGCCGCCACCGACTAGCGGCCAATCGTCACCTAACGTCCACGGACACGTCACGCCGCGGATGCCGTCTGGCTGAACGGCTCGGCGACGGTGCTGGCTATGAGCACCGCTTCAGTACTCATACCCGCCGAAGAGACCCAACGCGCGTCGACACCGCGCTACACCCTGCTGCTTTCCACCGACCCCACGCTGATCGACGCCGCTCAGCGCCTTCGCCACGACGTGTTCACCACCGAACCGGGTTTCGCGCTCGCTGGCGCGAGCGACGGCAGGGACGCCGACCGGTTCGACGAGTTCTGCGATCACCTACTGGTCCGCGAGGACAACACCGGCGAGCTGGTCGGCTGCTACCGGATGCTTCCGCCTCCGGGAGCCATCGCGGCAGGCGGGCTGTACACCGCGACCGAATTCGACGTCACAGGGCTGGACGCGCTGCGGCCGTCGCTGGTCGAGATGGGCCGCGCCGTGGTCCGCGACGACCACCGCAACGGCGGCGTGGTGCTGCTCATGTGGGCGGGCATCCTGGCCTACCTCGACCGGAGCGGCTACGACTACGTCACGGGTTGCGTCTCGGTACCCGTCGAGGACTCCGACATCGCGGGCCGCCAGATCCGCGGTGTCAGGGATTTCGTGCTTCGTAGGCACGCCGCCCCATCGGAGTACACCGTGCACCCCTACCGGCCGGTGACGATCGAGGGCGAGGGCCTGGACGCGATCGAACCGCCGGCACGGGTGACCGTCCCGCCGCTCATGCGCGGCTATCTGCGCCTGGGTGCCCAGGTGTGCGGTGAACCCGCCCACGACCTCGACTTCGGTGTCGGCGACTTTCCCGCGCTGCTCGACAAACGCAGGGCAGACACGAGATACCTGACGCGGTTGCGGTCGGTCGCCGCGGCGAGCGACATGGCCGACAGGATCGCATCGTGACCGCCGACGAGCGGGTCGGCAGCGCGAGGGAGACCAGCCCATGGGTGCCGCGCGCGACGTGCGACGCCAGCTGCGTGGCAGCGGGCGGCGCGCCTGGCGGCAGTCCGGTCGCGGTGGCGGCACGGGTCGCGGTTCGGGCCACCCTCGCGGTCATTCTGCTCTCGGCCGTGCCGCTGCTGGCGATTCCGATGCCTGGGCGGTCACACGTCCAGCGCGGCTACTGCCGCATGATGCTGCGCGCGCTCGGCGTGCGGATCACCGTGTCCGGCGGACCCATTCGCAACCTGCGCGGCGTGCTCGTCGTCAGCGGCCATGTGTCGTGGGTCGACATCTTCTCGATCGGCGCCGTGATGCCCGGTTCGTTCGTCGCCAAGGCCGAGATGATCAACTGGCCGGGCCTCGGTATCGCCGCCCGCTTGATGAAGGTCATCCCGATCGAACGGGCAAGCCTGCGGCGGTTACCCGACGTCGTGAAGACGGTGGCGGCCCGACTGAGCGCAGGCCAGACCGTGGTCGCGTTTCCCGAGGGCACCACCTGGTGCGGCCTGGCCTACGGGCCGTTCAGGCCCGCGATGTTCCAGGCCGCCGTCGACGCGGGCAGGCCGGTTCAGCCACTGCGCCTGGACTATCACCACCGTGACGGCACGCCGTCCACCGTCGCCGCCTACGTGGGCGACGACACCCTGATGGCGTCGATCCGTCGCCTTGTCACCGCCCGGCGCACCATCGTTGGTGTGCATGTCGAGTCTCTGCAGCTACCGGGAACCGACCGGCGTGACCTGGCCGCGCGCTGTGAAGCGGCAGTGCGCGGCGACACCGGGCGACGGGCGAACGGGCACGCGCTGGTCGCCTGACCAGGGGTTCAGGGCGGTCGTCGTGCGGCGGCTAGCATGGAACGGTTATGACCACCGAAGCTGTGGCCGATGCTCTTCGCGCAAGCGACTCATCGCCGGTCTACCTGGATCACGCCGCCACCACCCCGATGCATCCCGCCGCCATCGAGGCGATGACGGCCGTGCTGGCAACGGTCGGCAACGCCTCGTCGCTGCACGGCACCGGGCGCGCGGCGCGGCGCCGCATGGAGGAGTCGCGCGAGACCCTGGCCAACCTGCTCGGCGCGCGCCCGTCGGAGGTCGTGTTCACCGCGGGCGGCACCGAGAGCGACAACCTGGCGATCAAGGGAATCTACTGGGCGCGGCGCGACGCCGAACCGCGCCGTCGCCGGATCATCACCACCGCGGTCGAACACCATGCGGTGCTCGACTCGGTCGAATGGCTGGCCGAACACGAAGGTGCCGAGGTGACCTGGCTGACGACCGCGTCCGACGGATCGGTCACGCCCGGCGCACTCCGCGCTGCCCTCCAGGAGCACGACGATGTGGCTCTGGTGTCGGTCATGTGGGCCAACAACGAGGTCGGCACCATCATGCCGTTGCCGGAACTGGCCTCGGTGGCCGCAGAATTCGACGTCCCGATGCACAGCGACGCGGTGCAGGCGGTGGGCCAGATACCGGTCGACTTCACGGCGAGCGGGCTGTCGGCGATGAGCATCGCGGCACACAAATTCGGTGGCCCGACCGGTGTCGGCGCGCTGCTGCTGCGACGTGACACTGCATGCGTGCCACTTCTGCACGGTGGCGGGCAGGAACGCGACGTACGTTCGGGCACACCGGATGTCGCGGGCGCGGTGGCGATGGCGAAGGCCGCCGAGGTGGCGATCGATGGCATGGAGTCCACCAGTGCCAGGGTGCAGGCGCTGCGCGACCGCCTGGTCGACGGCGTGCTGTCGAGCATCGACGATGTTGTGCTCAACGGCGCGACTGGCGCCCGACGGCTGCCTGGCAACGCGCACTTCACATTCCGCGGCTGCGAGGGCGATTCACTACTGATGCTGATGGACGCCAAAGGGATCGAGTGCTCAACGGGTTCGGCGTGCACGGCCGGTGTCGCGCAGCCCTCGCATGTGCTCATCGCGATGGGGGCCGACCCGGCAAGCGCCCGCGGATCATTGCGGCTTTCGCTGGGCCACACCAGCGCCGAGGCCGACATCGAGGCCGCACTCGATGTGCTGCCCGGGGCGGTGGACCGTGCCCGGCAGGCTGCGCTGGCCAGTTCGGGAGTTGTCGAATAGTGCGGGTTCTTGTCGCGATGAGCGGGGGCGTGGACTCGTCTGTGGCCGCCGCCCGCATGGTCGACGCGGGCCACGACGTGGTCGGCGTGCACCTGGCGCTGTCGGCGGCACCGGGAACATTGCGGACGGGCTCGCGGGGATGCTGTTCGAAGGAAGACGCAGGCGATGCGCGCCGGGTCGCCGACATCCTCGACATTCCCTTCTATGTATGGGATTTCGCCGACAGATTCAAAGAGGACGTCATCGACGACTTCGTGTCGTCCTATGCGCGCGGCGAGACTCCGAACCCGTGCGTGCGGTGCAACGAGCGGATCAAGTTCTCCGCGCTGTCGGCCCGCGCGCTCGCGCTCGGGTTCGACGCCGTCGCGACCGGCCACTACGCGCGGTTGTCGGACGGCCGGCTGCGGCGCGCAGTCGACAGCGACAAGGACCAGTCGTATGTGCTCGGTGTGCTGACCGCGCAGCAGCTACGCCACGCATTGTTCCCCATCGGTGACACACCCAAGCCGCAGATTCGCGACGAGGCGGCACGTCGCGGTCTGGCCGTCGCCGAGAAGCCCGACAGCCACGACATCTGCTTCATCCCGTCCGGCGACACCAGGGCGTTTCTCGGAAGCCGAATCGGCGTGCGCCGCGGTGCCGTGGTGGACGCGGGCGGAACGGTGCTCGCCGAACACGACGGCGTGCACGGATTCACCATCGGCCAGCGCAAGGGTCTCGGTATCGCGGGGCCAGGCCCCGACGGTCGTCCCCGTTATGTGACGGCCATCGACGCCGACACCGCGACGGTGCACGTCGGCGCAGCCACCGACCTCGAGGTGTCGTCGCTGACCGGGAAGAACCCTGTGTTCACCTCCGGGTCCGCGCCGCGCGGTCCTGTGGAGTGTTCGGTGCAGGTGCGGGCGCACGGCGGTATCGCCGACGCCGTCGCCGAGGTGCGCGGCGGTGACCTGGTCGTCGATCTGCGTGCGCCGCTCGTCGGTGTCGCCGCCGGCCAGACGATGGTGCTCTACCGGCTCGATGCCGAGGGCGACGAAGTGATCGGCAGTGCCACGATCACGCGCAGCGCCTAGTTGGGCACCTTGCCCATGATGTTCGTCATGATGATGCCCGGTATCGACTCGGGAAACGAGCAGAAGGAAACCTCGGCCAGCACCACGTTCTTGATCCGGTAGTCGCGACCGCACGTACCCGTGGATCGCATCCTTAACGTGTCGGCGTCGGCTGTCCACTCACCGATGAATGTCGAGCCGAGTTCGGTTGAGCCGCAGTCGTATACCCGGCCGATCAGATCGGCGAACGCGTGCCGTGCGACCTCCGGATCGCGGTATGCCGCAGCGCCTTCGGAGATGAGCCCGCCGTCGGGCGGATTCTGGAAGGTCGTCTTGTGAAACTCCTCGACCTCCGGCCCGAACGTCTGCGTCTCGGCGAAGTACCACTGGCACTCCTTGGGCGTGCCGTTCATCAGGTCGCTGACGTCGACGGGGATCTTGCCGTCCATACTCGGCACGATTGTCAGGCTTTCGCCCGCACCCGTGATCGCCCGCATCTGAGACTGGTCGAGCATCACCGACTCGACGTCCACCGGTGAATGCGATTCGTCGTCGATGCCGGGAGCGGCCCGCGTCGCCGAGCCCTGAATGGTTTGCGCGCAGCCCACGGCGAGGATGGCGACGGCACCGAGCGCCGCAAGTCGGGCTGCCGCAGAGGACATGGAGTCGGCTCCTTCCTGTTTCGCAGACTAACGCGTGTGGCTCGTGTGGCGAATAGTGTTGGCTAAGTGACGGAAGATCGTGATCTCGCCCTCCCCGAATCCCCCTTCGCGGCGGGCACCGGTATCGGATCCTGGCCCGGGACGTCGGCCCGGGAGGCAGCCGAGATCGTGGTCGGTGAGTTGCATCGGCTTCCGCACCTGGTGGAATTGCCCGCCCGCGGCCTCGGCGCCGACCTGATCGGCCGGGCCGGTGCGCTACTCGTCGACATCACCATCGACACCGTGCCCCGCGGCTACCGCATCGCCGCGGGGCGCAGTGCCGTGTCCCGGCGCGCGGTCAGCCTGCTCGCCGAGGACATCGACGCGCTCGAGGAGGCATGGGAGAAGGCCGGCCTGCGTGGGGCCGAGCGAACCGTCAAGGTGGAGGCGCCGGGTCCGATCACCCTCGCCGCGCAGCTGGAACTCGGCGGGGGTCACCGGGCGATCACCGATCCTGGAGCCCTTCGCGACCTGGCGCGGTCGCTGGCCGAAGGCGTGGCAGCACACCGCGCGGAGGTCGCACGCCGACTGGAATGCCAGGTTGTCGTCCAGTTCGACGAGCCGTTGCTGCCCGCTGCGCTGGCGGGCAGGCTCACCGGTGTGTCCAGCCTGTCGCCGGTACACCCCGTCGATGAACCCGTGGCGGCAGCGCTGATCGACGAATGTGCGTCGGTGGTCGGCGGCGAGGTGGCGCTGCACTGCTGTGCCGGCGGGCTGCCGTGGCCGATGCTTCAACGCAGTGGTGTGCGGGCTGTGTCGTTCGACCTGTCGACCCTCACGGCTGGCGATCTCGACGGCGTCGGCGAGTTCGTCGAATCGGGCCGCACGGTTCTGCTCGGCCTGGTGCCCGCCATAGCGCCGGAGAGCCCACCGTCGGCCGAGGAGGTGGCCGGGTGGGTGGTGGACTTCACCGATCGACTCGGCTTCCCCCGTGCGGTGCTGCCGGAACGGATCGGGGTGACGCCGGTGTGCGGGGTGGCTGGTGCGACCCCGCAGTGGGCCCGTACCGCGATCGAACTCGCACAGAACGCGGCCGACGCCATCGCGGACGACCCCGGCGCGATCTTGAAATAATGTTTGCCCGGCAAAGGTTTATGTAACAATACAAGGGCGGACCCTGGGTTCGGCAAACCCAGTTGGTCAGGAAAGGGATCGTGGCGCACTCGACTGTTCGCTTCGCGGCGGGAGCCGGCGTGGTCGCGGCGTCTCTGTTGATCCTCGGTCCGAACCCGGCGCATGCCGTCGCCGACAAGCACGGTCCGGGCTCGCAGTTCGATAACGACTCCCGCAAGAACGTCTCGAGCGGCAAGGGCGGCAACGTAATCGGCGGCTTTGACATCGCCGGTCAGGACGCGAAGCCAGATCTCGATCCACCGCTGATGAATCTCGGCACCGGCGGAGGTGATCTTCAGGATGTAACGGTCGTGAACAGCTTCCCTGCGCAGGATCAGACCGCCATGCGATCGGCGGCCGTGGCCGAGGCGCCCGCAGGCGACAACATAACGGCCGCCGCGCCCCAGTCCGGCGGCGGCTATTCGGGCAGGCCGGCGACGTCGTTCCAGGCACCGCGGGTCACCATCGGCAACGGTCGGACGCCCGGAACGAATGTCCCGCATCCAACACCAGGACCCGAGGCGACCCTCCTGCGCGACACCCTGGTTTCGCCCGCGGCGGTGCCGCCCATGCCCGCCGTGCCCGCGGCGATCGAGATCAACATTCCGCCGTTGCCGCCACCGCTGCCTCCGGTGGAACGCATCCGGGCCGCCGACCTGGTCCCCGCGCAGTTCGGCACCTCGACAACCGACACCGTCACCGACCCGCTCGCCGGGCTTGCCGGTTTGATCTTGATCCCCGCCATCGGAGCCGTACTCGGCTACCGGCAGGCGAGGGCCGCCCAGTCGCTGCGGGACTCACTCCGTACGTGAGTCCCGGCGCAGATCCTTGCGCAAAATCTTGCCCGCAGTCGACTTCGGAATCGCGTCGATGAACGCCACCTGACGAACCTTCTTGTACGGCGCAACCTCGGCGGCCACGAACTCCATCACCTCGGCCTCGGTCAGCTCGGCTCCGGACTGCTTGACCACGAACGCCTTTGGCACCTCTTCACCCGATTCGGTGTCGCGCACTCCGATGACAGCGGCGTCGGCGATCCCGGGATGGGTCAGCAGCAGCGCCTCCAGTTCGGCGGGTGGCACCTGATAACCCTTGTACTTGATGAGTTCCTTGAGCCGGTCGACGATGTAGACGCAGCCGGAGGAATCGACGCGCGCCATGTCGCCGGTGCGCAGCCAACCGTCCTCGTCGATGGTTTCGGCGGTTGCCTCCTCGTTGCCGAGATAACCGGCCATCACGTTCGGACCCTTGAACCACAGTTCGCCGGTCTCACTGAGACCCTTTGCGGGGATGTCGATCTCGTCGCCCGAGTCGGGGTCGACCAGCTTGGAGAACGAGTTCGCCGCGGTCCAGCCGGCAGCGCCGATGGGTGCGACGGACCCGACGAGGCGCTTACCGCCGTCCAGCGGAGTGCAGTGGCTGACCGGGCTGAGCTCGGTCATGCCGTAGCCCTGCACCACGCGACAACCGATGCGGTCGGCGACGGCGTGGCCGAGATCCTCGTCCAGCGGCGCGGCTCCGGACAGCACCGCACGCAGCGACGACACGTCGTAGTTGTTCACCAGCGGATGCTTGGCAAGCGCAACCGCAACCGGCGGCGCGATGTAGGCGACCGTGACCTTGTGGTTCGCGATGTTGGCGAGGAACTCTTCGAGGTCGAAGCTCGGCATCATCACCAGGCGCGCCCGCGCGTGCAGAACGGCGTTGAGCAACACCGTCATTCCGTAGATGTGGAAGAACGGCATGATCGCGATCACGACGTCGTCGGCGGCGACGTCCTGCACCGGCCGGGTCTGTGCGACGTTGGCGACCAGGTTGCGGTGTGTGAGCATCACGCCCTTGGGATTGCCTGTCGTGCCCGAGCTGTAGGGCAGCACAGCCAGGTGGGTCGCGGGGTCGAAGCTGACCTCCGGCGCAGTGGCACCCGCGGCGAGAAGGTCGGCGGCGCTGGGGTGGCCGTCGGCGCCGTCGAGCACCACCAGCTGGTCGTCGGACATGCCCAACGCGGCGGCCGCCTGCTTGGCCTGGGGGAGCAGCGCGCTGACGGCGATGAGCATTTTGGCCTTCGAGTCCGTCAGCTGCTTGACGATGTCCTTGGCGGTGAACAACACGTTGATCGTGGTGGCCGTCGCACCGGCGCGCAGGATGCCGTGGAACGCGACCGCGAACGCTGTGCTGTTGGGTGCCAACAATCCGACGACGTCGCCGACACCGATGCCTCGATCGGCCAAAGCACCGGCGAAAGAATCTATTTTGCCGACCGCATCGCGATAACTGGTTTGCTCGCCCGTCTTCGCATCCACCAGCGCGATGCGGTCGGCGTCGGCGTCGTCGATGTTGCCGAACAGATACTCATAGACGCTGGCCGCCGGAATCTCGACGTCGGGAAATGGGCTCGCGAAGCTCATGGCCTCGATAAAACCATGTCGGCACGCGCGGGGTCAGGCTTCGTCGAGTCGGCGGACGACCTTCTTCGGCGCGACCATTCGGAACGACGCGTCGATCAGCTCGCGGACCTCGTCCCAGTCGACCTTCTCGGTCGCGCTGAAATCCAGCCCGAGCCAGCCAGCCGGGCCGAGGTAGGCGGGGTAGAAGAACCGGTTATCCGCCTCGAGTGCCTTGCGGTCGCTTTCGTCGACCTTGACCACGATGGAGCGCGCGTATTGGAGGTAGTCGCCGCCCTTCGTTTCGGGTTTGACGCTGCCGCCGTACATGGCGAACATCTTCGACACGAAGAACGCCGGTCTGCCGTGGGAGACCTTCTCGAACGCGTCGGGAAAGCCCAAGGCGATCGTGCGCACCTGCGCGAGCAGCGGGTCGTCATCTGCGAACATGATCGGGTGCGGCATGTGTTTCTCCTATGTCAAGCCGCTGCCGGTTGGCAAGGCTGAGTTCGGTTGTTGTGGTCGGTGTGTAGACGGTGGAAGACCACTCGGGCGAGGCGGCGTTTGAGGCAGCGTAGGGCCTCGGGTGTGTTATCGCCGGCGGTGATGCGGTGTCGGTAGTAGGCATGTCCCACACCGTGGAGGCGGATTTGAGTCACCGCAATACGGTGCAGGGCGGCGTTGAGTTGCCGGTTGCCCGAGCGGGTCATCCGAACACGCCCGTTGGTGTTGCCTGACCACACCGGTATCGGCGCCACACCGGCGTGACGGGCGAAGGCGGCCTCGCTTTTGAATCGGGTCACCCCCGCGGATTCTCCGATGAGCTTGGCCGCGGTCAATTCCCCGCACCCAGGCAGGGCCAACAACACCGGCGCGATGGGACGCACGCGTTCGCCGATGCGTTTGGTCAGCGTGGATGGCCTCACTGAGGCGGGTGACGTCAGCGAGCTCGTCGCGGGCCAGTTCAGCGACCAGGCCCGGTACTGTCACCAGCCAGTCTCCGAGCAGCCGACGGTGCTTGGCCAGATCCAACGAAGCGGGCTTGGGGGCGCGCTGGGGATCAAGCTCATGGACCCGCCAGCGTAACCGGTTGATCATCGCTGTGCGTTGTGCCACAAGGACTTCGCGACGATCAACCAACAACTTCAATTCACGCGACACCTCATCGTGAGACGCGATCGGCAAGTCAGGTTCGCGCAGAAAGCCCCGCGCCACCGCCAACGCATCGATGGGATCAGACTTTCCCCGGGTGCGGGCCGAGGCCCGGGTCTGGGCCATCAACTTCGGCGGCACCCGCACGACTTGTTGGCCTGCACTGAGCAGATCGCGTTCCAGCCGGGCCGACAGGTGCCGGCAATCCTCAACCGCCCATACCACTTCGGCTCCGAAGCGTTCCCGGGCCCACATCACCGCCTCGGCATGGCCTGCCGTGATGGCTTTGACGGTTTTCTCGCCGAGCTTGCGACCCACGTCGTCGACGGCGACGAAGGTATGGGTGTGCTTGTGTACATCGGCTCCAACAACAACCATGGTGGTTGCCTCCATTCACTGTGAGGTGACGGTTGGGCCGGTCGGCGGACAAACCTCAGTGGGGGCGGTGCCACGCTCCTATCAAGTCACGCCGGCCGGTCCTTCACACCTGATGCCGACAAAACGCATGCACGCCAACCCCGCGGGCGGCACCCAAGCTACGAGCCAGACACCAGGTGGTTAGGGACCAACCACCGCACCAAGCGGCACCTCACCCTCACACTGACGCCAAGCTACCCGTTGCGCGACATCTGTTCGTCCCGCAATTCGGTGTCCATCTCCCACGGGGACTGCGGCAACACCTTTCCGGTTTCCAGTAGCGACTTGAGATTGGAGAGCACGGCGGGCCAGCCTGTGGAAACGGCGCGGTAGTCCGAAGGATCGTCAAGCCCCTCGTGGGTCACGGTGACGCGGACGATGTCTCGATGCGGCTCGACGTCGAACGTCACGACGGTCGGCTGACCCGTCTGGTCGGTGCCGCCGAAGGTGATGACGAGGCGACGCGGCGGTGTCGCTTCAAGCACTTCGCCCGCGACGTCGACCACACCCGATCCGTCGGTGCGGACGTGCTCCCACCGTGACCCCTTCTGCCAGTCCGACACATTGCTGTGTCCCCAGTACGCGGCGGTCAGCTCGGCGCTGGTCAACGCTTCCCACACCTTCTCCGGGGTGCTGTGGATGTATGTGACGTATACGAACGTCGGCTTGTTGGTTGTCCCAGTCATGTGTGTCTCCTCTGCTTGGAGCTTCACTTCGTGCAAGGCGTGAAGCCGGTAACTTTCGAACGGTTGAATCCAACGGTCGGTAATCTCATGCAGCGGAACGGGATTCAGGTAGTGCAACTTGAGCCGTCCACGCCGCACGCTGCTGATCAGGTTGGCCGACTCGAGCACCGCGAGGTGTTGGCTCACCGACTGGCGTGCCATTTCGAGGTACTCGCACAGCTGGCCGAGCGTCTGGCCGTTGTCCTGGCGCAGCCGATCCAGCAGGAGCCGGCGGCCGGGATCCGCCAGTGCTCGAAAGACCTGATCCATCTGATCGTCCGACACAAGATCATTATGCAGGTATTTACCTGCCTATAGTCAAACGCCCAGGTTGAGCCTCTGGTCTGCGCGACTTTCGTGTCGCAGCCCTCCGATAGCCTGCGAGGGTGAGTCCGAAGGCAACCGATGCGCGCAAGGCACTGGCCGAGCAGTCCGAAGACGCCCCCGACGCCGATCTGCGCCGCCGATGGCAGGAACTCGCCGACGAGGTGCGCGACCACCAGTTCCGCTATTACGTCAGGGACTCGCCGATCGTCTCCGACGCTGAGTTCGACAAGCTGTTGCGCGAACTGCAGGCGCTCGAGGACGACCACCCCGAACTGCGCACACCCGATTCGCCGACGCAGCTGGTCGGCGGTGCGGGCTTCGCGACCGAATTCACCTCCGCCGACCACCTCGAGCGGATGCTGAGCCTGGACAACGTCTTCACCCCCGAGGAACTGGCGGCGTGGGCGGCGCGCACCAAGGGTGAGATCGGAGACGACGCCCATTACCTGTGCGAGCTGAAGATCGACGGTGTCGCGCTCGCGTTGGTGTACCGCAACGGAAAGCTCGAGCGCGCAGCGACCCGAGGCGACGGCCGTACCGGTGAGGACGTCACGCTCAACGCCCGCACGATCGAAGACATACCCGAGAAGCTTACCGCTGCAAAGAAATTCCCCGTGCCGCGAGTGCTCGAGGTGCGCGGCGAGGTGTTCTTCAGGGTCGCCGACTTCGAGGATCTCAATGCCGGTCTGGTTGCCGAGGGCAAGCCGCCGTTCGCCAACCCGCGCAACAGTGCCGCCGGGTCCCTGCGGCAGAAGAATCCGGCGGTCACCGCCCGCCGTAAGCTCCGGATGATCTGCCACGGCCTCGGTCGTACCGAGGGCTTCACCCCGAAGACGCTGCACGACGCGTATCTGGCACTCAAGGCGTGGGGCCTGCCCGTGTCGGATCACACCACCAGGGTCAAGGGCATCGACGCGGCCACCGAGCGAATCGCTTACTGGGGCGAACACCGCCATGACGTCGAACACGAAATCGACGGTCTGGTGGTCAAAGTCGACGAGGTGTCACTGCAACGACGGCTGGGCGCGACGTCGCGGGCGCCGCGATGGGCCATCGCCTACAAGTACCCGCCCGAGGAGGCGACCACCAAGCTGCTCGACATCAAGGTCAACGTGGGGCGCACCGGCAGGGTCACACCGTTCGCCTTCATGGAACCCGTCAAGGTCGCCGGGTCGACGGTCAGCCAGGCCACCTTGCACAACGCGTCAGAGGTGAGGCGCAAAGGGGTGCTCATCGGCGACACGGTGGTCATCCGCAAGGCGGGCGACGTGATTCCGGAAGTGCTGGGGCCCGTCGTCGACCTGCGGGACGGCTCTGAACGCGAATTCGTCATGCCCACAGCATGTCCCGAGTGTGGAACGACGCTTGCCCCGACCAAGGAGGGCGACGCCGACATCCGCTGCCCCAACACCCGGTCGTGCCCGGCACAGCTGCGAGAGCGGGTGTTCCACGTCGCCGGGCGCGGCGCGTTCGACATCGAGGGCCTGGGCTACGAAGCCGCCGTCGCGCTTCTCACGGCCGGTGTCATCACCGACGAAGGTGACCTGTTCACTCTCGGCAGCCCGGATCTGTTGCGCACGGAACTCTTCACGACCAAGGACGGCAGCCTGTCGGCCAACGGCAAGCGCCTGCTGGTGAACCTGCACGAAGCCAAGGCGCAGCCGTTGTGGCGGGTGCTCGTCGCGTTGTCGATCCGGCACGTCGGCCCGACGGCCGCCCGCGCACTGGCAACCGAGTACGGCAGCCTCGACGCCGTCATGGCGGCCTCCGAAGAGGAGTTGTCGGTGGTCGAGGGCGTCGGTCCGACCATCGCGGCCGCGGTCACCGAGTGGTTCAGCGTCGACTGGCACCGGGCCATCATCGACAAATGGAAGGCCGCAGGCGTGCGGATGGCCGACGAACGCGACGCGAGCATCGAACGCACGCTAGAGGGCATGTCGATCGTGGTGACCGGCTCGCTGACGGCGTTCTCCCGCGACGACGCCAAGGAGGCGATCGTCGCGCGCGGGGGAAAGGCGGCGGCTTCGGTGTCGAAGAAGACGGCGTACGTGGTGGCCGGTGACGCGCCCGGCTCGAAGTACGACAAGGCCGTCGAGCTCGGCGTGCCGATCCTCGACGAGGACGGCTTCGTCCGGCTACTGGACAGCGGGCCAGACTCGGTCTGAGCGGGTGCCGGAGTTTGCCGCCGTCGTCTGCTGGGAATGCGACCGCAGAGTCGAGACGAAGGAGTGGACACGATGGCCATCTGCGCGACGTGCGGCAACGACTACGACAAGGCCTTCACGGTGACCTGGCCGGACGGCCGCAGCGAGAACTTCGACAGCGTCGAGTGCGCGGCCGTACAGCTGGCGCCCGAATGCGCGCACTGCGGGTGTCGCATCCTCGGGCACGGCATCGAAACCGAGGAAGCCATCTTCTGTTGCGCACACTGCGCCAGGAAAGACAGCAACGCCGACGTGAACGACCGCTGGCCGGTGCCCGCGGGCGCTTAGCCTAGAGGCTCAGCGCAGGATCGTCGCGACGATCCCGGCGAGGTAGCCAAGGCGAGCGACCTCCGACGGTCGGAACTCCGGGCCGCCGGGCCTGCCGAGAACAACGGCGGTACGCGCATCGCCCAACGGCGCAGCGGCCAGCGTGGTGTTCATGTCCCGCCACACCTGCGGCATCCAATCAGCCTCGCCGTCAAGCGCTTTCGCGGTGTCCAGCGGCAGCCAGGGCACCTCCTTGATGTGAGTTTCCGGCGCGCCATGGCTGCCCACCATGCGGTCGATGCCCGATTCGGTCAGCTTCACCACGGTGCACCAACCGACACGCAGCACCCGCGGGGCTTCGTCGGCCAGCGCCTGGAGCTTGGCCGGCTTGCCCGGCGCGGCGGCGATGTGGTCGACCAACTCCAGTTCGCGATGCGCCTCCAACAGACCGGTGTGCGGCCGGATGCTGTCCACCCGCACCCCTCTGAGGTTCTCCGCAGCGGTGATCAACATGTCGGGCATCGCACCCGGCGGCAGATCGACGATCAGATCGTCGATCGCGTAGCCCGTGCCGCGCTCGACCACGTCGAGGGACAGGATGTCGGCGCCTACCGAGCCCAGCGCGACCGCCAAGGAGCCGAGGCTGCCCGGCCTGTCTTCCAGCTGGACCCGCAGCATGAACGAAGGCACGCGGAACACTGTTTCACAGGGCAGCGGGGTCGGCATGCCGGTGCGACGACCGCTTCCGGGAGGAGCCGACAGGCCGGGGTGACGCCTGACTAGGCTTGGGAGTCGTGCAGATCTCCCGAGACGAGGTAGCCCACCTCGCCCGCCTGGCTCGACTCGCCCTGACCGACGACGAGCTGGAAGGTTTCGCGGGCCAACTCGGCGCCATCCTCGAGCACGTCGGTCAGATCCAGGCCGTCGACGTGACCGACGTCGAGGCCACCGACAACCCGTTGACGTCGGTCAACGTCACCCGGCCCGACGTCGTCGAGCCGGGGTTGTCCCAGGAGCAGGCGCTGTCGCAGGCGCCGAAGTCGGCCGAAGGCCGCTTTGCGGTCCCGCGGATTCTGGGGGAGGCATGAGCACAGACGACGACGTAACCAGGCTGGACGCTGCGACGCTCGGCGCCAAGATCGTCGCCAAGGAGCTGTCGTCGGTCGAGGTCACCAGGGCATGCCTGGACCGGATCGCCGAAACCGACGGCCAATATCGAGCGTTCCTGCACGTCGCCGGGGAGAACGCGCTGGCCGCGGCCGCCGACGTCGACGCCGCCGTTGCGGCCGGCGATGCGCTGCCGTCACCGCTTGCCGGTGTCCCGCTGGCGCTCAAAGACGTCTTCACCGCCACGGACATGCCGACCACCTGCGGCTCGAAGATCCTCGAGGGGTGGACATCGCCCTACGACTCGACGGTCGTGACCAGGGTGCGCGCCGCGGGCATCCCGATCCTGGGCAAGACGAACATGGACGAGTTCGCGATGGGCTCGTCCACCGAGAACTCGGCGTTCGGGCCGACGCGCAACCCCTGGGACGTCGACCGGGTTCCCGGAGGGTCCGGCGGCGGCAGTGCCGCGGCGTTGGCCGCATTCCAGGCGCCACTGGCGATCGGGTCGGATACCGGCGGCTCGATCCGGCAACCCGCCGCGCTGACTGCAACGGTCGGCGTCAAACCCACCTACGGCACGGTGTCGCGCTACGGCCTGATCGCATGTGCGTCATCTCTGGATCAGGGCGGTCCGTGCGCCCGCACAGTGCTCGACACCGCACTGCTGCACCAGGTGATCGCCGGTCACGACGCGAGGGACTCGACCTCGATCGACGCCGAGGTGCCCGACATCGTCGCCGCGGCGAAGGCGGGCGCCGGCGGCGACCTGCGCGGCGTCAAGGTGGGCGTGGTTCGTCAGCTGCGCGGCGACGGCTACCAGGAGGGCGTGCTGGCGTCGTTCAACGCCGCGGTCGACACGCTCACCGAGTTGGGCGCCGAGGTCTCCGAGGTGGACTGTCCGCACTTCGACTTCTCGCTGCCCGCCTACTACCTGATCCTGCCGTCTGAGGTGTCGTCGAACCTGGCCCGGTTCGACGGGATGCGGTACGGCCTGCGGGTCGGCGACGACGGAACACACGGCGCCGAGGAGGTGATGGCGTTGACCCGCGCGGCCGGTTTCGGTCCGGAAGTCAAGCGCCGCATCATGATTGGCACCTACGCACTGTCGGCGGGCTATTACGACGCCTACTACAACCAGGCGCAGAAGGTGCGCACGCTGATCGCCCGCGATCTCGACGAGGCTTACCGCAAGGTCGACGTGCTGGTCTCGCCTGCGACCCCGACGACAGCCTTCCCGCTGGGGGAGAAGGTCGACGATCCGCTCGCGATGTACCTGTTCGACCTCTGCACGCTGCCGTTGAACCTGGCCGGGCACTGCGGGATGTCGGTGCCATCGGGCCTGTCGCCAGACGACAATCTGCCGGTCGGGCTGCAGATCATGGCTCCCGCGCTCGCCGACGACCGGCTCTACCGCGTCGGCGCCGCATACGAGGCCGCGCGCGGGCCACTGCCAACGGCCGTGTGAAGCGGCCGGTTACCGGGCAAGATAGGCACCATGCGTATCGGAATCCTGACCGGCGGCGGCGATTGTCCTGGCCTGAACGCGGTGATACGGGCGGTGGTCCGCACCTGCGACGTGCGGTACGGCTCCTCGGTGGTGGGCTTCCTCGACGGTTGGCGGGGCCTGCTCGAGGACCGTCGCATCCAGCTTCGCAACGACGACCGCAACGACCGGCTGCTCGCCAAGGGCGGCACGATGCTCGGCACGGCGCGGGTGCACCCCGACAAGCTGAGGGCGGGCCTCGAGCAGATCCAGCAGACGCTGGACGACAACGGGATCGACGTGCTGATCCCGATCGGCGGCGAGGGCACCCTGACGGCGGCACACTGGCTCTCCGAGGAAAACGTTCCCGTCGTCGGTGTGCCCAAGACCATCGACAACGACATCGACTGCACCGATGTCACGTTCGGCCACGACACCGCGTTGGGTGTCGCCAGTGAGGCCATCGATCGGCTGCACAGCACGGCCGAGTCACATCAGCGGGTGATGCTCGTCGAGGTGATGGGGCGGCACGCAGGCTGGATCGCGCTGAATGCGGGCCTGGCTTCCGGCGCCCACATGACGCTGATTCCCGAGCAGCCGTTCGACGTCGAGGAAGTGTGCAGGCTGATCAAGCAGCGCTTCGTGCGCGGCGACGCGCATTTCATCTGTGTGGTCGCCGAGGGTGCCAAACCGGCCGAGGGCTCGATGAAGTTGCGCGAAGGCGGTATTGACGAGTTCGGGCATGAGAAGTTCACCGGCGTCGCCCAGCAGCTGGCCTACGAGGTCGAGAAGCGGATCAACAAAGAGGTGCGTGTCACCGTTCTGGGGCACGTGCAGCGCGGCGGCACACCGACCCCGTATGACCGTGTGCTCGCCACCCGCTTCGGTGTCAACGCCGCCGACGCCGCCCACGCGGGCGAATACGGCACGATGGTGTCGCTGCGCGGACAGGAGATCGGCCGCGTCCCGCTCGCCGATGCCGTCCGCCAGCTGAAACTGGTGCCGCAGAGCCGGTACGACGACGCCGCGGAATTCTTCGGCTGACCTGTCCCTAGGATCGAATCCATGACCGCTACCTCAACGGCCGACCTGGTCGACTACGACGACGTCGTCGCACGTTTCGACCCGGTCCTCGGCCTCGAGGTGCACGTCGAGCTGTCGACGGCGACCAAGATGTTCTGCGGCTGCGCCAACCGTTTCGGTGCTGAGCCCAACACCCAGGTGTGTCCGGTGTGCCTGGGCCTGCCCGGCTCGCTGCCGGTGCTCAACCAGGTCGCCGTCGAGTCGGCGATGCGCATCGGGCTCGCGCTGAACTGCGAGATTGTGTCGTGGTGCCGGTTCGCCAGGAAAAACTACTTCTACCCCGACATGCCGAAGAACTACCAGATATCGCAGTATGACGAGCCGATCGCGATCAACGGTTATCTCGACGTTCCTCTCGATGACGGCACCACCTGGCGGGTTGCCATCGAGCGCGCGCACATGGAGGAGGACACCGGCAAGCTCACCCATCTCGGCAGTGATACCGGCCGGATCGAGGGTGCGACCACATCGCTCATCGACTACAACCGGGCCGGGGTGCCGCTGATCGAGATCGTCACCAAGCCCATCGAGGGCACCGGTGAACGCGCACCCGAGATCGCCCGCGCCTATGTCACCGCACTGCGGGACATGTTGCGCGCGTTGGGCGTTTCCGATGTACGGATGGACCAGGGTTCGATGCGGTGCGACTCGAACGTGTCTCTCAAGCCGAAAGGTGCCACCGAATTCGGCACCCGCACGGAGACCAAGAACGTGAACTCGCTGAAGAGCGTGGAGGTCGCCGTCCGCTACGAGATGCGCAGGCAGGCAGCCGTGCTGGACTCCGGCGCCAAGGTTCACCAGGAGACCAGGCACTTCCACGAGGACGGCTACACATCACCGGGCCGCAGCAAGGAGACCGCGGAGGACTATCGCTACTTTCCCGAACCGGACCTGGAGCCGATCGCACCCGATGCCGACTTCGTCGAGAAGTTGCGGGAGAGCATTCCGGAGTATCCCTGGTTGCAGCGCAATCGCATTCAGCAGGAATGGGGCATCTCCGACGAGGTGATGCGTGACTTGGTGAACGCGGGCGCCATCGACCTGGTGGCCGCGACCGTCGAACAGGGTGCATCCAGCGAGGCGGCCAGGGCCTGGTGGGGAAACTTCCTCGTGCAGAAGGCGAACGAGGCGGGCATCGAGCTCGACGGGCTGAACATCACGCCCGCGCAGGTGGCCGCGGTTGTCGTGCTCGTCGACAAGGGCAAGCTGTCCAACAAGCTGGCCCGCGGGGTCATCGAGGGCGTACTCGCAGGCGAGGGCGAGCCCGACGAGGTGATGAAGGCGCGCGGCCTGGAGCTGGTCCGTGACGACTCGCTGATCCAGTCGGCAGTAGACGACGCGTTGGCTGCCAATCCCGATGTGGCAGAGAAGATTCGCGGCGGCAAGATCCAGGCCGCGGGTGCCATCGTCGGTGCCGTGATGAAGGCGACGAAGGGTCAGGCCGACGCGGCGCGCGTGCGCGAGCTGGTGCTGGCAGCCTGCACCTAGTGGCAGCGGTCGACGCTGAACTCATTGCGGCGGTGGAGCGCTCGCCTGCGGCAACCGATGCACACGATCGCTTCGGCTGGGTGGCGATATTCACCGAAGATGCGCGCGTCGAGGACCCGTACGGATCGCAACCCCACGTAGGGCACGAGGAGATCGGCCGGTTCTACGACACGTTCATCGCTCCGCGCCAGGTCATCTTTCATCGTGATGTCGACGTGACGGTCGGCGCCGCGGTGGTGCGCGACCTGAAGCTGGAAATCGTGATGGCTCCCGACGTTGTGCTGCACGTGCCGATGCATCTGCGTTATGACCTCCGGGAGTCCGACGGGGATTGGGCCGTTGCGCGATTGCGCGCACACTGGGAGCTGCCGGCGATGATGATCCCATTGCTGGCGCACGGGGTGAAGTCGCTGCCGCCGTCCCTGCGGCTGGTCCGCGAACTGCTTCGCAACCAGGGGATCGATGGCAGCGTCGGGTATCTGAAGGGTTTTCGGCGGCCCGGCAGGCGTGCCAGGCAACAGGTCGCGACGCTTCTCGACGCTGCTGTCGCGGGTGACCAGCTCTCCGCGAGGCGGGCGCTGTCCGACGGTGCCCTCGTGAGCCTCGGTGAAGACGCGCCATTCGCGCTCGGCCAGTTCGTCGACAGCGTTCGAGGCGGGCGGTGGTCCAAGATGATCGCCACGGGCGACACTGTCAGCGCATCGGTCCACACTCCGTCCGGACGCGGTGTGGCCTTTTGTGAAATCGCCCGCGCGACAAAGAAAGTCATTCGTATCCGCTATTTCGGTGCCGCCTGACCCCCGTCGGCCCGCAGCGACAGGGCCACCCTGCGACGTGGATGCGCCGGCAGGTGCCAGGTGGCTAGGTGTTGTCGGCGTTGCTGCGCGGGAAGCCGCCGCCCGACGGGAACACCGGGAACACGACGTCGTCGAGTTTCTCCGGGTCGCCTGTCGTCTTGTTGACCGTCGCCCCCCACACGTTTCCGTCCGGTGAGGTCTGCAGGGCCCAGGCGTGGCCGTGCACGTCCTGGCGGACCACCTCCGGTTCGCCGGTCACCGAGCCGGTGTCGGGCGCCAGCCGCACCGCCACCGTCTGCTTGGTGTTGATGAGGTTGACCAGCACCGTGCCGTCCAGCGCTGCGCAGCCCGCCACGCCGGGCTTATCGGGCCAGGTCCATACGGTGGAGACCTTCGAGTCCTTGGTGATGCGCTGCAGCCGGTCGGCAGTCGGCGTGCGATCGGTGATGTAGAGCGAGCCGTCCGACGGATCGACGCACAGGCCCCCGCCCGACCCCAACCCGCTCAGCGCCGTGGTCTGTGGCGCCTGGTTGACCGTGGTGGGCTGCTCGATCCGGAGCACCTTTCCCGCCGGTGAGGCCGGGTCGGCCGCCAAAGCGGGGTCGCCGGCGTCGCCGGTGAGAACGGCCAGAGTGGTGGGGCTGGTGAACTGGAGAGCGCCCATATTGCCGGTCGCACCCTTGGGGATGCCGGTGAATATCGGCTTGGGGATGTCGTCGTCGGCGATGCGAACCACGCGGTTGTCGGTGGGCGTGCTGATGTAGGCGTACATCAGCCGGTCCTGCGAATACGTCGGCGACAGCACGATGTCCATCAGCCCGCCGTCACCGCTGCCGTCGACCGGAATCGTGGTCTTGAGCTTCGGTTCCGCCTTGACAGAGACCTCTTTGACGGCGCCGGTCACGCGCTCGGCGACCAGCGCCGACTGGCTGTCGGGCAGCATGATCAGCCCGCTGGTGCTTTCCAGGCAGCCCTGCATGACCCCGGGCGCCGGGCACTCCTTGGGGAACGGCTTCGGCGGCAGCGGAGGGGGTGGCGGCGGCGTCGAACTGGGCCCCGCCTGCGCCTCGGGCTTCGTGGTGAACGGCTGCGACTGGGCGCTGTCGAATCGCGCGCACCCCGACACCGCGAGCAACGTCGCACACGACAACGCGACGACGCATCGCAGCGGCCCGCGCAGTCTCATGCTCGTCAGGTTACGGATTGTTCCGCGGAACGCGCCACGCCGGTGCTGTCGTGCGGGCCCTGACGACCCGCGAACACGGGGCGCGAAGCGCCGCGCCAATCCGCGATTCACCGATCATCAGCACTTACCCTGAGCTGGTGACCAGTAATCCCAATTGGCAGCGGCCCGACGACCTGGGCCGACCCGCGTCGGCAAGCCTGGTCGACCCCGAGGACGACCTACCCTCCTCGAATTACGCCGGTGATTTCGAAACCACCGCCATTCCGAACTACAAGACCGGCTCCCAGCCCGGGTACGGCCTGATCGGCGAGCCGGAGCCGTTGCCGTACGCGCAGGCAGGCGACAGCCACCCCATGGGGACCTACGCCCAACCCGCCGACATCACCCCGGGCTACGACGACCCCCAGTCAGACGGCAGGCGCGGCACCCAGGATCTCGGTCTGATGCTGCTCCGCTGGGCCGTCGGCGCGTTGATGGTCGGCCATGGGCTGCAGAAGGCCTTCGGCTGGTGGGGCGGACCCGGGCTGAACGGCTTCGAGGACTCGCTGACCTCGATGGGCTTCAAGTACGCCGACATGCTGACCTATATCGCGACCGGCGCCCAGATTCTGGCTGGTGTGCTCCTGATCCTGGGTCTCTTCACGCCGCTGGCCGCCGCGGGCGCGCTGGCATACCTGCTCAACGGCCTGCTGGTGGAAGCGACCGCGGCCCACCAAGAGGCCCGGCTGTCGGATTTCCTGACCGACGGACACGAGTACAAGGTGATTCTGGTCGCCGCGGTCGTCGCGATCATCCTCGCCGGTCCGGGCCGGTACGGGCTCGACGCGGGCCGAGGCTGGGCTCGTCGACCGTTCGTCGGTTCCTTCGCCGCGCTGCTGATCGGTATCGGGGGCGGCATCGCGCTGTGGGTGTTCCTCAACGGAGCCAACCCGCTGGGCTGAGATGCTCAGTCGTACGGATTGGGCACTCGGCCCGCGCTGACCTCGGTCAGCTGCGGCAACGTCGCGAAGGTCACCGCGGGAAGTCGCAGCTCGCCGCCCTCCTTGAGTTGAGCCCGCGCCCAGGAACCCTTGTCGAAGCGAAGGCCCTCGATGTCCTGCCAGCGCACGGTTCGGTTGCCGAGCAGGCCGCGCGCGGTCACGGTGTCGCCGTCGGCGACGGTGCGCAGACGCACGATCATGGCCGACAGAAGCACGGGAATGATCAGCAGCGGAGCGGCCCATGTCGCGCCCATCACCACCGCCAGCATGCCCAGCAGCAGAAAACCGACCGCAACGTGCGCCATCGGGGAAATCCGGAGCACGACCGGCTCGACAGGTACCGACGGGGGTTGCGAAGTCACCCAGCCATCGTCCCATTGCGCCGCACGCAACAAGGAATTTGACGGCTGACCAGTGCGGAGACTACGGTCATCTGTTGTGCAGAAGCTTGGCTTGCTCGTAGTAATTGGGTTGCGCGTTGATACCGCGCTAGCCCCCACTCGGGCATAGTCACAAGTATCAACGCGCAACCCTCGTACAGCGGCCACGCTGACGGGGGTTTTTTGTTGCCCCAGCAGTGATCTGAGAGTCCACAACAAAATCGAAGACAAATGAGGACACCGTGAGCGCACCAACCACACGACCCCCGGACCGGTCGGCGAACCCGCCGTACGGGGATTTGGTCGAAGCCAACGCTGCGCAATCCGCGGCGAAGGTGGCCGGCCCCGGCCCGTCAAGCCAGCCCAAGAAGGTTGCCCCGCAACAACTCACCGGAGCACAGTCGGTGATCCGGTCGTTGGAGGAGCTCGACGTAGAAATCATCTTCGGCATCCCCGGCGGAGCCGTGTTGCCGGTCTATGACCCGCTTTTCGACTCGCAGAAGCTCCGTCACGTCCTCGTCCGCCACGAGCAGGGCGCGGGACATGCGGCCAGTGGATACGCTCACGCGACCGGCAAGGTCGGTGTGTGCATGGCGACGTCGGGCCCCGGGGCCACCAACCTGGTGACGCCGCTCGCCGACGCGCACATGGACTCGATTCCGGTGGTCGCGGTGACGGGCCAGGTCGGGCGCGCCCTGATCGGCACCGACGCCTTCCAGGAAGCCGACATCTCGGGCATCACGATGCCGATCACGAAGCACAACTTCCTGGTGCGCAGCGGTGACGACATCCCTCGGGTGATGGCCGAGGCGTTCCACATCGCCCGCTCGGGACGTCCCGGTCCCGTGCTGGTCGACATTCCCAAGGACGTGCTGCAGGGGCAGTGCACGTTCAGTTGGCCGCCGAAGTTCGAGCTGCCGGGCTACAAGCCGAACACCAAGCCGCACAACCGGCAGATCCGCGAGGCCGCCAAGCTCATTGCGGCGTCCCGCAAGCCGGTCCTCTATGTCGGCGGTGGCGTGATCCGTGGTGAAGCGACCGACCAGCTGATGGATCTGGCAGAGCTGACCGGCATCCCGGTGGTCACCACGCTGATGGCGCGTGGGGCATTCCCCGACAGCCACCCGCAGAACCTGGGCATGCCGGGCATGCACGGCACGGTCGCCGCGGTGGCCGCGCTGCAGCGCAGCGATCTCCTGGTCGCACTGGGCACCCGGTTCGACGACCGGGTGACGGGCAAGCTGGACTCGTTCGCGCCGGAGGCCAAGGTCATTCACGCCGATATCGACCCCGCCGAGATCGGCAAGAACCGCAACGCCGACGTCCCCATCGTCGGTGACGTCAAAGCCGTCATCACCGATCTGATCGAGGCGCTGCGCCGCGACGGGACGGCCGCCGGGAACATCACGATGGACAACTGGTGGGAGTACCTGCGCGGTGTGCAGTCGACGTTCCCGCTGAGCTACGGGCCGCAGAGTGACGGCAGCCTGTCGCCGGAGTACGTGATCGAACAGCTGGGCAAGATCGCCGGCCCCGACGCGGTGTACGTCGCAGGCGTTGGGCAGCACCAGATGTGGGCTGCGCAGTTCATCAAGTACGAGAACCCGCGCACGTGGCTGAACTCGGGTGGCCTGGGCACCATGGGCTACGCGGTTCCCGCCGCGATGGGCGCGAAGTTCGCGCGTCCGGATGCCGAGGTGTGGGCGATCGACGGCGACGGCTGCTTCCAGATGACCAACCAGGAGTTGGCCACCTGCGCAGTCGAGGGCGCCCCGATCAAGGTCGCCATCATCAACAACGGCAACCTGGGCATGGTGCGTCAATGGCAGACACTCTTCTACGGCGAGCGGTACAGCCAGACGGACCTGTCCACACACAGCCATCGCATTCCCGATTTCGTCAAGCTGGCGGAGGCTCTTGGCTGCGTCGGATTGCGTTGTGAGCGCGCCGAAGACGTCGTGGACGTGATCAACCAGGCGCGCGCCATCAACGACCGGCCGGTGGTGATCGACTTCGTCGTCGGCGCCGACGCACAGGTGTGGCCCATGGTGGCCGCGGGCACGAGCAACGACGAGATTCAGGCCGCGCGCGGAATCCGACCGTTGTTCGACGATCCCGAGGAGGGGCACGCATGAGTAACGCCGCCCCAACGCACACCCTGTCGGTGCTCGTCGAGGACAAGCCCGGTGTGCTCGCCCGCGTGGCGTCGCTGTTCTCGCGGCGCGGCTACAACATTCAGTCGCTCGCGGTCGGCGCCACCGAGCAGAAGGACATGTCACGGATGACCATCGTGGTCAGCGTCGACGAGTCGCCACTTGAACAGATCACCAAACAGCTCAACAAGCTGATCAACGTGATCAAGATCGTGGAGCAGGACGAGGACAACAATGTGTCGCGCGAACTAGCACTGGTCAAGGTTCGCGCCGACGCCTCCACTCGCGGCCAGGTGATCGAAGCGGTGAACCTGTTCCGCGCCAAGGTCGTCGACGTGTCGACGGAGTCGTTGACGATCGAGGCGACCGGTACGCCCGCAAAGCTGGAAGCATTTCTGCGAGTGCTGGAGCCGTACGGTATCCGCGAGCTCGCGCAGTCCGGAGTGGTGTCGCTGTCGCGCGGTCCGCGCGGCATCGGCACCGTCAAGTAGCCCGAATCAGTTCACAGAGAAGGAAATACAGTGGCAGTAGAGATGTTCTATGACGACGATGCGGACCTGTCGATCATCCAGGGGCGCAAGGTCGGCGTCATCGGCTATGGCAGCCAGGGCCACGCGCACTCGCTGAGCCTGCGCGATTCGGGCGTTGAGGTGAAGGTCGGGCTGAAGGAAGGCTCGAAATCCCGGGCGAAGGTCACCGACCAGGGCCTTGAGGTGGACACCCCCGCCGAGGTCGCCAAGTGGGCCGACGTCATCATGCTGCTGGCACCCGACACCGCGCAGGCCGACATCTTCAAAAACGACATCGAGCCGAACCTCGAGGACGGCAATGCGCTGTTCTTCGGTCACGGCCTCAACATCCATTTCGACCTGATCAAGCCGCCCGCCAACATCACCATCGGAATGGTCGCGCCGAAGGGCCCGGGCCACCTGGTGCGCAGGCAGTTCGTCGACGGCAAGGGTGTGCCGTGTCTCGTCGCCGTCGAGCAGGATCCCAAGGGCGAGGGCCAGGCGCTCACGCTGTCCTACGCCAAGGGCATCGGCGGCACCCGTGCCGGTGTCATCAAGACCACGTTCAAGGACGAGACCGAGACCGACCTGTTCGGCGAGCAGGCCGTTTTGTGCGGCGGCACCGAGGAACTGGTGAAGACCGGCTTCGACGTGATGGTGGAGGCCGGGTACGCGCCCGAGTTGGCGTACTTCGAGGTGCTGCACGAGCTGAAGCTGATCGTCGACCTGATGTACGAGGGCGGCATCGCCAGGATGAACTACTCGGTGTCCGACACCGCCGAGTTCGGCGGCTATCTGTCGGGTCCGCGGATCATCGACGCCGACACCAAGAAGCGGATGGAGCAGATCCTCTCCGAGATCCAGGACGGCACCTTCGTCAAGAAGCTGGTGGCCAACGTGGAGGGCGGCAACAAGCAGCTCGAGGATCTACGCAAGCAGAATGCCGAGCACCCGATCGAGGTGACCGGCAAGAAGCTGCGCGACCTGATGAGCTGGGTCGACCGCCCCATCACCGAAACCGCGTGATCGCGATTTCGGCGCGCTAACGTGCGCTGGGCGTCGATTAGCGCGCCGAAATCGCGGTCAGTCCGGGGCCGACCACGGGAAGTCGATCCAGCGGTCGGTGTGGCGCCAGACGTACTCGCAGTCCACGCTGGACTGCGGCTTCTGGTACAGCACCGCGCACCGGGCGTCGGCGACATGGTCGGCGCAGAAGTCGCGCACCAGACGCAACGTCTCGCCGGTGTCGGCGACGTCGTCGGCGATCAACACGCGTGCGCCGGCAAGGTCGACGGTGTTGGGTACGGGCGGAAGCACAACCGGCACATCCAGGCGCTGATCCACCCCGGTGTAGAACTCCACGTTCATCACGGCGACGTTCTTCACGCTCAACGCGTAGCCGAGCGCGCCCGCGACGAACAGTCCACCGCGTGCGACGGCGAGGATGAGATCGGGCGCGAAGCCGTCTGCTACCACGCTGGCCGCCAATTCGTCTGCGGCCGAACCGAACAGCGCCCACGGCAGCACTTCGCGGTCAGCGGTCATGGCGCCAGCTTCGGCAGTTGCCTGATACCGAACTCTTTGCGCAACACCGTGCGCGTGGCGTAGTAGCCGGCCATGCCGTGCACGCCGCCACCCGGCGGTGTGGCCGATGAGCACAGGTACACCTTGGGAAGCGGGGTGGCCCACGGGTCGAGCCGCGGTGTCGGACCCGCCATTGCGTGATAGAGCGTGTTGCCGCCGACGCCGATGTCGCCGCCGATGTAGTTGGCGTTGTGATCGGCAAGCCGAGCGGCAGGCACGCTGCGCGCAGCGACCACGATGTCGCGGAAACCCGGCGCGAAGCGCTCGAAAGCGGCTGTCACGGCCTCGGTTTGATCGATCGTTGAACCCGAAGGCACATGCGCGTAGGTCCACAGCGGCCGTCGGCCCGCCGCGTCGACGCGGCTGGGGTCAGCGAGGTGCGGCAGGGCGGCGAGGATCATCGGCCATTCTGGGTGCCTGCCCGCGGCCGCCTCGCGCTCGGCGTTGGCCATCTGTGCCCGCGTGCCGCCCATGTGCAACGTCGTCGCGCGAGCCAGTCTGTTGTCCTGCCAGGGGATCTCATCCGACAACACGAAATCGACCTTCGCCACGCCCGGGCCGAACCGGTAGCGTCGCAACGCTTTTGCATATCGGTCCGGAATGGCGTCGCGGTAAATCGACAGCAGCGCGGTTGGTGCCGTGTCGTACAGCACGACTCCGCTTGGTGGCTCGGTGATCTCGTGGCCTGCGGTGACTGTGCCGCCGTGGGCGCGCAGGTCGGCCAACAGGGCATCGGGGATCGCCTGGCTGCCGCCGACGGGAATCGGCCAGCCCACGGTGTGGGCCAGGGTGGCCAGCATCAGGCCCGCTCCCGCCGAGACGAACGACGGCATCGTCGAGATGGTGTGCGCGGCAACGCCAGTGAAGAGCGCACGGGCGTCCTCGCCACGAAGCAGACCCCAGGCCGGGCTGCCCTGGGCCAGCACACGCAGACCGGCTCGCAGTGTGGTCGCCAAGTCCGGCGGCAGGGACCGCTTGTCGCCGAGGAAGAATCCCAACGCGCCGTCGCTGTGGCGTGCCAGCGGGCCCAAGAGACGCCGCCACGATGAGCCGACCTCGAGCTCCGCGCAGGTGCGCTCCAGGTCGTGGTAGCCGATCGCGGCCGGCCGGCCCGGTAGCGGGTTTCCGTAGGAGATTTCGGGAACGGACAGTTGCACACCGCGGGCGGGCAGGTCGAACTCCGCCAGAAAGGGTGATGCCAGCGCCAGCGGGTGCACGGCTGAGCAGATGTCGTGAACCACGCCGGAGTATTCCGGGTCGGGCAGGGTGCGCGCGCCGCCGCCCAGCGTCGGCTGGCCCTCGAACACCTGCACCGACAAGCCGGCTCTTGCGCAGATGACAGCGGCAGCCAAGCCGTTGGGTCCACTACCGACGACGGTCACGTCCACCCCGCAATTGAAGCCCATTAGGCTGGCCGGGTGAGTCTCCCCGTCGTACTAATTGCCGACAAACTGGCCGAATCCACCGTGGCAGCGCTCGGTGACCAGGTAGAGGTCCGCTGGGTGGACGGTCCCGATCGCGAAAAGCTGCTGGCCGCCGTGCCTGAGGCCGACGCGCTGCTGGTCCGCTCCGCAACCAACGTCGACGCCGAGGTGCTGGCCGCCGCGCCCAAGCTCAAGATCGTCGCGCGGGCCGGGGTCGGCCTGGACAACGTGGATGTCGACGCCGCCACCGCGCGCGGCGTGCTGGTGGTCAACGCGCCGACGTCGAACATTCACAGCGCCGCTGAGCACGCGCTCGCGCTGATGCTGGCCGCCGCGCGCCAGATCGCGCCCGCCGACGCCTCGCTGCGCGAACACACCTGGAAGCGGTCGTCGTTCTCGGGCACCGAGATCTTCGGCAAGACGGTCGGCGTAGTGGGGCTCGGACGAATCGGGCAACTAGTCGCCCAGCGCATCGCCGCGTTCGGCACGCACATCCTGGCCTACGACCCGTATGTGTCGTCCGCCCGCGCCGCGCAGCTCGGCATCGAACTCGTGACCCTCGACGAGCTGCTGTCGCGGTCGGACTTCATCTCCGTGCACCTGCCGAAGACGCCGGAGACCGCGGGCCTCATCGGCAAGGAGGCGTTGGCCAAGACCAAGCCGGGGGTCATCATCGTCAACGCCGCGCGCGGCGGGCTCGTCGACGAAGAGGCGCTTGCCGAAGCGGTTTCCAGCGGCCATGTCCGCGGCGCGGGCCTCGATGTGTTCGCCAGCGAGCCGACGACCGACAGTCCGCTCTTCGACCTTCCGCAGGTTGTTGTCACCCCGCACCTCGGCGCATCGACCGCCGAGGCCCAGGACCGCGCCGGCACCGACGTCGCCAAAAGCGTGAAGCTCGCGCTGGCCGGTGAGTTCGTGCCCGACGCCGTGAACGTCGGCGGCGGCGTCGTCGGCGAAGAGGTGGCGCCGTGGCTGGACCTGGTGCGAAAGCTCGGCCTGCTGATCGGCGTGCTCTCGGCCGAGCTGCCGGTGTCGATCTCGGTTCAGGTGCGCGGCGAGCTCGCCGCGGAAGACGTTGAGGTGCTCCGGCTTTCGGCGTTGCGCGGGTTGTTCTCCTCGGTGATCGAGGATCCGGTGACCTTCGTCAACGCACCCGCGTTGGCCGCCGAGCGCGGCGTCGAGGCGAGCATCAGCACCGCCACCGAGAGCCCCAATCACCGCAGCGTCGTCGACGTGCGTGCCGTCTGCTCAGACGGACAGGTCGCCAATGTGGCAGGTACGTTGTCGGGTCCTCAGCAGGTCGAGAAGGTCGTCGCGATCAACGGCCGCAACTTCGATCTGCGCGCCGAGGGCATCAACCTCATCATCAACTACGACGATCAACCGGGAACGCTCGGCAAGATCGGCACGCTGCTCGGCTCGGCGGGGGTCAACATCCACGCGGCACAGCTCAGCGAGGACGCCGAGGGTGAGAGCGCGACCATTCTGATGCGGATCGACAGGGACGTCCCTGCGGATGTGCGTGCGGCGATCGCCGACGCCGTCGGCGCCAACCTGCTGGAAGTGGTGGACCTGTCGTGAAATTGGCGGTGATTGCCGGCGACGGTATCGGACCTGAGGTCGTCGGCGAGGCGCTCAAGGTGCTCGACGTGGTGCTGCCCGGCGTCGAGAAGACGGAGTACGACCTCGGCGCCCGGCGCTACCACGCGACGGGGGAGACGCTGCCCGATGGTGTCGTCGACGAACTGAAGGGCCATGACGCGATTCTGTTGGGCGCCATCGGTGATCCTTCCGTGCCCAGCGGTGTGCTCGAGCGCGGATTGCTGCTGACATTGCGCTTCCAACTCGACCACCACGTGAATCACCGTCCATCCCGGCTATATCCGGGTGTCGACAGCCCGCTATCCGGAAATCCGTCGATCGATTTCGTCGTTGTGCGGGAGGGAACCGAGGGTCCCTACACCGGCACCGGTGGCGTCATCCGCGTCGGCACACCACACGAGGTGGCTACCGAGGTCAGCCTGAACACGGCGTTCGGCGTCGAGCGCGTGGTCCGCTACGCGTTCGCGCTGGCCGGTACGCGACGCAAGCACCTGACGCTGGTGCACAAGACGAACGTGCTGACCTACGCGGGCAGGCTGTGGTCGCGGGTGGTCGACGAAGTGGGCTCGGACTATCCCGACATCGAAGTCGCCTATCAGCACATCGACGCGGCCACCATCCATATGGTGACCGATCCGGGCCGGTTCGACGTCATCGTCACCGACAACCTGTTCGGCGACATCATCACGGATCTCGCCGCTGCGGTGTCCGGCGGTATCGGGCTGGCGGCCAGCGGCAATATCGACGCCACCCGCGTGAATCCGTCGATGTTCGAGCCGGTGCACGGAAGCGCACCAGACATCGCGGGTCAAGGTATCGCAGACCCCACCGCCGCGATCACATCCGTGGCCTTGCTTCTGTCGCATGTCGGTGAGGCCGACGCCGCGGCACGTGTCGACAAGGCCGTCCAGCAACACCTGGCCACCCGTGGCGACGCGAAGTTGTCGACGACGGAGGTCAGCGAGCGGATCATCGCCGGGCTTTAGATACCGAAGCGCCGAGCGTGTGGGATACGGAAATCGGTCGGATCACCTAATAAGACCCACGCTCCACGCGCTGTCGATACGATCGCGGCCTCGTCATAGTCACCAGTCGGGAGGGCCGATGCCGAGCGACGCCGTGGACATGCTCGTCGTTCACCGTTGTCTTTCGCCGCGAGTTTCGCACCACCATCACGCGGCGGAGGACGACATGGTCTGGCCCAAGCTGAGATCGAGAGCGCCTGCCCACCAGGCGGATGTCGAGCGGATGGAAGAGGAGCACACTGAGGTCGCAGCCGTGACCGTCCATGTCAGGTCTCTTCTGCCGACGTGGACGAAATCAGCCGAAGCAGCACTGACCGAACAACTCTCGGCTGCCTCAGTGGAGCTGTCGGCACCTGACGCAGCAGGAGTGGGCAGCGGCCGTCAAGCAGGCCGCCTCTTTCATCTCCGTTCGCAACCTGCGGCTGGGAATCGTGCTCGGCGGCCTTGTTCTCGACGGTGCATCCGACGACGAGCGGCGAAAGATCCTGTCGGGCTAGCGCCGCACTACTGCGGCTTGTCGTCGACCTTGAGATCGAACTTCACATCGGTGCCGTCGACCTTCGTCACGTTGACACCCACGCCGTAGGTCTCGCCGCCGTCGTTGAGGGTGCAGCGCGTCGTGGCACCGACCTCCCCCTTGAGGTCATCGGGGCACTCGACGGATTCCGGCGCGCGCCCCACCTGCTTTGTGAGCTGGGCCGAGATCTCCTTCGCGAGATCCTTCTTGTCCACCGACACGCTGCTACCCGCGGAGAAGGAGCAGGCTGCAGCCGTTGCCACCGCCGCAGCGGCCCACACCACCGAACCGAAAAGTCGCCGCATCGCGGGTACCTCCTTGTTGCGAATGTTTGCGGAGCACTCTGCCACACCGTGTCCGGGGCTCGGGCGGCTTAGCCGTGATCGCCAACCAGTGGATCGGCATCGACTGGAACGAGCGGTATCGCGATCAGCGGGAAGAGCGCGCACACCGCGAAGGCCGCCGCATAACCTGCGACCCCGATCAACGCGCCGAACAACGGTGGTGCGACACCGGCGGTCAGCAGTTGGCTGGTGTTCTGGGTGCCCAGTGCGCGCCCGCTCCAGAACGGGCCCGCGATCTCGGCGATCGCGGTGAACGCTAATCCGTTGTCGGACACGGTGATCACCGATGCGACGATCACCATCGCGACGCTGATCGGCGAGCCCAGCCAGTCGGTCACCGCCAACAGGCCCATCGCGGCGGCGGCCGACAGCGCGATGACGCGGATCGGCTTCAGCCGCGAGCCCGCGACGTCCGACCACCGGCCTGCGGCGATCCGGCCCGCGGCGCCGAGTACCTGCGCAAGCGTCACCAGCAGGCCTGCCGAGCCCGCCGACCAGCCGCGCTCAGCCATCAACCAGACCAGCGTGAACGTCCACACCACCACCTGCGGCGCGACCAGAAGAACGGACACCGCATGGATGCGCCACAGTGTCGACGAGCCCCGGTACGGGTTGGAGAGTTCATGCTCGGTGGCTTCCGCACGCGCAGGCCGTGGCGGATCCTTCACGGCGAACGCGCACACCACGGCGGAAAGTGCGCACACCACGGCGGGAAACAACAGTGCGGCCGACACGCCGTAGTTCTCCGCCAGCCGCGGAATCACCAACGCGCCCAATCCCACTCCCAGCGGCTGGGCCGTCTGCCGGATTCCCATGACCAGGCCGCGCTGTTGCGGTGGGAACCAACCCACCACCAACCGGCCACTGGCACTGTTGCTGCTCGCCGCCGCCATTCCACCGAGAAGCAGAAACGCTCCCACTGCGACCAACGAGTGCACGGATGCCGCCGCGAACGCCGCGGCCGCAGTCAGCGCCGAGCCGACCGCCAGCACGATCCGTTCGCCTATCCGGTCGACGACATAGCCCCACGCGATCAGGGTGAACACCATGCCGAAACTCGGCATCGACGACAGCAGGCCTGCCTTGGCCAGGTCGAGTCCGCGTTCGATGTGCAGGGTCGGAATCAGGAATGCCGCGCCGTTGATGAACACATTCGCGAACAACGTCGTCGTTAACGCGATCGCGAGCATCGACCAGCGCCGCACGGTGCCGATGGTCTCCACCGTCATGCAAATTATCGTCGCACAATCGTCTCAGCATATTGAACTTCGGTCTCAAGATATGGGACAGCTCGCGAGAGGAGTGGCTGCCGACCGACGCAGAGCCGCCCACTAGGCTGGGCTGATGCGCCTAGGCCGAATCGCCAGCCCCGACGGGGTCGCCTTCGTCAGCGTCGAAGGATCGCCCGATGACCCCGCCGCTGTCGTCAAGGAGATAGCCGAGCATCCGTTCGGCAACCCCACCTTCACCGGGCGGCAGTGGCCGCTGGCCGACGTCCGCCTGCTCGCCCCGATCCTGGCCAGCAAGGTGGTCTGCATCGGCAAGAACTACGCGGCGCACATCGCCGAGATGGGCGGTGCGGACGCGAGGAGCAATGGCGGGCTCGGTGAGTTCGCCGATCCCATCATGTTCATGAAGCCGAACACCGCGATCGTCGGGCCGAATGTGCCGATCCAGCTGCCCGCCGACGCCGATCCAGTGCACTTCGAGGGAGAGTTGGCGGCCGTCGTCGGCAGGCCGTGCAAAGACGTGCCCGCGGCCCAAGTGGCCCAGAACATCCTCGGTTACACCATCGCCAACGATGTCTCGGCGCGCGATCAGCAGAAAAAGGATGGGCAGTGGACCCGCGCGAAGGGCCATGACACGTTCTGTCCCGTCGGGCCGTGGATTTCGACCGATGTCGATCCGACGGACCTCGCGATCCGCACCGAGGTCAATGGCGAAGTCAAGCAGGACAGCCGGACGTCGAACATGATCCACGACGTCGGCGCGATCGTGGAATGGATCTCGGCGGTGATGACGCTGCTGCCCGGTGACCTCATCCTGACGGGGACACCTGACGGCGTCGGACCGATCGAAAACGGCGACACCGTGAGCATCACGATCGAGGGCATCGGAACGCTGACCAATCCCGTTGTGCGCAAGGGAAAGTCATGACGCAACGGGTCCGGGTGAGGTTCTGCCCGTCACCGACCGGCACGCCGCACGTCGGCCTGATTCGCACCGCGTTGTTCAATTGGGCTTACGCGCGGCACACGGGTGGCGACTTCGTCTTCAGGCTCGAAGACACCGACGCCGAACGCGACAGCGAGGAAAGCTATCTCGCGCTTCTGGACGCGCTGAACTGGCTTGGCCTGAACTACGACGAGGGCCCCGAAGTCGGCGGACCGTACGGTCCCTACCGCCAGTCCGAACGCCGCGACATCTATCGCGACGTGGTGGAGCGACTGGTTGCCGCGGGGGAGGTGTACGAGGCGTTCTCGACCCCCGACGAGGTGGAGGCCCGCCATCTCGCTGCGGGGCGCAACCCGAAACTCGGCTACGACAACTTCGATCGCGACCTCACCGACGACCAGCGTGCCGCCCTCCGCAAAGAAGGACGCAGACCGGTACTGCGGCTGCGGATGCCTGAAGACGCAATCACCTGGAAAGACCTCGTCCGCGGCGAAACGACATTCGCGCCGGGCAGCGTGCCGGACTATGCGCTGACCCGTGGGAGCGGCGATCCGCTGTACACGTTGGTCAATCCGGTCGACGACGCGCTGATGAAGATCACCCATGTGTTGCGGGGCGACGACTTGTTGTCGTCCACGCCGCGTCAGATCGCGCTGTACCGGGCGCTGATGCGCATCGGTGTGGCCGAACGCGTTCCGGAGTTCGGGCATATGCCCGCCGTGCTCGGCGAGGGCACCAAGAAACTGTCCAAGCGCGATCCGCAATCGAATCTCTTTCTGCACCGCGACCGCGGCTTCATCCCCGAGGGGTTGCTCAATTACCTGGCGCTGCTTGGTTGGTCGATCGCCGACGACCGGGACGTGTTCAGCATCGAGGAGATGGTCGCGGCTTTCGATGTGACCGACGTCAACTCGAACCCCGCCCGCTTCGACCAGAAGAAGGCCGATGCGCTCAACGCCGACCATATTCGGCTGCTGACCGTTGACGACTTCACCGAACGGCTGCGCGCGTATTTCGAAGCGCATGCGTATGACACCGGGCTCGACGACGAGCAGTTCGCCGAGGCCGCGAGATTGGTACAGACCCGCATTGTCGTGCTCGCCGACGCGTGGGAGCTGTTGAAGTTCCTCAACGACGACGAGTTCGCGCTCGACGAGAAGGCGGCGGGCAAGGAACTGCGCCCAGAGGCCGGCCAGATACTCGACGCCGCGCTGAGCGCACTCGAAAACGTCGACGCATGGAAGACCGACACGATCGAAGAGGCCCTCAAGGTCGCGCTGCTGGAGAACCTGGCGGTCAAGCCGCGCAAAGCCTTCGGTCCGATCCGGGTCGCGGCGACCGGCGCGTCGATCAGCCCACCGCTGTTCGAGTCGCTGGAGTTGCTCGGCCGCGACCGCAGCCTGCAACGGCTCACCGCCGGCCGCGACCGTGCGGCAGCGGCAGTAGTCCCCGACGCGTGAAAAAGCGACGCGGAATCTTTGGTAATCTGCACGTCGGCCCGGCATCACAGCCATGTTGTCCGTCAACTGTCTGCGAAGTCGGAAAATAGCCTGTGACCAGCGGTTACAGGTGGCCGATGGGGTATGGTGTAATTGGCAACACAGCGGTTTCTGGTACCGCCATTCTAGGTTCGAGTCCTGGTACCCCAGCGCAGCGAACGAATTGGGTGGGCATTGGCTACTGAGCTATGCTGGCCCAACGAAATAGTTCTAGCCCCCGTCGTCTAGCGGCCTAGGACGCCGCCCTCTCACGGCGGTAGCGTGGGTTCGAATCCCATCGGGGGTACACAGAAATTTTCTACAGGCGGCGGGTCAGCGCATCAGCGGCGGCCACCAGGTCAGCTGCCCATCGCGCGCCTGGCCTGCGGCCGATCCGGTCGATCGGCCCCGACACCGATACCGCCGCGATCACCTGACCGCGCCCGTCGCGCACAGGCGCAGACACACTCGCCACACCCGGTTCGCGCTCGGCAACGCTTTGCGCCCAGCCGCGCTTGCGTACCTCCGCCAGAGCGCGGTCGGTGAACTTGGCCGTTGGCAATACCGCTTGCTGCGTTGCCGCATCGCTGTAGGCGAGCAGGATCTTGGCTCCCGATCCTGCCGTCATCGGAAGGCGCGTACCCACGGGCACCGTATCCCGCAGTCCCGCAGGTGGTTCCAAGGCCACGAGGCAA
The DNA here is from genome assembly GCF_032159775.1 of Mycobacterium sp. Taxonomy (GTDB): domain Bacteria; phylum Actinomycetota; class Actinomycetes; order Mycobacteriales; family Mycobacteriaceae; genus Mycobacterium. The sequence goes on from NZ_JAVHWK010000179.1 coordinate 40,824, forward strand.
ATTCGTGATGTGCCCTCGCGGCGGTAGAGCTGCACGCTCTCGCCGGTGATCTCGCGCAGCCTCGGTAGCACGACGGCACCGGCAGCCAACAGGGGGTCGTTGACCTGACCGGCCAACTCGACGAGTGCGGGCCCGAGCCGCCAGCGCCCCTCGTCGTCGCGGGCGAGCAGCCGGTGAACCTCCAGACCGGCGGCGAGTCGGTGCGCGGTCGCCCTCGGCAGGCCTGTCCGCTCGCACAAGTCCGCAAGTCCGCACGGCTTTTCGGCAATCGCGTGCAGCACACCCACCGCTTTGTCGAGCACGCCGATTCCGCTATCCTGTCTCACAAGGAGATACTACCGTCCCAGATTGTGAGATAGTCAAGTATGACGAGTGATGCGCGGCCCCGCACGATGGCAGAGAAGGTATGGGATGACCACGTCGTCGCCCTTGGCACAGGCATCGGTGACGCCCGCGAACCCGATCTGATCTACATCGACCTACACCTCGTGCATGAGGTGACCAGCCCGCAGGCGTTCGACGGGCTCCGGCTCGCCGGCCGCGGCGTTCGGCGACCGGATCTGACGATCGCCACCGAGGATCACAACGTTCCGACGATCGACATCGACAAGCCGATCGCCGATCCCGTGTCGCGCACTCAAGTGGAAACTCTGCGGCGCAACTGCGACGAGTTCGGCGTCCGGTTGTATCCGATGGGCGACGTCGAACAGGGCATCGTGCACATCATCGGACCACAACTCGGTCTCACCCAGCCCGGTATGACGATCGTCTGCGGTGACAGTCACACATCCACCCACGGCGCGTTCGGTTCCATTGCGATGGGCATCGGCACCTCAGAGGTCGAGCACGTTCTCGCCACGCAGACGCTGCCGCTGAGTCCGTTCAAGACGATGGCGGTCAACGTCGACGGCAAGCTGCCCACGGGAGTCAGCGCAAAAGACATCATTCTCGCCGTGATCGCGAAGATCGGTACCGGCGGCGGACAGGGTCACGTCATCGAATACCGGGGCAGTGCCATCGAGGCGCTGTCGATGGAAGGCCGGATGACGATCTGCAATATGAGCATCGAGGCCGGCGCGCGGGCAGGCATGGTCGCACCCGACGAGACGACGTATGAATTTCTGCGCGGACGTCCGCACGCGCCGACGGGTGCGGACTGGGATGCGGCGATCGCGGCGTGGGACCGGTTGCGAACCGACGACGGTGCCGAATTCGACACCGAGGTGTACATCGACGCCGCGACGTTGAGCCCGTTCGTCACGTGGGGCACCAACCCCGGGCAGGGCGTGCCGCTGTCCGAAGCGGTGCCCGACCCCGAGTTGATGCTCTCCGACGACGAACGCCAATCCGCCGAAAAGGCGTTGACGTACATGGATCTGCAACCCGGCACAGCCATGCGCGACATCCCGGTTGACGTGGTCTTCGTGGGTTCATGCACCAACGGCCGGATCGAAGATCTGCGCGTTGTGGCCGAGGTGCTGCGCGGACGCAAGGTCGCCGACGGCGTGCGGATGCTCGTGGTGCCCGGTTCCATGCGGGTGCGCGCACAGGCCGAATCGGAGGGTCTGGGCGAGGTATTCACCGCTGCCGGCGCGGAGTGGCGACAGGCGGGTTGCTCGATGTGTCTTGGCATGAACCCCGACCAGTTGTCGCCGGGACAGCGATGCGCCGCGACGTCCAACCGAAACTTCGAAGGCAGACAAGGTAAGGGTGGCCGAACACATCTGGTGTCGCCCGCCGTCGCCGCCGCGACCGCTGTGCGCGGCACTTTGTCTTCGCCCGAAGACCTGAACACATAAAAGGAGACCCACCCATGGAACCGTTCCGCACGCATACAGGCATCGGCGTTCCGTTGCGCCGGTCCAATGTCGACACTGATCAGATCATTCCAGCGGTCTACCTGAAGCGGGTGACCCGAACGGGTTTCGAGGATGGGCTGTTCGCGTCGTGGCGTAACGATCCGTCGTTTGTCTTGAATCTGAGCCCGTTCGACAAGGGTTCGGTGTTGGTCGCCGGACCCGATTTCGGCACCGGTTCATCGCGCGAACATGCGGTGTGGGCGCTCATGGACTACGGCTTCCGGGTCGTCATCTCATCTCGATTCGCTGACATTTTTCGCGGGAATGCGGGCAAGTCGGGGTTGTTGGCGGCAGAAGTTTCTCAAGATGATGTCGAACTGTTGTGGAAGCTGATCGAGCAGCAGCCAGGTTTGGAAATCACTGTGAACCTTCAAGATCGGAATGTGGCCGCAGGAACGGTCATGCTGCCGTTCAAGATTGACGACTACACAGCGTGGCGGTTGTTCGAAGGACTTGACGATATAGGTCTTAGCCTGCGGAAACTCGATGAAATCGAGTTGTATGAATCTAAGCGGCCGCAGTGGAAACCACATACCTTGCCCGCATCGGGATAGCGAGAAAGCAACCGGAATTAGGGGTCGCCAGACGGGTCCGCCGACCCCCTCGCCAGCAGTCAAGCGCGCCAAGCGGATTGCGGAAATTTGTGCCAGCAACGCCTGAAATTGCGCGTGGCTCTTGGAAATCAGTGGTAAGTCGTATTACCGTGTTCTTCTAGTTGGTCCAGGGTGGATCACTGGTGTGGAGGTTTTGCATGAATAAAGCAGAGCTGATCGACGTACTCACGAAGAAGCTCGACACGGATCGGAAGACGGCAACCGATGCCGTCGAAAACGTTGTCGACACAATCGTGCGTGCGGTGCATAAGGGTGACAGTGTCACCATTACCGGTTTCGGCGTCTTCGAACAGCGGCGCCGTGCAGCTCGGGTCGCGCGTAATCCGCGCACCGGCGAGACAGTGAAAGTGAAGCCAACGTCCGTGCCGGCATTCCGGCCCGGTGCTCAGTTCAAAGCGGTTGTCTCTGGCGCGCAGCGCCTCTCGGCGGAAGGACCTGCAGTGAAGCGTGGAAGTGGAAGCGGTACGGCCCGTAAGGCCGCCAAGAAGACGGCGGCGAAGAAGACGGCAAAGCGCACCGCCGCCAAGAAGACGGTGAAGCGCGCAGCCGCCAAGAAGACGGTGAAGCGTGCCGCCGCCAAGAAGACGGTGAAGCGCAGCCCCGCCAAGAAGGCGACCAAGGGCACCGCTGCAAAGAAGGCGACCAAGCGCACCGCCGCCAAGAAGACGGCGAAGCGCAGCCCGGCCAAGAAGGCGACCAAGCGCACTGCCGCCAAGAAGACGGCGAAGCGCAGCCCGGCCAAGAAGGCCGTGCGTCGTTCGCCGGCCAAGAAGGGCCGTCGCTAGTTTTCAATCAGATGCGCCGTGGGTCGTCGCGACCCACGGCGTATCTGCGCGTCACACCGATCGGCTAGACCGCGACGGCCTCGACGATCGATGCCGGCCCGACAGTGCCGACCGTTCGGGTGTGTCGGAACCCGGCCTGGCTCAACAACTTGGCGTACTCGGCCTCCGTGCGCTCCCTGCCGGTAGCGGCAACGAGCATCTCCAGGTCGAGGAGTTTCGACAGGTGCTCACGATCGTCGTCGGGCACCACGGCTTCGACGATCAACACTTTCGCGTCGGGTTTCATCGCGGCGCGCACGTTGCGCAGGATCGGCAACGACTTCTCGTGGTCCCAGTCGTGAACGATGTGCTTGAGCACATAGGCGTCGCCGCCTGCAGGCACCGAATCGAAAAAGGATCCTCCTACGGTGGCGCATCGATCCGACACATCTGCCGCCTCGAAAACCGCGGGCGCGCCCGCCACGACCGATTCGGCATCGAACAGAATTCCGCGGCTCTTCGGTGATCGACGCAGGATCGCGGAAAGCGACAGCCCGTGGCCGCCGCCTACGTCGACGATCGTGCCGAACCCCGAGAAGTCGTAGGCGGTCACCACTACCGGCGTTTCCATCCTCGAGATGCTCGTCACGCCGTCGTCGAACACCGCCGCCAGCTCGGGGACGTCCTCGAGCCATGCGAATGTCGGCTTGCCCCTCAGTTCTTCGATTGCGCATCGCCCCGTGCGCACCGAGTGCGACAGCCGGCCCCAGTGTTCCCAGTGCAATGGGTCACCGACGAACAAACACGTATCCCCGCATCGAATCGGGTGCGTCGGCGCGCAGGGCCTCACCCATCGGCGCGAGTGCGAACCGCCGGTCGCGATTTTGAATGAAGATGCCGCGGCTAGCGAGTAGTCGCATGAGTCGATACACCGCGTCTGGATTCGCGTCGACCGCCGCCGCGACCGCATCGGCCGACTGCGGACCGTCGCGGAGCGCTTCGATGATGCGAGCTTGGTCGCGGTATAAACGCCCTGCACAACCCAGGCCGTCGAAATCAGGTCGAGGACTGAGGCACCCGGCGGCTGGAGCCTGCGCTCGAACCGACGCAGTCGGCGCCGCAACGAGTCGACTGCACGGGCAACGGGAAGCGGCGGAAGTTTGGGCTGCGGGTCCGCGGACACATGTCGCTCCTCGGGCTCGGCCGGTGCGTGAGCCGACTACTTCTTGATAGCGAGCGGACTACCGATGTGGTCGGCCGCCACCAAATGGCCCTGCCATGATGACAGCACCCAGGTGCTGCCCTTGCGGTTACGTGACTTGTCGGGTCGCACGCCTTCGCGGTCGCACCACCACGCGATCAGATCCGGTATGACCTTGCCCTGCGTGCAGATGACGGGCGTGCCGGCAGCGGCCGCGATCTCGAGGATGCGGCGGCGGGCCGGTTTGCGGTCGTCTGCGTAGGCCTCCTCGGTCAGCAGCGGTTCGTTGTGAATCGCGACGCCGAGTTCTTCAGCCAACGGACCAAGGGTCTGCTCGCATCGGACGCGATCGGCCGCGTAGAGCGTGTCGGCGCCGAACGCCAACAACTGACCGACCAACGATTCGGCCTGGGCGCGGCCGCGCTTGTCCAGCGGGCGTAACCGGTCGTCGCCCTTGTAACGGGACTTGCTGCCCGCGGTGCCGTGCCGAACGATCAAGATGTTCTTGGTATCGGCGGGCAGCTTGGCGAACCGGCGCAACACCTTCCGGTCGTGCGGGTATTGGACCTGTTTGATGGCCGCCGAAACGGGCAGCCACTTCAACTCGTCGACTTCGTCGTTCGGTGTGAATTCACCGTCGACCGTGCGGGCCGCCCAGTACCGCACCTTCTTGATGCCTTGTGTTTCGACGCGATAGCTCACCGATGTCAGCCGCCTACCGAGGTGCGCGGTGTAACCCGTCTCCTCGGCCACTTCGCGTACCGCGGTGATCGGCTCGCTCTCGCCCGCATCGACCTTGCCCTTGGGCAGTGACCAGTCGTCGTAACGCGGCCGGTGGATGACCGCGACTTCTGGCTCCGCGCCGTCGTCACTGGCACGCCACAGAACCGCGCCCGCCGCGAGCACGGTCTTGTTCGCCGGCGCAGCGTCCTTGGCGGAGGAATCCTTTGGCATCTCAACTCCTGCAGGTCATTGAAACCGCGGGAATCCTCAATGATGCCGGTGGCGTTCCATCAGCCACACCTGGTGATCGCGCACGGTCTGGCCCTCCTGTGGTGAAGCGGTCCAATTTCCGTCGGCTCCCAGTTCCCAACACCGGGTGGCCGGATTCATCGTCGAGTCGAACACCTCGTCCAATTGCGTCTTCAGCCTCGGGTCCTTCACTTGCGCCATCACTTCGACTCGGCGGTCCAGATTACGATGCATCATGTCGGCACTTCCGATCCAGAACTCGTCGATGGCGCGGAAGTGAATAACGCGTGAGTGTTCGAGGAACCGGCCCAGAATCGAGCGCACGACGATGTTCTCGGAGAAGCCGGTGACCCCCGGCCGCAGTGCGCAGATGCCGCGTACCACCACCTCGACCCGCACACCGAACTGCGAGGCCCGATAGAGCGCGTCGATGACTTGTTCGTCGACCAACGCGTTCGCTTTGACGCGAATTCTGCCCTCGGCACCGTCGCGGGTGGCTGCGACTTCGCGTTCGATGCGTTCGATGATGCCTCTGCGGACTCCGTTGGGGGCGACGAGAAGATTGCGGTAGGAGTCCTTGCGCGAATAGCCGGTCAGCGAATTGAAGAGGTCGGTGAGGTCGGCGCCGATGTCGGGGGCGGCGGTCAGCAGGCCGACATCCTCATACAGCCGAGCGGTTTTCGGATTGTAATTTCCCGTGCCCACATGGCAGTAACGCCGGATCGCCGAGCCTTCCCGGCGCACCACGAGCGCCGTCTTGCAATGTGTCTTCAACCCGATCAATCCGTACACCACGTGCACGCCCGCCTGCTCGAGTGCGCGTGCCCACTTGATGTTGGCCTGCTCGTCGAACCGCGCCTTGATCTCCACCAGTGCGACGACCTGCTTACCGGCCTCGGCGGCATCGATCAACGCGTTGACGATCGGGGAGTCGCCCGAGGTGCGATACAGCGTCTGCTTGATCGCCAACACGTTCGGGTCGGCGGCCGCCTGTTCGATGAACCGCTGCACGGTGGTGGAGAACGAGTCGTACGGGTGGTGCACGAGGACATCGCCGTCGCGCAGCGTGGCGAAGATGCTCTTCGGTGTCTCCCGTTCGCCGAACGCGGGCGGGGTGGCCGGCACGAACGGCGGGTCCTTCAACTGCGGCCGGTCGACGCCGTAGATCTGCCACAGCGACGACAGGTCCAACAGCCCGGGCACCTCGATGACGTCGCCGGGGTTCACGTCGAGCTCGCGCAGCAGCAGCTCCAACATGTTCTCGGTCATGTCGTCGGCGACCTCGAGCCGCACCGGCGAGCCGAATCGGCGGCGGGCCAGTTCGCGCTCGAGTGCCTGCAACAGATCCTCGTCCCGGTCTTCTTCGACTTCGAAATCCGCGTTGCGGGTGATGCGGAACGCATGGTGCTCGACGATGTCCATGCCGGGGAACAGCACCGGCAGAAACGCCGCGATCAGTTCCTCCATCGGCAGGAATCGCAGGGCGCCGTCGCGGCTGTCGAGTTCGACGAACCGGTCGACGTTGTCCGGCACCTTGATTCGGGCGAAGTGCTGGCCGCCGTCGTCGGGAACCTTGACGGTGATGGCCAGGTTGAGGCTCAGCCCGCTCACGAACGGGAACGGATGCGCGGGATCGACGGCCAGCGGCGTGAGTACGGGGAACACCTGCTCGTGGAAGTAGGTCGAGAGCCTGCCCCGCTCGTCGTCGTCAAGCTGTAGCCACGTGACGATGAGAATGCCCTCGTCGGCGAGCGCCGGGCGCACCGAGTCGAGGAACACGTGCGCGCATCGGTTGGCGATCTGCTGAGTGCGTTCACTGATTCGTCGCAGTTGTTCGCGGGGGGACAGGCCATCCGCCGAGCGCACGGACAAACCCATCTCGTCGCGACGTTTCAGGCCCGCGACGCGGACCATGTAGAACTCGTCGAGGTTCGACGAGAAGATCGCAAGGAATTTCGCCCGCTCGAGTAGCGGAAGTGAAGTGTCGGCGGCCAGCGCCAGCACGCGGGCGTTGAAGTCCAGCCAGCTCAGCTCGCGGTTGAGGTACCGCTCCTCGGGCAGCGGGTTATCCACGGTCGGTGCCGTCGCCGCAGGTGGGGCTTCAGGCGCCGAATCACCCGGCACCACATCGGCGTCGCTGGGTCGAACTTGGGCCTCGGCTTCGGTCATTGCATCGATCATTCCTCATCGGCTGGCGGAACTGCTACCGACGGCCAAATCCTCAAGCGCCGTTTACCTTGGTCAACCGATGGCCTGCACCGTCGCCGAACCCACGCCCAGTCGGCGGGCCATCATCAAGTCGTCGGGCGTATCGATATCGCAGCGCAAACCCGGCCATGCCCCTGTCAGCTCGATGGCTCCGGAGTGCTGGTGCCTTCGAGCCGAGTCGGGCCCGAACCGAGGTTCCAACGGAACGTCGAAAGCAAACAGCGCCGACGTGCCGGTGCCGTGCCGGTCACCGACGAAACTGCGGGGGTAGCTGCGGGCAGCGGCGATTGCCTCTGCGAGCTCCTGCGGTTGAAGTGCGGGTAAATCACCTTGCAGCGCAACGATATTCGGTGTTGACTCGCGAACAACCGCCTCCGCAGCAGCGATCGCGTTGTTCAACGGATCGCGGTGACCGTCTGGTGTCGGGTCGGTGAGTGCCAGTGCCCCCAACTGCCGTGCGGTGTCGGCAGCAACCTGGTCTGGGGTGACGACGGTGACCGACCGCAGCGCGGGCACCGCGAGCGCGGCCCTGATGGTGTCGACCATCATCGCCAGCACCACGGCTTCCCTGGTCGCTGCCGAGAACACCGGAGCCAGTCTCGTCTTGGCGGCGGCGAGCCGCTTGACCGCTATGACCAGTCCGATGTCGGCCGGCGCGGCTGTCTGCGTGCCGCTCATAACAACTCATCCTGCCAGCCCCGGTCTTCCGCGCAGCCGGGGCGTGGTGGCGGCACGCCAGGCTAGGGTGAAACCGTGGTGAAGGCGGCGGTGATGGGTGCCGGTGCGTGGGGGACGGCGCTGGCGAAGGTGTTGGCGGACGCGGGCAATGACGTCACGCTGTGGGCCCGCCGCCAGGAACTGGCCGACGAAATCAACGACATCCATCGCAACCCCGAATATCTCGGCGACGTCGCACTGCCGGAGTCGATCCGCGCCACCGGTGACCCGGCTGTGGCACTGGACGGCGCGTGCACCGTGCTGCTTGCGGTGCCGTCGCAGACGCTTCGGCCCAATCTGACCGGCTGGGCCGCGCTTCTCGGCGATGACGTGACGTTGGTCAGCCTGGCCAAGGGCATCGAGCTGGACACGCTGATGCGGATGAGCCAGGTCGTGCTCCAGGTGACCGGCGCCGACCCGTCGCGGGTCGCTGTGGTCACCGGACCGAACCTGGCCAGCGAGATCGCCGAAGAGCAGCCGGCGGCGACCGTCGTCGCCTGCGCGGACTCCGGGCGTGCGGTAACCCTGCAGCGAGCGCTTGCCACCAAGTACTTCCGCCCGTACACCAATGCCGACGTCATCGGAGCCGAGGTCGGCGGCGCGTGCAAGAACGTCATCGCACTGGCCTGCGGCATGGCGGCAGGCGTTGGGATGGGCGAGAACTCGGTCGCGGCGATCATCACCCGTGGGCTCGCCGAAATCATGCGGCTGGGAATCGCGCTCGGCGCAAAACCCGCCACGTTGGCCGGCCTGGCCGGCGTTGGTGATCTGGTTGCGACGTGCACGTCACCGCATTCGCGCAATCGCACGTTCGGTTCCCGGCTCGGCACGGGAGATTCGGTGGAAGAGGCCAAGCTGGCGGGCGGCGGGCACGTCGCAGAGGGTGTCACCTCGTGCGACTCGGTGTTGGCGCTTGCGGCGAGCTATGACGTCGAGATGCCGTTGACCGACGCGGTTCATCGGGTGTGCCACAGAGGATTGTCCGTGCCCGAGGCGGTCGCGCTGTTACTCGGCCGCAGCACCAAGCCGGAGTAGGACGTGACCGGCCCGTACGGAGACTCCACCAGAAGCGTCAAAGCCGTTGGGGCCGAAGCGGTCCCGGGAGCACCGGTGACACCGCCTCCTGTTCCTGCGGCCGCCTACCACATCCCGCCGAGCGAAGACGATTCACTCGACAGCTACGGGCGATATCACAATCCGACCTGGCGTCAACTGGAATCGGCCCTGGCCGAGCTGGAAGGTGCCAGGGCGGCACTGACATTCGGTTCCGGGATGGCGGCGATAACGTCGGTGCTGCGAGCGCTCACCAAGCCGGGCGCCACGCTGGTAGTGCCCGCCGACGGCTACTACCAGGTGCGCCGCTATGCGGTTGAATACCTTGCTCCGCAAGGCATCACCGTGATCCAGGCGAAGTGCGCAGACATCATCGATGCCGCGTCGGGTGCCGACGTGGTGCTCGCCGAGACGCCGTCGAACCCCGGCCTGGACGTGGTCGACCTGCACGCCTTGGCGATGACGTGCCGGAACCGCGGGGCAACCCTCATCGTCGACAACACCACCGCGACACCTCTTGGGCAGCAACCGTTGTCGCTCGGCGCCGACCTCATCGTCGCCAGCGCCACCAAGGCGCTGTCGGGTCACCACGACCTGCTCGCGGGGTACGTGGCCGGATCTCACATCGACCAGATGGCGGCGATCGAGCAGGAGCGTCGAATCGCGGGCCCGATCCTCGGTGTATTCGAGGCCTGGCTGATCTTGCGCAGCATCGCCACCGTGGGTCTTCGGTACGAGCGCCAGTGCCAGAACGCGCTCGCGTTGGCGCTGACGCTGCGCGCGCATCCGGCCGTGCGATCCGTGCGGTATCCGGGCCTGACCGACGACCCTTCGCACGAGGTCGCCAAAAGGCAGATGAAGCGCTTCGGCGGTATTGTGTCGATCGAACTGGAAAACGCAGAAGCAGTCCATCGTCTGGTGCGCAACAGCGACCTGCTCGTCTCCTCGACCAGTTTCGGCGGCATCCACAGCTCGGTGGATCGCAGGGCGCGTTGGGGCGACCCGGTCGGCGAGGGCTTCGCCCGCATCTCCGCGGGCATCGAGGACACCGACGACCTGATCGCCGACATCGACCGCGCGTTGGGGTGAAAGTGCAGGTCGCAACGGTAGATCGTGCGACTTCCGAACGGGGCGGTAGCCTCTCTAGGTTGTGACTGCCCGCCACCGAGCCGGCTCCGCCGGTCGCGTCCGTGTTGCCGTTGTCTACGGCGGACGCAGCTCCGAGCACGCGATCTCCTGTGTTTCCGCAGGAAGCATCCTGCGCCACCTCGATCCAGAGCGCTTCGAGGTGGTGGCGGTCGGCATTACGCCCGGCGGCTCGTGGGTGATGACGAACGCCGACCCGGACACCCTGGCCATCGCCGATGGACGGCTACCGGAAGTCAGCGGAGCGTCGGGAACCGCACTGGCTCTGCCTGCTGACCCCGGTCGCGGCGGTCAGCTGCTGTCGCTCGGTCAGGGCGCCGCCGGGGAGCTACTTGCCTCGGTCGACGTGGTGTTTCCGGTGTTGCACGGACCCTACGGCGAGGACGGCACCATCCAGGGCCTGCTCGAACTGGCAGGTGTGCCGTACGTCGGGGCGGGCGTACTGGCCAGTGCGGCGGGTATGGACAAGGAGTTCACCAAGAAGCTGCTCGTCGCCGACGGCCTGCCCATCGGCGACCATGTGGTGCTTCGACCTCACCAGGCGACACTCGAGCGCTCGGAGCGCAACCGGCTCGGCCTTCCCGTGTTCGTCAAACCCGCGCGCGGCGGCTCGTCGATCGGCGTCAGCCGGGTCACGGCGTGGGATCAGCTGAGCGCCGCCATCGAAGACGCGCGTAAACACGACCCCAAGGTGATCGTCGAGGCGGCGGTGCCGGGGCGCGAACTCGAATGCGGCGTCCTGGAATTCCCCGACGGCAGGGTCGCGGCGAGCACCGTCGGTGAGATCCGGGTGGCAGGCGTTCGCGGCCGGGAGGACGCGTTCTACGACTTCGCCACCAAGTACCTCGAGGACGCCGCCGAATTGGACGTGCCCGCCAAGGTCGACGACGAGGTCGCCGACGAGGTCCGCAGGCTGGCCATCCGGGCGTTCCGTGCGATCGACTGCCAGGGTCTGGCGCGTGTCGACTTCTTCCTGACCGACGACGGCCCGGTGGTCAACGAGATCAACACCATGCCCGGGTTCACCACGATCTCGATGTACCCGAGGATGTGGGCGGCCAGCGGCGTGGATTACCCGACCCTGCTTGCCGCGATGGTGGACACCGCGCTGGCCAGGGGAACCGGGCTGCGCTAGCGAGGGGCCCCGGGGTCGAGCGGCTTGGCGGGCATCGCCTTCGCTATCGCCTCCGAGATCTCCTGGATCGGTGTCGGGCCCGACCCGCTGGGCAGCGTAAGTGCTATATATACCGGGCGATCCACGGCGAACCAGGTGCTCCTGTCCGCCTCGGTCAGCTCGAACCATTGCACGGCGTCGACGACTTGGAGCGGCGCGCCGACGACGAATTCGGCGGGCCGGTCCAGCCCGCAGCGCAGGATGACTGGGTCGGCATCGGGTGAGTTCTGCCACGCCGCGACGCCCGTGTTCGTGGTGTCCACCACGGCGCGCCGGTAGTCACCCAGCTGATCGGGCAGCGCGGCCAACAACGCGGTGCATTCGGGGCTTGCCGATTTCGGCGCGGGCACCGTCGCGACGGGGACCGGCTGCAACTGCTCAGGCAGTTGCCGGACTGCCGCTATCGCCAGCACCGTGACGATCGCGGCGACGGCAAGCCCGACCGCGGCGATGAGCAAGGAGCGCGGCGGACCGTCGCCGTCGTCGTCGTCGGTCGTGGATGCCACGAGGCCAACTTTAGGGGCGAGGTCCGTCGGCGATGGGGCAGGTCAGCGTGCGGGTGATGCCCGCGACCTGCTGGACGTTCGGCACGACCGTGTCCTGCAGGTCGCTCATCGTGTCGGCTCCGATGCGCGCCACGACGTCGTACGGTCCGGTGACGTACTCGGCGGAGCGCACACCGGCGAGCTCGGCCAGCTGTTTGGCGACGACCTCGGCGCGGCCGACATCGGTCTGGATCAGCATGAAAGCCTCAACCACCCGGTGTGTCCTCCGTTCCGCTGCATAGACTCCACGCCGCAGGGTCCAAAAGTACCGCAGGATTGCCCGGGGTTCAGCGCACGAATGAGGGGCAGGAGGGTGCCATGGCCAGCGACGAGCCCGCAGACAGCCTGGCTGGGCTGGGGGAGTTCGCCGTCATCGACCGGCTGATCGCCGACCGGGATCAGCCCGCCGTCGTCGCCGTGGGTCCGGGCGACGACGCCGCCGTGGTGACCGCGAGCGACGGCAGGACGGTGGTGTCCACCGACATGCTGGTGGAGGGCAGGCACTTCCGGCTGGACTGGTCGACGCCTCGCGAGGTCGGCCGCAAGGCGATCGCCCAGAATGCCGCCGACATCGAGGCGATGGGGGCCGCGGCAACCGCATTCGTCGTGGCGTTCGGTGCACCGGGGGGCACGTCGGCCGCCCAGGTGCTGGAACTCGCCGACGGTATGTGGCAGGAGGCGCGCAGGTTCGGCGCCGGGGTCGTCGGCGGAGATCTGGTCAGCGCTCCGCAGTGGGTGATCTCGGTAACGGTCCTCGGTGACCTGGCCGGACGCGCACCGGTGCTGCGCTCTGGAGCGCGGGTGGGTGACACACTGGCACTCGCGGGCAGTCTCGGTCGGTCAGCTGCCGGATATCACTTGTGGCACAACAACTTCGAGGGCTTCGCCGCCCTGCGGGCCGCGCATCTCGTTCCGGAACCGCCGTACGGTGCGGGTCGCGTCGCCGCCGACGGTGGCGCGACGGCGATGACCGATGTCTCCGATGGGCTGTTGGCCGACCTTGGCCACATCGCGGATGCGTCCGGAGTCGCAATCAACGTGTCGACCGCCGACCTGGCGGTCGATCGTGATGCCCTGGCCGAAACCGCCGTGGTCGCAGACGTCGACGCGTGGACCTGGGTGCTCGGCGGCGGGGAAGACCACGCGCTGGTCGCGACGTTTTCCGGCACACCGCCGCGGGGATGGCGAGTGATCGGAACGGTGCTCGACGGGCCGCCGCGAGT
>NZ_JAVHWK010000128.1:0-114988 GCF_032159775.1 Mycobacterium sp.
GTGAGCGGGGGATAGATGCGTTCGCCATTGATAACCCGTTTGGTCGCCTTGGCCACATCGCCGCGACTGACGACCTTGCGGTCCCAGCCCTCCGTGTACACCGCGCCCGCCGGGCCGAGATCGAGAATCGTGACGTACCAGGGGATGCGCAACGACAGCATGGGAGCTCCCAGCAGGTCACTGACCACGTTGAATCCGGCGTAGCGGCCCATCGGTCGGCCGTGCTGACACGACATCACCGAGAGGTGTTCGTCGTCCATTCTCGCCACGGCCGCATCGCCGGCAGCGAAGACGTCGTCGACGCCCTCGACTCGCAGATAGTCGTCAACCGCCAGTCGGCCGAGTCGATCGAGCGGCACACCGAACTGCGCAGTCAACCGGTTGGCTCGCATCCCGGCGCACCACACCAGCGTCGCGGCCGGTATCACCTCACCGGACGACAAAGTGACGCTTCGCTCATCGACGGCGACGACACCTTCTCCGGTCATGGTGTCGACCTTGTTGTCGGCCAACGCCTCCTCGATCACCGGCCGAGCTGAATCACCCATGTCCGAGCCGACGAGCGGATTGTGGTCGACCAGAATCACTCGCGGTGTCACCCCGGCGACGCCCAGCACGTCGGCCAGCATCTGCGGCAGCTCACACGCCGTTTCGATGCCGGTCAACCCGGCGCCCACCACAACAGCGGTCGCTGAGGCCGGATCAGTGGCATCGAGGCTGCGGATGTGCGCCTGCAGCTTCATCGCGCCGTCGTAGGTGTCGACGTCGTAACCGAACTCGGCCAGCCCGGGAAGGTCCGGTTTGGCCACCCTGCTGCCCACCGCGAGCACCAAGCGGTCGTAGTCATGGACTGCGCCGTCGGCCGTTTTCACGGTGGCGCCCGAAGCGTCGATTCCGGTCACGTCGGCGGTGATGTGGCCGACGCCCGCCGGATCGAGCAGCTCCTGCAACGGGATTCGGCATGGTGTGAGGTCGGCCTCGTAGTTGCGGACCCGGATGTCGTGATACGGCTGCGAGCTGATGACGGTGATATCGACGGCGCCTTGCGCGGCACCCAGTTCGTCCAGCCGCCTTGCAGCGCCGAGGGCGGCCCACAGCCCGGCGAAACCGGACCCGAGAACGAGGACGCGTTTGACAGGCGGCATCGCCACATCGTCACGCGTCGCCGATCCAGAGACAAGTGCGGCGCGGCTACATCGAACTCAGGTGGAGCCCTTCACGAGAATGGGCCCGCGAAAATCGTGCTCGATCCGTGCCGCCTCTTTCAGCGCGGCGTCACGTCCCCGATCCACCTCTATCAGGCGGAGCGCGAGGTCGATACCCGATGTGACGCCTCCGCTGGTGAGCACGTCATCGTCGTCGACGACACGGGCTGCTGGCCGAACGTCCACCCCGAAGTCGGCGAGGTCGTTCAGTGCTGACCGGTGGGTGACCGCCGGCCTGCCGCGCAGGATGCCGCTCGCGGCGATCAGCATGGCCCCGGTGCAGACACCGGCAATGCGGCTACCCCTTGCGTGCCGGTCGGCGATCGCCGCCGGAATGACGCCTCGACGGACTTCGCCCCACGCGCTGTCGGGCACCGTGGAGGCCCACCCGCCGCCGGAGACGATGAGAAGGTCAGGGCGGACTCCGAGCACGCCGCCCGATGTCAGCCGCATCCCGTGTCTGCCGGTGACGGATTGACAGGGCTCCATGGTGACGAGCGCGACCGGATAGCCCGCCGACACCAGTATTTCGAACGGTGCGACGACGTCGAGCTCGTCGAATCCGTCGAATATGACGATTTCCGTCGTGCTCGTGATCGCTTCCTTCGCCGCTAGGACAGGTAGTCCGCACCGCCGACGTAGACCGTGTCACCGGTCCGGTGGGGCTCGTGGATGGCGCGGACGATGGCGGCGGCGAACTCCGCCGTGGTCGGCAGTCCGTAGCCAGCAGCGCGGCGCGCCGCCACCGCCTCGGGATCGCGCCGCTCGAACAGACGCACCATGGTGCTTCCCTCGATCATGTCGCCGGACACCACGACGAACGTGACGCCTGCCGCCTCGAAGTCTTGCCGCATGCCGCACAACGCCTTTTCGCCCGCCTGCTTGCTGGCGGCGATCGGGAGGTAGTCGGTGGGAACCGGTTTGCGACCGTGAAAGTGCGCCAGATGGCTGGTGACGAAGATGATCCGGCCGCCGGTGCCCATCAAGGGAAGCGCCAGCCGAGCCAGCCGCACCTGCGCGTCACGGTTGAGCCGCATCGGATAGCTCACGTCAGCACCTGGCTCCAAACCGCCGGATGCGTTGAGCACCAATACATCCAGGCCGTCGAGCCGCTCAGCGATCTCATCGAGCATGGCAACGACGGCCTGCTTGTCGGAGATGTCGGTTTGGATGGCGCTGGCCTCACCGCCCGCCGATCGAACCGCGGCGACGACGGCGTCCGCACGGTTGGCCTTCTCCCGGAAGTTCACCACAACGTGATGGTGTGGATCTGCGAGCTGTGCGGCGACCTCGGCTCCGACGCCGCGAGACGCCCCGGTGACCAGGACGACCTTGCTCACGACCCGCGGCGGGCGATGGCGTCGGCGAGCTCGTAGTCGACCGACACTCCGCCCCACGCCTCACCGGCGCCGTACGCGACCAGGGTCATCCGACCGGTCGCCGGTATCGACTGCTTGGCGACACAGGTTCCCAGCGCCAACGGTATCGAGGCCGCAGAAGTGTTGCCGAACTCCTCGACGGAGTCGACGAATTCCACGTCGCCCAGGTCAACCTCGGCGCGAATCTTCTGCAGGATCCGTGAGTTGGCCTGGTGTCCGATGACAACGGTGGGCTCAACATCGTTGTCGTGCAGTCGATTCACGGTGTCGGTCATCGTCCGCACCGCCCGGTCGTACACCTGCATTCCATCCAGCTGTATGCCGCCGCCGATCTCGCCCCGCATGAGATCGACCCGGTCGCCGCCGCTGCCTGCGTGCCATCGGTGCTCACGAAAATCCGGGCGCGACTCGATCAGCACTGCGCCCGCGCCGTCGCCGAACAGGGGGCCGGTGTTGCGGTCGGTTTTGTCGATCAGTCGAGACATCGCTTCGACCGCACACACGATGACCGCGCCTCCTGGGGAGCAGAGTGACAGGCCGGAGATCACGCCGTAGACGAACCCGCTGCAGGCCGCATTCACGTCGAAAGCCAAGATCTCGGTCGCCAGACCCGATTGCTGTGCGACCCGCTGCGCGATACCGGGAACCTTGCCGCCGGTGGAGCAGCTGACGACGATCAGCGCGCTGATGTTCACGCGATCGCGGTGGCGGGCGACCAATGGCGCACACACCAGCGCACCGACATCTTCGAGCAACGCGTCGGGGTCCATCCACCACCGCGCACCCACCCCCGTGCGTCGCCGAATCCACTCGTCCGTCAGGCCGATCGAATCGAAATAGCTGTTGTCAATGTGCTCTCCGGGGGTCGCCGTGGCGATATCGACGATTCCCCCGGTCACGGCGAGCCGATCAGTTCTTGGAAGTAGGAACCGATTTCCGAGGGCGTCAGGCAGTCGGCGACTCGCTCCAGGTCGGCCTCGACGCCGAACTCTTTCTCGAGCGCCTGGCTGAGGTCCACGACATCGAGAGAGTCCATGTCGAGGTCGTAGATCTGCTTGTCGAAGTCCGCGACATCCGCCGAGGGAGTTCGCCGCCGGATGATCGTCAGCATCACCGAGTTCATCCGCTCGTCTGTGGACGCCATTGCGTTTCGCCTTTCATCGTCTCTCGTCGAGCTTGTACAGGACAGCACCCGAAGTGGTGATCGACCGTGCGGGAGCAACGATCTCCATGATGGTGCCCGGCCTCTCGGCCAGCAGATCGACACTGCTCTTGTCGGTTTCCAGCACCGCGATCACATCACCGCGTTCGACGGCGTCCCCGACCGACACCAGCCATTCGATGACAAGGGCCTCCGTCAGCCCGTGTCCGAACTCCGGGACCAGGATGTCGATGGAGTCGCTCACGCGCACATCTCCTCGATCGTGCTGGCAATCTCGGGAACACTTGTCAGGTAATGCTTTTCGTAGTCAGCGGGCGGGTAAACCCGGCGCGGCGCGCCCAGCCGCCGCATCGGCCCTTTCAAATGATGAGAGCCGTGTTCGGCCACAGTCGCGACCACTTCTGCCCCGAGGCCGGAGAATCCGACCGCTTCGTGCACCACCAGCAGACGACCGGTGCGGGCAACCGAGTCAAGCACAGTGTCGACGTCCATCGGGGCGACCCAGCGCAGATCCACCACCTCGACATCGGTTCTGGACGCAACCCGATCCGCTGCCGCGAGGACGTCCTCGAGGATGGCGCCGAAGCCGACGACGGTGATATCGGACCCGCGTCGGACGATGCGTGCGCTCAGGGGCGTAGCCGGCTCGACGAGCTCACGCGGTTGTTGTCTTCGCTTCCAGTACAGACGTTTCGGCTCAAAAAAGATGACCGGCGAGCCCACGGAGGTCGAGTACTTGAGCATCGCGGCGGCGTCGGTTGGAGACGACGGGAAGGCGACATGCAGGCCGGGTGTGTGCGCGAAGTAGGCCTCGTTCGATTCGCTGTGATGCTCGACAGCGCGGATGCCTCCTCCGACGGGCACCCGGATGACGAGGTTGAGCGCGATGTCGTCATTCCAGCGGGCGGTCATCTTCGCTGCCTGCGTGATGATCTGGTTCATCCCCGGATAGATGAAACCCTCGAACTGGATCTCGCATACCGGTTTCAGGCCGCTGAGTGACATGCCGATCGCCTGCCCGACGATGGAGGACTCCGCCAGGATCGCGTCGCGGACTCGACCGGCTCCGAAGCGTTCCTGAAGACCTTTCGTCACCCGGAAGACGCCGCCGAGACGGCCGATGTCCTGACCGACGAGGACGATGGAGTCGTCGCCGTCCATCAGTTCTCGCAGCGCGCCGTTGAGCGATTCGGCCAGGCACATCGGCTTGGGATCGATCACGAGGCGAAGGCCTCTATCAGTCCCTGTCGTGCCGTGGCAACTTCGGTGTCGACAGCGTCGAGCCATTCGTTGTCGATGACGCCGAGGGCGACCAAGGTGTCGCGGTACTTCACGACAGGGTCGTTTGCGATCGCCGCGGAGAGTTCGTCGGGTTCGCGATAGCTGGCATGGGGATCGGTCGTGGTGTGTCCCCCGATGCGGGTGGTCCGCAGTTCGATGAGGCCGGGCGACGCCGACGTTTCGACGTAGCGCCTCGCTTCGAGGCACGCGAGGTAGGTGCTATCGGGGTCGTCGGCCGAGATCGACCAGGACCGTACGCCGAATCCGTTGGCGCGATTGGCGATCGAGGTCCGCATCTGCTCGTGGCTCGGCTTGGAGATCGCCCACCCGTTGTTCTGACAGATGAACAACACCGGGGCCGACTCGACCGCAGCGAGGTTCAGCGCCTCGGACATGTCGCCTTCGCTGGTGGCTCCGTCGCCGACGTAGGCGACAACATTCTCGGTGATGTTCTGCAGTCGCTGTCCGATGGCGTATCCGACTGCGTGCAGAGTCTGCGCCGCCAGGACCAACGTGTAGGGAAAGAATCGGTGCACGCGGGGATTCCAGCCGCAGAACGTCCGGCCAGCCCACTGTGCCGCTAACGAGACCGCGTCAATGCCGCGCACGACGGCCACCGCGTGTTCCCGATAGCTGGGGAAGATCACCGCTTCGTCGCCGACCGCCATCGCCGAACCGACCTGCGCCGCCTCCTGGCCTCGGCACGACAGCCATAGGTCGAGCGCGCCCTGGTTCTCCAGCAGCCCCGCCTCCTCGTCGATGCCCCTGGCGATCAGCATGTGACGCAGCATCGTGCGCTGTGTTTCCGCGTCGACTGGTGCGTGGACATCAAGAAGGCGCGAACCATCGTGCCCGGCGAACTCCACATAACCACGCTAATGCAAGCGAGCGGTTCTGCCTGTACTTGCCCTGGCGATTCCGGCTACCTGGCGAGATGCTCGTCGCACTGCGGATCTGGGAGCGGTTCGTCCGGCCGATGCGTAGCCAGCACGCAGCCGGCGAGAATCAAAATCAGGGCAGCCACGTTCCACGCGGTGAGCGGTTCGTTGAGCACGA
This sequence comes from Mycobacterium sp., assembly GCF_032159775.1. Classification (GTDB taxonomy): domain Bacteria; phylum Actinomycetota; class Actinomycetes; order Mycobacteriales; family Mycobacteriaceae; genus Mycobacterium. The sequence goes on from NZ_JAVHWK010000128.1 coordinate 6,084, forward strand.
CCACCCCGGCCAGCAGGGCGACCGCGGGGTTCACGTACGTGAAGACCAGTGCGCGTGCGGCGCCGATTTCGCGGATGAGGGCGAAGAAAACGATGAAGGCGAGGGCTGTGCAGATGACCGCCAATCCACCCAGCGCCAAAAGGACTCGCGACGACGGCATTTCGGTCGGCCAGGTGGCCGCGGCAGGGGCGGCGTAAACCAGAGCGGCGAACCCCAGACAGGTGGCGGTCATCGGCAGCGCAGGCACATCGGCGAGATGTCGCGCGGCGATCAGCGGGGCGATGGCGTAGCAGGTGGCCACCATGAGCACCTCGATGACCGGCCAGGCGGTTCCGCCGGTGAGGTGTGGCCCCGCGAGCACGGCCACGCCGGCCAGCCCGGTACCCAGACCCACTACCCGCCGGGGTCCGAGCCGCTGCTCGCCGCCGGTGAAGCGGTCGAGGATCGCCGCGATGATCGGTGATGCGGCGATCAGTAGCCCGGTCATCGAACTCGTCAGATGGCGTTCGGCGTCCGATAGGAGAAACCAGGCGGCGATGATCTCGAAGAACGAGAAGCCGAGCAACGCCTTCCAGTGTTGGCGAACCATCGCCGGAATGCCGCTCGACAGCGCAAGCGGAAGCAGCACCGCCGCACCGACAGCGGTCCTCGCGAACACGAGGACCGGAACCGACACGCCCTCCACGGCAACCTTGATCATCAGGTACGGAATGCCCCAGATGATGCTCATCGCGATGAACAGCAGCCATCCGCGCGAGCTCACGTCGCACACATTACGAGGCGGCCCCGACGGTCCTGAGCGGGGCGGCGACAATGATCGGCGTGAAGCCACGAAACGCCCGGGTTGCGGCCGCGCTGTCGGCGATCGGCATCGAGCCGGACATAAAGATTCTCGACGCCGATGCCAAGACGGCGGCCGCCGCGGCAGAACAGCTGGGCTGTGAGGTCGGCGCGATCGCCAACAGCCTCGTGTTCGAGTGCGATAACCAGCCGCTACTGGTGATGGCCAGCGGGGCGCATCGCGTGGACACCGATCTGTTGGCGCGCCTGCTCGACGCCACATCCATCAACAAGGCGAGTCCCCAGTTCGTGCGGACAGCCACCGACCAGGCCATCGGCGGTGTTGCTCCGGCCGGACATCCGAATAGGCTGCGCACCGTCGTCGACGAGACGTTGGCCCGCTATCCGGTGGTGTGGACCGCGGCAGGCACACCCGATTCGGTTATGCCGCTGAGCTACGAACAGCTGTTGGCAGTCACCGAAGGCATTGCCATGCAGGTGCGTTGACTCAGCCCTTCGGCGCCGACAACGCGGCGTACCGGCCGATGTGGTGATCGGTGGTGCCGTATTCGAACTGCATCGCCGTCAGTCGCTTGAAGTAGTGACCGATCGCCAGTTCCTCGGTCATGCCCATCCCCCCGTGCAACTGCACTGCCTGCTGCCCGATGAAGCGGGCTGCGCGGCCGACAGTCGCCTTCGCGGCCGACACCGACCGTGCCCGCACGGCAGCGTCGTCGGTGAGGTGCAGCACGGCGAGTAGCACGGCCGCGCTGGCCTGTTCCAGCTCGATGTGCATATCGACCATCCGGTGCTGCAGCACCTGGAAACTGCCGATCGGCACGCCGAACTGTTGGCGCTGCTTGCTGTACTCGACGGTGTCCGCCAACACCTTTCGCATGCACCCGACGGCTTCTGAACAGATCGCGGTTGCACCTTCGTCGCGCGCCGTGTCCAGTGACGGCCACGCCTGCCCGTCCTCTCCGAGCAGTGCGTCGGCGGGCAGTCGGAGACCGTCGAGGACCAGATCCGCGGCGCGGCGATCGTCGATTGTGCGATAGCCGGTCAGAGACAGGCCGCCACCCGCCGACTCGAGGTCGACGAGAAACAGAGATAGGCCCGCCGATGTCTTCGCGGTGATCAACAGATGCGTGGCCAAGGGAGCTGACATCGCTACGCTCTTGCGGCCGTTGAGTATCCAACCGTCGTCCTCGCGCTCCGCGGTGGTCGCGGCGTCTTGCCAGTGGTCGCCGGACTCGGCCTCGCCTGCGGCCAACGCGACGATGGCGGTGCCGGACACGACCCTCTCCAGCAGCGACGTGGCCTGCTCGCCGCCCGCCCGCTGAAGAAGTCCACCGGCGACCACCACGGTGTCGACGTAGGGTTCCACAACCAGCGCACGACCGAGCGCCTCGGTGATCACCATGAGTTCGACTGGCCCGCCGTCGATTCCGCCCACGTCCTCGGGCAGGGTGGCGCCGAGTATTCCGAGCTCGTCGGCGAATGCCCGCCAGATGTCGGGCTGCCATCCGGCACCGGTTTTGGCCGCGGTCCGGCTCTTCTCGAGGTCGTAACGGGTGGACAGGAACTTCGTCAGGCCGTCACGGAGCAACTCTTGTTCCTTGCTCAGGTTGAAGTCCATCTACAGCCCCAATCCCGCCTTGGCGAGAATATTTCGCTGAATCTCGTTGCTGCCGGCGTAGATCGAGCCTGCGCGGTCGTTGAAGTAGCGCAGTGGCGCGACCGCCTGCCACGGCTCGCCGCTGACGTACCCGTCAGGCGGCGGTTCGAATTGGGTGACCGGGCCACCGGGGCGGGTCGCGTGGGGTTGATATGCGCGACCGCGCGGACCCGCCGCTTCCATCGCCAACTCGGTTAGCGTCTGGCTGAGCTCGGTGGCCACCACTTTGAGCATCGAAGACGCCGTGCCGGGGTTCTTGCCCTCGGACACCGCCGCGAGCACCCGGTACTCGAGGATCTCGAGCACTTCCGTGCGGATCCGCGCGTCGGCCAACTTGCGCGCGAACGCCGGATCGTCGATCAGGCGTCCGCCGTCGGGGCCGGGCATGTCGGCGGCTGCGGTCGAGATCTCCTCGGCCATCACCTGCAGCGCGGGCGAGGACGCGCCGCCGCCACGCTCGAATTCCAGCAGGTACTTGGCGACCGTCCAGCCGTCATCCACCTTGCCGAGCACATTGGACTTCGGCACTCGAACCTCGTCGAAGAAGACCTGATTCTGTATCTCCTCGCCCGAGGTCATCACCAGCGGGCGGATCTGGATACCCGGTGAGGTCATGTCGATCAGGACGAACGTGATGCCCTGCTGCTTCTTGCCGCCCCGTGAAGTCCGCACGAGGCCGAACATCCAGTTGGCCTCGCGGGCGTGTGTGGTCCAGATCTTGCTTCCCGTGCACACCAGGTCGTCGCCGTCGTCGACCGCCGCCATCGACAGCGATGCCAGGTCCGATCCGGCCTCGGGCTCGGAGTAGCCCTGACAGAAGAACACTTCGCCGGTCAGAATCCGGGGCAGGAAGAAGTCCTTCTGCTCGTCGGTGCCGAAGGCGATGATGGCGTGCGCCACCATGCGGATTCCCATCGGAGACAGGGAGGGTGCGCCGGCAAGCGTCGACTCTCTGCTGAAGATGTAGTGCTGGGTGAGGCTCCAGTCGCAGCCGCCGTACTCGGTGGGCCATGCCGGGGCGGCCCAGCCGCGTTCGTGCAGGATGCGTTGCCACTGGGTGCTCGCATCATGGTCGGCATAGACGCTCGTCATGAGCCGGCCCGCCGTGCGCAGATCCGGTGTCAGCTTCTCATCGAGGAAGCTGCGTACGTCGTCGCGAAATGCGGAGTCGGCCTCCGACCAATGCAGGTCCATGGGTTCCCCTCTGCTCGGTTGCCACATAGTAAACCTAGTTACTCAACTGCGGGTAATTGCACAGAGCGGAATCGCGCCGTTGCGGGTCTATTCTGAATCCGGCGAGGGATGGCTGTGGACTATCGGATCACACCCCAGGACCGGACATGGTTCAAGCGCTGCCGCAGGCAGTGGGACTTCGCCTCGCCCAACCGCGACGACCTCGAGCCCGTGCAGCCGCACGAGGCGTCGACGCTGGCATCGGCATTCACCGACGCGTTGGCCGTCTACTACTACCCGGGGACGTGGGACTGGCAACACGAGCTCAAACAGTCGCTCGTGCACAAGGCGATTCGGCGGTCATTGGGGGATGTGCCGGCCGGGGATCTCGAGCGTGCCACGACACTGGTCGACCGTTATGACGCCTGCGCGACGACTATCGACGACATCGCTCCTGTCAAGATCCAGCATGATGTGACGGCCCTGGTTCGCGACCCGACCGATCGCGAAACGGGCCTGCTGACCGAGGACCGATCGGGAGTCACGTACGCGTGCCGGGTCGACCTGCTGGCCGTGGACGCGGCCGACGAGTACTGGGTGGTGCGGCACCAGATCGTCGACGAGTGGCGGTCCGTCGACGAGATGCTGATCGACGAAGACGCCATCGCCGCCTGCTGGGCGTGGGAGCAGGACTACATCGGCATGCAGATTGCGGGCACGATCCACAACGAAATCCGTCTTGACGACTTTCCGGAACCCGTCGGAGACGAGCAGGCCGGCAGCGTCGGCAGAGTGGCCCAGCACGAACCCAGCGGTGGCGGCCGGTCGATCCCGCAGCACGTGCGAACAGCGGTCGGCGACTCTCGGACGGCCGGCGATCGCGTCCAGCAGCGCACCGCGGGGATGGTGCGGCGTACTCGGATTCGGCGCAGCCGTGATGAGATCGCCGCCATCGGCACGTTGATGGCGACCGAGGCGATCGAGATGACCGGTGCACCGACGATCTATCCGAGCCCCGGCCCGCACTGCCTGGCCTGCGGATACCGGGCGCCGTGCCTGAGCCTCTTCGAAGGTGTCGACCCGACACCCCTGCTGGCGCTGCACTTCCGCCGTCGCGAAGGCCGGGCTGAGGACAGGCCGAGGCTCGGCCAGGTGACGTGGGGGTTCGGTAGGGGAGCGGCGCCGCCGGATTGGTGAGCCGTCACGCCACGGGTTTCGTCGGCAAAGGGGTGGCATTACCGAGGCACTTACACTAATTGTTGCCTAAATCGCATTAGCAATTTATTGCAGCTGCAATTACCGACTTAGGATGGCTTTTCGTCACCGCCATGCAGTGTCGGCTATTGAATCAGCAATAGCTGGATCAACGAAGGGTGGTAAACGTCGTTTGGACGGCTAACGTTCGAAAACGGCGGTCAGCGCACTGGCGCTGCGGAAAACGGCAATGGGATCCGCCGCTGGGCAAGGAGCGCTTCCATCGCATCGCCTGCCACGGGGCGCGACAGCAGGAAGCCCTGAGCCCGGTAACAGCCGTGCCGCAGCAACGTCAGCGCGGCCTCCTCGGTCTCGACACCTTCGGCCACCAGCTCCAGGCCGAATGACTCGGCCAACGCGATGACGGCCCGAACGATCGCGAGGTCGCCGGGGTTCGTGCCCAGTTCGCGAACGAAGCTCTTGTCGATCTTGAGCGTGTCGACCGGCAGCGACTTGAGGTGGGACAGCACGCTGTAGCCGGTGCCGAAGTCATCGATAGCGATCTGCACGCCAACCTCTTTGAGACCCGCGAGGGTGATCCGGGTGGTTTCGATGTCCTGCACGACCACGCTTTCGGTGATCTCCAGGCACACTGAGCCGCCATCGAGACCGAACTCGTCGATGATGCCCGCAACCGTTTCGACGAAGCCCTCCGTCACCAATTGCACCGGTGAGACGTTGAGGCGCAGCACGGCGTCTTCGCCGATGCCCTTCGACCGCCACTTACGGAACTCCGCGCAGCCTGCGCGCATCACCCATCGGCCCAGCTCACCTGCGAAGTTGATGGATTCGGCCACTCCGATGAAGGCGTTCGGCGAGAGCAGCCCGCGCGTCGGGTGCTGCCAGCGCACCAGCGCCTCGAACGCGAGAATCTCGCCGGTCCGCATGTCGACTTCCGGAAGATAGTGCAGGACGAGCGCGCCGTTCTCGATCGCACTCGCAAGATGCAGCTCGATGTCGTTGCGAAACTCGCCTTTGAGCGACATGTCGTCGGAGAACACCGCGATCTTGTTGCCGCCGCCGCTCTTGGCGGCCAGCAGCGCCTGGTCGGCGCGGCGCAGCAGATCGGATGTGGTGTCGCGGCCGGGCACGCCGAGCGCGACTCCGATGCTGACCGTGCGGGTGAGCATCTCGCCGTCGATGGACACCCGCTCGCGCAGCGTGGCCTGCAGCTGGCTGGCCAGGGCCTCGGCTTCGGTGGCGCTCATCGGCACCACCGGTACGACGACGAACTCGTCGCCGCCGAGGCGGGCAATCAAGCTGGGTCCTTCGGCGCCTTCCCTCAACCGTTTGGAGAAGACCCGGATGAACCAGTCGCCCGCCGTATGGCCGAGGTAGTCGTTGATGGCCTTGAGCCGGTCCAGGTCGAGGAACAGGGCCGAGACCGGGCCGGGCTCGCCAGGGGCCAATCGCTCGTCGAGGTGGGCAAGCAGGGCGCGACGGTTGTTGAGCCCCGTCAGGTCGTCATGTTCGGCGAGAAATCGCAGTTGGTCCTCGGCGACGATGCGGGCCTGCAGCTGCGCGAACAGCGACGCGATCGCCTTGAGGGCGTTCAGCTCCGCCGGCGTCCATTCGCGGTCGCCGATCTTGACGAATCCGAGGCAGCCGGTCGTGACCTCGCCCGACAGCATGGGTACCACCGCCATCGACGTCTGCGGGATGCTGGTGGCCTCTTCGATGGTCTTCTGGTAATCGTCGGTCGCGGGCTCGGGGCGGAAGACGAGGATCTCTTTAGCGGTCTCGGCGGCGGCGAAGACGGGGTCAGCGTCGGCGAAGAACACCAGGCCGATGGGATCGGGGTCGGGTATCTCGGGTCGAACCGGCCACTCGGCGATGAGCCTCGTCGCGTGGAGCTCGTGGTCGTTGTGTCGCAAGAAGCTGAAGTCGACGCCGAAGTGGCCGACGAGGTCAGCAAGCACGCGCTCACTCACCGCGGCCGAGGTAGCCGCGTTCACCGCCATAAGTTCGGTTGCGACGGCGGTTACGACTTCGTCAAGGGTACGAGCCACGTTTGCTCCGGTGTCGATTGTTATGCCAAGAGACTACTGCCAACGGCGGTTCGACGCTGGCTCCTGACCGACGTGGCGGGCGCACGGGCGAACCTGAGCACCAGGGCAAGTGTTTCGTCGGGCTCAATAGCTGACAGCTCGCGGAAATCGCTTCTGGACCGTGCCAGCGCGGACGCGTGCGTCGGGGAAAGCTTCTCGAGATCGCCGTCGTGGTGAGCGTAGAGAAACACCGGCGAGATGGGTTGGACCGCCAGCCCGTGCTGCTGTGCGACGACCCAGACCGCTTCGACGGCAGAACCGCCGCGGGCGTAATCCGTCAACGCCCGACCAGTCGTGTACACCACGGCGAGACAGGAACTGGTCACGACGCGTTCCCTGGTATCGGAGCCCAACGCCGTGCCCACATTCCATTCATCGAGGTAGGCCATCACGTCGGGGCGACGCAGAACATCCAGCTTCACCAGGTCGGCTGGGACCAGTTCCAAACTTCGAACGTCGATGCCGGAGTCTTGCGACGGATCTCCGGGGAAACGGACTTCGGAGATCATCTCGGAGTGCAGCCGCTGGGTGAGGTACCGGATGCGATCGGATTCGGCCAGGATGTCCGCCGCCGCTGCGATGTCGGCCGGTGCGGTCAGCAGGCGTAGTCGGGCACCTTCTCGCTGAGCCACGGCGTGGAGCCGCTCAACGACGTCCTCGGGCGGCGACACCTGTTTGCCGTGGTGGCGGTTGGTCTCTCTGGCGAGCATCGGTTCGTACAGCGCCGCGAGGTCGGGGTCGGATCCATCGCCAAAGCTCAGGACCGCCCGCAATGGACATGAATCGTCGCCCGGTTCGACACTTACAGGTCCGAGGATGCCGTCTGCGGCGGCCGCTACCCGGGCGTTGAAAACCGCCGCTCCCACCGCCACAGCGCTGCCGCGGAATGCGACGTCCATCGTCGACGTGTACTCGGGGGCGAGCGCGATGGTGATCGCGTCATCGCGCGTGGATATGTGCCAGGGCTGGGTGTTCCCGCCCGACGGTGCGCGAACGGCCGCCGCCACCACCCGCCCGACGGCGTCCTTCGGCGTGAGGTCGCCGTGCTGGTCGGTGGCAGGCTCGTGCGCCGGGTCGGATACCGGGGTGTCATGGATTCCGTCGAGGTGGCGAGCCAGATCGATGCGCACCCTGCCCGATGACAATTCTTCGCCGAGACCGATCCTCCTGACCGCTTCGGCGACAAGCGCGGCACTCTGGGCAACTTCGGCGACCACCTGCGGCCACGTGGACAAGCTGGTTCCGACCTCGACCAGAGAGGCGGCCATCCGCGGTGACAGCGCCGCGCCGTCCATCATGCGCAGGGCGTAGGGAACCTTGTCCTGGCTGGGCAAGTCGGCAAGTTCCGCGAAATCCACGTCGCCGAGCAGGCCGTGCAGGATCTGCCTCTGCGGTTCCAGATCGAACCGTTCCACGTCCAAGGTGCCGCGGTCACCGGTGGCCATCAGAACCGGGATGCGCCGTGCCCGCGCTGCCTGGCGGACCAGAACCTTGGCGTCGAGCGAGTCGCACTCCTCCACGAGGATGTCGACATCATCGAGGAACGCTTCGACGGAGTCCACGGCGATGCCCCGGTCGAAAACCTCCACCGGCAGGTAGGGATCGAGCTCGGCGATGCGCCTTGCGGTCAGTTGCGCCTTGTTGAATCCCAGGTCGAACACCGTGGCGGGCACGCGGTTGAGGTTGGACAATTCGAGCTCATCGAAGTCCGCGAGGCGCAGCTGACCGCACAATCCCTGCTGGGCGACCACGTGGGCGATGGCGTGGCCGACGCTGAGACCCACGACGCCCACTCTGAGTTGAGCCAGCCGCGATTGTTCTTCGACGGTGATCAGATTCCGGTTGCGGTTGAGCCGCACGGCGCGAAATCCGCGTGGTCCCAGCACGCCGGCGACGGTTCGCCGCCACGGGTAGTAGGCCCAGCGCTTGGCTTCGGCGACGACGTCGGGGTCCGGCTGCGGGCGCAGCCTGCGTAGTTCCTCGTGCTGCTCGTCCCATGTGTCGATGAAATCGATTCGGGAGTCTGCCCTCAGCTCTGACAGCAGTCGATAGTCTTGCGGTTGCGCCTCGACTAAGAGCGTTGCACGGAACTGATCGTTGAAAGCAGAGCTCACAGGCCGCTTCCGAGTGCCCGAGCACCCGCGAGGTCGCACTGACGCGCGACGACGGAAAGTTCGTTGAAGATCTTCGAAACCTGCTCAGCCTCGGCGTTGTTGGCGAACGTGCTGCGATCCCACCACATCATCTTCGTACGGTATCGGTCATCGGGATACGGCGTCGCCGGAATCTTCGCGACGACACCGCCTGACGTGCGCCAGCGGTTCAGGACGTGTGAGCCGGCGGTAGCCACCACGAACTGCGCGTCCAGCAGCGCCATGGTGGTGAACGGCGAGCGTGCCAGCGTGTTGCTGATGCCGCGGCTCCGGTTCGGATCGTCGGACATCCAGGCGGTTTTCATCTCCACCACCCCAAATGGCAGCCGGTCGGCCAACATCTTGCGAACCGAGCGCAAACCGGCTTGGTCTGCCCATTCGACGATGGCATGGCTTTCCTCTGGCGAGTCCAACGGTCCCTTGGCTCGGATTCCGCCCATGATCGCGCCGGCATCATTGACCACCGCGTGAAACAGCTGGGTGTGCGCCTCGTCGGTGAGAGAGTTCATGTCCAGCGCTTGTTCGATCCCGTGCCTGCGGTAGCTGCGCGCTGCGCCGTCGACGAAGTCGGCCCAGAGGGCGGGGTCGGCGGCGGGCGTCGAGACGACGACCGTGCAGCCGGTGTCGGAGTCGAACCAACTGATTCCCTCGTCGAGCGGAGTGTTATAAACCTGGCGGTCGATGCTCAGCTGAGGAACGGTCATGTTTGTCCCATCCTTTGGGCAGCGGCGATAAGAAAGGTCGAATAATCGCAGTTACCGGGAAGGCATTCACATGCGGTCTATATGAATGCCTAAGTAACGAGTATTGCCCTTTTGAGGACTGTTATTCCAGCTAGCGAGCCGATCTTGTCCGGCAAAGATTTCCTTGGTCAGCTACGTTGTTTGCGGACATTTGAAACTGGAATTGCTCGGCTACTATCGCCGCCGTCAATAACCCCAGATAAATGATATTGTCGTTCAGCGATGGCGAACGAGTGAGCGAAACTGACGCGGGCTCTTTACGTTGCCGTAAATCTAGGTCTCGTCCGTAGCTGGTTGCCTCCCTATCTAGGCAGCGAGCGTGTCTGATGGATCATGCCGCCGTCCGGCGAGCTTTTCCGCCGCAGTGGACCGCCGACGGACGGCCGGAATGAGACCCTGAAGTCGGTCGGCGCAGATGGACCCGACTAGGGAGGGTTGAGGGGATGTCCACGACCAAAGATGTCGGCCGGCTCTTGCTGCGATGTACGGACCGCCCCGGCTTGGTCGCGGCGGTAAGCAGTTTTTTGGCCCAGTCCGGTGCGAACATTATTTCGTTGGATCAGCATGCGACCGAACAGTCCGGCGGCACCTTCATGCAGCGCACAATTTTCCACCTGCCGGGGCTGACGGCTGCCCGCGATGGGCTGGAAAGCGCATTCGCCGACCAGGTTGCCAAGCCGTTCGAGATGGATTTCCGGCTGACCGAGGCGGCCAAACCGAAGCGTGTAGCGATTCTGGCGTCCAAGGAGGATCACTGCCTGTTGGACCTGCTGTGGCGCAACCGCCGCGGTGAGCTGGACATGTCGGTGTCGATGGTGATCTCCAACCATCCCGACCTCGCCGACGCCGTTCGACCCTTCGGGGTGCCATTCCTTCATGTCCCTGCGGCGAAGGACAATCGCGCGGAGGCCGAAGAGCGGCTACTCGATCTGCTCCGCGGCAACGCCGACCTGGTGGTGCTGGCGCGCTACATGCAGATCCTCACCCCGGGCTTCCTGTCGGACGTGGGCTGCCCGTTGATCAACATCCACCATTCGTTCCTTCCCGCGTTCATCGGCGCGGCGCCCTACCGGCGCGCCAAAGAGCGCGGGGTGAAGCTGGTGGGCGCGACGGCGCACTATGTCACCGAGGAACTCGACGACGGCCCGATCATCGAGCAGGACGTGGTTCGGGTCGATCATCGGCACTCCGTCGATGACCTGACACTGCTGGGCGCCGACGTCGAGCGCGTGGTCTTGTCACGGGCCGTGCTGTGGCACTGCCAGGACCGAGTAATCTCCTACGGCAACCAGACTGTGGTGTTCTAGCCGGTCGGCCTCAGTACTGCGACGATCCCTGGTCGATCGAGATTGCCTGCGCTGTAACAAGCTTGGATTCATCGCTGGCCAACCAGCAGACGGCATCGGCGATGTCCTCGGGTTGTGCCACCCAGGTGGGAAGGAATGGCGTGAGCACATTCAACAAAGCCTGATTGCCGTCGGCGTCGGCAGCCTTGGCCATCGCCTCCACCATCTCGGCGGAACCCATGGGAGTGACGACGGGACCGGGGTGGACGCTGTTGACGCGAATCGAATGCTTGCCGAGTTCGGCGGCGAAGGCACGAGCCATCCCGGTGACGGCGTGCTTGCTGGCGGTGTAGTGGATCATGAACGGCTGCATCTTGACTCCGGCAGCCGAGCTGATCAGGATGATCGACCCACCGCGGCCGCCGTCGATGATGTGTTGTGCGCCGGCCATCACCGAATTCCAGGTGCCGGTCACATTGACGTCCATGACGTCTCGAAACTCCTCAGACGTGATCGCGTTCCAGGCTCGCGGGGAAGTGATGCCTGCGTTCGCGACAATGATGTCGAGCCGACCCAGAATTCCGACGCCATCGTCGACCGCGCTCTTCAGCCCGTCATGGTCACGGGTGTCCACCGCGGTCGTGAGGATCTGGCGCCCTGTCGCCTCCACCAGCCGTGCGGTTTCCTTGAGATCTTCTGGCGTGGCCGGCGGGTAGGGCACAGCCGGTGGCAACGCGCCTGCTACGTCGATCGCGATGATGTCGGCACCCTCGGCGGCGAGTCGCACGGCGTGCGCACGCCCCTGGCCTCGGGCGGCTCCGGTGACAAACGCCACCTTGCCGGTGAGCCGCTGTGAAATCATGCCTGTGCCGACTTCACGAGGTTGCCTCCGATGATCAGCCGCTGTATCTCGCTGGTGCCCTCGTACAACCGCAGCAGCCGGACGTCGCGATAGATCCGCTCCACCGGAACCTCCCGCATGTAGCCGCTACCGCCGTGCACCTGAACCGCGAGATCGGCGACCTTGTCTGCCATTTCGGTGCAGAACAGCTTCGCCGCGGAAGGCGCGATCCTGCGGTCCTCGCCGGAGAGCCAGCGTTGCGCGGTGTCGCGGACGAGCGCACGCCCGGCCAGCACGCCGGTCTGCTGGTCGGCGAGCATGGCCTGAACAAGCTGGAAGCTGCCGATCGGCTTGCCGCCCTGTGTCGCGGTGGCGGCATACGTGACGGATTCGTCGAGGGCGCGTTGGGCGATGCCGACGGCCAGCGCGGCGATGTGGACACGACCGCGCGCGAGCGACGTCATCGCTGCGCGGTAGCCGATGTCCTCGCTGCCGCCGATCAGCGCCCCCGCGGGAACACGGACGTCGGTGAAGCTCACGTCAGACGTCCAAGCGCCCTCCTGGCCCATCTTGGCATCCTTGACGCCGACCTGGACGCCTGCCGTGTCCGCAGGCACCAGGAAGACCGCGATGCCGGAGCCGTTGTCGTCGGCGGGCCGGGTGCGTGCGAAGACGACGAACAGGGCGGCGATGGGGGCGTTGGTGATGAAACGCTTGTCTCCGTTGATGATCCATGCGTCGCCATCGCGAATCGCCTTGGTGCGCAAACCCGATGGATTCGATCCGGCGCCAGGCTCGGTCAACGCGAACGAGGCCACTTCGCCGGTAGCCAACCGCTCGAGCCACTGCGCCTTTTGCTCATCGGTGCCGAAACCCACGAGCACCTGGCCCGCGATGCCGTTGTTCGTGCCGAACATCGACCGCAGTGCCAGCGAGGTATAGCCCAGCTCCATCGCCATCTCGACATCCTGGGCCAGGTTCAGGCCGAGACCGCCGAACTCCTGGGGGATCGCGTAGCCGAACAGCCCCATCTTCGCGGCGTGCTCACGCAGATCGTCAGGCACCCGGTCGTCGGCGAGAATCTCCTGTTCTCGCGGAACGACCGCGCTGCGAACGAAATGACGGGTCTGGGCCAGGATTTCCCGGAAATCCTCGTCGCTGACTTCAGCGGTGGTCATGACAGAGCTGCTCCTATTTCGCCGATCCCGTGTGGCGGGAGAAATCATATATGAAATATGATGTTCACCTGCCGGGACCCCTCGTGGTCCGAGAACGAGCGTGAGGATGGGTGATCAGGTGTCATTGCTGACAGATCGGACAGCGGTCGTCACCGGGGGTGCGCAGGGCTTGGGTTATGCGATCGCCGAGCTCTTCATCGCCGAGGGCGCCCACGTGGTACTCGGTGATCTCGACCTCGCCGCGACGGAATCCGCCGCCGAGCAGCTAGGCTCCGATGCCGCGTTGGCTGTCCGCTGCGACGTGACAATGGCCGATGAGGTCGACGGGTTGGTCCGCGCGGCGGTCGAACACTTCGGCGGCATCGACATCATGGTCAACAACGCGGGGATCACCCGCGACGCGACGATTCGCAAGATGACCGAGGACCAATTCGATCAGGTCATCGCGGTGCACCTGAAAGGCACCTGGAACGGGACGAAGTCCGCCGCAGCGATCATGCGCGAGAACAATCGTGGAGCGATCGTGAACATGTCGTCGATCTCGGGCAAGGTCGGATTGGTCGGCCAGACGAACTACTCGGCGGCCAAGGCGGGCATCGTCGGCTTGACAAAGGCCGCCGCCAAGGAGCTGGCCCACCTCGGGGTGCGGGTCAACGCGATACAGCCGGGTCTGATCAGATCGGCGATGACCGAGGCGATGCCGCAACACATTTGGGACCAGAAGCTGGCCGAGGTGCCGATGGGCCGGGCAGGCGAACCCGCCGAAGTCGCCAAGGTCGCCCTGTTTCTGGCGAGCGATCTGTCGTCGTACATGACGGGAACCGTCCTCGAGGTCACCGGAGGTCGTCACATATGACGACCCGTGAGGCGGTGATCTGTGAGCCGGTACGCACACCGATCGGACGCTACGGCGGCATGTTCGCATCGCTGACAGCGGTCGATCTCGGGGTGACGGCGTTGAAGGGCCTGCTGGACCGGACCGGCATCGCGCCCGACGTGGTCGACGATGTGATTCTCGGCCACTGCTATCCGAACAGCGAGGCGCCCGCGATCGGACGCGTGGTCGCGCTGGACGCCGGCCTGCCGGTGACCGTGCCCGGTATGCAGGTCGACCGGCGCTGTGGGTCGGGTCTGCAGGCGGTCATCCAGGCCTGCATGCAGGTCAGCACCGGAAGCGACGACCTCGTCGTGGCAGGCGGCGCGGAAAGCATGACGAATGTCGCCTTCTACTCGACGGACATGCGTTGGGGTGGAGGGAGATCCGGTGTGAAGGTGCACGACGGGCTGGCGCGCGGGCGAACCACCGCGGGCGGGGCGCGCTATCCGGTGCCCGGCGGCATGCTCGAGACCGCCGAGAATTTGCGCCGCCAGTACGGCATCGCGCGCCGTGAACAGGACGAGCTGGCGGTCGCATCGCATCAGCGAGCCGTCGCCGCGGAGAAGGACGGCATTCTCGCCGAGGAGATCATCCCGGTCACCGTGCGGACGCGCCAGGGCGAGCAGGTCATCGATACCGACGAGCATCCCCGCGCCGAGACTTCTGTCGAATCGCTGGCCAAGCTGAAGCCCGTTCTCGGCAAGGAGGATCCAGACGCCACCGTTACGGCGGGCAACGCCAGCGGCCAGAACGATGCCGCATCGATGTGCATCGTGACCACACCGGAGAAAGCGGCCGAACTTGGGCTGAACCCCCTTGTCCGGCTGGTCTCGTGGGGGTCGGCCGGGGTTGCGCCCGACATCATGGGCATCGGACCGGTGCCTGCAACCGAAGTCGCGCTCGACAGGGCGGCCCTTCAACTGAGCGACATCGATCTCATCGAGCTGAACGAGGCATTCGCGGCGCAAGCGCTCGCGGTGATGCGGGAGTGGGGGTTCACCGACGCCGACCGCGAGCGGACGAATGTGCACGGGTCGGGGATTTCGCTCGGTCACCCGGTTGGCGCCACCGGCGGTCGGATGCTCGCCACGTTGGCCCGAGAACTGAGTCGGCGCGGGGCCCGGTATGGGCTGGAAACCATGTGTATCGGTGGCGGGCAGGGCCTGGCCGCCGTCTTCGAAAGGGTTGGCGCATGAGCAGAATCGCTCAAACGCTGGGGTTGACGGAGTTTCAGACCGAGATCGTCGCGAACGTGCGGCGCTTCGTCGACAAGGAGGTCATTCCCAACGCCCAGGAGCTCGAGCACGCCGACGCCTACCCGCAGGACATCGTCGACCAGATGCGCGAGATGGGGCTGTTCGGCTTGATGATCCCGGAGGAGTACGGGGGCCTCGGCGAGTCGTTGCTGACCTACGCGCTGTGCGTCGAGGAGCTGGCCCGCGGCTGGATGAGCGTCTCCGGGGTGATCAATACCCACTTCATCGTGGCCTACATGCTGCGTCAACACGGAACAGAGGAACAGAAGCAGCGGTTCCTGCCCAGGATGGCCACAGGGGAGACCCGTGGCGCGTTCTCGATGTCCGAGCCGGAACTCGGGTCCGATGTCGCGGCGATCCGAACCCGCGCCAGGCACAACGACGACGGCACCTACACCATCGACGGCCAGAAGATGTGGCTCACCAACGGTGGCAGCTCGACACTGGTGGCGGTGCTGGTGCGTACCGACGAAGGCGCCGAGAAGCCGCACCGCAACCTGACGGCCTTCCTTGTCGAAAAGCCAACCGGCTTCGGGGAAGTGGCGCCGGGCCTGCTGATCCCCGGCAAGATCGACAAGCTCGGGTACAAGGGAATCGACACCACGGAGCTGATCTTCGACGGCTACGTTGCCCAGGCCGGTGACATCCTCGGTGAAGCGCCCGGCCAGGGGTTCTTCCAGATGATGGACGGCATCGAGGTCGGCAGGGTGAACGTGTCGGCACGGGCGTGCGGCGTCGGCATCCGCGCATTCGAGCTGGCCGTCAGGTACGCCCAGCAGCGCCAAACCTTCGGCAAGCCGATCGCCGAGCATCAGGCCATTGCGTTCCAGCTGGCCGAAATGGCAACGAAAGTCGAAGCGGCTCATCTGATGATGGTCAACGCCGCCAGACTCAAGGATTCCGGCGAACGCAACGACGTCGCCGCGGGCATGGCGAAGTATCTGGCCAGCGAGTTCTGCTCGGAGGTCACCCAGCAGAGCTTCCGCATCCACGGCGGCTACGGATACTCCAAGGAGTACGAGATCGAGCGGCTGATGCGCGACGCCCCGTTTCTATTGATCGGCGAAGGCACCAGCGAGATCCAGAAGAACATCATCAGCAAGCGACTGCTCGCCGATTACCGGATCTGATGTGACTGTTCCCGAGTTCGCCACGCGTCCACAGCTTTCCGAGGCGGTGGCGCGGTACGTCCGCAATCGAGTCTTCGACGGGACTTACGCGGCGGGTGAGTATGTACGGCTCGACCAGTTGGCGGCCGAGCTGGGAATCAGTGTGACGCCGGTCCGTGAGGCGCTTTTCCAACTGCGCGCCGAAGGCCTGCTCGACCAGAAGCTGCATCGCGGATTCGTGGTGCTGCCGGTGACGCGCCGCGACATCACCGACGTGTCCGATGTGCAGGCCCACATCGGGGGAGAGCTTGCCGCCAGAGCCGCCGCGAACATCACCGACGACCAGGTGCACGAGCTGGAATCGATTCAGGCACAGCTCGAATCTGCGTACGCCGTCGATGACCACGAGCGGGCGGTTCGACTCAACCACGAGTTTCATCGCGCCATCAACGTCGCCGCCGACTCACCCAAGCTCTCGCAGCTGATGTCCCAGATCACCCGCTACGCACCCGAATCGGTGTTTCCGGTCGTCGAGGGCTGGCCGAAGCGATCGATGAGAGATCACCGGCGGGTGGTCGCCGCGCTGGCCAAACGCAACGCCGAGCAGGCCCGCGCCGCGATGTCCGAACATCTTTCCGCGGGCGCCACGCCGCTGATCAACCACCTCCGACAACGAGGTGTAGTCAGCTGATCATCTGTTTCAGCGCCGCGATGTCGACCTTGCCGGTGGCGCCCCGCGGTATCGCGTCATCGGAGTCGACGAGCAGCCATACTGTCGGAACCTTGAAGGAGCTCAGTAGCTTTCGCGCTTCCGCCCGGAGCCGATCGACCGAACCGTCGGCTATCACGACGGCGCCCACTGCGCCCGACACGTCGGTGACGAATGCGTTCCGGACCCCGTCAATGCCGCGCAGAGCCTGCTCGACCTCGCTCGGATAGACGGTGGCGCCGCTGACCTTGAACATGTCATCGGATCTGCCGTGGTAAAACATGAAGCCGTCGTCGTCGAGGTGTCCGAGGTCGCCCGTGGGGTAGAAGCCGTCGGCGGTGAACACCTCTTCTCGACTGCGACGGCAGATGCCGCGCAGTGTGTTCGGTCCGCGGATCTGGATCATGCCGACCGCCCCCGCAGGCACGGATTCGCCGGTGTCGGGATCCACGATGCGGACTTCGGTGCCCGCGAACGGTTTACCGCAACTGCCCCATGCTGATCGTGGCATGTCGGTATCGGCGGGGTAGCCGCAGTAGGGGCCGAACGCCTCCGTCATGCCGAACAGCCTGGCCCGCGCGCCCGGCGCAGCCCGCTGATCGAGCGGCAGCAGCGCCTCCAGGCTGCCGGGCCGTAGTGCGGAGAGGTCGGCGTCGACCGCCTCCAACTGTCGGGCGAGGGCTTGCGCTTGGTCGGGCCAGCCGCGGAACAACGTCACCCCTTCACGCTCCAACAGCCGAAGCGTGCTTTCCGGCTGCGGAATCTCCTCGGTGACCAGTGTCGCTCCTGCCAGCAGCACCGACAGGATGCCACTTCCGAAGCCGCCGACCCAGAAGAACGGCATGGGCAGATACAGGCGGGTATCGGCATCGATGCACCGCGCCTCGAGTCCGGACTGCACGGCCCCCAGCGCGCTGCCGTGCGAGTGGACGACACCTTTGGGCGGTCCGCTGCTGCCCGAAGTGAACATGACGACCAGTTTGTCGGCTGCGGTGACGGTTGCCGCGACGGCGTCGACGGTCGCTGTGGTCGCTTCACTGGGTCGCGGGAGCTGGTCGGGTGTCCAGACACCGCTCAGCGCAGGCAGATCCGCCGCGGACTGAGTCACGGACTTCAGCTCGTCGAGAAAGCGGTGCCCGCGGAACTGCTCGACCGCGACCAGATATTGCACAGATGCGACCCGTAGTTGTGCGACGAGTTCCGGCGGCGCCAGCAGGGTGCTGAGCGGGACGAGCACCGCGCCGATACGTGTGAGCGCGATTGCGGTCCGTACCCAGGCGGTGCCGTTGGGCATGATGAGCCCGACGCGGGTGCCCTTCGTCACCCCCGCTTCCAGGAAGGCGGCGGCCGTCGCGTGCGTGTGCTGGTCGAGTTCGGCGAAGGTGATGCGGTTGACCGGGTCGATGACCACCGGCTTCGCCGGATACTGGGCGGCGCGGCGCCGGACCAGTTCATCGATGGTTGAGGGTGACTCATTCATCGAACACCGTCGCGAGCCGGCTCATGTCTACCTTGCCGCTGGACAGCACGGGTATCTGTGCAGGCGCCACGGCGACGATCCGCCTCGGGATCTTGTAGGCGGAGATCTCCCGTTTCAGTTCCTGTCGGAGCGCCGAGAGGTCGACGTCGCCATCGGTGGCTATCACGGCCGCCACCTGTTGCCCGCGCTCTGCGTCGGGGATACCGATCACGTAGGCGGTCTTGCCGGTTGCCTTGGCGATCGCACGCTCGACCTCGGCGGGTGCGACATTGGCGCCTGCGGTCTTGATCATCGATCCGAGGCGACCGACGAAGTACACGAAGCCATCCCGGTCGACCCGCACCAGATCGCCGGTGCGGAACCAGCCGTCGGCATCGAAGCACTCCTCACGGCTGCGCTTGTAGTAGCACTGCATCACGAACGGCCCGCGGATGCACAGCTCGCCGTTGTCGTCGACCTTGGTCTCGAATCCAGGTGCGGGCTTTCCGAACGACCCACGTCGATGCTCGGGTTGGTCGGACTCGTCGGCGCTGATCGTGATGACACTGCCCGCCTCGGTCATACCGAGCATCGTGTGCCTGCGCTCTGGATCGGCAGGCCGCACTTCGGCGGCCATGATGGGATACAGATTGCCGCGGCGCATGGACGACAGATCGCGTCGTGGAAGGCTGCGATCACGCGCGAGGTGCACGATTCCTGCGACGAAACCATTTGTCAAGGTCGGCTTTTCGGCTTCCAGCAGGTCGAGCGTTTCGCTCGAGTCGACAGCGTTGGAGCAGATGAGGGTGGCGCCGGCGAGCAGGGTCGCCAGGACCGCGAACGCGATACCGCCGATCCAGAAGAACGGCGAATTGCAGAACAGCCGGTCGTCGGCGGTGAGGCTGCGAATCTCGTTGAGTACCCTCTGGTGTTCGAGCAGGGACGAATGGGTGTGCACAACCCCTTTCGGAGCGGCAGTGGAGCCCGATGTGTACACGATTGCCAGAGTGTCGGATGGGTCGACGTCGTCCTCCATCGCCTCGAGCAATGCGTCATCTGCCATGTCGAGCAACTCGGCGTCGATGAGTACATGACGCAGCAGGGGGACGGCTGAGCGCTCGACGGCCGCCAGCCGTTCGCGATAGTCGTGATGGCGGTAGGACGCCGTCGCGAGGAGGATCTCGATGTCGGCGTGCGCGAGTTGGGTCGTCACCTCGGATGAGGTGGCAAACGTCGAGAAGGGCACCACCACCGCGCCGATGCGTGCCGCCGCCAGCATCGCGATCAACCACTCCGTCCCGTTCGGGTAGAGCAGGCCGACGTGACTGCCTTTACCCGCGCCAAGGGCCATCAGGCCGCGGGCAAGGTCGGCCGACCGGCGTTCGGCATCGGCGTAGCTGATGCGGTCGGCGTCGCAGACCAGCAGCGGATGCGTGCCTCGCAAGGCCGCCTTCCGTCTTAGTAATCTTCCGACGGTCTGCGTTTCAGCCAGCACGGATCGCGCTCAGATCCGGCTTGCCGGACGGTGTCCGGGGGATGGCGTCGACGATCGCGATCTCGGTGGGAATCTCGTAGCGGGCAAGCCGGTTTCGCAGAAACTGCATCAACTCGTCGGCGTCGGCGGTCGCGGATTCCCTCAGCTCCACGACTGCCACAGGCGTCTCCCCGAGACGGTCGTCGGGCCTTCCGACCACGGCCGCGCCCTGCACGGCGGGATGGCTCTCCAGTGCAGCGCGCACATCGTCGGGCATCACCTTGAAGCCGCCGCGGATGATCGCCTGGTCGGCGCGACCCAGGATCCACAGGAAACCGTCTTCGTCGATTCGGGCCACGTCGGTGGTCCGCATCCAATCCGTCGACGGCCCCAGCTGTCCCGGTTTCACCTCGAGCAGCCCCGGCAAGCCTTGGCCCAGCGGGTTGCCGTCGTCGTCGACCACCCGGAGTTGCGCGCCGGGGTTGGCGCGTCCCACACTGCCCCGTTTGACCCGCCAGTACTTCTGGTGATCGGACAGTGTCCAGCCTGCGACACCACCGCCGAATTCGGTTGCGGCATAGGATGTCAGGACGGGGATACCGAACTTTTCGCAGAACGCGTCGGCGTCCTCCGCCGAAAGCGGCGCGGTGCCCGACGTGACGACGCTTACGCCGTCGAGGTCCTCGCGGCGCAGCGAGGAGTGCAGCACCATCCGGAGTGCGGTAGGCACCAGAGACACCGCTCGGGGTCGGTGCCTACGCACCGCGGCCGCCCACTCGTGGAGGTCGAACCGGTCCAGCAACGCGAACGGCCTTGCCTCTGCGACGCATTGCAGCACCCGGAACACGCCGCCGATGTGCACCAACGGTGCGTTGACGATCGCGACACCGCTTCGGACTTCTTTCGGTGTCTGAGCCAGTTCCGGTGCCAGACCCATCACGCTGCGCGCCAGCATGTCGTAGGTGAGATCGATCCGTTTCGGCGGACCGGTGGTGCCGCTGGTCAACATGCGCACCGCTACGCCGGGTCTCGGCGCAGCGCGATCCGCGCCCGCCACCCCCGGCTCCGGCTCGGCGGCGAGCGTGGATATGGATATCACCGTCGAGCCGGAGTCCGGCCCCACCAGTGCCGTCAGATCCTCGGCCCCGCCGATGATCACGGGCAGTTCCAGCGCAGCGATGTCGGCCCTCGTTCGTTCGTCACCACGGGACGGGTTGATCACGACCACCGTGCCGCCTGCCAGCAGGACGCCGAGGAAGGCGCCGACATGGGCGGGTCGGTTGCGCAGCAGCATGCCGACCTGGCCGCGGCCGTCCACCAGAGACGCGGTACGGCGAGCCAGTGCGCCGACCTGACCATAGGTGGACCACTGCCCGTCGTACTCGATCGCCGACGCGTGCGGGGCGATGTCGAGCACCTCGGCGATACGCTGCCGCAACGGGTGGTCGGTCATCACCGGATCCGTGGCTCGGACTTCTCCGGCCCGCCCCGTTGCGTGAGTTCGGCGGTACCGATCGGGTTTCCCAGCCGCGTATAGATCAGATTCTGCTCGAGCGCGGCCCGGTAGGGCTTGTCCAACGACTCCCAGATCGCCTTCACCGTGCCCTGCGTCGCCGCGGGTGGCTTGGCGGCTATCGTCGCCGCGATGGCGTGTGCGCGGGCCCAGAGCGCCTCGCGCGGGACCACCTCGGACACCAGCCCGATCCGAAGGGCGGTGTCGGCTCCAACCCGTTCGTCGTTGCCCATCAACGCTATTCGCAGGGTCTCGGCCAAACCGACTCGGCGCATCAGTCCGATCGGCTCCAGGGCGCAGACCAGACCCGCCGAAACGTGCGAGTCGAAGAACGTGGCGTCCTGCGAGCAGATCACGACATCTGACTCGTTGACGAAGTAGAACGCGCCTGCGGTGCAGATACCGTGAACGGCGCAGACGACGGGCTTCCACACCTTCTGCCATTTGGGACTCAGCGGCTCGCCGGGATCCTCGTGATTCCACACGTTGTCGGGCTGTCCGTAGGACGCCTTGATGTCGAGGCCCGCGCTGAACGCCCGATCGCCGGCCGCCCGCAGAACCACGGCGTGCACCGCGTCATCGAGCTTCACGATGCGCCAGGCGCGCGACATCTCCTCGCACATGGTCCGGTTGAACGCGTTGAGCGCGTCGGGCCGGTTCAACGTGATGGTGGCGACGTGGTCGTCGACATCGACGTCGAGAAGGATGGTTTGGAAGCTCTCGGTCATCGGCACTGCCAGACTGGTGAGCGCTTCTCCACGAATGCCCTCGGGCCTTCCAGTGAATCCTCGGTGTGCAGATTGCGCTCCCTGAAGGCTTCGGCAAGGATCTCGCCGTCGTGCAGCGGCAGGTCCAGCGTCTTGTGAATGGCCAGCCGGGTGCCCCGAACCGCCAGCGGGGCATTCGAGTTCACCATGTCGGCGATTTCGTGTGCCCGCTCGAGAAGGCTGTCATGGGCGACGACTTCGCTGATCATTCCCAGTTCGTACGCCCGGTGCGCGTCCATCCGCTCGTGCTTGCCGGTCAATGCCATTCGCAGTGCGACATTGCGGGGCAGGACGCGCGCCAGCCTGACCATCTCTCGCCCGGCGACCAGGCCGATGCTGACGTGCGGATCGAAGAAAGTGGCCGCCTCGGATGCGATGACGATGTCGCCGGTGGTGACCCAGTCGAGGCCCGCGCCGCAGCAGATTCCGTTGATCGCCGCCAACACCGGTTTCGCCATCCGGCGAAACGGAGGGGTGCCCTCCTGGGGCGCCTCCCACTGGTCGTAGGTGGACAGATAGGGGCGCTCGTTGATCACCTTGCCGTCCTCGGGGATCTGCTTCGCGTCCGCGCCTGTGCAGAACGCGCGGCCAGCGCCGGTGACGATGAGAAGCCAGACTTTGTTGTCGTTTTCGGCCTCGTCGTAAGCATCGCGCAACTCGGTGATCATGAAGGGGCTGAGCGCGTTCAGAGCGTCGGGGCGGTTCAAGGTGATGGTGGCCTTGTGCCCATCGACCTCGTATCTGATGGTGTCGTAGGACTTAGTGGCCATCGGTGGTCCCCTCGTCGAGTCGCTCGTCGGTCATCGGCCGTCGAACTCCGGTGTGCGTCGTTCCCGGAACGCGGCCAGGCCTTCCTTGAAATCCGATGTCCGGCAGGACAGCTCAAGATTGAACAGCTCCTGGTTCAATGTCTGCGGCAATGTCGCGTGCTGACCGTAGTGAACTGCGTGCTTGGCCAGCCCGACCGCGACCGTCGGCGACGCGGCGAGCCGGGCCAGCAGTTCCTCGGCGGCCTGGTCCAGACCTGCTGCATCGACGGCGTCGTGGATCAGTCCCCAGTCTGCGGCGTCGGCTGCCGTCACCTTCTCGCCGAGCAGCAGCATCCGCCTCGCTCGCGCCAGACCCACCAGCCTTGGCAGAAGCCATGTCGCGCCGGAGTCCGGGCTGAAGCCCCTTGTCACGAATGGCTCCCAGAACACCGCGTCGGCAGCGGCCACCGTGAAGTCGGCGGCCAGCGCCAGGTTGCAGCCGAGGCCGACCGCCCAGCCTCGCACGGCACACACCACGGGAAGGTGGATGGCGGCGATGAGCTCAACGAGCCTGTGCGACGTGTGGGGGATGCGACGGACCAGGCCGCCGGTGCGTGGCCGCTGTCCGCCGGAATTGGCGGCGACCCAGTCGGCGCCCGCACAGAAGTCGTCGCCCTCGCCGCGAATGTGGATGGCTCGCAACGAGTCGTCGGCTGCGGCGTCGGTCAACGCCCCGACGAGTTCGTCGACCATCGAATCACTCAACGAGTTGCGTCGGGCCGGACGATCGAGTGTGAGCCGCAGGATCGGGCCGTCCCGTCGCACAGTCACCACACCGTCAGCGGAGGCGACCTCTTGGCTCACCGTCGGGTCCCTTCCCGAGCCGTATACGGATACCCATACAGTATGGTAGACCACTACTATCCTATACAAGATAGAAAGGAAAGCCGGGATGGCCGACGGGGACAGCGCTCGGTTCGGCGAGCAGCCGCTCGCTCAGACCGTCGCCGCCGCGGGCGCGCTGCGGCGCCTCGCGGGTCAGTTGCTGTCGCTGGAACATCCCCACCCCGTGGTCGACGCCGTGATCGACCGGCTCGGCGAATGGGAGAGCGAACTGGCGGGTGCGGTGGCACCGGACGCCACCCCGCGGATCGGTGAGGACGGCGCGGACACCCAGCGGGTCTACCTTGCGCACGCGTTCGACATCGGCGCGTTCAACCCCTGCTTTCCCGAATACGAATTCGACCGCATCGATGCGCAGACGGCGGCGGGCCGGGTCACTTTCCCTGTCGTTTACGAGGGGCCGCCTGGCCTGGTGCACGGCGGTTTCCTCGCGGTGTTCTTCGACTGCGTGATCCAGCACCAGAACTGCGCCACCGAGTTGTCGGGCAAGACCCGGTCGCTGAACGTGAAGTTCCGCAGGCCGACGCCCATCCTCACCGAGCTTGTTTTCGACATCACCCGCACGCAGGAGGATCGGGGTGTGACGTCGACGGCCCGGCTGGTGCTCGACGACGAGGTGCTGTGCATCGGTGAGGCCACCACGCTCGCGCTCTCACCGGAGCAGCTCACCGGATTTCACTTCGGCAGGCGACGGGCCTGACCCGATGGATTTGCAGGGGATTCGGCAGCCGCGCGTCGCAGAGATCGTGGCGTCGCGGCTGCGCGACGAGATCCTGTCCGGGCGCCTGAAAGAGGGCGACGTGCTGCCGTCGCAGGAAAGCCTCTTCCAGCAGTTCGGCGTCAGCCCGCCCGCGCTGCGGGAGGCCATCCACATCCTGGAGATCGACGGCCTGATCTCGGTCCGGCGCGGCAACGTCGGGGGAGCGGTGGTCCACCTGCCGTCGGCGGTGCGGACCGCGCAGATGATCAGCATGGTGCTGCAGACGCGAGGCTCGACACCCGCGGATGTCAGTGATGCGCTGCTGCACCTCGAACCGATCTGCGCTGGAATGTGTGCCTCGCGGGCGGATCGACTGACCGAGGTGGTGCCGTATCTTCAGGCCGAAATCGATCTTCAGACAGAACAATTCGACGACGTGTCGGTGTACGTGCCGAACGCCAGGCGGTTCCACGAAGCCCTGGTGTCCCGCTGCGGCAACGAACCGATGATTCTGTTGATCGGTTCGCTCGAGCTGGTCTGGTCGGCCCATGAGTCATCGATCTGGAGCGATGACGACGTGAACCACAAGACGATGCGAGCCGCACTGCGCGACCATCAGCGGCTGCTGGACGCCATCCGTGACGGCAATGCTTCACGCGCGGTACGACTGGCCGAAGATCATCTCGCCGCGGCCCGGCGCACCACCCTTGCCGTCGGCACCGGCAAAACCATTGAAGCCAAACTGATTTAGAGGAGTCCGGGATATGACCGCTTCACGTGACGACCGCGTTCTGTTCGACGTCGATGCGGACAACCGGATCGCGACGATCACCCTGAACAATCCCGAGCGGCGCAACTCCTACGACGCTGCGATGCGCGAAACCGTCGGACGCTGCCTGGATCGCGTCGCCGAAGACGACGACATCACCGTGGTGCTGCTGCGCGGTGTCGACGGAGTATTCAGCACCGGTGCGGACATGAACAACGCCTACGGTTGGTACGGCGATGAGCGCGGTGATGCCACGAAGGGTCGGCCGAGCCAGCGTCGACGGCTCACGGTCGACCGCAAGTCATTCGGCTTCTACCACAATTTGATGGGCTTTCCGAAGGTCACCGTCGGCGAGATAAGCGGCTATGCGCTGGGCGGTGGTTTCGAGATGGCGTTGATGACCGATATCTCCGTCATCGCCCGCGACACCAAGATCGGTATGCCCGCCACCCGCTTTCTCGGGCCCGCGCTGGGCAGCCTGCACATGTTCTTCCACCGCCTCGGCCCTGTGCTGGCCCGTCGGATGCTGTTGACGGGCGACACCATCGAGGCCGGCGACATCGAGCATCTGGGTGTCTTCACCGACACGTGCGAGCCGTCCAAGGTCACGGTACGGGCCAGGTACTGGGCGGAGAAAGCGGCCAAAATGCCCGCCGACGGCGTCGTCATCGCCAAGGAGGCGTTCCGCCTGGTCGAACAGAGCCAGGCCTACCAAGGCGAGGAGGTGGCGAGCTACCTGTTCCACGCGTATGGGACGAACCTGCAGTTCGCGCCCGGCGAGTTCAACTTCGTCAAGACGAGGGCGGCACACGGCACCAAGGAGGCGTTCCGCCTGCGTGACGAGCATTTCCACGTGCCCGAGCCGCAGTGAGCGCGGTCACATACGGATAGCAATACAGTATCTGCTATTTTTGTAAAGTCGTTACCGCCAAAAGCTGAGGTCAAAGAACATGGGCACACCCGTTATCGTCGGCGCTGCCAGGACAGCGATCGGCCGGTCCTTCAAGGGCACGCTGGTCAACACCACCCCGGAAACCTTGATCACCACGGTGCTCCCCGAGGTCGTCCGTCGGTCCGGCGTGGACCCGGCCGCGTTCGACGACATCATCGTCGCCGAATCGCACTACGGCGGCGGCGATCTCGCCCGCTATGCGGCCACCGCGACCGGTATGGACGGCGTCCCGGGTCAGTCGGTGAACCGGCACTGCGCGGGCAGCCTGACCGCCATCGGCAACGCGGCCGCGCAGATCGGCTCCGGCATGGAGCGTGCGTTGGTCGCGGGCGGGGTGCAGTCGCTTTCGATGACGCCTCTGACGAACTGGCGCATCCCCGGTCCCGAGCTGAAGTTCGAGGAGCGCTGGATGCCGCCGACGCACGTCGAGACGCCGGACGCGCCCGCCAAGGACATGTCGATCACGGTCGGCTGGAACACTGCGCAGTCGGTCGGCATCACCCGCGAGGAGATGGACGCTTGGGCCGCGCGGTCGCATCAGCGCGCGATCGGCGCGATCGACGCAGGCAAGTTCACAGACGAGATCATCCCGCTGAAGGTGCAACAGTTCGACGGATCGGTGGTCGATTTCAGCGTCGACGAACACCCACGCCGCGACACCACCGTCGAGAAGCTGGCCGGACTGAAGGTGCTTCACCCCGAGATCGAGGGCTTCTCGATCACCGCGGGCAACAGCAGCGGAACCAACGACGCCGCGGCCGCGGTCGCCCTCGTCGACAGTGATTACGCCGCCGCGGAGAATCTGACCAAGATGGGCACCGTGAAGGCATGGGCAGCAGCAGGTGTCGCGCCGCGTGACTGCGGACTCGGCGCCGTGAAGGTGATCGGCAAGGTGCTCGACCGGGCAGGCCTCAAGCCGTCGGACGTCGCGCTGTGGGAGATCAACGAGGCCTTCGCCTCGGTGCCGATCGCGGCATGCCGCGAATACGGGCTGGACGAGGAGCTGGTCAACTTCTTCGGAAGCGGCTGCAGCCTCGGCCACCCCATCGCGGCATCGGGTGCGCGGATGGTCACCACACTCGTCTACGAACTGCAGCGGCGCGGCGGTGGCATCGGTGTCGCCGCGATGTGCGCTGGCGGCGGGCAGGGCGGCGCCGTCGTCATCGAGGTCTAGCGATTTCGGCGCGCTAATCGACGCTGAGCGCACGTGAGCGCGCCGAAATCACTGTTTGCGGGCGGCCCTCTTCGCGGGCTTGGCCGACTTGCTGGTCGTCTCGATCAGTCGCTCGGCATGCTCGAGGATGCACTCGAGGCCGTAGTCGAAATTGAAATCGTCTGCGGCGCCGATGCGGTGGCCCTTCGCCGTCGCCTGCGCCAGCAGCGGCGCCGTCGCGGGGTCGACGACCATCGTCTCCTCGAAGTCGCCGGGCCCGTCGTCCGCCGATCGGTTCTTGTCGTAGAGCCGCTGCAGCACAACCGATCCACGCACATGCACCGACACTGCTGAGTAGGTCTCGAAGGCGTCCTCCGGCGACAGTCCGGCCTCGGCGAGGCTTTCGATCGCCTTCTCGACGGCGGCGACGCCGAGTTTGGCCGCGCGCGGGCTCAGCGCCGACCGAATGAGAATCAGGTCGCAGAGAATCGGGTTGCCGAGGAACGTCTTTCGCATTGTGCGTGCGTGGTTGGCCAGTGTCTCGCGCCAATCCTTGGCCTCGACATAGGGTGTCGCGAACACGTACTGCTTGAGTGCGCGGTCCGTCATCGCGTTGAGCAGGTCGTCCTTCTTGCGGAAGTACCAGTAGATGCTGGTCACCCCGACGCCGAGGTGCTTGCCCAACAACGGCATGCTGAGATTGTCGATGCCGACGTCCTCCGCGAGCTCGAATGCACCCTTGATGATGTCGTCGGGATTGATGGACCCGCGTTCGCGCCGCTGACGCTTCTCCGCGGTTGCCTGCTTGGCCACGAAGGGGCACCTCCATCTTGTTTCGCCCAACTACTGTAAGACCTATAGTAAGCTTTTCCAGCAGCATTTGGGCGCAGGCATCGGGCGACGTGTCTGAAGGGGTGCGACGGGAGGCGGCATGGCGACAGCTCGCGACGCGCGCGACTGGGCACGCGCGGGTCTGCACGGAATCGGCAACAGCCTTTACACGCCGTTCAGTGGTAGGGACGGCGACGAAATCGACTGGGATGCCTACCGCACACTGGTGCGCTACTGCGTCGGCGAACTCAAGCACCCGATGCTGTGGTGTACAAGCGGAATCGCGGAGTTCTGGTCTCTGACACTCGGCGAGCGAAAGCTGTTGCTGGAGATCGCAATCGAGGAAGGCCGCAGGGCCGATCCCGATGTCGTGATCCAGGCCTGCACCGCCGCGATGTCCGCCAAGGACTGCCTCGAGCTGACGCAGCACGCGCAACAGGCCGGTGCCGACATCGTCTACATCCAGACGCCCATGATGGAAGCGCACGGCGGCGAAGGCGTGCTGAACTTCTTCCGCTACATCGCGGACCGCACCGACATCGCGCTGGGGATGTTCAACTCGCCGTCGTCGGGCTACGTTTTGACTCCCGCCGAGAGTGCGCGGATCTATTCCGAGATTCCGGCCGTCTGTGCGACGAAAGAGGGCGCATTCCGGCCCACGAGCAGCCGTCTGCTGCACGACCTCGCCCCGGATCTGACGATCTGGGAGTGTGACCTCACCGTCTACCGGGCGGGCTGGCTGCGCGCGGGGATCGTCGGCCCCGCGCAACTCGGCACCGCCGGCTATCTCTACGAGACTCCGGGGCAGCCGATCATTTCCGAGTACTGGGAACTCGTCTGGAACGACAGATTGATCGAGGCGATGGATTACGCCGAGAAATCCGGACTGGACCAGTTCGGCAGCGACATGGCGTCGTGGTTCACCTGCTATCCCGGCCGGCCGGATTACTTCACCCACTGGGGTGGGGCGTTCAAGTACGCGGCGTCGGTGCTCGGTCTGCCCATCGGCGACTACCCCCATTCGCGCCCCCCGCAAGCCACGTTCCCTGCCGAGGGTCGAACGCAGATCGACGCTGCGTATCGGCGGTACGGACTGGTCTCCGGCTGACCACGCAAGCGGTTGCGGAAGGCGCTACCGAAAGGTGTACAGTAAGTGCCGTGAGTACTGATGACCCGGTCCTCTATGAGCTGCGTGACAGCGGGGTTGCGGTACTGACGTTCAACCGTCCCGAAAGGATGAACGGTTGGGGCGGCGGCCTCGCGGCGAAGTTCTACGCACTCCTCGACCTGGCCGAGGCCGATGCCGACGTGCGGGCGATCGTCGTCACCGGCGCAGGCCGGGCGTTCTGCGCGGGTGCCGACATGGGTGACCTGTCGTCGATCGAGAAGGCCAACACCAACGGCGAGACCGACATCTCCACGCTGGTCGGTGAATGCCATCCGCATTTCGTTGCGACACTGCGCAAGCCGGTCATCGCCGCGATCAACGGCGCGTGCGCGGGCATCGGGCTGACCCAGGCGCTGATGTGCGACGTCCGATTCGCGGCCGCGGGCGCCAAGTTCACCACCTCGTTCGCGCGCCGCGGCCTGATCGCGGAATACGGCATCAGCTGGATACTTCCGCGAGTCGTCGGATGGGGTGTTGCGATGGACCTGCTGCTTTCCGGCGGCGTGTTCCTTGCCGAAGAGGCAGCGGCACTCGGTCTCGTCAAAGAGGTCGTGCCGCCCGACGAGCTGCTGCCCAGGGCGATCGGCTACGCGGAGGACATCGCGGCGAACTGCGCGCCGGGTTCTCTGGCGGTGATCAAGCAACAGGTGTACGCAGACACCATGCGCGATGTGTTCGAGGCCAGCGAGCACGCTGAGAAGCTGATGGGTGATTCCATGCAACGTCCCGACTTCATCGAGGGAATCACGGCATTCTTCGAAAAGCGCACACCGAACTTCCCGCCGCTGGAGGTGGCCCCATGACGCTGGATTACCGCGCGATAGACGTCGACAACCATTACTACGAGCCGATCGACTCGTGCACCCGCCACCTGCCCAAGGAGTTTAAGCGCCGCGGCGTGCAGATGCTGACGGAGGGCAAGCGCACGTTCGCGGTGATGGGTGGCGTCGTCAACCACTTCATCCCGAACCCGACGTTCGATCCGATCATCGAGCCGGGCTGTCTCGATCTCCTGTTCCGCGGTGAGATTCCTGAAGGTGTCGACCCCGCGTCGCTGATGAAAGTCGATCGGCTGGCCGACCATCCCGAGTACCAGAACCGCGATGCCCGGGCGAAGATCCTGGACAGGCAGAACCTGGAAACCGTGTTCATGCTGCCGACGTTCGCCTGCGGTGTCGAGGAAGCGCTCAAGCACGACATCGACGCGACCATGGCGACGGTGCATGCCTTCAACCAGTGGCTGGACGAGGACTGGGGCTTCGATCGTCCCGACCACCGATTCCTTTCGGCCCCTATCATCTCTCTTGCTGACCCCGAAAAGGCCGTCGAGGAAGTCGAATTCGTGTTAGGCCGAGGAGCGAAGATCGTCTGCGTACGACCCGCACCGGTGCCCGGCGTCGTCAAGCCCAGGTCGCTTGGCGACCCGCTGCACGACCCCGTGTGGGCCCGGCTGGCCGAAGCGGGCGTTCCGGTCGTCTTTCACCTCTCCGACAGCGGTTACCTCGCGATCGCGGCGCTGTGGGGTGGCAAGGCGACGTTCGAGGGATTCGGCAAGAAAGATCCGCTCGACCAGGTGCTGCTCGACGACCGCGCCATCCACGACGCGATGGCGTCGATGATCGTCCACCAGGTCTTCACCCGGCACCCGAAGCTCAAGGTCGCCAGCATCGAGAACGGCTCCTACTTCGTGTACCGCCTGATCAAGCGGTTGAAGAAGGCCGCAAACACCGCGCCGTATCACTTCAAGGAAGACCCGGTCGAGCAGCTTCAGAACAACGTCTGGATCGCGCCCTACTACGAGGACGATGTGAAGCTGCTTGCCGCGACCATCGGTGTGGACAAAATCCTGTTCGGCTCGGACTGGCCACACGGTGAAGGGCTCGCCGACCCGATGTCATTCACCGCCGACATTCCGCAGTTCCCGGAGTTCAGCGACGTCGACACCCGAAAGGTCATGCGGGACAACGCCCTCGAGCTGCTTGGCGTGAACGTTTCGGCATGACACGGTGGACGTGAGGAGCACCGAGCGTGCCTGAGTGGACCATCGGCGATGTCGTCGACGCCATCGCCGACGTCATTCCCGACCGCGCGATGACGGTCTGCGGTGATCGCCGGACCACCTACGGTGAGATGGCGCAACGCACTCGCCGGCTGGCGAACTTCCTTTCCGACAACGGGTTCGGCGTCCACCGCGAACGCGACGACCTGAACAACTGGGAGTGCGGCCAGGACCGCGTTGCGTTGATCATGTACAACGACCGCTACCCCGAGATGGTTGTCGGTTGCCTGAAGGCCCGCGCGACACCGGTCAACGTCAACCACCACTACACGCCGCGCGAAGTCGCCGACCTACTGGAGTACGTAAAACCACGGGCCGTCATCTTTCACCGCGCCCTCGGCACGAAGTTCGCCGACGTGCTCGGAGAACTGGGCGCCGACCTCCTGATCACGGTTGACGACGGCAGCAACGGCGCGGAAATTCCTGGGTCCATTCAATTGGACGATGCTGTGGCGCAGGGTGATCCGGAACGCCGCATCGCGGCGTCGCCGGACGACGTCATCATGTACTGCACAGGCGGCACGACCGGCAGGCCGAAGGGTGTGCTGTGGCGACAGAGTGACACCTATGTGTCGTCGATGGTGGGCGCCGACCACGATTCGCCGACCGAGATCCACGACAGGGTGCGCCGCAACGACGGCGCGCCATGGTTCGCAGTATCTCCGCTGATGCACGCGGCCGGTCTGTGGACGGTGTTCTCCGGGACGCTGGCCGGACTGCCGGTGGTCCTCTACGACGACCGGACCAAGTTCGACCCGCCGCTTGTATGGCGGACCGCAGAGCGCGAAAAGGTCGGCATGATGACGATGGTGGGAGACGCTTATGCGGCGCCACTCGTCGAGGAACTCAACCGCACCGGTTACGAGTTGTCGTCGCTTTATGCCATCGGAACGGGCGGTGCCGCAACCAATCCCAAGCACGTGAGCGCACTCCTGGAGAAATTGCCCCAGCTGACGATCATCAACGGCTACGGCTCCTCGGAGACCGGCAACATGGGGTTCGGGCACAATCAACGGGGATCACACCGGGAGACCTTCGACCTGCGTGAAGGTGGTGCCGTCGTGTCGGACGACATGACAAGATTCGTCCAGCCCGGCGAGCCGGAGGTGGGCTGGGTGGTGCGCACGGGCCGGATACCTCTGGGCTACTTCGACGATGCCGATGCGACCCGCAAGACGTTCCCCGTCGTGGACGGCAAGCGCGTCGTGGTGTCGGGCGATCGTGCATCGCTGGAGGCAGACGGAACGCTACGCCTGCACGGGCGCGACTCACTGGTGATCAACACCGGAGGGGAGAAGGTCTTCGTCGAGGAGGTCGAGGCGATACTGCGGGCGTGTGCCGGAGTCGCCGACGCACTTGTGGTCGGGCGCGATAGCGACAGATGGGGACAGGAGATCGTGGCACTCGTGGAAACCCGTTCAGATGCGACCGTCGACGCGGAGTCACTGCGCGCGGAGTGCATCGAAAACCTCGCCCGGTTCAAGGCGCCCAAGGAGTTCGTCTTCGTCGAGAAGGTGCGCCGCCTCGGCAACGGGAAAGCCGACTACAGGTGGGCCAAGAACCAAGCGACACAGCGGGCGCTGACATGACACACACAGCAATCGACTGCCTTGTCAACGTGCACTTCGGCGAAACCGAACAGCAACCGACCTGGATGCTCAAGGTGCGCGACGACTATTTCAAGGGTCCGGAGGCGATGTTCGCCCCGGTCGATCTGTCCGAACTGCTCGACGAAATGGACGAGCAGGGGGTGGCCAAGGCGATTTTGATGGACAACCTCGCCAAGCCGTCGGTCACCGCACGCAAGTTCGTGGAATCACGGCCCGACCGGTTCACATTGGCGATGGGCGGCATAAACCTGCTCAAGCCGATGCCTTCACTACGGGAGCTGACTGCCGTCGTCAGTGACCTTCCGGTAGCGTATGCCGTTGTCGGGCCCAGCTTCTGGGGTGACGGCCAGTACCCGCCCAGCGATGCGGTCTACTATCCGCTCTACACCAAGTGTGCCGAGATCGAGTTGCCGTTGTGCATCAACACCGGCCTGCCGGGGCCGCCGATTCCCGGCGAGGCACAGAACCCGATCCACCTCGACCGGGTGTGCGTCCGGTTTCCGGAGCTGAAGCTGTGCATGATCCACGGTGCGGATCCGTGGTGGGACATCGCAATCCGGCTGTTGATCAAATACCAGAACCTGCGGTTGATGACGTCCGCCTGGTCACCCAAGCGGCTACCCGAAAGTCTCCTGCACTTCATGCGCACCCGGGGCAAGGACAAAGTGATCTACGCGTCCGACTGGCCGGTGTTGCGAATGCGGCGCGTAGTGCCCGAAGCGGCCGCGCTGGATCTGCCCCCCGACGTGTTGGACAACTATCTCTACAACAACGCGCAGAGATTCTTCTTCTCCGGAGAACAGGAAAACTGACGATGGACCGGTACGAGTTGCGCAGGCTGGACTACAGCCTGTCCGAGGACCACCTCGCGATCCAGGGGGCATACAAACAGTTCTTAAAGACACATTGTCCGATCGAGACCGTGCGCGCCGCGCAGGAATCCGGCTTCGACAAGAGTCTGTGGGAGCGGCTCTGCGCGATGGGTGCGACGACGATGGCGTTGCCCGAGTCGGCCGGTGGGGATGGTGCCACGCTGGTCGACCTGACGCTGGTCGCCGAGGAGATCGGCCGGTCGCTGGCGCCGGTCCCGTGGATCGACCATGTGTGTGCTTCGCGCCTGCTGTCACGGCTGGGCGCAGTGGACTCCGATCTCGTCACCGGTAAGGAACTCGCCGCGTTCGATCCGCAGCACGAGAGCGTGTCGGGGGTCCGCCTGATCCCGACCGGCTCGATCGCCGATCGGATCCTGGTGCGCGACGGCGACGACATCGTCGCGCTGACGTTCGGCACCCGGCCGGTCAAGGTCGACAACATCGGCAAGCTGCCGATGGCCTGGGTCGACCCCGCGACGGCCGATTCCAGCACGGTCATCGCAAGCGGAGTCGAGGCGTTGGCGGAATACCAACGGGCGCTGGACGAGTGGCGGGTGCTGTCGGCGGCAGCGCTGGTCGGCCTCGTCGAGGAGACGATGACGATCGCGGCTGAGTTCGCCAAGAATCGGTATACGCTCGGGGTCCCGATCTCCACGCTGCAGGCGATCTCGCATCCGCTCGCCAACATCGCGATCACCGTTGCCGGCGGACGCAACCTGACGCGTCGCGCGGCATGGTTCCTCGACAACGAACCAGACGAACGCCGGGAGCTCGCCCCGTCGGCGTTCGTGTTCATGGCTGAGGAGGCGTCCAAGGCCGCGACCATGGCCGTGCAGGTGCAGGGCGGGCTGGGTGTGAGTGCGGAGGCGGCCGCGACCGCGTATCTGGTTCGGGCCCGTGGATGGGCGTTGGCAGGCGGCGATCCCGGCGCGAGTGCGAAGTACATCGCCGAGATCGTCGCGGCACGCGAGAGCGGGGGAGCCTGATGGATTTCTCGCGCGTCGAACTGTCCGACGAGGACGAAGCCTTCCTGC
The DNA here is from genome assembly GCF_032159775.1 of Mycobacterium sp. Lineage (GTDB taxonomy): Bacteria > Actinomycetota > Actinomycetes > Mycobacteriales > Mycobacteriaceae > Mycobacterium. The sequence continues at coordinate 41,182 of NZ_JAVHWK010000128.1, forward strand.
ACGAGTCCCGCGACTTTTTGAGCGAGCTTGTCACCGACGAGGTTCTTCGCCGTGACCGCGAAACCGGTGACAACTTCGACGAGGGCGTGCACCTGGCGCTCGGCGAAGCCGGATACCTCACCCGCGAGTGGAAGCCTGAAAGCGAAGGCGGATTCAGCCGTGTTCGCAACCGCATCTGGCAACTGGAGAAGCGCAGGGCGCATGTGCCGTGGGTGACCTTCGGCACCACCGCGATGATCGCCCGGTCGTTGGAGAAGTTCGGCTCGCCGGAACTCAAGGCCGAGGTCATGCCGAGGGTCTTCAACGGCCAGGTGCGGCTGTGTCTCGGCTACACCGAACCCGAGGGCGGCTCCGACGTCGCCACGTGCAAGACCCGCGCGGTGCGCGACGGCGACTCATGGGTCATCAACGGGTCCAAGATGTTCACCACCGGCGCCCACAATTGTCAATACGTCTTCCTCATCACCAATACCGACCCTGACGCGCCGAAACACAAGAGCCTCACCATGTTCCTGGTCCCCCTGGACTCACCGGGAATCGAGATCCAGGGCATCCGGACCGTCGACGGTGACCGGACGAATATCGTGTACTACAGCGATGTGCGCGTCGACGACAAGTACCGGCTCGGCGAGGTGAACGACGGTTGGACGGTGGTTCGTGAACCGCTCAACGTCGAGCACGGAGCGGTCGAAGCGGCCTCCGACGGTCTCGCGGACGTGTCGATCATGATGCACCAGGCCGGATTCATGGCCACCGCCGTGGATAAGGCCGCCGCCAAGATCGCCGAGGAACGTCGCGACGGCCGCAGGCTCATCGACGACGGCTCGGTGGCATACCGCCTGGGTCGCAGCATCGCTCGGATGGAGGCGTCGCTTTCGGCGACGAGCATCTTCGGGCGGGTGGCGCTCGCGCAGACGATGCGCGACATCTCACCGGACCTGATGGACATCCTGGGCACCCCCGCGTCGTTGCCGGTCGGAACCGACGGTGCCGCCGACGACGGTGCCGCCGAATACGTCTACCGATTCGCACCGCTGGTCGGCATTTACGGCGGGACACTCGAAGTGTTCCGCAACATGATCGCGCAGTATGTGCTCGGCCTCGGCAAGCCCAACTATTCGCCGCCGCTGCAGAAGAGAGTCTCGTGACCCCGCAACCGGCGCGGCGGCGAGTCCTCGTGATGGGCGCCAGCGGCTTCGTCGGCTCACACGTCACTCGCAAGCTGGTCGAGCGCGGTGACGATGTGCGGGTGTATCTGCGCAAGTCCAGCAACACAGTGGCCATCGACGACCTCGACGTCGAACGCGCCTATGGCGACCTGCGCGACGACGTGGCGTTGCGCGCGGCCATGGCCGATCGGGACGTGGTCTTCTACTGCATCGTCGACACGCGCTTCTACCTGCGCGACCCGGCGCCGTTGTTCGAAACGAACGTCGAGAGCCTGCGTCGCGTGCTGGACATTGCGGTCGAGGTAAACCTGGACAAGTTCGTGTTCTGCAGCACGATCGGCACCATCGCTATCGCCGAGGATGGCGAATCCGCAACAGAAGACATGCCGTTCAACTGGGAGGGTGTCGGCGGTGCCTATATCGAGTCGCGCCGCCAGGCCGAAAGTCTGGTGCTGGAATACGCCCGCACCAAGGAGCTGCCCGCCGTTGCGATGTGCGTGTCCAATCCGTACGGACCACTCGATTGGCAGCCTCATCAAGGCCTGATGGTCAAGGCGGCGGCGCTGGGAAGGATGCCGGTATACGTCAAGGACGTATGCACCGAAGTCGTCGGTATCGAAGACGTGGCGGAAGCCTTCCTGCTCGCCGCCGAGCGCGGACGCAACGGTGAGCGTTACATCATTTCCGAAAGCTTCATGCCCATGCGGCAGATGCTCACGACGGCGGCGTCGGCGGTCGGCGCGAGACCGCCCCGGGTCGGTGTGCCGCTGGCGATGCTCTACGTTGTCGGCTGGATCATGGGTACGGCGAGTCGAGTTCTGCGACGCAATCTTCCGATGAACGTGACCGGAGTCAAGCTGCTGCACATCATGTCGGCCGCCGACCACGGCAAGGCGACACGCGAACTCGGATGGCAGCCCCGCCCGACGACCGAGTCGATCAAGCGGGCGGCGCAGTTCTACGTCGAGACGGCTTCGCGGCCTTAGAGGGTCACGATCGTGGCAGCGGCGGTGCCAGGCGCACCGTAGAGCTGAGCGAACCCGACCCTGGGCTGCCCCGGCACCTGGCGATCGCCTGCCTCCCCGCGCAACTGCCGCACCAGCTCATGAATCTGGCGCAGGCCGGATGCGCCGATCGGCTCACCGTTGGCGATCAGGCCGCCGTCGGTGTTCACCGGCATCGGGCCATGGATCTCGGTAGCGCCGTCGGCCAGCAGCTTTTCCTGATCGCCGTGATCACAGAACCCGCATTCGGCCATGTGGATGATCTCGGCGCCCGCATCGGTGTCCTGCAGCTGGATGACATCGACATCATCTGGTGCCACGCTTGCCTTTTCGAAAGCGGCCTTGGCGGCGTACACCGTCGGGGCCACGTCTTCGGTGACCGGAGCGAATGTCGTGTTCACCTCATACGCGCCGTATTTGCGGGTGCGGACCTCGACGGCACGCAGATACACCGGCTTCGACGTGTAGCGGTGCGCGATATCGGCGCGGCACATGACGACCGCGGCGGCCCCTTCGTCGGGAGCACAGAACATGTACTGAGTCAGGGGATAGTTGAGCATCGTCGAGTTGAGGATGTCTTCTTCGGCAATGGGGTTGCGCCGAAACGCGTTCGGGTTCAGCGCGCCGTTGCGGAAGTTCTTGGCGGCGACCTTGGCAAGTGTCGCCTGCGAGATGCCGTGGTCGTGCAGGTAGCGGTTGGCTTTCATGCCGAAGAACTGGGTGGTGAGGTACTGGCCGTTCTCCGCGTACCAGGCCGGCATCCCGACGAGTGCGGGATCCTCGGTGAACGCGCCGCGTGGATGCTTGTCCAGGCCGACGGCGATGCCGATTTGGTAGTCGCCGAGCCGGATGCCGTCTGCGCATGCCTTGGCCGCGCTCGCCGCGGTGGCGCAGGCGTTGAAGACGTTGGTGAACGGGATGCCCGAAAGCCCGACCATGCCGACGATCGCGTCCGGGTTGGCCACTGTCCAGCTCCCGCCGGTGGCGAACTGGACGTCCTTCCACTCGACGCCGGCGTCGGCTACTGCCGCGAAAATGGCGTCGACACCCATCTCCATCGCCGACTTGCCCTCAAACCGGCCGAACGGGTGCAGCCCCACGCCGATGATCGCAACGTCATTCATCGCGACTTCCTTTCTGGTCACGCGTCTGGTTCGCGAAACGGAATTCCAGCACCCCTGCACTCGCACTTCCGGTGCTGGAATTCCGTTTCGCGGGAGTCATGACCTAGGCGATCGCGCCGGAGTTCTTGAGCTCTTCGATACGGTCCCAATCCATCCCGAGCTCCATCAGCACAATTTCGGTGTGCTCGGACGCCTGTGGCGCACGCGTCGTCTCCAGCGGCTCGTGGTTGAACTGAATCGGGCCGCGCACCACCTTGAACGGTGCTCCGCCGCCGGCCGCCTCGACCTCGACGATCATGTCGTTGGCGATCGCCTGCTCGTCGCTCGTGAGGTCCATGAAGCTCTGGAACGGTGCCCATTGGCCCCGCATCGTCTTGAGGTGCTGCCGCCAGTACTCGAAGGGCTTGCTGCGGATCGACTCAGCGATGAGTTCGGCTGCCGCCGCGGCGTTCTCGATCAGCGGCATGACGTCGGAGAAGCGTGGATCATCGGCCAATTCCGGAAGACCCAGATGTTCGAATGCGTCGCGGATGTAGCCAGTCGGGCTGACGATGCAGAGGTTGATCGTGCCGCCATCGGAGGTCAGGTAGTTGGCCATGAAGGGATTGACACTGGGCCCTGTGGCATTGGGCATCATCGACCGCATCGTCTCGCCGGTCTCCATGCCCTGGGTCATGCTGGCGCCCCCGGCCCACCACGCCGTACTCAGAAGCGAGACATCGATCTCGACGGCCTCACCGGTCCGCTCACGGTGGAAAAGGGCAGCCGAGATGCCGCCCGCGATGTTCATGCCGCCAATCGAGTCGCCGAACGCCGGGATGCCCTGCGCCAGTGCGCCGCCCAACTCCTCGGGGGTCAGCGCGTGGCCGACGCCGCTACGCGTCCAGAACGCGGTGCCGTCGAAGCCGCCGGTGTCACGCTCGGAACCCTTGTCGCCGTAGGCGCTTCCGCGGGCGTAGATGATGTCGGGGTTCGCCGCGCGGATGTGCTCGATGTCGAACTTGTTCTTCTGCCGCTGTGCAGGCATGTAGTTGGTCAAGAAGACATCGGAGACCTTGGCGATCTCGTACAGCACTTCCTGCCCGCCCGGGGTCGAGACGTCGATCCCGACGCTGCGCTTGCCACGGTTCGGATGCTCGATCAGCGGATGTCGATCCGGGTCCAGCTGGAAGCCGCCCATGTTGATGAACCCGCGCTGGGTATCGCCCCGCACCGGGTGTTCCACCTTGATGACGTCGGCACCCCAGTCGGCGAGGATCGCTCCTGCCGCGGGAACGAAGGTGAACTGCGCAACCTCGAGGACGCGTACGCCGTCCATCACCTTGATCATGGGGTAAACGTAACCGGAAGCGCTGTGGGTGACCGGAACGGCTGCCCGTAGATGTGCGGGTTCTCGCCGGTGACGAGCTCGATGTCGGTCAGCCGGTCGAGCAGACACTCGAGGGCTACCCTGGTCTCCATCCTGGCCAGGTGCAGCCCAAGGCAGGTGTGCTCGCCCGCCGCAAAAGATATGTGCGGCAGTCGCTTCCGGAAGATGTCGAATTCTTCGGAGCGCTCCCACCGTTTTCCATCGCGGTTCGCCGACCCGATGCAGACGTCGATCACCGCGCCCTTCGGCAGTGTGACGCCTTCGATCTCGGTCTCCTCCGCGGCGTATCGCTGCACCGTGGTCAGCGGTGTCTCGAATCGCAGACCTTCCTCGATCGCAGGGCCGATGAGCTCGCGATCGGCCTGCACCGCGCGGAACTGCTCGGGGTGCGTCAGCAGGTGAAACAGCAGGTTCCCCGATGACCGGTAAGTCGTCTCCAGCCCTGCGGGCAGCAGGAGTCGCAGGAACGAGTAGATGGCTTCGTCGCTGAGCCTCTCACCGTCGATCTCTGCGGATACCAGGTCGCCGATGATGTCCTCGGTCGGGTGCGACCGGCGCTTCTCGATGTGGGTGAGGAAGTAATCCTTGAGCGCGGCCGACGCCTCGAAGGCCCGCTTGTACTTGACGTGGTAGCTGATGAGGTCGACCGCGTGCCTGCGAAACGACGCCAGGTCCTCTTCCGGTAGGCCGAGCAATTTCGAGATCACCCTGGTGGGGAACTCCAGCGTGAAGTCGCGGACCAGGTCGGCTTGGCCCGCGTCGACGAACTCGTCGATCAACGCGTTCACCACCGGCCGGACCACCTCGGGCTCCCAGCGCAGCAGCGAGCGCGACTTGAACGCCGACGACACGAGATTGCGGTGCTCCCAGTGCGTCTTACCCTCCATCGCCAGGATGGTCGGACCCATGAACAGGCCGATGGTGGAGTCGTAAATGTGCGAATTGAAGGCCTTGCCGTCGCGGAAGATGCGATTCACCGCATCGAATGACACTGCGGCATAGAGGTTCTCGGGCCGAAACTCGGCGGGCGTCTTCGTCCAGTCCATGACGCTGCCACAGAACACGCCGCTGGTCTGCGTCCGCCTGCGCTCGAAGAGGGGATAGGGATCAGAAAGGAGACCGGCCGCTTCGTCGGCCGTGACGTCCAGCACTGCGGTGTCCACGTCTGATCTCCAGCATCCTCGAACGGACAGACATCCTGCTATGGGTACTGTAAATATTACAGTATAGGACAATCGAGGGGCGCGTCTCGGGCCATCTCACCCCTGGAGCGGACTTATGCGCCCTCGCTGAGCGCCTGTTCGCGCGCCCACCGGTAGTCGGCCTTGCCCGCCGGGCTTCGTTCGATGACGGGCCGGAACACAACAGCCTTCGGCAGCTTGTAGCGGGCGATGACGCCCCCTGCGTGCTCGATGAGCTCCTGCGCGTCGGGGCTGGCGCCGTCGATGAGGGCGACGATCGCGACGACCTCCTGACCCCACCGCTCGCTCGGCCGCCCGGACACCACGACGTCGGCCACCGCGGGGTGCGACAGCAGGGCGCTCTCGACCTCCTCGGCGAAGATTTTCTCCCCGCCGGAGTTGATTGTCACCGAGTCGCGGCCGAGCAGTTCGATTCCGCCTTCGGCGAGATGACGCGCGCGGTCGCCGGGTATCGAGTAACGCACACCGTCGATGACCGGGAACGTCTTGGCCGTCTTGGCGGCATCGCCCTTGTAGCCGAGCGGAACGTAGCCCCGCTGCGCGAGCCAGCCCATGCCGTCGTGGCCGGGTGCCAGTATGGAGTCGAGTTCTTCTGCCGCGACGCCGGTATCGGGTCCCGCGTTGAACGTGCCGGTCGACACCGCGCCCGGCATGGACATGTGGCTCATCTGGATGCCGGTCTCCGACGATCCCACGCCGTCCATCACGATCAGGCCTGGCTTGATGTCGATGAGGCGCTGCTTGGCGGTCGGGGTGAGCAGAGCCCCGCCGTTGGCGACGATCGCGAGCGACGACACGTCGGCGGTACCACGCTCGATGGCGTCGGCGATCGGGCGTGCCATCGCGTCGCCGACAACCTGAACCGTCATGATCTTTTCCCGCTCGATCGTGCGGACGACTTCGTCGGCGTCGAATTTGCCTTGCGTGGTTGGGAACACAACCGTCTGGCCGGTGGTCAGCGCGGTCATGACGGCCCATTGCGCGGCACCGTGCATGAGTGGCGGCAGGGTGAAGATCTTGGTGCCCGGATTCTCGGCCACCCGCTTGGCGATTTCGTCGTAGGAGGCGGTGACCTCGCCGGTGTACATGTTCCTGCCACCGAACGACGTCATGAAGATGTCGTGCTGGCGCCACAGCACGCCCTTGGGCATTCCGGTGGTGCCACCGGTGTAGAGCACGTAGAGGTCGTCGGGCGACGGCTCGACCGGCGGCGGCTGCGTCGGGCCCGGGGCGACAATCGATTCGTAGTCGACGGCTCCGTGCACGAGGTCGTGGCCGGAGTCGTCGGCGATCTGGATCAACACCCGCAGCTTCGGCAGGTGGGGGAGCACCTCGCCGACGCGGGGTGCGAACGTCGCGTGGTAGAGCAACGCGGTGGCACCCGAGTCCGCGAGCAGGTACTCCAACTCGTTCTTCACATAGCGGTAGTTGACGTTGAACGGGGCCACCCTCGCCCGCCATGCGCCGAGCATCCCCTCGACATACTCGGGGCCGTTGTAGGCGTAGAGGCCCAGCAGGTCCTGGCCGACTTCATGGCCCGCCAGTTCCGAGCGCTCGGTTTTGCAGCCGAGCCCGCGGGCGTGCAGGTAGGCCGCCAAGCGGTTCGACCGCTCGACGATCTGGGCGTAGGTGTATCGACGGTCGCCCTGGATGATGTACTCCCGATCGCCGATCGCGCCTGCTACGGCGGTGGCGATGGCGGGGACGGTGAACTGTGGAGAGGGGGCGGTCATCGAATCCTCGGGGTTGTTGCGGCACCAGCCTGATCATCAGGCGGTTCACTTCGGATAGTACGGTGCGGCGGCTTCGGTCACTCCCACGCCGCCAGCAGATCTGCGGTGGTTGTTACCGTCGCCAACAGCGAGATGGTGTTGTCGACGATTGCGTCGGCGTAGTCGGTGGGGATGCCCGCGACCGCGTCACGCGGGACGACGACGCGGTAGGCGGCGTTCACTGCGTCCATGACGAGGTTGGTGATCGCGATGTTGACCGAGACGCCGACGGCGACGATCGTCGTCACACCGAGGTTGCGCAGGACCGCGTCGAGATCGGTGCCCCCCATCGGCCCCACACCATGCCATCGATACAGCACGACATCGGTTGGTGCAGGACCGAACTCGGGAAGAAGCGTCGCCCCCTCACTGCCGGGGCCGATGTCGACCTGCTTTCGCCCCATCATGAAGATCGGTGCGTTGTGGTTCGCGCCGAGCCCGTCGGGGTGCCGCTGCACGAGACAGTGCACGATGCGCACACCGGCGCCGCGCGCCGCGGGCAGTAGTCGTTCGATGTTGGGCAGCGCCAGCTTGCGCGCCTCCTTGGCAAGCGCTGCAAGCCCGGCGTTGGGCCCGACGACCGCGCCCTGAAGCTCCTGCGTCACGATCGCGGTATGTCCGGGCGCCGCGATCTCGGCGAGGTCGGCGCTCATATCGATGCGGAAACGTCGCCGGGTGGGGTGGCGGGAACTTCGTAGAACTGTGTGGCCCATTTGCGCATGGCCAGATAGGGTTTCGCATCCACTTTGGACAGCGCGGGGTGCTCGACGTACTCCTGGTGCCGCCAGATGTTCAGGTCGTCCCACACGGTTCCGAGGAACTGGCGCTCAACCTTTTCGCGCACCGAGTCCGGCGGCACATCGGAGGCGTCACCGGGAAGCCGCGGCCACCAGATCGAATAGAACATGTCCGAGTACCCGTCCTCGACGGGGGTGCAGGCGAAGATCAGCCGGTGGTTGGACGACCCCTCGAACGCGCTGATTGCAAAGCCGAGCCCGGAGAAGTGGCTGTGGATGTAAAGCGCCATCTTCTTCGGGTCGTCGCCGCGGGCGTCGGGCCAGCCGGTGAGGAAGCGCCATTCCTCACCTGCGACCTCCCAATTCAGGCACACCGGCGTCACCGTTGCGCCGTGCACATAGTGGAAGTGTGCGCTGTCGGGCCCGTTCTCCGCGACGATCTGCGGATGTACCGGTTCACGTTCTGTGCGACTCGAAAACTCCGGGTACGGACGGTAATACGCATCCGGAGCAGTCGGGAACTGCGGGAACTTACCGAAGAGGTCCGGCATTTCCCATTGCGGATCCTTGCCGTCGGGTTGGTGCCAGACGAACACGCAGCCGTACTGTTCGCGCACGGGGTACACGCGCAGCCGGAGCGCCTTGTTCGGCCGGTCCGGCTGGTAGGGGATGTAGCGGTTGGTGCCGTCCGGACCCCATCGCCAGCCGTGAAACGGGCATTCGACGCAATCGCCGACCACCTTGCCGCCGTGGCCGATGTGAGCGCCGAGGTGGCGACAGTGTCCCGACAGCACATGCAGTTCACCGGCCTCGTCGCGATAGGCGACCAGGTCGTCGCCGAAGTACCGCAGCGGTCGCGTCTCGCCTGCCGCGTATTCGGCCGACCAGCCCACCATGAACCAGCCGGTGACTTTCCAGGTGAAGGGGACTTTCACACAGGCCTCCCTGGACGCCAGCCTAATCAACGGAAGAGATTACAGTATAGTTTTCGGCAGCTCGGGTCCAGCGGCAGCGCAAGGAGGCGCGGTGGTTGTTCAAGGTCGCTTCGACGCGATCGTCATCGGCGCCGGATTCTCCGGCCTGTACGCCCTGCATCGGCTGCGGGAGCTCGGGCTGCGCGTCGTCGTCATCGAGCGGGCCGACGAGGTCGGCGGGACGTGGTTGTTCAACCGGTATCCCGGTGCGCGGTGCGACATCGAAAGCATCGAGTACTCCTACAGCTTCTCCGACGAGATCCAGCAGGAGTGGGTGTGGACCGAGACGATGCCGGCCCAACCCGAAATCGAGGCCTACCTCAAGTTCGTCGCCGACCGGCTGGATCTGCGCCGCAACATCCTGTTCAACACTGACGTCATCTCGATGATGTTCGACGAACACGCGACGGTGTGGACGGCGAAAACCCAAGCGGGGGAGCAGTTCACAGCGCCGTTCGTCGTCGCCGCCGCGGGTATTCTGTCCGCACCCCTTGAGCCCGACATCCCCGGGATGGACACATTCGCGGGCACCTCGCTGTTCACCAGTCGGTGGCCACGGCACGACGTCGACCTCGCCGGAAAGCGTGTCGGTGTCATCGGCACCGGCTCGACAGGTGTGCAGCTGATCCCCGTGGTGGCCAAGCAGGTCGAGCACCTCACCGTGTTCCAACGATCGCCCGCGTACACGCTGCCGTGGAAGGTCCGCGCCTTCGAGCCGGGCGAGTTGGACGAGATGAAGGCCGGCTACGGCGAAATACGAGCCGCGCAGCGCGAGCATCCGATCGGGGCGGCGCGGCTGTCGGCGTTCTCGGTGATGTTCGAGATGATGGCCAACCCGCCGCTGAAAACGGCATCGCTAGACGACCAGATGCGAGCCGTCGAACAGAACGGGGTCATGGGCGCGCTCAGTTGGGGCGACGTGTTCTTCGACATCGAGTCCAGTCAGATGGCGGCCAGGCTTTACGGAGACGCGGTGGGCCGGATTGTCGACGACGCCGACACCGCGGCATCGCTGACGCCGACACATCCGTTCGGATGCAAACGCCCGATCATCGATCAGGGGTACTACGAGACGTTCAACCGTGACAACGTCACGCTCGTCGACCTCCGCAAGGGTTCCATCCGCGCGGTCACGCCATCGGGCATCGACACCGGCCAGGGCTCCTACGACCTCGATGTGATCATCTACGCCACCGGCTTCGACGCAATGACCGGGGCGCTCAGCCGTATCGACATCCGTGGCCGTGACGGCCTGTCGCTCAGGGACTTCTGGTCTGACGAAGGCCCGCTGTGTTACCTCGGGCTGGCGGTCGCGGGCTTCCCGAACCTGTTCATCGTCCAGGCACCGGGAAGTCCGGCGCCTGCGAGCAACTTCGTCGCAGCGCTGGAGCAGCATGTCGAGTGGATTGGCGACTGCATCAGCTATCTGCGGACCAACGACTACCAGACAATCGAGGCGCTGCCCGAGGCGCAGCAGGATTGGATCGAGCACATCACGTCACTCGTCGCGCCGACGGTGCTCGTGCATCCATCCTGCAACTCCTGGTACAACGGCGGAAACGTGCCGGGCAAGCAACGGATGTACATGGGATACACCGGCGGGATCCCGGAGTATCGCCGACGGTGCGACGAGGTCGCCGAGGCCGGCTACACAGGCTTCAAGCTCGCGTGATGAAAGCATCGGAACGCGCGTACCGCATCGGTCGAGATTTCGCCGGTGTGCTGCCGCGTGCGCATACCGCGTTGAGGAACTCCGGGGATTGGGACCCGTTGTCGCCGAGCGGCGCCCGGCAGTTCGGCGAAGTCGTCCTCGACGAACTGGCGCTGTCCGGTATGACACTGACGGCGCCGCCGCCGAAGCTCGAACGCACACTGCAATCCTGTGAAGCCGCGGCAGCAGAACTCTCGGCGCTCGGTGTCGAGCGCGCCCATCACGACCCGGAACCTCTTGCGATGAGATCGATGCGCCGCCATCGACTCGGGCGGCTGAGCTACGAGAAGCTGACGTTCGAGCACGAGCCCGTGCTGCCGCAGTCATTGGCCGCGGCCGGTCTCGGCGGCCCTTGCACCGCGGTCGCACACCTGTGCCGAACCGGCGACGACCGCAGACCCTGGCTGGTGTGGGTGCACGGCGCAGGTCAGGGCCAGCCGATAGACCTGATGTTCTCCCGGGCCCGGCGCATCCGGGACCGACTCGGCTTCAACATCGCGCTTCCCATCCAGCCTGGCCACGGTTCGCGGCGCACCACGTGGCCGCCGTATCCGAACATGGACCCGCTGACCAATGTGGCCGGCATGATCCGTGTCGTCTCGGAGGTCCGCGCCCTGGTGCGATGGCTGCGGCCACAGTCCACCGTGATGGCGGTTTCCGGTGTGTCCATGGGAAGCCCGGTGGCAGCGCTTGTTTCGCACTTCGAGGACGTCGACGGTGTCGCGGTGTACACGCCGATCCTCGGGCTGAACGCGATGATTTCTCAGCACCTCGGTCGGTGGGGACCGTCGGTGACCGAAACCATCGATCTTCTGGGCTCGGACACGGTGGCGGCCATCGCGTCCGCGGTCGATCACACCGCCGTGGAACCGACGGCGCCGCCGCAGGCACGCCTGATCGTCGGTGCGTGGCACGACCGGATGGCGATGCGCGAGCCCGCCCAACAGCTCCACGATCGGTGGGGAGGAGAGCTGTTCTGGCACAGGGGAAGCCATGTGGGTCATCTCTTCGCCGGGGGCGTACAGGATGCCTCGGAGAGATTCCTCGGTGCATTGGCGGGAGGATGATGACGGCTGCCAAGGCCGCCGTACCGGCAGATGTCGATGGTCTCACCGCCCAGTGGCTGACCGCCGAACTTGGCGCGCTGGTCACGGAAGTAAAAGCCGAACGGATCGCACAGGACAGCGGGTTCTCGTCGTTGCTGTACCGGCTTCATCTGACCGGCGACGGCGTACCGCCGACATTGATCGCCAAGCTGCCTGCGCAATCCGAGGCGCGCGGTGCGATGGAGATGCTCGGTGGCTACCGACGCGAGTTGGCGTTCTACCAACTGGTCGCGGGGCGCTCGCCGATGCAGACACCGCGCGTCTACGCCGCGCGGATCGTCGACGGCACGGCCCGCTTCGTTCTGCTGATGGAAGATCTCGCACATTGGGACAACGCCGATCACCTCGCAGGCCTTTCGATGGATCGGGTACGCACGTGTATCGACGCGCTGGCGGGTCTCCACGCGTGGTCGATAAGCAATGCCGATGTGCTGGAAGCATTCCCGAGCATCGACACCCCGATCGCGCGCGACCTGCTTGTACCCGCGTTCGGGCCGGGGTGGCAGGTATATCGGGAGAGGTCGTCGGCACGTCTCCCGGCGACGGTCGACGCATTCGCCGAGCAGTTCGCCGAACGTGCGGTCGAGGCGTTGCCTGCGCTGACCGAGCGGTCGATGCTCCTGCACGGAGACATCAGGGCAGACAACCTGTTCTTCGACGGTGACGCCATCAAGGTGGTGGACTTCCAATTCGCATCGCGCGGTGTAGGTGCCGCCGATGTCGCCTACCTGATCAGCCAGGGACTCCCGACAGTGGTGCGTCGTGGCCATGATGAGGCACTGGTCCGGGAGTACCTGGAACGGTTGGCCGAGCGCGGCGTCAGCGAATATCCCTTCGAGGAGGCGTGGCGGCACTACCGGTTCGCCGTCGCCTACTTGATGTTGCTACCGGTGATCACCCTCAACGGCTGGGATGCACTGCCGGCACGGTCACGCGCGCTCTGCTTGACCCTGACCGATCGGGCGGTGGCTACCATCGACGAAATCGGCGCTCTGGATGTGTTTTCGTGAGCCGGTCCGCTCGTGAAGTCGTGGAGTTGTACAACCTGGTCGTTTGGAACGAGCGCGATTTTGCCCTCGCCGAGGAGTTGATGGGCGACACCGTGATCCGTCATGAGGTCGGGGAGGCGACGACGTTGACGCACTCCCAGGCGGTACAGCGCATCGTCGATCACTGGGCCATGTTTGAAACTATCCGGTTCGACCTGAATCTCGTGGTGGCAGGCGATGACGGCGAGCACGTCGCGATCGTGTACCAGTCCCCGATGGAGCTGAAGGAAGGCACTAAGACCGAGGTGGGCAGCATGGAGATATTCCGCGTCATCGACGGCAGGATCACCGAAGTCTGGAATTGCGGCTACAAGCAAGGGATCTGGCAATGAGTCAACGCGTTCTCGACGAACTCGGCTACTACCTGCTGGCCGGTGCCGGCGGGGAGGGGCCGTCGACGCTCACGGCGGAAGCTCGGCGTGGTGAGGCGATGGGCTTCGGTACCGCGTTCATCTCCGAGCGATGGAACGTGAAGGAGGCCTCATCGCTGGTCGGAGCGGCGTGCGCGGTGACCGACCGCATGCAGATTGCCACGGCGGCAACGAATCACAACACCCGCCACCCGCTCATCACCGCATCATGGGCGACCACCATGCATCGCCTCTCCGGTGGGCGGTTCACGCTCGGTCTCGGCCGCGGGGTCGCGGCGATGTATGCCGCGTTCGGTATCCCGCCGGTGACCACCGCCCAAATGGAGGACTTCGCTCAGGTCATGCGTCGACTCTGGAACGGCGAAGTCATCTTCAACCATGACGGGCCGATCGGTAAGTATCAGGTGCTGTTCCTGGACCCGGACTTCACAGAGGACATCAGGCTGGCGGTCGTCGCCTTCGGTCCGCAAACCCTCGCCCTCGGTGGTCGGGCGTTCGACGATGTCATTCTGCACACCTACTTCACGCCGGAAACCCTGCAACGGTGCGTGAAGACCGTGAAGGACGCCGCAGAGAAGGCCGGCCGCGACCCCGACAGCGTCCGGGTGTGGTCGTGCTTCGCGACCGTTGGCGACCACCTTCCCGAGGAGTTGCGGTTGAAGAAGACGGTCGCCCGGTTGGCCACTTACCTGCAGGGCTACGGCGATCTGTTGGTCACCACGAACAACTGGGACCCTGCTGTGCTGCAGCGGTTCCGCGAGGACGCCGTCGTCACCTCGATACCTGGCGGCATCGACCACAAGGCCACCGCCGAGCAGATCGCACACATCGCCACACTGATCCCGGACGAGTGGCTCGAGCCGTCGGCCACCGGATCAGCGGCCCAGTGCGTCGACCGCATCCGCAAGGAGTTCGACTACGGCGCCGATGCGCTGATCATGCATGGTGCGACGCCCGACGAACTCGAGCCCGTCGTGTCGGCTTACCGGTCGTCTACGGCGTGATGACGGTGCGGCTCACCGGTTCCGCGGCCGCCTGCCTGCTGTAAACGCCTCGCTGCAGTGCGGACAACAGCGCGTCGCGGGTCTCCTCCGGATGGATGAGGTCGTCGAACCCGAGGGTGCCCGCCGATCGGAAGGATGCCTCCACCTCCGCCTTGCGGAGTTTGGCCTCGACGTCCTCGGCGGCGTTCGACGCGCGGCTGAGCGCAGCCGCGCTCATCGCTCCCATCGTGGCGCCGGGATAGGCGAACGTCGCGCTCTGGCTGTCGAATCCCAACAGCGACATCACCATTGAGCCGAACCCGTAGGCCTTGCGCAGCGTGACATGCAGCTTGATCGTCGTCGCGGCAGTCTGTGCCGCGAACATCCGCGCGCCGCTGCGCAGCACGCCGCTCTTCTCCGACCGGCTGCCCGGCAGCATGCCGGGGTTGTCGGCGAGGAACACGATCGGCAGGTGGAACGAGTCGGCGACGGTGATGAAATGCGCTGCCTTGTCGGCGGCGTCGGCGTCGATCGAACCGGCAAGAACCTTCGGCTGGTTCGCGACGACAGCGACGGGGTGACCGCCGAGGTGAGCGAGCGCGCAGATGATGGCGGGACCGAACTTCGGCTGCACCTCGAACCAGTCCTGCCGGTCGAAGACGATGTCGAGCACCGCCTTCATGTCGTACACCCGACGGTTGGTGCGGGGCACGATGTCGAGCAGCTCCGGCGTTGTCCTCGGCTCGGTCGTCTCGTCGGCGGGCAGCGAAGGCGGATACGACCATGCGCTGGCCGGGAAGTACGACAGATAGCGACGAATATCATCGAGTACCGCCTCGTCGTCTTCGGCGAGGTTGTGGATCACCCCGCTGGCCAGCGCGACGCTGGGTCCGCCCAGGTCCTCCTTCGAGATCTCCTCGCCCGTGGACTCTTTGACGACCGGCGGACCCGCGGTGAAGATCGCGCCCTGGCGGCTCATGATGGTGAAATCGCAGACCGGTGCGACCAGAGCCCCGTGTCCGGCCGACGGGCCGAGCAATCCAGCCACGGTCGGAACCTTGCCGGAGCACTTCGCCTGTGCGAGCAGGTCGGTCGGGGTGCGACCGTAATGTTCACCACTGGGCCGGAATCCGGCACCCTCAAGCAGCATCACGAGGGGGACCTTGTCGCGCAACGCCAGCTCGGCCAACCGGTAGCGCTTCGCGTTGCCGCCGGGACCAATGCTGCCCGCCAGCGTGGTGAAGTCCTCCGCGCCGACCATCACCGGTGATCCGTCGATCATTCCGGAGCCTGCCACGATGCCGTCGGCTGCGACCTCTCCACCGACGAGGGTGCCGAACTCTCGGAACGTGCCCTTGTCGAGAAGGTGATCCAGCCGCGCGCGAGCGTCCAGCTTGCCCTTGCCCCGATGTTTGGCCAACCGTTCGTCGCCGCCCATCGACCGCGAGCGTTGACGCCGAAGACCGAGATCCTCGAGCGTTTCCTCCCAGCCCTGCCCGTTCGTCATGCGCAATTCCCGTCGTGAGAAGGCGATCGTCGCACCGGCGTGCTCACGTTGACCATACTGAATTGCTTACTGTAGCGTCCACGTGTATGCGTGACCACGGCGGTCTCAAGGTCGACGGGGCCGTCTCCAGCCAACTCGCGAACGTCGCCGACGCGGCGAAACGCCTGGAAAACCGGGGCTACGACTGCTGCTGGACCGCAGAGATCAACCACGACCCATTCCTGCCGCTGGTGCTGGCCGCCGAACACACCGCGACCATTGAGTTGGGCACCAGCATCGCGGTGGCATTCGCGCGCAATCCGATGACGGTCGCCAACGTCGGCTGGGATCTGCAGGCGTACTCCGATGGCCGTTTCATCCTCGGTCTCGGCTCGCAGATCAAGCCGCACATCGAGAACCGGTTCAGCATGCCGTGGAGCCGGCCGGTCCAACGGATGCGGGAGTTCGTTCTGGCGATGCGCGAAATCTGGTCGTGCTGGCAGTCGGGGTCGAGGCTTGCATTCGAAGGCGACTTCTACACCCACAAGCTGATGACGCCGATGTTCACACCAGAACCGCTCGCGCACGACTTCCCGAAGGTGTTCGTGGCCGCGGTCGGTGAGGCTATGACCGAGATGTGCGGGGAGGTCGCCGACGGCGTTCTCGCACACGCGTTCACGACGAAACGGTACTTCGAAGAGGTGACGACGCCTGCCCTGCTCCGTGGCATGGAGCGGTCCGGCCGCAAGCGCAGTGAATTCCAACTGTCCTGCCCGCTGTTCGTGGTGACGGGAAACGACGAAGCCGAATTGGCGACAAACGCAATCGGCACGCGCAAGCAGATCGCCTTCTACGCCTCCACGCCCGCCTACCGCAAGGTCCTCGAACTGCACGGCTGGGGCGACCTGCAAACCGACCTGCACCGGATGTCGAAGGAGGGGCACTGGGACGCGATGGGTTCGCTCATCGACGACGAGATCCTCAACGAATTCGCGGTGGTGGCGCCGTTGAGCGAGGTCGCCCGTGCGGTTCGTGACCGTTGCGACGGCGTCATCGACCGGGTCATGGTGGGCTTTCCAGCCTCGGTCGACGATGCCACCGTCACCGCCGTACTGGATGAGATGAGGAGTGGCGATTGAGTACGCCGATCATGGACGACGCAGCCAGGGTGTTCGCCACGCCGAAGGCGTACGCCGATGAGCCGAAACTGCATGCCGCGCTGACGCATCTGCGGGCCAACGCGCCGGTGTCATGGGTCGAAGTGCCTACCTACGAACCCTTTTGGGCGATCACCAAGCACGCCGACATCATGGACGTCGAACGGGCTAACGACGTGTTCACCAACTACCCTCGGCCGGTCCTCGTCACCGCCGAAAACGACGCGCGACAGGCCGCGGTGGGCGTCCGCACCCTGATCCACATGGACGACCCCCAGCATCGCGGCGTGCGGGCGATCGGCGCCGACTGGTTCCGTCCGAAGGCCATGCGGGCGTTGAGAAACCGTGCGGACGAACTTGCCAAGGTCTACGTGGACAAGATGGCGACGATCGGACCGGAATGCGACTTCGCCCAGCAGGTCGCCGTGAACTACCCGCTGTACATGATCATGTCGCTTCTTGGCGTGCCCGAGTCGGACTTCGGACTGATGCTCAAGCTCACCCAGGAGCTGTTCGGCAGCGACGACGACGAATTCAAGCGCGGCGCCGACGGGGCAGACCAGATGTCGGCGCTGCTGGAGATGTTCGAGTACTTCACCGCGTTGATTGCGTCGCGTCGGGAAAACCCAACGGAGGACCTGGCTTCCGCTATTGCCAATGCCACAATCGATGGCGAGCCGCTGTCCGATATCGACACCATCTCCTACTACGCGATCATCGCTGCGGCGGGCCACGACACCACCAGCGCGACCATCTCGGGCGGCATGCTCGCGCTCGTCGAGAATCCCGATCAGCATCGACGGCTGTCCGCCGATCTGGACCTGATGCCGCTTGCGACCGAGGAGATGATCCGCTGGGTCACCCCCGTCAAGGCGTTCATGCGGACCGCCACCCGGGACTCCATTGTTCGCGGTGTGCCGATCTGCGCAGGCGAATCGGTTCTGCTGTCCTATGTCTCCGGAAACCGCGACGAGGACGTCTTCGAGGACCCGTTCCGCTTCGACGTCACCCGAGATCCCAACAAGCACATCGCCTTCGGCTACGGTGTGCACTTCTGTCTCGGCGCGGCGCTGGCCCGCATGGAGGTGAACAGCTTCTTCTCCGAACTTCTACCGCGCCTCGAGTCCGTGGAACTTGCAGGCGACCCGCAGCATGTCGCGACCACGTTCGTCGGTGGCCTCAAGCACCTGCCGATCCGTTATTCGCTGCGCTGAAGCGCTGACGACCGCCCCGGAGATCTATCCGAGGCGGCCGTCTCGCCGGATGGTCTGTCAGACCGGTAGTGGAATCCAGATCCCGAAGAAATAGAAACCCCACTGGTTGTAGCCGGGGTCCCACACCGGTTGCTCGTTGAAGCCGAAGTAGTTGATTGGCGGCGGCGGCGGCCCCCATGCCTCCGACAACGGCCCATCCCAGATCGGCGGCGGCGGCGCGCCCCAGCCCCATGGCGGCAGCCCGTCGCCCCACGGCGCGCCGCGGAAACGTCCTCGCCAGTCGTTGTCCTGAGGACTGAACGGCGGTCGCCAATCGTGACCACCGGGGCGATTGAAGTCGCCGGGCGGTGGGCCGCCTGGACCACCGCCGGGTCCGTGGAAGTCACCGGGCGGACCGCCGGGAGGGCCACCCCGGAAGTCGCCGGGCGCACCGCCCCGGTCACCAGGAGGGCCGCCCCTGTCGCCGGGACGAGGTCCGTCAGGACCCCGATCCCCAGGCGTCCCGCCGCCGGGTCCACGTTCCCCAGGAGGCGGTCCGCCGCCGGGAGGACCGCCGGGTCCGCCACCCCCACCCGGGCACTGCACCCCCGGAGGGCATTGCGGCGCAGCGTTGGCGACGCCCGATCCCAAACTGATGCCTGCCGAGGCAAGCACGCAACCGATGGCCGCTCCCGCTAATAGCTGATTGAATTTCATTGCAAGGCCTTTCCGCGTCGATAGACGCCCCAACCCGATTGCGACGGTAGGAAGGCTTCGTAAGAGCGAGCTATGTCGCCGCTTTGAAAGCGTTAGCAGGCCGAAAAGGCCGATCGCCGTTGCCGGTTTGCGGCCAGGCGATCGGCAGGGTTCACGCAGGCGTCAACAGCAGCGGGGGTTGGGGCTGGTCTCCGTTGCGGCGTGGCGCATCCGCCAGTACTCGCGTTCGGAAACGACCGGTTCGTCGGGGTGCATGCGCCCGCGATGCTCGACGTAGCGCCGGTAGTGGTTGTCGCCCATCAATGTGCCCCAGTACCAACGGATTTGGTGTGCGAATTCGGTAACGCGTCCCATTGCTTCTGCACCTCCCGTTCCGCCTTGGTGGTGATGAGCCCGGACGGTGCGAATAGCCGCGACGGCACGGGCTCGTCCTCGGAGAGAGGCGACCCCGCACCGCGTATCGCTCTGAGCGCCACGATCACTCCAGCCGCGAAGACAATGATGGTCAGAACCGCGAAGACGATCGACAGCGTGCCCTGAATGAAGGTGTTGCGGATGACGGCATCGAGCTGACCGGCGTTCTTGGCGGCCTGAAACGCCGTCTTGCCGGCTTCCTTGGCGGCCACGTACTGCGAGTGCTGGCTCCAATAACCCACCTTGGGATCGCCCGAGAAGATCTTCTGCCACGACGCCGTCATCGTGACCGTGAGATCCCACAACAGCGGGGCAGCTGGAATCCAGGCCCATTTCACCAAGCCGCGTTTGATCACCACGACCGTCACGACTGTCAGCGCGATGGCGGCGAGCAGCTGGTTGGCGATTCCGAACAGTGGGAACAGCGTGTTGATGCCGCCGAGCGGGTCGGTGACACCCATCAGCAGAATGCCGCCCCAGGCGGCGACGACGATGACGCTGCAGATCCAGGCGCCGACACGCCAGCTCGGGTCCTTCAGCTTGCGCAGCGGACCGCCGAGGTTGCTCAGCCCATCCGACAGCATGAAGCGCGCTACCCGGGTCCCGGCATCGACCGTCGTCAGGATGAACAGTGCCTCGAACATGATCGCGAAGTGGTACCAGAAGGCTTTCAGGCTCTCGCCGCCGAATACCTGATGCAGCACCTCCGAGATACCGATCGCCAGGGTCGGTGCGCCGCCGGTGCGGGACACGATGGATTCCTCGCCGACGTCCTCTGCAGCCTTGGTGATCTGCTCCGGTGTGATCGGCGCGCCCGACAGCCCGAGCCCGTTGACGTACTCCGCCGCCGTCTGCGCCGTGCCCCCGGTCTGAGCGGTCGGCGCATTGAGGGTGAAGTACAGGTGTTGATTGAGGATCGCAGCGGTGATCAGCGCCATGATTCCCACGAATGACTCGGTCAGCATGCCGCCGTAACCGATCAGCCGCATCTGGCTTTCCTTCTCGAGCAGCTTGGGCGTGGTCCCCGATGAGATCAGCGCGTGAAAGCCCGACAGCGCGCCGCATGCGATCGTGATGAACAGGAACGGGAACAGCGAACCTGCGAAGACCGGACCTGTGCCGCTGCTGGCGAAGGACGAGATGGCAGGCGCCTCCATGATCGGCCGGGCCAGCATGATGCCGAGCGCCAGCAGGGCGATGGTGCCGACTTTCATGAAGGTCGACAGGTAGTCGCGAGGGGCGAGCAACAACCAGACGGGCAGCACCGACGCCGAGAAGCCGTAGACGATGATGCACCACGACAACGTCACTTTGGACAGAGTGAACCAGTCAGTGCCCCAGGCTGTTTCGGCGACCCAGCCGCCCGATATCACTGCGAGCAACAGCAAAGCGACGCCGATCAGCGACACTTCCGACACGCGCCCGGGTCGCAGGAAACGCAGATATAGACCCATGAAGATGGCGATCGGGATCGTCATCGCGATCGAGAAGACGCCCCACGGGCTTTCGGCGAGCGCGCCAACCACGACCAGCGCCAGCACCGCCAACAGGATGACCATGATGACGAGCACGCCGACGATCGCGGCAACGCCGCCGATCGCGCCGAGTTCGTCGCGGGCCATCTGCCCCAGTGAGCGCCCGCGTCGGCGAGTAGAGATCGACAGGACGAGATAGTCCTGCACACAGCCGGCGAACACCGCGCCGACGATAATCCAGATGGTTCCTGGCAGGTAACCCATCTGCATCGCCAACACCGGGCCGACCAGCGGCCCCGCGCCCGCGATCGCCGCGAAGTGGTGCCCGAACAACACTCGCCGGTCGGTCGGCATGTAGTCGGTTGCGTTCTCGAAAAGCTCGGCGGGCGTGGCGTTGTCGTCACGCGGGCGGACGATTTTCATCTCGATGAGTCGGGCGTAGAACCGGTACCCGATCACGTAGGTGCAGACAGCGGCGATGACGAACCAGACCGCGTTGATCGTCTCCCCGCGAAAGAACGCGATGATCGCCCATGCGACCGCGCCGAGCACCGCGATGATCCCGAAGATGATCTTGTGGCGGGTGGTGATCGGCGATCGATCGATGATCGCGACAGGCGGCAGATCCTTTTCGGTACGGATGTAGGTGATGTCGCCGTCGTGCTCTTCGAAGCGGTCCGTCGACTCTGCGGTGGGTGAAGCCACTGGTTCCTCCCTCGGTCACGTGGAGTTCTCGTGCCTGAGACGATCCTGTCAAAGGCGGTGCCGGGCCTGAAGAGGATTGCCGAAGATGGTCGAAATACTTGCTATTCGCGCTCGTAGAACGCCCGGACCGTATCGACGGTGTCGGCTTCGGCGGGGCTTTTGTCGTCCCGATACCGCAACACCCGAGCGAACCGCAGTGCCATCCCGCCTGGATAGCGCGACGACGTCTGCACCCCGTCGAACGCGATTTCCACCACCTGTTCGGGCCGGACCCTGACCACCCAGCCGTCGGTCGGCCCGTCGGCCAACTCGGTGAACCGGGCGGTCTGCCAGTCGAGCATCGCGTCGGTCATGCCCTTGAAGGTCTTGCCCAGCATGACGAAATTTCCCGACCCGGGGTCGCGGGCGCCGAGATGGATGTTGGACAGCTTGCCCGTGCGCCTGCCGGAGCCCCACTCGACGGCCAGCACGACCAGGTCGAGGGTGTGTACCGGCTTGACCTTGAGCCAGCCCGCGCCGCGGCGGCCCGCCTCATACGAGGCGGATGGCGATTTCGCCATCAGGCCTTCGTGCCCGGCGGTCAATGTGGTGTCCAGGAACTGTTGTGCCGCATGGATATCCGAGGTGACCAATCTGTCGACGCGCTGACCGGACGGCACGATCGCGTCGAGCGCCGCCAATCTGTCTCGCGTGGGTTCGTCGAGCAGGTCGACACCGTCCAGATGCAGGATGTCGAAGAAGAACACGGACAGCGGCTGGGCGGCGCGTGCGGCCGCGATGTCGACGCTGCGGTCCTTGACACCGCGGCCCCCACCGCGACCGAATCGCGACGCGGTGACCTGAAATCGGTGCGGCCGTCCGTCGGGACGCAGCGCGATGGCCTCGCCGTCGGCGATCAGATCCGTCACCGGTAGCGCAAGCGTCGCCTCGACGACCTCGGGCAGCCGGGCGGTGACGTCGTCGAGGCTGCGGGTGTAGATCGATACGTCGTTGCCTGCACGGTGGATCTGAACGCGGGCTCCGTCCAGCTTGGCTTCGAAAACCGCTTCGCCACCGAGTCGTTCGAGAGCCTCACCGACGCCGGTCGCGGTCTGGGCCAGCATCGGCCCGACGGGCTGACCGACGCGCAGTGTGAATCCCGACAACGCCGCCTCACCGCCGGTCAGCGCGGCGGCTGCGACCGCAGGCAGATCACCGCCCAGCATCGCCGCCCTGCGGACAGTCGGGCCGGGCACACCCGCGGCCTTCGCGACGGCGTCGGCCATCACCCCGGCAAGCGCCCCTTGGCGCAACTCGCCGCCGAGAAGCCGGCGAAGGAACGTCTGCTCGACGTCCGTTGCCGCGGAGAACAGATCGGCGACGAGTCCCGCTCTGATCGACTGTGATCCCTTGCCGGCAACGGCGCCGATCTCGGTGAACGCGGCATCGACCGTGTCGACCGCCAGCGTCGGCTCCTGCGCAGGCGGCGGGAGCGAGCGCAACGCGGCCCACCCGACGCCGATCTGGCGCTGCGGCAGGTCGCCCGACAACCACGACACGATGACGGCGACCTGCCGGGCGTCACCGTCCTCGCCGGCCCTGGTCAGCAGGTCGGCGATGCGGGCGATCTTGACCAGGCGCGCAGACGACGCGCCGACCTCGGCCGATGCGGTGGCGACGTCGATCAGCTGCACACCCCCACCCTGGCACGGGAGTCAGACATCTCCCAGTAGGTCGCTGAGGATAGCCACCTCAGCATGCATTGCCTCGGCCCGCGCGAAGTGGCCGCCCGCGATGAACTGGTCCGCGGCGCTGAGTCGCTCGTCGATCTCGGAACGCACCAGCGCGCGGATCTGCTCATCCGATAGGTCTCGCCGCGCCACCTCGGTGCTACCCACGCCCGCGACGGCGCCTGCGACGGCGCCGTTCGTCCGCCCCGTTACGACAACCGTGTCGGGGGTCTCGGCGTTGTCGATCGCGCTCAGAACCGAGCGCAGGGCGGTGACACGCGTCGGGTCGCGCTTCTTGCGGGCGGCAAGAAGCGATGCGCGCAGAACTGTGCGCCAAACCTCGGCGGGCTGGGTGACCATGGCTCGCCAAGGTACTCACGAGCGTGCGCTCTTGCATCTGATTTTGCGGCGTGTCGATGTGCAGACACGCCCGCTCGCGGAAGGTTGTCCAAGCTCGCGGGCTTAATGGACGGCGAAGTCGACCGAGTGCCAGCCCGACGCCCCGTCGGGCACCGGGTCGGCCCACTGCTCGGTCTGCGTTGCGCCGGTGTTGTCGGTGGCCCGCACCGAAATCGTATGCGAGCCAACGTCTTCTGCCCGCCAGGGGAAGCTCCACAGCCGCCATGCGTCGTTGGAGTAGCTCGCGCCCAGCTGCGCCTGCTGCCAGGTGCCCTGCTTATTCGGGCTGTCGATGCGCACCTCGACGGCCTTCACGCCACGGTTCTGTGCCCACGCGACCCCACCGAACGTCACCGGCCCGCGGGCGACCTCCTGGCCGCTGCGTGGCACATCGATGCGCGATTCGGTCTTGATGGGTCCGCGCGGCGACCAGCCCAGCCGCGTCCAGTACGCCTCCGCCTTGTCGAACTGCGTGATCTCCAGGTCCACAACCCATTTGGTGGCCGACACATAGCCATACAGGCCGGGCACGACGAGACGTGCGGGGTAGCCGTGCTTGGTGGGCAGCGGCTGGCCGTTCATCCCGACGGCCAGCAGCGCGTCCCGGCGATCGGTGAGCGCCTCGACGGGAGTTCCGGCCGTGAACCCGTCGCTCGACTTCGACAACACCATGTCGGCATCGGGGTGCACGCCCGCGTCGGCCAGCAGGTCCCGCACCAGGTAGCCCGTCCACCTCGCATTCGAGATGAGGTTCCCGCCAACGGGATTGGATACACAGGCCAGCGTCACGACCTTCTCGACGACCTCGAACCGGTCCAGATCTTCGAACCGGTAGGTGACCTCGTGGTCGACCATGCCGTGGATCTTCAGCCGCCACTCGGCGCGGCTCAGCTGTGGGACGGTCAACGCGGTGTCGATCCGGTAGAAGTCGTCGTTGCTGGTGACGAACGAAGGCAGCGCAACACCTTTGGGCTGCACCGTCGGCGGGATCGGCGGTGCGGCGACATCCACCGCGGGCAGTGCGAACGCATCGCGATCACCGGCCACCGATGTCCTCGCCCGCGACAGCACCACGCCCACCACACCGCTGGCCGCACCAGCGGTGAGCAGTCCCAGGGTTATCAGGGACAGCCGCCTACCGTGGTCGGGCTCCTCGGAAGTATCGTGCTCGGCCGGTTCGGCGGGCGTGTCGGTGAAACGTCCCGAGGTCAGCAACCGCAGCACGACGACTCCGCACACCGTGCCGACGACGGTCGGGACGACGTCCATCGGCAGTTCGCCCCCGCGGGACAGCACCGCCGCGCATCCGGCCACCCCGGCAGCGACGATCACCGCGCTGCCGATCGGGAACCGCGGTCGTTCCATCGAACCGGCGACCGCGGCGATGACGGCGATGACCGCCAGCACGAGAATCGACAGCGCGAGCTTGTCCGCGGTGCCGAACGTCGTGATCGCCCATTCCTTCACCGGGCCGGGCGTCAGGTCGATGACCGACGACCCGACGGCGGTGCGAGAATCCGATTGCGGGCCGACGAACGCGGCCACCAGCGAAGTGATGCCGAGCGACACCGCGGCAGCGGCGATGCCCGCCATCGCCCGTGACCCGCTCGACGCCATGCAGGCCAAGGTACCGATCTGCCCACCCGAAAGCCTTACCGATAAGTGACGTCAGTTAGGTTGCTTTACGAATCGAGCACTTTTTGGAAAGGGAGCCAGATGGAGATCGCTGGGAAAAAGGCCGTCGTCGTCGGCGGGGCGTCGGGGTTCGGCAAGGCGACGGCCGAGGCGCTGGCCAAGCGAGGCGCAAGCGTAGCGATCCTGGATCGGCCACAGTCGAAGGGCAAGGACGTGGCAGATGCCCTCGGCGGAACCTTTCACGAAGTGGACGTCACCGACTTCGAGGGCACAGAGAAAGTCCTGAATGAGGCCATCGAAGCACTCGGCGGCCTGCACATCGTCGTGACCACAGCGGGCGGCGGCATCGGCCAGCGCACTATCACCAAGGAGGGCCCGCACAGCCTCGACGACTTCCGTCGCTCCGTGGACCTCAACCTCATCGGCACCTTCAACATCAGCCGGTTGGCCGCATGGCAGATGAGCAAGAACGATCCGGTCGACGATGAGGCCGAGGAGCGCGGCGTCATCATCAACACCGCGTCGATCGCTGCGTTCGAGGGCCAGATCGGGCAGGTGGCTTACACGGCGTCCAAGGCCGCCATCGCGGGGATGTGCCTGACGATGGCCCGCGATTTGGGCAGCATGGGAATCCGGGTGCTCGCGATCGCGCCGAGCCTGTTCGCGACGGGGCTGACCGAAGGCATCCCCGACGAGTTCGCCAAGGTGCTCACCAAGGATGCCGCCTTCCCCAAGCGCCTTGGCCGTCCCGATGAGTACGCGAAGCTGGCGGTCGCGATCGTCGAGAACGCGATGCTCAACGGGCAGTGCCTGCGACTGGACGGCGGCCAGCGTTTCGCACCCAAGTAGGGGCCAAACGCCATAGGGTGACCGGGTGGCGACCGTTGCCGATCATGTCATCTCCGCCCTTGCGCGCAGCGGTGTCTCCCGCGTCTACGGGTTGCCCGGCGACAGCCTCAACGGTTTCACCGACGCGATCCGGCGTGCTCCCGAAATGTCTTGGGAGCACGTGCGTCACGAGGAGACCGCCGCCTTCGCAGCGGCCGCCGACGCTGCGCTGAGCGGGCAGCTCGCCGTCTGCGCGGGCAGCTGCGGGCCCGGCAACCTGCATCTGATCAACGGGCTTTTCGACGCGCAGCGCAGCCGCGTACCTGTGCTGGCGATCGCAGCGCACATCCCGCGGTCCGAGATCGGCTCCGACTACTTCCAGGAGACACATCCGCAGGACCTGTTCCGAGAGTGCAGCGTCTACTGCGAACTCGTCAGCACCCCGGAGATGACGCCGCGGATCCTGGAGATGGCGATGCGTGCAGCCGTCGAAGAGCGTGGCGTCGCCGTCGTGGTGATTCCCGGTGAGGTGTTCCTGCAGCGCGCCGACGACTCCGCCTGGACGAGCAGGCCGATCGTCGCTGCCCGTTCGGTGGTGCGTCCCGACGACGAGTCGCTGCAGCAAGCGGCGGCGATCCTCAACGACGCCTCGGCCGTCACCATTCTTGCGGGTGCCGGTGTCGAGGGCAGTCATGACGCGGTGATCGCCGCGGCGGCGACGTTGAACGCTCCTATCGTGCATGCGTTGCGCGGCAAGGAGTTCATCGAATACGACAACCCGCACGACGTCGGGATGACCGGGCTGCTCGGCTTCGCCTCCGGCTACAAGGCCATTAAGGAAGCCGATGCGCTGCTGATGCTGGGCACCGACTTTCCTTACCAGCAGTTCTATCCCGAGAACGCGAAGATCATCCAGGTCGACATCCGTGGCCGACACCTCGGCCGCCGCACGCCGATCGATCTGGGTCTGGTCGGAAGCGTGGGCGACACATTGGCCGCCTTGGCGCCTTCACTTCTCCAGAAGCAGCAGCGCGACCATCTCGACAGGTCGCTCAACCACTACCGCAAGACCCGTAAGCGGCTCAACGAGTTGGCGGTCAACGACCGCGACCGCACCCCCATTCGACCCGAATACGTTGCGGGGCTTGTGAACCGGCTGGCTGCCGAGGACGCGGTATTCACCGTGGACGTCGGATCACCTGTCGTATGGGCAGCCCGCTATGTGGGAATGAACGGTAGGCGCCGGCTGGTCGGATCGTTCAACCACGGCACCATGGCGTGTGCACTGCCGCATGCGATCGGCGCGCAGACCGCTCACCGCGACCGGCAGGTGGTCGCGCTGGCCGGCGACGGCGGGTTGACGATGCTCTTCGGCGAGTTGATCACGCTGACCCAGAATCGGTTGCCGGTCAAGGTGATTGTGTTCAACAACTCGTCGCTGAACTTCGTCGAGTTGGAGATGAAGGCGGCGGGCATCGTCAACTTCGGCACCGACCTGCACAACCCGAACTTCGCGGATATCGCCAAGGCGATGGGCATCTTCGGCCGCCGCGTCGAGGAGCCAGCCGAGTTGGAGCAGGGCATCGTCGAAGCGTTCGCCTACGACGGCCCGGCCGTCATCGACGTGGTGACGGCCCGCCAGGAGCTTTCCATTCCGCCCGCGATCACCGTCGAGCAGGCAAAAGGCTTTTCGCTGTACGCGATCCGGACGATCCTCGCCGGCCGCGGGGAGGAACTGCTCGACCTCGTCACTACGAACGTCGCCCGTCGACTGCTGGACTGACGGCAACTCGCTAGGCGCTTTCCGAGCCCTTTTTGATCTTGACCGCTAAAGTTTGCCCATGCGCATCCGAGTGTGGTCAGCGGTGGCTCTTGTTTTGCTCCTCGCGGCCTGCGGGGGCCCGAAGCCGGAGATTCCCGACGCGAAAACCGATAACAAGCCCGACACCAGCGACATCGAGATCAACGGGGACGCCTCGGATCCGGTGAACAAGCTGGCCATCGAGGCGATAGCGGACCTGCAGCACTGGTGGTCCGAGCAGTATCTGGCCACCCAGTACGGCCTCGCGGCGCTGACGCGCCTTGGTGACGGGTCCGACGAGAAGACGTCCACCCTGAGGGGCGACTGCCTCGCCGGTGGATATACCGCGAGCGTCATCATCTACAACCGCCCGGACACCAGCACCTATCACATCTCGCCGGGTGACCTCGACGAAGGCATCATGGCGCTGCTGGTGTTCCGCGGCGAGGGCGATACCGAGCGCCAAGGCAACGGCTTCGACCGCGTGCGCGCGTTCTGCGAAGGGTCATCGACGGCGCCCAGGCTTGCCTGGACTACAGCGCCTGACACGATGTCCGCATGTCCGATGACGCGTATCTGCTCCCGACTCTGAGCGAGGCCGACCAAGCCGCCCTGCAGGTGTGGGTACGGCAGCAGGGTCTCGGCTCGACCGTGACCGACGTGGCGCCGCTGTTCGGCGGCACCCAGAACATCGTGCTCCGGGTGCACGTCGACGGCCGTCCCATGGTGCTGCGACGCCCGCCCTTGCACCCACGACCGACCAGCGACAAAACGATGCTGCGCGAGATCGCGGCGCTGCGCACGCTCGCGGGCACGACCGTTCCGCACCCGGGCTTCATCGCCGGCTGCGAAGACCTCGACGTGCTCGGCGTGGTCTTCTACCTGATGGAGGAGATCGACGGCTTCAACCCGGGCAGCGACATGTCCGAGGCGTATGTCCGCGATGCGGGTATGCGCCACGACGTCGGGCTGTCCTACGCCGCGAGCCTCGCACAGCTGGGCAACGTCGAATGGGAGGGCAAGCCGCTCGCGGAGCTCAAACGACCGGGATCGTTTCTGGAGCGCCAGGTTCCGCAGTTCCTCCGGCTGCTCGAGAGCTATCGGCACGAGCACTACGATCCCGAGTCGCTTGCAGTCACCGACCTCGCCGAGTGGCTGCAGACCAACCGTCCGCCCGACGGTGAGCCGGGAATCCTGCACGGCGACCCCCATCTGAGCAATGTGCTGCTCCGCCGGGACAGGCCGGAGCTGGCGGCGTTCGTCGACTGGGAGATGTGCACGATCGGTGACCCGCTGCTCGATCTCGGGTGGATGCTGATTTGCTGGCCGCTGGACACCAACGCCATCACCGCGGGGGCGCTCCTTGGCGCGCTCGGCGGACTGGCGACGCGCCGTGAGCTTCTCGATGCGTACTGGGCGGCGGGCGGCCGCAAGACCTCGCGGCTGGACTGGTACATGGCGATGGCCTGCTTCAAGCTCGGCGTCGTCATCGAGGGCACCTGGTCGCGCTACTTGATGGGCATGGCGGGCAGGGACGCGGGCGAGGCACTGCATTTCAACGCCCAGAACCTGATCGACATGGGTACCCGGGTCGCTAAGGGCGACAACCCGTTTCAACTGGACTAGCTGTACGTGTCGATCCCGAGCTTGATCGCCAAGGCGATGCCTGCGGCGCTGATCAAGACCTTCAGCGGGCCTGCAGGCGCATGCCGTACCACGATGGGACCCAGCCTGGATCCGATGAGGCAGCCGAGTCCGAGCGCGAACACGGCGGGCCAGTGCACCGGGGCGGTGAACGAAAATATCAGGGCCGCAACGGTGTTCGATACGCCGGTGATCACGTTCTTGGAAGCGTTGGCGTGCGCCAGGGTGGCATGGCCGAGATGCAGCAGCAGCGCGATCAGCAACACGCCTGCCGCGGCGCCGAAATAACCGCCGTATATGCAGATCACGAAGATCGCCGCAGACTCGAACAGGATCGTGGCGGTGTGCCGTCGGTGGCTTGCCGCCCTCGCGTCCCTGTTGCCTCGACGGGGGATGGCGATGGCGAGCGAGGCGCCGCCGAGCAGGATCGGCACGATCTTCTCGAAGCCCTCCGCCGGTGTGGACAGCAGCAGCACCGCACCTATCGCGCCGGCGACCGCAGCGACCGGCAGAATCCGCTTCAGCCAGGGGCCTTGGCCCTTCAGCTCGGGCCGCGAGCCCCACACGGAGCCGATCGCGTTGAATACCATTGCCACCGTGTTCGTCACGTTCGCCGTCACTGGCGGTAAACCCACCACAAGCAGAGCGGGGTAGGTGGCAATCGACGCCAGGCCGGCGATGCTGCCGGTCAGCCCTCCTATGACACCGGCCGCGGCGAGGAAGGCGGCGTCCCACCAAGACATTGACCGCAATGGTGCCTGCTCGCACAATCAACGCCGTGCCCGCCCCCGATCGGCTGCCGCAGCCGCTGCGCCACTGCGTCGACCAGACGATCGCCGCTGAAGCACTGGAGGGCTGGCGGCCGACCGACGAGCAGGTTGACGCGTTGGTCGCACTGGTCAGCGGCGAGGCCGCCTTCGACGACTATCTGGCGTCGTATCGATCCCGCTATCCGGTGAAGGCGACGCGGGATGCGCATCGCCGGACCCGCCGCGGCAGTCCGCCCTACTTCGTGCCGGGAACAACGTTGCTGCGCAACAACTTCGGCGCCGACGACCAGACAGTGCTGACCGATCTCGAATACGTCGCGACCGCGGGCCGCATCGCGGGCTGGCATTGTCGGCTCGCAAACGGCGACGTCGGTGCCGATGATCTCGACATCCGGGCGATTCACCGGCATGTGTTCGCCGACGTCTACGGGTGGGCCGGCGACTTCCGGGTCACAGAACTGCGGCTCGGCGACGACGTTTTCGCCAGGCGAGCGTCGGTACAGCGGGAAGCGGCCCGCATCGTGGCGACCGCGCGCTCACTGACGGCCGACACAGCCTCAATTGACGACGACGCGCTGGCCTCTCAACTCGCCCGCCTCTACGCGGACTACAACTACCTTCACCCGTTCCGGGAAGGCAACGGGCGAACGGGCACGTTGCTGCTGCACACGGTGACCACGCTGCGCGGCCGCACGCTCGACCTCAGCGCGATCTCGCGCCGGCAGTGGTACGCGGCGTCGCATGACAGCATGCCGCTGCGCAGGGGCGAAAGCCCCGACCATGCGCCGTTCGTCGCGTTGTTGGTCCGTGCGCTCGACTAGGTGCCGGAAAAATCTTCGAAAGTGTTTGCACCCGCTCGTCGGGCAGGACTAGCATTCCTGACGTGCTGAGACGACTTGAAGTAGCAGTCCCCAGCGGGGTCTGATCCTGGCCGACCCCTCGCTGTGGGTCGTTGCTACGTCGTCGGTCAATCCTTCTAGCCAGAGAAGACCGGCACATGACTTCTCCACCACAATCCGCAACCAGCGCTGCACCGCGCATGGCGGCCGACACATTTACCGCATGGGTGCCCAGCGGCCTGCGCAAGGAGGCCGATCGAATGGACTGGAACCTCTTCCGCAGCACGTATGCACCAACCACCGGCCCGCTCCGGCTTGGGCAGTGGACCTGCACTGACGACGAGTGCCCGGCCACCAGGCTCGGCCCTCAGCCGCGCAACTACCAGGCCACCCTGGCGATCGGCGACAGGATCAGCGTCGCCTCGGCGGCCGCTTCCGGCCCGGTCGGGGCGCTGACGGAGATGCTTTACGCGCAGGGCATCCCCGTCGAGTTGACCGCGTTCCATCAGCTGCCGAGCGGCGATGAGACGGCGACCTTCATCCGGGGCAGCGACGGCTCACACGCCGAGTGGGCGATGGGCCTGGACGCCGACGCGACGCAATCGGCGCTGAGCGCCGTCATCGCGTGTGCGAATCGCCTGCTGGCCGCGAGCTAACGCGCGAAACGGAATTCCAGCACCCCTGCACTCGCACTTTCGGTGCTGGAATTCCGTTTCGCGGAGGCGGTGCTAGCGCAAGGGGCGCAACACGATCGGCATGCCGTCCATCGGCACCGGCATGCCGCCGTAGTCATAGCGCGGCTCGTAGCCCGGCCGGGACAGTTCGAGTCGGTAGCGGCGCAGTAGCCGGTGCATGATCGTCTTGATCTCGAGCTGGCCGAACACCATGCCGATGCATTTGTGCGCGCCACCGCCGAACGGCGTGAAGCCGTAGCGATGCTTCTTGTGCTCGTTGCGGGGCTCGGCGAAGCGGTCCGGGTCGAACTTGTACGGGTCGGGGTAGATCTCCTCCAGCCGGTGATTCATCCCCGGGTAGCCGATGACGTTCGTGCCCTTGGGTAGGTAGTAGCCGAGCAACTCGGTGTCGCGCACGGTCTGGCGCATTGCCCACTGCACCGGCGACACCAAGCGGATCGACTCGTTCATCACCAGGTCGAGCGTTTCCAGCTTCTCGAGTGCCTCGATGTCCAGCGGGCCGTCGCCGAGCCGGTCTGACTCGTCGCGGCAGCGCTCCTGCCATTCCGGGTTGGCGGCCAGATAGTGCGACATCGTCGTCGCGGTAGAAGTGGAGGTGTCGTGGGCGGCCATCATCAGGAAGATCATGTGGTTGACGATGTCCTCGTCGGAGAACCTGTTGCCCTCCTCGTCCTCGGAGTGGCACAGCACGGTCAGCAGGTCGTTGCCGTCCTTGCCGCGCCGCTCCTTGACGCGCGCATCGAAGTAGTTCTCCAGGTACTCACGTGCTTTGAGCCCTCGCCACCAGGTGAACGGCGGCACGCTGGTGCGGATGATGGCGTTGCCCGCCCTTGTGGTGACGGTGAACGCCCTGTTCACCTTCGTCACCAGTTCCTTGTCGGTGCCCGGCTCGTGGCCCATGAACACCATCGAGGCGATGTCGAGCGTGAGCTCCTTCATAGCGGGATACAGCAGGAACCGTGCGTCGTTGGTGACCCAGTCGTTCGAGATGACCTGAGAGACGACCTTGTCGACGTGCTCGGTGTAGCCGGCCAGTCTGGTCCGGACGAACGCCTCCTGCATGATCCGCCGGTGGTACATGTGTTCGTCGAAGTCAAGGAGCATGAGGCCGCGCTTGAAGAATGGGCCGATGGCAGGCACCCAACCCTGCTGCGAGAAGTCCTTGTTGCGGTTCGTGTACAAGGCCTGAATGGCGTCGGGTCCCAGCGCCACCACGGATGGAAGGATCGGCGAATCGAGCAGCGACAGCGGTCCCTTCGTGCGATAGAGATGCAGCCAGTAGTCAGGGCCGCCCCGGAACATCTCGATCATGTGACCGAGGATCGGCAGCCCGTTGTCCCCCATCACGGGCTTCAGCTCGCTGCACGCCGGTGGGTCGGCCCATGAATGCTGGGGCCAGTCGCGGGCCAGCAGGCGCTTCTCGACGGCGCCCATGCCCGGCACGGTGAGGAAGGGCGACGTGGTGATCCGTCGCTTGGCCTTGTCGAGCACATAATCCGTGGTGCTGATCGTCGGCATTCGATTGCTCCTGAGGCAGAAAGACTGTGGCCGTTGTCACTCCCATCCTCATCCTGAATGGCAGACTTGACGCATGTCAAGTTTTGACGCGGCGGACAGTAATGCAAAGGTCTACTGCGATGACAGCTGAATCGGCTCCGCAGGAGGCCCGTCGCAGCCGCGGTGATCGTCAGCGCGACGCCATCGTCGCCGCGGTCCGCGAGCTGCTCCACGAGCGCTCATTCGCCGACCTGTCCGTCAGCACCATCAGCGAGCGGGCCGGCGTCGCGCGGTCGGGCTTCTACTTCTACTTCGACTCGAAATACGCCGTGCTCGCGGTGATTCTGGCCGACGCCAGCGAGCTGCTCGACAGCCTCACCCACCATTTCGCACCGCGTGAACCGGGGGAGACGCCCGCGGCGTTCGCCAAACGGATGGTCGGCAGCGCTGCGGCCGTGTACGCCAACGACGACCCCGTCCTGACGGCCTGCGCGGTCGCCCGCAACACCGACGCCCAGATCCGCGAGATGATGGACGATTTCTACGACGGGATCATCGACAAGTTGATCGCGCTGCTCGAGCAGGATTCCGAGGCGAGACCGATCTCCGACGACCTACCCGCGCTGGTGCGCACGCTGGCGGCCACGACCACGATGACGCTGACGCAGGACAGCGCGTTCGTCGGTCGCGGCGGCGATCCCAAACGCGCCATCGCCGCCCTTGAAAAGCTGTGGGTGGCCGGTATCTGGGGTGGCACCAACTCCCGCAACGCCTAGGTCAGTAAGGTCACCGCAATGGCGCAGAACGGCTTTGACGGCAAACGCTGCTTCTTGACGGGGGCCGCCAGCGGCATCGGCCGTGCGACTGCGCTGAAGCTGGCCGCACAGGGCGCCGAGCTGTATCTCACCGACCGCGACGCCGAGGGCTTGGCGACGACGGTCGCCGACGCGCTGGCGCTTGGCGCGAAAGTGCCCGAGCACCGCGCGCTCGACATCTCCGACTATGACGCCGTGACGCAGTTCGCCGCCGACATCCACGCCAACCATCCCGCGATGGACGTGGTGATGAACATCGCGGGCGTCTCGGCGTGGGGCACGGTCGACCGGCTCACCCACGACCACTGGCGCTCGATGATCGACATCAACCTGATGGGGCCCATCCACGTCATCGAGGCGTTCGTGCCGCCGATGGTTGCGGCGCGCCGCGGCGGTCACCTGGTCAATGTGTCCTCGGCCGCCGGGCTGGTGGCACTGCCGTGGCACGCCGCGTACAGCGCCAGCAAGTACGGTCTGCGCGGTCTTTCCGAGGTGCTGCGCTTCGATCTGGCGCGTCAACGCATCGGTGTGTCGGTGGTGGTGCCCGGCGCGGTGAAAACCCCGCTGGTGCAGACGGTTCAGATCGCAGGCGTAGACCGCGAGAATCCCGCCGTGCAGAAGTGGACCGACCGGTTCGCAGGCCACGCGGTATCGCCCGAGCACGTCGCCGACAAAATCCTGCGTGGGGTCACCAGGAACAGGTTCCTCATCTACACCTCACCCGATATCCGCGCGCTCTACATGTTCAAGCGCGCCGCGTGGTGGCCGTACAGCGTCGCGATGCGGCAGGCCAACGTGGTGTTCAGCCGCGCGCTGCGGCCCGGCCTGAAGTGATCGCGACCCGCGTCAGCGCTTGCCCCAGTCCCACGGCGGCGCCGTGAGCATGCCCAGGCCTTCGATGCGCGTTTCGCCGAGCTCCTTGTACAGCGGGATTTCCACCACCGCAGTGTCGTCGTCCGCATCGCTCACGGGTGTGCTGCCAAGGGATGCGAGCATCGCCTTCGAGTGAGTGACGACGACGACCTGTGTCAGGTTCGCCGCCGCATCGATCAGAGATGCCAACGGCCGCAGCAGATCTGGGTGCAGCGAGGTCTCCGGCTCGTTGAGCACCATCAATGATGGCGGCTGCGGACTCAGCAGCGCCGCTGCCCACAGCAGGAAACGAAGGGTGCCGTCGGACAGCTCGGCGGCACGCAGCGGCCGCAGCATTCCGCGCTGGTGCAGCTGAAGGTCGAAGAGCCCGTCGTGCACGGCCACCGACACCGACGCGCCGTCGAACGCCTCCGCGACGGCCCGTGAGAGGTCGTCGAACCCTGCCTCGATGACCGTCTGGACCGCCGCCGCAACGTCGCGGCCGTCGTCCGACAACACGGGTGTGCGGGTGCCGACCTGGGGCAGCCTCGACGGTGCGGTCGCGTCGACGCGGAATCCGTCGTAAAACCGCCAGGTGCGAAGCCGGTGCCGAACCGCCGCCAGCTCCGGATGCGCACCGGGATGGGCGTATTCGGCGAGTACGCTGCGGTGCGGAGGCAATGACCGCGACACCTGCTCGAAGCCGTGCCCGGAGTCCGCGGCCACCTCTACGTAATCCCGGGTGCGGCGCATCAACGTCGAGCCGGTGCGCATCACCGCGCCCGCGAACACCACCTCGCGCTTGATCTCGGGATCGAGGGCGAACAACGATCCGTGACCGGCCATCTGAGGCAGCCCGAGATCGACGAGATAGCCGAAATCATCTGAGGCGAAACCGAGTTCGAGCGCGACAGGCCCGATGCGGGTGGTGCCCTCGACCCGCCCCGTCCTGCGCGCTCCGCCCAGCTGTTCGGGACCGGCCCACAGCACCGACTCCAGCCCGCCCTCGCGTGCGAGCGACCCGATCACCTCGCCACGCCCGCAGTCGGCCAGCAGTCGCATCGCTCGATACAGCGAGGACTTGCCGGTGCCGTTGGCGCCGGTGACCACGGTGAGGCGACGAAGTGGCAGCACGATCTCGCGCAGCGAGCGGTATCCGCGGATGGCGATCGTGTGCAACATGTGCCGAGGGTATTGCCCGGGTCTGACTCAGTAGCCACCCGCCGGCGGTGCAAGCTCGAGTCGCACACCGAGCAGTCTGACCGGTCGGTCGAGCTCGAACTGGTCGAGCAGTTGCAGGGCCGTCTCGGTGATGAGGTCACCGTCGTTGCCTGCCGTCGGGAGCTTGCGGATCTTCGTCCTGGTGAAGAACGTCTTGGTGCGCACGGTCACAGCCACCCGGCTGACGACACGACCCTGGGTCACGACCTCGGCCAAGGTCTGCCGGGCCAGATCGACCACCGCCGCGTCTATCTCGGCGCGCTCGGTCAGGTCCTCGGGAAAGGTGACGACGTGGCTTCGCGAGCGGGCCACCCACGG
Organism: Mycobacterium sp.; assembly: GCF_032159775.1. Lineage (GTDB taxonomy): Bacteria > Actinomycetota > Actinomycetes > Mycobacteriales > Mycobacteriaceae > Mycobacterium. The sequence goes on from NZ_JAVHWK010000128.1 coordinate 77,923, forward strand.
TTCGGCGCTGACGTTCGTGTCGCCGCCGCCCTTGGCCAGCAAGAGGATCCATAGGCCGGTGGTCGGCCCGAACGTTGACGTCAGCAGCGTCGCATCGGTTGCCGCCAGGTCGGCGACGGTGGTAACGCCCAGCCCGGCAAGCTTTTTGGCGGTCTTCGGGCCGACCCCCCACAATGCGTCGACCGAGCGGTCGCCCATCACCGCCATCCAGTTGGAATCGGTCAGCGCATAGATGCCTGCAGCTTCATCTGCTCCACGCGCGCGCCCCGGCTTGCCGAACCCGGTGGCGACCTTCGCGCGCTGCTTGTTGTCGCTGATGCCGACCGAACACGACAGGCCGGTACCGGCCGTCACCACCTCGCGGATCTGTTCGGCCAGCTTGATCGGGTCGTCGGAATCGTTGAGTTCGGCGCCGACAAAGGCCTCGTCCCAGCCCCAGACCTCGACCGGGTGGCCGAAATCGCGCAGCAGGGTCATCACCTCTTCTGAGGCCTCGTCGTATGCCTGCGTGTCGAGCGGCAGGAATACCGCATCGGGGCATTTGCGCGCCGCCGTGCGCAGCGGCATCCCGGCGTGCACACCGAACTCGCGCGCCGGATACGACGCGCAGGTGACGACCTTTCGCGGCTCCGTCGGATCACCGTTGCCGCCGACAATCACGGGCACGTCCGCGAGGTTGGGGTTGCGGCGTACTTCGACCGAGGCCTGGAACTGGTCGAGGTCGACGTGCAGGATCCAGTTGCTCACTTGCCGCAGAGCTTGCGCGCCAAGCTCTCCCACTTGTCACCCAGAGACTCCAGCGTCTCGCCCCGGTCGCGGAGTTGGTGATGGACGTAGTCGGCGTCCAGCAGTGCCAGCAGCGCATCGCTCTGCGCGTCGAGGTCTCCCGTGCTGCCTGCGGTGTCGAGCAGCAGGCGGACGTGGGTGTGCTGCAGCAGCGCCGGAGCGCCGTAGCGGCTCTGCGGATCCCGGTTGGCCGCCGAGAGCAGTGCGCGATGGGTGTCGGCGAAGCACAGCCGCGCACGGCCGAACGCGAGCAAGCGCTCCAGCGGCGGCGCGTCGGGCCCGAGCGGCGGGGGACCGAACAGGAATGCCTCCTGGATGGCCCGCTCGTCCTCGTCGAGCAACACCAGCATCAGCCCGGCCCGGCTGCCGAAGCGCCGGAACACCGTGCCCTTGCCGACTCCTGCCGCCGCGGCGATCTCGTCCATCGAAACCGCATCCGCGCCACGCTCGGCGATGAGCCGACGGGCCGCGTCGAGCAGCAGTGCGCGGTTGCGCGCGGCATCGCCCCGCTCCTGCGGAGCGGATACCGGCAGGTCGCCGAGCGGTTGGACGCTCATGGCTGCACTTTAACGCAACCGGAACAAAACGGACCATGGTCCGGTTGACTCATGCGAGGATGGCAACGAACACTTCGAAGGGATTCGCGAACATGGCGGACGTCAAGATATTGGCATTGGTAGGTAGCCTGCGTGCCGCATCGATCAACCGGCAGCTGGCCGAGCTGGCTGCAGAGACGGCGCCCGAAGGCGTCGCGGTGACGGTCTTCGACGGGCTGGGCGACCTGCCTTTCTACAACGAGGACATTGACAACGAGAACGTTCCTGCGTCCGTTGTCGCGCTGCGCGAAGCGGCGGGCGAGGTCGACGCCGCGCTCGTCGTCACGCCGGAATACAACGGCAGCATCCCGGGTGTGCTGAAGAACGCGATCGACTGGCTGTCACGGCCGTTCGGCAACAGCGCGCTGAAGGGCAAGCCGGCCGCTGTCATCGGTGGGTCGTTCGGCCAGTACGGCGGTGTGTGGGCGCACGACGAAACCCGCAAATCGTTCGGGATCGCGGGACCGCGCATCGTCGAGGACCTCACATTGTCGGTCCCCTTCAAATCCCTGGACGGGAAGCATCCGCGGGAGAACGCCGAGGTCGTCGCGAGCCTGCGCGACATTGTCGGAAAGCTGGCCGCCGAAGTCGGCTGACCTCAGCCAGTCGCTGAGCCGTCGGCAGGTTTTCATAACCCTCCGGCGGCTTTGCTGTTACGTCACCGTGACGATCCGGCCCGGTGTGCTGTCGGTGCCTGATGGTAAACCGATACGCGACAGCCGACACACCCAAGATGTGATGTGCGACACGCCGGGAGTCCTGCCGCCCATGTGCTTACGACCAGGGAATTCCATAAATGTTGTTTAGAAGATGTGGTATCCGTCCGGATTGTCTGACACTAGGTGTAGTGTTTGGCGCACCGACAGACCCCCATGGTTCGGAGGCCGGCCGGAGTGCAGAATCCGGCGGAATCGGTCGTCCCGACAAGTCGGCTGAGCAGCTCGGACGACCGGAATTTTGAGGGCCCGCGGATCGCTGAACTTCAGCGAGAGGCTTTACCCGATCAGTTGCCAGTCAGTGTCTAGTTCCGTCCGCAGAGGAGTCGTACCGCAGATGAACATCACCGTCTACACCAAGCCGGCATGCGTGCAGTGCAACGCCACCTATAAGGCGCTGGATAAGCAGGGCATCGCCTTCGAGACGGTGGACATCACCGTCGACTCCGAGGCCCGCGACTATGTCATGGCGCTCGGCTACCTGCAGGCACCCGTCGTGGTGGCGGGCAACGAGCACTGGTCGGGCTTCCGCCCCGATCGCATCAAGGCATTGAACGGTGCCGGGGTACTCACCGCATAAATCGCAATCCGACATCGAGGGAGGGAGGGCCGCCGAAATGGCCGGATGCCACGTCGTCTACTTCTCCAGCGTGTCGGAAAACACCCATCGATTCGTCGGCAAGCTTGGTGTGCCCGCCGTCCGGATCCCGCTGCACGGGCGCATCGAGGTCGACGAGCCCTACGTACTGGTGCTGCCCACCTACGGCGGTGGACACGCCACACCGGACATCAACGACGGGGGATACGTCCCGAAGCAGGTCATCGCCTTCCTCAACAACGAGCACAACCGCTCGCTTATCCGCGGCGTGATCGCGGCAGGCAACAACAACTTCGGTGCGGAGTTCGCCTATGCCGGAGACGTGGTCTCCGGCAAGTGCGGCGTGCCGTACCTGTACCGATTCGAACTGATGGGAACCCCGGAAGACGTGCAAGCCGTCCGCGAGGGTTTTGAAGAATTCTGGAAGGACCAGACGTGTCACCAACCGTCACAGCTGCAGAGCCTGTAACCATTTCGCCGGGTGCTCACTCTGCCTCGGGCGCCGGCGAGAACGACTACCACGCGCTCAACGCGATGCTGAATCTGTATGACGCCGACGGCAAGATTCAGTTCGAGAAGGACCGCGAGGCCGCACACCAGTACTTCCGCGAGCACGTCAACCAGAACACCGTGTTCTTCCACGACGTCGACGAGAAGCTCGACTACCTGATCAAAGAGGACTACTACGAGCGCGAGGTGCTCGACCAGTACTCGCGCAACTTCGTCAAGACGCTGCTGGACCGCGCCTATGCCAAGAAGTTCCGGTTCCCGACGTTCCTCGGCGCGTTCAAGTACTACACGTCTTACACGCTGAAGACGTTCGACGGGAAGCGCTATCTCGAGCGGTTCGAGGACCGTGTCGTCATGGTGTCGCTCACGCTGGCCGCGGGCGACACCATGCTGGCCGAGAAGCTGGTCGACGAGATCATCGACGGCCGCTTCCAGCCGGCCACCCCGACGTTCTTGAACTCGGGCAAGAAGCAACGCGGCGAACCCGTGAGCTGCTTCCTGCTGCGCATCGAGGACAACATGGAGTCCATCGGGCGCTCCATCAACTCGGCACTGCAGCTGTCCAAGCGCGGCGGCGGAGTTGCGTTACTGCTCAGCAACATCCGTGAGCATGGCGCACCGATCAAGAACATCGAGAACCAGAGCTCGGGTGTCATCCCGATCATGAAGCTGCTCGAGGATTCGTTCTCCTATGCCAACCAGCTGGGGGCGCGTCAAGGCGCGGGAGCGGTGTACCTGCACGCACACCATCCCGACATCTACCGGTTCCTCGACACCAAGCGCGAGAACGCCGATGAGAAGATCCGCATCAAGACACTGTCGCTCGGCGTGGTGATCCCGGACATCACCTTCGAGCTGGCGAAGCGCAACGACGACATGTACCTCTTCTCGCCGTATGACGTCGAACGCGTCTACGGTCTGCCGTTCGCCGACATCTCGGTGACCGAGAAGTACTACGAGATGGTCGACGACGCGCGGATCCGCAAGACCAAGATCAAGGCGCGGGAGTTTTTCCAGACGCTGGCCGAGTTGCAGTTCGAGTCGGGCTACCCGTACGTCATGTTCGAGGACACGGTGAACCGGGCCAACCCGATCGAGGGCAAGATCACGCACAGCAACCTGTGCTCGGAGATCCTGCAGGTGTCGACGCCGTCGGTGTTCAACGACGATCTGTCCTACGCCAAGGTCGGCAAGGACATCTCGTGCAACCTGGGCTCGATGAACATCGCCAAGACCATGGACTCGCCCGACTTCGCGCAGTCCATCGAGGTGGCGATCCGGGGCCTGACCGCGGTGAGCGACCAGACCCACATCTGGTCGGTGCCGTCGATCGAGCAGGGCAACAACGACTCCCACGCGATCGGCCTTGGGCAGATGAACCTGCACGGTTACCTGGCAAGAGAGCGGATCTTCTACGGCTCGCAAGAGGGCATCGACTTCACCAACATCTACTTCTATACGGTGCTGTATCACGCGATTCGGGCATCGAACCGCATCGCGATAGAGCGGGGCACCACCTTCAAGGGCTTCGAGAACTCGAAGTACGCGTCGGGTGAGTTCTTCGACAAGTACACCGAGCAGGTGTGGGAACCCAAGACCGACAAGGTGCGGGAGTTGTTCGCCGAGGCGGACATTCGTATTCCGACGCAGGAGGATTGGGTCAAGCTCAAGGAGTCGGTGCAAAAGCACGGCATCTACAACCAGAACCTGCAGGCCGTACCGCCGACCGGGTCGATCTCCTACATCAACCACTCGACGTCGTCGATTCACCCGATCGCGTCGAAGGTGGAGATCCGTAAGGAAGGCAAGATCGGTCGGGTGTACTACCCGGCGCCGTACATGACCAACGAGAACCTCGAGTACTACGAGGACGCCTACGAGATCGGCTACGAGAAGGTCATCGACACGTACGCCGCGGCCACCCAGCATGTGGATCAGGGCCTCTCGCTGACGCTGTTCTTCAAGGACACCGCCTCAACGCGCGACGTGAACAAGGCGCAGATCTACGCGTGGCGCAAGGGAATCAAGACCCTGTACTACATCCGGCTGCGCCAGATGGCGCTGGAAGGAACCGAGGTCGAGGGCTGCGTCTCCTGCATGCTGTAGGAGTCAGTCGTCGAGCCCCGGCACAAAGAGCAGGCGGCGCTCGAGCGCTGTCTTGCTGATCGCGAGCGCCTCCGCGTAGTCGTCGGAGGTGTGCCACTCCTTCAGCTTCGCCATGGTGGGGAACTCCACGATGACGACACGCCTGCCTTCATCCCAATCGCCTTCGGGCACGTCGGGGACCGCAGCGCGGGCCACATACCGGCCGCCGTGTCGTGCGATCGATGCTTCCGCCAGGGCCATATAGCGCTTGGCCGCCTGCGTATCGACGATGCGTACTTCCGAGATCACGAATGCACTCATTGCGACAAGGTACCCAGCGGCTCGACGCCGGCGACCTACTTGTACTTGTGTTGCGGGCCTTGTTCCTTCTTGTACAGCGACTTGAGCATCCGGTCCCGGAAGAACGCGTTGTCGATGAGCTTGATGCCGGTGTTCGCAACAGCCGGAATCCCAGCCAGCTTGTGGAAGTAGCGCCCGCGCTTGTACTCCCGGCCCCAGGCCGCTTCCATTCGCTGCGCGTAGTTGGTGAAGTCGTCAGGTCCGCCGTTCTGCAGGGCGGCAATCGCGCACTCGCCCGCGGCCAGGCCCGACTCCAGCGCCTTCGAGATACCCGCGCCCGACGCCGGCTTTCCTGCGCCGAGCGAGTCACCCGTGAACAGCACGCCGGGCCGCCACGGCGGCCATGCGGTGAAGCCCATCGGCAACCGCCACGCTCGCACGCTCTTGTTCTTCTTCAGCTCCTCGATCGGCGGCAACTCCCAGTCAACGGGCAGCGTCCGAAGAAAATCGCCGAGGAACTGGGTCGCGTTGATCGACTGCCAGTTCTTGTAGCTGTTCACGTAGCCGAGCCCGATGTTGAACACGCCGTTGCCCATTGGGAACACCCAGCCGTAGCCGGGAAGCTGATCGCCCTGGAACGCCAGCTTGAGATAGATGTCCAACGAATCGGTGTCGGGACGGTTGGCGTGCATCTCCGAGCGGATCGCGATCGCCGAGTAGCCGTTGTACTCCGAGTCGATCTTCAGGGCCCGCTTGATGGGGGAGTAGGCGCCGTCGGCGGCGATGACCGCGTCGCCGAAGACCTTCTCGCCGCCCTTCAGCGTCACACCGATGACGCGGCCGTTGGCGTCCAGCTCGGGCCCGGTCACCTCTGCGGACTGTCGCACCTCCGCGCCTGCCGATTCAGCATGTTTGAGCAGCACCGTGTCCAGGTGGGTGCGGCTGACGGTGTGACCGTGATCGGGCATGCCGGGCCGCTTCGGGAACGACAGCTCCCACTGGCTCGGGCTGAACACCGTCACCCGGTTGACCCGGTGAAAAGTCGCCACCTCGTCGGCCAGACCCATCTTCTGCAGGTAGCTGACCGCGCGGGCGGTCAGCCCGTCGCCGCACGGTTTGTCGCGCGGAAAGTCGGCCTTGTCCAGGACGACAACCTTGGCGCCGGTCTGTGCGGCCTGCCACGCCGCAGCCGAGCCCGACGGGCCGCCGCCTGCGATGACCAGGTCGTATCGCTGAGTCATAACTCTCGTCTCATTGTCTTGACTGTCGCAGAGATAGTACCCAAGTCGGTGCAGGTCATCCTCCTGGCCAAAGCACCCCGTTGGACCCGGCGATGGCGTGTTGCGGAACGGTCTGAGCAGGTCAGAGACCTCCGGGCGGGTACAGTGATCGGAATGCGCGGAAGGTCGAGGTCACGCTCTGGTCATGAACCGGGCGTCAAGGTCGACGCCCGCAGTGAACGCTGGCGTGAACATCGCAAGAAGGTGCGGGCCGAAATAGTCGACGCCGCCTTCCGGGCCATCGATCGTCTCGGGCCGGAGTTGTCGCTGCGGGAGATCGCCGAAGAGGCGGGCACGGCCAAGCCCAAGATCTATCGGCACTTCACCGACAAGTCCGACCTGTTCGGGGCGATCGGCGAACGGATGAGGGACGAGTTGTGGGCCGCGATCATCCCGTCGGTCAACGTGGAAAAGGATTCCACCCGCGAAATCGTCGGTCAAGGCGTCGAGCACTACGTCGACTTGGTCGATCAACATCCCAATGTCGTGAGATTCCTCCTGCAAGGCCGGTTCGCCGATCAATCTGCGGCTGCGATGACGACGGTGAACAAGGGCCGCGACATCACGCTCGCAATCGCCGCAATGGTCAGCAGCGAGCTGGAGGACATGGAGCTCGACCCGGCCGCGTTCGAACTGGCGGCGTTTGCGATCTTCGGCACGGCGGCCTCGGCGACGGACTGGTGGTTGGGTGCCAACGACGAAAGCCCACGCCGGATGGCCGCCGATCGATTCGTGGCGCACCTGACGACGATCATGGTGGGCGCCATCTACGGCACAGGTGAGCTTCTCGGCATCAAGATCGATGCCGACCAGCCGATCCACACCGCGGTGCGCATGCAACAACCCGTCGCCTGAGCTGCCTCATGTTCCGAGCACGAAGGTGTCGACGGGTTGTTCGTGCCCCCGCAGTGTCAAAGTGCGCCGCGGCGTGTTCGCCATCAGCTCATCGGCGACTCCGGCTGCGACGAGCAACTCTCCACCGGCTGCGTGTTGTTGCATCCGCGCGGTGATGTTGACCGGATCACCGAGGGCGGTGAAGTCCACGACGGGGCCGCCAACGTTGCCGACGTATGCGACGCCTGCATTGACCGCCACGCCCAACTCGAGCCAGGGTTCCTCGGCCCTGCCGTAGCCGACTGCGGTGAGCAAGTCCATTCCTGCCTGGACGGCGCGGCGCCGGTACTGGGGACCGCTGATGCCCCGGACGAAGAAAGCCATGACCTCGTCGCCAATGAGTTTGTCGATGACTGCGTCATGCAACAGAAGAGTCTGTGTCGCAGCGGTGTAGAACCGGTTGAGCATTGAGGCGAAGTCCGTCGCAGCGCTGCCCATGCTCAGCGCGGTTGAGCCACGGACGTCGGCGAACAAGACCGCAACGTCGACTTCAGCGCCGCCTGTGGGCAGTACGTCGCAACAGCGACTGCATAGATTGGGGTTCTTGCGCGAGGGTGTGAAGCCGGCAGCGGCGAGCACACGCCCGGCGGGGCCGCCGAACGGGTTGCTACACATTTTGCATCGTGGCGCAGACGGCAGATACCGAAACAGCCGTCGTGCCCTCACCAACGGGGCATGACCATGTGTTAGCACCTTCTGCCACGGGTTATCCGGGTTCGCCGAAGCGGTCTGAGGTGCGATGTTGATGATAGCCATGCGGAAAGGATGACCCGGCAGCCGTTCCGGCGCGTGAGGCATCGGCCTCAAAGTCATCGCTGCTCAACAGGAGGATGACCGGAAGCGACGCGTCGGTTCGTGCCGAATTCGTCGTGATCAGTTGCAGAATGAGGTCGTGCATCCCACCCGGACGCCGCACGAGCCTGGCAAGGGCCTGCGCAGAGCCGAGTTGCTGGCTGCGATATCGCTGGCGATCGATCTCGGTCTGGGTCAGCCAATGGAACACATGCTGCGGTCGTCATTGATCGCGACCCGCATCGCCGAGCGGATGGGACTCGACGCGCAACAGAGGGCGACGGTGTACTACGCCAATCTGGTCGGTTGGATCGGTTGTCATGCCGACTCCCATGAGCTTTCAGCGCTCTTCGGCGACGACATCGCCTTCCGGGCCGACACCTACGGCGTGGACATGGCCGGTCTGCCTTTTCTGCGGTTGATGCTCAATCACGTGGGACGTGGAATGCCGACGTGGGAACGGGGTGTCCGATCGGCCGCCTTCCTGCTCACCGCTCGCAATCAAGTCGCCGAGCTGATCAACTCGCATTGTTCCTCGGCAGGAGTGCTCTCCGACAGAATGGGTCTGGACCCGCAGGTCAGTGAGGCGCTCTCGTACATATTCGAGCGTTGGGACGGCAGAGGTATGCCCAACGGCGTTCGTGGGGAAGATATCCCGCTCGAAATCCGGATCGTCCGGCTGGCCGATGTCGTTGAGGTTCACCTGCGTACGGGGGGCCTCGAACGGGCGGTCGACGTCGTGCGCTCACGGCGTGGCACCCAGTTCAGCCCGGAGGTGGCGGATGCCTTCGAGCAGAATCTCACCGACATCGTCGACGGATTGCTCGAAATCGACGTCTGGACCGCCACGTTGGAACAGGCGCCGGATCGGGGCCGCACGCTGATCGGCGACGAGATCGATGAATTGCTCAGGGCGATGGCTGATTTCGTTGATCTCAAGTGTCCTAGTTCGCCGGGCTATTCCCGTGGAGTCGCCGACCTGGCCGCGGCTGCCGCCCGAATCCGACGGATGCCCGAGGCTGACATAGTCCGGCTTTACCGGGCAGGTCTGGTGCACGGCCTGGGCAAACTCGGTGTGTCGAACCACATCTGGGAGAAGACGGCGACCCTCACGACCGCTGAAACCGAGCGGATGCGGATGTACCCGTATCTGACCGGGCGGATACTGAGCCGGGTCGAGGGGTTGGAGTCGGTGGTGTCCCTCGCGACCAAGCACGAGGAGCGGATCGACGGATCGGGATTCCCCAGAGGCCTTGCCGGTGCGGAGTTGACCGCCCAGGACCGAGTGCTCGCCGCGGCAGTGGCCTACCAGCAGCTCAGCGAAACACGTTGCGGCCGCGCCGCTCTGGACCCCGGTGATGCCGCAAGCGAACTGCGCCGGGAAGCGCGCGCCGGACACCATGATGGCGAGTCTGTGGAGGCTGTGTTGGCGGCTGCCGGTCATCGGTCTGTGAAGCGGGCACCATTTTCTGCGGGCCTCACCGCCCGGGAGGTCGAGGTCTTGCGTCTGGTCGCGCAGGGCAGGTCGAATCGTGAGATTGCCGACGAGCTGTTCATTGCGCAGAAGACGGCGCGCAACCACGTCGAGCGGGTCTACGCCAAGCTGGGGGTCAACAACCGCACGCAGGCGACGCTAGCCGCAATCGACCGCGGTCTGGCGGGATCCTCGATCGACGTCACGACGTGAAGGCCCTTTCGATCAACTGCTGAGGCCCGAGGAACGACTCTTTTGAGGCAGACGCCTCATGCGACTGGGGAGCGGCGCGTCGATGATCGGGTCCGACAGAGCAGTTCAGCGATCACGGAGGCCACCGATCATGACCGAAACGGCAATCAAGCCACCAACCACAGAGCGGTTGAAGACACCCCATCAGACCGCGCCAGAAGCGCAGCGCGGCGGGCGAATCGACGCGATCAACGTGAGCCGGCATGCCGGCACGCGACAACTACTGCAAGACCTGTCGCTGACGGTCAAGCCGGGCGAGTTGGTCGCCATCGCGGGCGGGAGTGGCGCAGGAAAGACCACCTTGTTGGAGACGCTCGCAGGACTTCAACCGCCGTCTGCCGGGCAGGTTTGGCATGACGGCGTCATTCGCGGTGCCAGGCCGAGCATGGATGCCCGTATCGGTTACGTGCCGCAGGACGACATCATCCACCTGGAGATGCCTCTTCGCCGCACTCTGCGCTACGCGGCCCGGTTGAGGATGCCCGCAGGTACTTCGGCGGCCGAGGCGGACCGGGTGGTCGAGGAAACCATGCGAGACCTCGACCTGGCGGATCGGGCTGACGTGCCGATCCGAGCGCTTTCGGGTGGGCAGCGCAAACGGGCCAGCATCGCGGTGGAGCTACTGACTCGGCCGAGTCTGTTTTTCCTCGACGAACCCACCTCCGGGCTCGACCCGTCGACGGCGGCCGACGTGATGCGGCTGCTGCGTACGCTCAGCAGGCGAGGAGTCACCGTCGTCCTCACGACTCACGAGCCCGCGGGTATCGACAAATGTGATCGGGTGATATTCCTGGCCCGCGACGGCCACCTGGCTTTCAGCGGCAGTCCCACTGATGCTCGGAGCTACTTCGGAGTCCGGGATCTCGCAGAGGTATACGAACGGCTCGCGCAGCACGACACCCCGGAACTCTGGGCAGAGCGCTTCGCGCAGAGCGTCGGCACGACCGAACCCCAACGCGGCGAGGACTTATCGCCCATTCCTGCCCGTCGTTCGCCGGCTAGGCACACGGGCGCAGTCCGGCAATGGTGGCTTCTGACGCGGCGCAATGTCGACGTCCTCTTTCGCAACCGGCTGACTCTCGCGATCCTGCTTGGCTCACCGGTGCTCGTCACGGTGATGATGGCGACGCTCTTCAAGCGTGGTGCATTCGACCCCGGCAATGCAGCCGATGTCGGGCCGGCCCAGATCGTATTCTGGATCGCGTTCGACGGCTTCTTCTTCGGCCTGACGTACGGCCTTCTGCAAATCGTCGGCGAGATGCCGGTGTTCAGACGCGAACGGTTGGCAGGGCTCAGCGTCGGGGCCTACGTCGCATCCAAAATCACGGCCCTGCTTCCGGTACTGGCGGGAGTGAGCGCGGTGCTCCTTGGTGTGCTGCGGTTGCTCGGACGCCTTCCCGCTATGAGCTGGCACGTCTACGTACTGCTGTTCGTGACGATTGTGATCGAGGCGACGTCGGCGCTTGCGCTGGGACTGCTGGCGTCGGCCGCGGTCTCCAACGCGGCGCAGGCTGCCCTGGCGCTGCCGATGCTGTGCTTCCCGCAGGTTCTGTTCGGTGGCGCCATCGTCCCGGTCGACGACATGGCAGCTCCTGGGCGTTGGATGAGCTTTGGCTTGGCCAACCGCCACGCTTTCGAGGCTCTCGGCCGAGACCTCGGCCTCGACCGGTTCACCACCACGCTGCCTGCGATGTCCGCCTACCGCGACACCTTCAGCGGGGGCACGACAGGCAGCCTCATCGCACTCGGAGGGTTTGCCGCGGCCCTGACGGTGGCGACCGTGTGGGTGCTGCGCCGCAGGTCCACCCCGGGCGCATCCTGGCGGTGACGACGTAGCGAGGTCTTGCCCGCGAGATGACCAACATGTCGTCTCGCGGGCATAGGCATAAGAACGCACCGGCAGGTGGGACGGTGCGCGGTACCCTGGTCGGCGATTACCCGGTACCGCTGATCCCAGGAAGGTCCATCATGACCGTTGCCGAACAGGCGCCGGAGGGTACGAGTCAAAAGGCCGTCCGCACCCGCGCACTCATCATCGGAACCGGCTTCTCCGGACTCGGCATGGCCATCGCACTGCAGAAGCAGGGTGTCGACTTCCTGATCCTGGAGAAGGCAGGCGATGTCGGCGGCACATGGCGGGACAATTCCTATCCAGGATGCGCGTGTGACGTCCCGTCGCATCTGTACTCCTTTTCCTTCGAGCCGAAGGCGACGTGGAGCAAGCTGTTCTCGCCGCAGCCCGAGATTTGGGATTACCTCAAGGGCGTGACCGAGAAGTACGGACTACGCCGCCACATCAGGTTCGACTCGCTTGTCGACCGCGCGCACTGGGACGACTCCGAGTACCGCTGGCATGTGTTCACCACAGACGGGCAGGAGTACGTCACCCAGTTTTTGATCTCCGGAGCGGGCGCGCTGCACATCCCGCTGATCCCGGACATCGAGGGTAAGGACGAATTTCGCGGCGCCTCTTTCCATTCCGCGGAATGGGACCACGGGGTCGACCTCACCGGCAAGCGGGTGGCGGTCATCGGAACTGGCGCAAGCGCCATTCAGATCGTGCCGTCAATCGTCAACGAAGTCGGCGAACTACAGCTCTACCAGCGCACGCCGCCGTGGGTTGTGCCGCGGCCCAACAAGCCGTTCCCTGACGGCGTCAAGAACGCGTTCGCCCACGTTCCCGGTCTGCGTCTCGCGGTGCGCAGCGGCATCTACTGGTTCCTCGAGGGACTCGGATTCGCCATGACGCGTCGGCCCGCGCTGCTGCGTGGTGTGGAACTCGTCGGCAAGCTCAACATCAGGCGCTCGGTGAAGGACAAGGAACTACGGCGCAGGCTGACGCCGACCTACACGGCTGGATGTAAGCGAATCCTGTACTCGCCCAACTACTATCAGGGCGTTGCGAATGCAAAGTGCCGGCTCATCACTGACCGGATCACCCGCATCACCCCCGACGCGATCGTCACCGACGACGGCGTCGAGCACAAGGTGGACGTCATCGCCTTCGCCACCGGATTCCACGTCACGGACTCTTATACCTACGTCGACATCAAGGGCGCGGGTGGGGAGGACCTGGTCGACCGGTGGAACCGCGAAGGCGTGGCGGCGCACCGCGGCGTCGCCGTCGCTGACATGCCCAACCTGTTCTTCTTGCTTGGCCCCAACACCGGGCTGGGGCACACGTCCGTCGTCTTCATGATCGAGGCTCAGGTCCGCTACGTGGCCCAGGCGATCGCCGAAGTGGACCGCTACGACGCGCAGGCACTCGCCCCGACGCGCAGCGCGCAGGACCGGGACAACGCCGAACTGCAGGCCGAGCTCGGCCACACCGTATGGAACACCGGCGGTTGCCGTAGCTGGTATATGGACGAGCACGGCGTCAACCGGGCGCTGTGGAGCGGCATGACCTGGGAGTACTGGCGCGACATGCGCAAGCTCAAGCCGTCCGAGTACCAGTTCTTCGGGGTCGGCCGGCAAGCGGCGGTTGCTTCGCGGGGATAGCCCGCGACACGCCAACACACGATGTTGTGTTGCCGATGGTTGTCCCACCCCAGGGGTAGTGTCTGTGTCGGGCTATAGAACCGCTATAGGCATACAAAGATCGTGGTGAAGTGGGGTTCCAGTGGGCGACATCAAACTTATCGACCGCGTCTCGGCGATCAACTGGAACCGCGTTCAGGATGAGAAGGACGCCGAGGTGTGGGATCGGCTGACCGGCAATTTCTGGTTGCCGGAGAAGGTCCCGGTGTCCAACGACATCCCGTCGTGGGGGACGCTGACCGCCCACGAGAAGGAAATGACGATGCGGGTGTTCACCGGCCTGACGCTGCTGGACACCATTCAGGGCACGGTCGGCGCCGTCAGCCTGATCCCCGATGCGCTGACCCCACATGAGGAAGCCGTCTACACCAACATCGCCTTCATGGAGTCGGTGCACGCCCGCAGCTACAGCAACATCTTCTCCACACTGTGCTCGACGGCCGACATCGACGACGCTTTCCGCTGGTCGGAGGAGAACCCGAACCTTCAGCGCAAGGCCGAGATCGTCATGCAGTACTACAAAGGAGACGAGCCGCTGAAGCGCAAGGTCGCCTCCACGCTGTTGGAGAGCTTCCTGTTCTACTCCGGCTTCTATCTGCCGATGTACTGGTCGAGCCGGGCCAAGTTGACCAACACCGCCGACATGATCCGGCTGATCATCCGCGACGAGGCCGTGCACGGCTACTACATCGGCTACAAGTACCAACGCGGGCTGGCCATGCAGGACGCCGCCACGCAGCAGGAGCTCAAGGACTACACCTACGAGCTGCTGTTCGAGCTGTACGACAACGAAGTTGAGTACACCCAGGATCTTTACGACGAGGTCGGGCTCACCGAGGACGTCAAGAAGTTCCTGCGCTACAACGCGAACAAGGCGTTGATGAACCTCGGCTACGAGGCGTTGTTCCCGCGCGACGAAACGGACGTTAACCCGGCGATCCTGTCGGCACTCTCACCCAACGCCGACGAGAACCACGACTTCTTCTCCGGGTCAGGGTCGAGCTACGTGATCGGCAAGGCGATCAACACCGAAGACGAGGACTGGGACTTTTAGAACCGCTTCGCGTCGCTGAGAAACCGACGCCGATGACCCCCGAAACGTCGAATGTCAGTGTGGGCTGCGTATTTCGACCGCAGTGCGCTCCCGAACGTCTAGCCGACGCCGCGAAGGCGGCCGACGCGGCCGGGCTTGACGAGTTGTGGCTGTGGGAGGACTGCTTTCTCGCAGGCGGTATCTCTGCAGCCGCCATCGCGCTTGCCAACAGCCAACGGTTGACGATCGGCGTCGGCGTCCTTCCCGTGCCGATGCGCAACGTCGCGGTGACCGCGATGGAGATCGCCACCCTGGCCCGCGCGTACCCCGGCCGCATCCGGATCGGCGTCGGTCACGGCGTGCAGGACTGGATGGCACAGATCGGCGAGAAAGTCGCCTCGCCGATGACGCTGCTTCGCGAGTACGTCACGGCGCTGACAGCCTTGCTGCGCGGCGAACGCGTCACCGTCGACGGTCGATATGTGAAGCTCACCGACGTGGGTCTCGACTGGCCGCCCGACTCGACGATCGAAGTTCTGATCGGAGCCGAGAGGCCGCGGACGCTGGCCCTCAGTGGAGAACTCGCCTCGGGAACAGTGATCACTGGAGGTACCACTCCCGACGGCCTGCGCGACGCACTGCGGCACATTTCCGCGGGCTGCGCCAACGACCTTGCGATCGAACGACATTCGACCGTCGTGTACATCGTCTGCGCCACCGAACCCGATGCGGCACGCAAGGCGCGCGACGAACTCGTCTCCTGGGAGTACAACCCCTCCCAAGATCTCGCCGCCTACGGCACCCCAGAGGAGATCGCGGCGGCAGCGAACCGGTGGATCGACGCAGGAGCCGACACGATCGTGTTTCAGCCAGCCGCCGACGCCGATATCGAAGCGTTCGTCGGCGTCATCGGACAGGTGCAGCCGCTGATCGCACCGCGAAGCGACTGAACGACGCGGGCCTAGGCCTGGGGAGCGCTCGGCGCTTCCTCGGCCCGCTCGTGTGCCTCTTCCAGCACCGTGCGACCGATAGCTGTGAATTCCTCGGGCTTGGCCGACCGCAGCCACAGCGCGTACACGATGCCGACGACGAATATCGCCAAGATCAGGTACGGACCGACTTTGAAGACGTCCGAGTTCGCCGCGTAGCCCGCAGCGAAGGCACGGTTGTCCCACAGCAGCCAGACGACGTAGAACATGGCGAGCCCGCCGATCAACGGACAGATCAGCGTGGTGATCACGTTGCCGTTGTGCGTCTTCTTGCGCCAGAAGTACCAGATCACCGCTATCGAACAGATCGCCTGCACCAACAGGATCGCCGCGGTGCCGATCAGCGCCAGCAGGCCGTAGATGTTGACGAAGGGCACGAGCGTCGGGGTGTCGACGGGCGTGCCGTTGGCGTCTGGCACCTGTACCGCGGTGAAGAACGTGAACAGCAGCACCAGCACGAGCGTGATGATGCTCTGCACCGCCGACGCGATATAGGGCGAGCCGTGCGTCGGATGCGCCGCACCGATGGTCTTCCGCACTGCGGTAGAGGGGATTTCGCGACCGAGCGCGAAGATGTAGCGAGAGGCGGCGTTGTGGAACGCCATCGCGCAGGCGAAGGATCCGATGACGAGCAGGGTCTTGTAGATGTCCAGCAGCACCCCGCCGAGGTTGGCGTCCACCAGCTTGAACAGCAGGTCGGGCGGATTCGCGCTGATCGAGGACTCGACGGATGCCTTCCTGCCGTTACCCGCGATCACCATCGCCGAGATGAACGTGTAGAACAGGCCCAAGCTGATCACCGCGATGAGCGTGGCCCGAGGGACGATCTTCTTCGGGTTGCGCGACTCCTCGCCGTAGACCGCGGTGGTCTCGAAGCCGACCCACGACCAGAACGCGAAGAACAGGCCGATCGCCGCGGAACCGGCCGCTGCGGCGGTGCCGAACGCACTTCCGGGCAGGCTCTCGAACGCGTTCTGCGGCAGCACCGTCTCGTTGAGCAGGAAGCCGTCGGGCCCGCCGCCCTTGGCGATCACCGAGAATGCGAGGGCCAACAGGACGAGCACCTCGCACGTCAGCGTCACGCTGAGGATCGCCGCCGTAAGGCTGATGTGAAAGTGGCACAGCGCCGCGATGACCAGGATCCCGCCGATTGCGAACCACAACCATGGGATGTTCACTCCCACAATGGTATTCAAGGCGTCGTTGGCGAAATAGGCGAAGCCACCGATCAGCGAGCCCTCGAATACGACGTAGGCGAAGGTGGCCAGCGCGCCGCTGGCCATTCCCCACACCTGACCGAGTCCGTGGGAGATGAAGCCGTAGAAGGCGCCGGCCGTGGTGATGTACCTGGCCATCGCGACGTACCCGATCGCGAACAGCGTCAGGATGATCGTGGCGAAGAGAAAGCCTGCGGGTGCGCCGAGACCGTTGCCGAAACCCACCGCTATCGGGGTGTTGCTCGTCATCGCCGTGATCGGCGCGGCGTTGGCGACGGCCATGAAGAGGACGGCGACGATGCCGATCGCGCCCTTCTTCAGACCGGCAGGCGCCGGAGCATCCTTCATCTCTGCGGATTCAGTCGTCATCGCGGCTCTCCCGTTCGGATCGCAGTGCACGGGAGCCGCGACGTTGCAGTTCCCGCAGTGAGCGTGGCACTACCCGGGCTGTCTGACAACTCGAACGGGAAACTTTTCTCCAGACTGCGGGCAGATCGAGATGTTGAGGTGCGGGGCGATCTGTGCGCAGTTTCGGCGATGGGTTGTCTGCTAATCCTTCACGGGCTGGTCTTCGGCCTCTGCCTCGTCGGCTTCCCCGTCCAGGTCCTCGGCAGACTCGTCGACGTTCTCAACGGGTTCATCGACGACGTCGGAGGGCTCATCCGCGGCGGTGGGGGGTTCGTCGTCTCCGGCGCCGTCGCGTTCGGCGTCCTCGATATCGCCGATCGTCAGTTCCCCCTCGAGCGAGGCCTCCTCGGACGCCGCCTCGCCGTCACCTGGCGGGCGTTCGGCCAACGCCACCCCGGTGGCTGCCCCGGCGGGAGCGAGTGCGGCCGCGGCCGGGCGCGACGGATCATGCACCGGCTTCTGCCACGCGGGCACACCCAAAACCGTTCCAAAGGCCAGCGATTCGTCCAGCTGCTCGGGCACCTTCTCCGACGGTTTGCGCTCGTCTTTGAGGGTGATCTCGCCGAGACCGATGCGCTCCTGCACCCGCTTCATCCACTGCGGCGCCCACCAGCAGTCGTTGCCCAGCAGCTTCATCACCGCGGGCACCAGGAACATGCGCACAACGGTCGCGTCCAGCAACAGGGCAGTGATCAGGCCGATCGCCAGGTACTGCATCATCACCAAATCGGAAAAGGCGAACGCCCCGCCCACCACGACGAGTACCAGTGCCGCCGCGCTGATGAGACGGCCGGTACTGGCCGTGCCGGTGCGAATGGCCTCCTCTGTGGTCATGCCGCGCGCGCGGGCCTCCACCATTCGGGACACCAGGAAGACCTCGTAATCCGTTGAAAGCCCGAAGATCACCGCGATGATCAGCCCGATGACCGGAGCCGTCAAAGGCGTCGGTGTGAAGTTGAGCAAGCCCGATAGATGGCCGTCGATGAAGATCCACGTCAGCACACCCAGCGTCGAGCACAGCGTCAGCGCATTCATCAGTGCGGCCTTGATCGGCAACACCAGGGACCCGAACGCCAGGAACATCAGGATCGTCGTCATGGATACCGCGATGAGAATCATCTGCGGCAGCTTCTCCGAAATCGTTGCGACACTGTCCTGTTCAAGTGCGGGCGTGCCCCCCACCATCAGGTTCAGATCGTGTGGTATCGGAATCGCCCTCAGCGCATCGACCTTCGTCTTGGCGTCCAGTCGGTTCTCCAACCCGTTCTGAATGACCCGCACGGACGGATCTTTGGAGGCCCCGTCGAGGAACGGTCGTTCCCTCCACATGTTGGCCGGATCGTTGTTCGGTTCCGCGAATCCCGGGATGCCAAGCGCCTCACTGCGGACCTGGGCGACCTCGGCGTCGGTGACCGGCCTGCCGTCGGTGCTCTGCATCACCAGCGTGATCGGTTCGACGCGGAATCCGGGGAAGGTGCGGTCGAACTCCTCCTGGGCCTGGCGCACCGAGTTCGTCGGCGGCAAATACTTCTCGCTGATGCCGCCGAGGGCCAGATTGCCCAGCGGAAGAATCAACACGATCAGCCCGATGATGATCGGAACCGCGAACAGCAGCGGTCGTTTCATCACGCGGTCGGCCAGCTTGCCCCAGAACCCGTTCTCGACCTCTGCGCTGGTTTTCGTCTTCTCCAGCTTGGCGCCCAGCCAGGTGATGATCCGGTTGCTGAACCGCCAGTCGCGCAGGAACGGCACCTTGAGCAAAGTGGTCACGCTGAGCGCGTCGACCTTGGGGCCCAGCATCCCGAGGATGGCGGGCAGCACCGTGATCGACAGCAGGGCGGCCAACGTGACCGAGGCGATCATGGCGTAGGTGAGAGATTTGAGGAAGCCCTGCGGGAAGAGCAACAGCCCGCCGACGGACGCCGAAATGAGCACCGACGAGAACGCGATGGTGCGCCCGGCCGTCACCACGGTGCGGCGCACGGCGGTTTCGGTGTCGTAGCCCTCGGCGATCTCCTCACGGAACCGGCTGACCACGAACAATCCATAGTCGATCGCGATGCCGAGACCGATCAGCGTGACCACCGGCTGCGCGAAGTAGTGCACCGGCACCGACAGCGCCGTCAAGCGCATGATGCCGAGCGCGCCTGCGATGGTCAGCCCGCCGATGATGCCGGGCAGAAACGCGGCGACCACGCCGCCGAACACAAAGAACAGCAAGACCACCACCAACGGCATGGCGAGCACCTCTGCCCGCTGCTGGTCTGTTGCGATGGTCCCGGTCAGTTCGTTGGCCAACGGCAACAGTCCGGCCAACTGCACGTCGACACCCGGATCCGACAGATCCGCCTGAACCGCTTTGAAGTTCTTCAGGATGAGGTCGTCGTTGTCACCCTTGAGCTGGATGGACATGAACGCGCGCTGCCGCGACGGGTCGGCCATGTTCTTCAGCAGGTCGGGGGTTTTGAAATAGCCGATGGACCGGATGATCTGATCCGGGTGGTCCTTTTCTACCTGTGCGAGGTTGTCCAGAACCTTTTTGCGGAATGCCGGATCGTCGACGGACTTGCCGTCCGGGGCGGTGTAGATCGCCACCACGTGGCCGGAGGTGTCCCTGCCGTAGTGCTCGTCGCCGAGGCGTGACGCCTGTGCCGACTCGCTGTTGTCGTCGAAGAAGCCACTCTGGGTCACATGCTCGCCCAGGCTGCTGCCGTAGATGCCACTACCGAGACACAGCGCCACCATCACAGCGACCACGGCAATTCGGTAGCGGTATACCGTTCGACCCCACCAGGCGAAAACGATTAGCCCCTAACTCGTATGGCTCCGTGGCCGGCGCATCAACCCGAGCACTCAGCTCGCCAGGGTGAGATTACAAGCAGTGCACCGGTAGGCGACCGTCGATCCGATGTGGAACCAGCAAATCGTGGAGTGAACGGTCGGTGAATGCGTCCGAAACTGTACAGACTGATGGTGGCGTCGGCGCCCCTCAGGCAGGAAACTTCACGTAATGACCACCACGTCGATGTTCGCGTCGATCCTGCGATGGCTGCGGGCCGGTTATCCCGAGGGCGTACCCGGCCCCGACCGGGTACCGCTGCTTGCGCTGCTGCGCGCCACACCTTTGACCGAAGATCAGGTCAAGGAAGTGGTGCGGAAGCTGACCGACGCGGGCGCCGGGGCGTCGGCCGACGGCGAGATCACCCGCGACGAGATCGCCGAGTTCATCTCCGATGTCACCCAGCACGACGCCGGCCCGGAGAACGTCGCGCGGGTGGCGGCCAAACTCGCGGCCGCCGGCTGGCCGCTCGCGGGCATGCACGACGGGTAGCTCGCGCTAACGCAGCGACGCGGTATCGATGACGAAGCGGTAGCGCACGTCGCTTGCCACCGTCCGCTCGTAGGCCTCGTTGATGTATGTCGGCTGGATGACCTCGATCTCGGGAGCGACGTCGTGCTCGGCGCAGAAGTCCAGCATCTCCTGGGTCTCTGCGATACCGCCGATCAACGAACCGGCGATGCTGCGGCGACCGAGGATCAGTGCGCCCGCTGGGACCGCCATCGGATTCTCGGGCATGCCGAGTTCCACCAGGGTGCCGTCGAGCGTGAGCAGGCCGAGGTAGTCGGCCATATCGAGGTTCGCCGAGACGGTGTTGAGGATCAGGTCGAACGTGCCCGACAGCTTCTTGAAGGTGTCGGGGTCGCTGGTCGCGTAGTACTCGGTGGCGCCGAGCCGAAGCCCGTCCTCCATCTTCTTGAGCGTCTGGCTGAGCACAGTGACCTCGGCGCCGAGCGCAACCGCCAGTTTCACGGCGAGGTGGCCGAGACCGCCGAGGCCGATGACCGCGACTTTGGTGCCCTCGCCTGCGCCCCAGTGCCGAAGCGGTGAGTAGGTGGTGATGCCCGCGCACAAAAGCGGTGCGGCGGCCTGCAGCGAGATCGCGTCGGGAATGCGCAGCACGTAGTTCTCGTCGACGACGATCGAGCCGCTGTAGCCACCCTGCGTCGGCTGCCCGTCGCGCCCTACGCCGTTGTACGTGCCGACCATCCCCGGGTTGTCGCAGTACTGCTCTTCACCCGCGAGGCAAAACTCGCATTCCCGGCAGGAGTCGACGAAACAGCCGACGCCGACGCGGTCGCCGACCTTGTACCTGGTGACGTCCGAGCCGACCTCGCTGACGATCCCGGCGATCTCGTGGCCAGGGACCATGGGGTACACCACCTGACCCCACTCGCCGCGAACGGTGTGGATGTCGGAGTGACAGATGCCCGCGAAGTGAATGTCGATCGCCACGTCGCCCGGTCCGACGTCGCGGCGGGTGATCGTGGTCGGAGCCAACGGCTCGGTGGCAGATGTCGCGGCGTAGGCGGACACGGCGGTTGTCATGTAATCCCTCTTCAATGCATGCGAGAACACGCTCGGCGATGATCAGCTGAGAAGGCCGCGACAGTGCGGCTATTACCGTGTAACCCGTTGGGGCGCGGCCGTAATCCCCGGCGTTGCTGTGAGGTATCTCCTAGAGCCCTGCGGCTCGGAAGGCGCCGTTGAACGTGGTTCGCTCGTAGTTCGCGACGCCTGCGCGCGTGTAGGGATCGCGCGCGACGAGGTCCTGTGCGTCTTCGGTGCTGATGTCGCCGGTGACGAGTACTCCTCCGGAGCCGTCCTCCTGCCTGCCCGCGAGCAGGAGGCGGCCTGCCGCGATCTCCTCGTTCAGGAATTCGAGATGTGCTGGGCGGGTCTTCTCGACGACGTCGGGCGGTTGCGTGTACGTCGATTTCAGGACGTGGATCACGACGACGACGTTAGTTGATCGGCGCGTTGACCAAGCGCAGATCGGACAGCATCCCGCGGGCGGCGACGATGCCCTCGCCGGTCTGCCACACCTCGTTGTTGACGACGAAGACGCGGTTGTCCTTGTTGGCGGACAACTTCTTCCAGGCGTCGCTGCCCATCACTTCGCCTGCACGGTCCTTGGCCGTCGGTGAGGCGAATGAGACGTACACGATGTCGCCGTCGGCGATCGACAAGTCGGGGGAGTTACCGAGATCCTCGTCGGTGATGCCGACCTCGTCGTACGGCTTATCCGTGAAACGTTGCGCCGCAGGGCGATCCACGCCGACATCTGCCAGCACACTGCCGGGGAAACTATCCGGTCCGAAGACCCGCATCGTGGTGTCGGTGAGCTGAACGACCGATGCCTGAAAGTGCGTGGCGTCGTTGTCCGCACCCTCCTTGTCGGCGGCCGCGTTGAACTCGTCGACCAACCCATTCGCGGCGCCGGCCCGCCATGTCGCAGCGCCGACTGTCCGGAGGTTGTCCTCCCACGCGGCACCCGGCGCACCCGTGAACACCGTCGGGGCAATGGCCGACAGCTGCGAATGCAGATCCGGAGTCAGCGCGTCAGACCCCAGGATCAGATCGGGCTGCGCAGCGCGGATCGCCGCAAGATCCGGCGAGCTTCGGGTGCCCACCGGAGGCAGATCGTGCACGACGGCGCCGAGGTAGGACGGCTGATTCTCAGAGCCACCGGGCAACGCGGCGGCGGCGATGCGGGACTGCAGGCCCAGCGCACACAAGGCGTCCAGCTGGTCGCCGGAGAGCACGACGATCTTCTGCGGTTCCGCCCGCACCACCGTGCTGCCCGCGGCGTGGCGGACCTCCCGGTCACCCTCGCCCGGATCGACCGGTGCCGGGCTGGGTGCGCACGACTCGTCTGGCCTGCGCTGATTTCCCAGGACACCGGCTCCCGCGATCCGCGTGGTGCTGGTGACGACCGACGGCTCATCGGCAGGGGAGGCCTGGCCGCCGCCCGATTGGCCGCAGCCGCCGAGCGCGGTCACCACGACGGCGGTCAGCACGGCCGCCGCGGCTGCGATCAGACGTGGCGCCCGAGCCGCTCGGCGGTTGAGATCAAAGCGCGGGCGGCGGCGGATCAGCACGTCGCCGACGGTAACAGCTAATCGGGTTCGTCCCAGTTCAAGACGTCACCAAATCAATTACGACCGTTTGTAGGACCCATGCCGACATCGGCAGCTTCGCGAGATAGGATTTGGTAGAACATCGCGGGCTTGCTCGCAGAGACGTTTGGAGGACGTGTTGGTTGCCGAAGCGCCCCCGGTCGGAGAACTCGAGGTCCGTCGTCCCTTCCCGGCGCGGCTCGGCCCCAAGGGCAGCCTGATCTACAAGCTGATCACCACCACCGATCACAAGCTGATCGGCATCATGTACTGCGTCGCTTGCTTCGTCTTCTTCTTCATCGGCGGGCTGATGGCGCTGTTCATGCGCACCGAGCTCGCCCTGCCCGGCCTGCAGTTCCTGTCCAACGAGCAGTACAACCAGCTGTTCACCATGCACGGCACGGTGATGTTGCTGTTCTACGCGACGCCGATCGTGTTCGGGTTCGCCAACCTTGTGCTTCCGCTTCAAATCGGCGCGCCCGACGTGGCGTTTCCGCGGCTGAACGCCTTCTCCTTCTGGCTGTTCCTTTTCGGCGCGACGATCGCGATCGCCGGCTTCATCACCCCGGGCGGCGCCGCCGACTTCGGCTGGACCGCCTACACGCCGTTGACCGACGCCATCCATTCCCCGGGAGCCGGTGGCGACCTGTGGATCATGGGCCTGGCCGTCGGTGGTCTCGGCACCATCCTCGGCGGCGTCAACATGATCACCACGGTGGTCTGCATGCGCGCTCCGGGCATGACCATGTTCCGGATGCCGATCTTCACGTGGAACATCCTGGTGACGTCCATCCTGGTGCTTCTGGCTTTCCCGCTGCTGACCGCGGCGCTGTTCGGGCTGGCGGCCGACCGCCACCTGGGCGCGCACGTCTACGACCCCGCCAACGGCGGTGTGCTGCTGTGGCAGCACCTGTTCTGGTTCTTCGGCCACCCCGAGGTGTACATCATCGCGTTGCCGTTCTTCGGGATCGTCACCGAGATCTTCCCGGTGTTCTCCCGCAAGCCGATTTTCGGCTACACGACGCTGATCTACGCAACGCTGTCCATCGCGGCGCTCTCGGTCGCGGTATGGGCGCACCACATGTACGCCACCGGCGCGGTGCTGCTGCCGTTCTTCAGCTTCATGACGTTTTTGATCGCGGTGCCCACCGGTATCAAGTTCTTCAACTGGATAGGCACAATGTGGAAAGGCCAGTTGACGTTCGAGACGCCGATGTTGTTCTCGGTGGGCTTCCTGGTCACCTTCCTGCTCGGCGGCCTGTCCGGCGTGCTGCTGGCCAGCCCGCCGATCGACTTTCACGTCACCGACAGCTATTTCGTCGTGGCGCACTTCCACTACGTGCTGTTCGGCACGATCGTGTTCGCGACCTACGCGGGCATCTACTTCTGGTTCCCGAAGATGACGGGGCGGCTGCTCGACGAGCGTCTGGGCAAGCTGCACTTCTGGTTGACGTTCATCGGCTTCCACACCACGTTCCTGGTGCAGCACTGGGTCGGCGACGAGGGCATGCCCCGCCGGTACGCCGACTACCTGAGCACCGACGGGTTCACCACGCTGAACGTCATCTCGACGATCGGCGCATTCATTCTCGGCATCTCGACGATTCCGTTCGCGTGGAACGTATTCAAGAGCTGGCGCTACGGCGAGCCCGTCACCGTCGACGACCCCTGGGGTTACGGCAACTCGCTGGAGTGGGCCACCAGCTGCCCTCCGCCGCGGCACAACTTCACCGAGCTGCCCCGGATCCGTTCGGAGCGGCCGGCGTTCGAGCTGCACTACCCACACATGGTGGATCGAATGCGCGCCGAGGCGCACATCGGGCGTAGCCACGGACCGGAGGACGGGGACGTCACCCGTCTAGAAGGCGAGAACGTCCGAACCTGATGTCAGCGCCGGGGGGCCAGCAAGGCGTGAACAGTCGCAAGGTGGCTCCACCTGTCCGGTCGTCGCGCGAGCGCTCATCGCTGCTGATCACCGTTACCGGAGTCGATCAACCTGGCGTGACTTCCGCGCTGTTCGAAGTGCTTTCGCGGCACAAGGTGGAACTGCTCAATGTCGAACAGGTCGTCATCCGCGGGCGTCTGACGCTGGGTGTGCTGGTGTCGGGCACGGCCGAAGCGCTTGGCGGTCCCGAGTTGCGGAACGAAGTCGAGAACGCCATCCACGGGGTCGGACTCGACGTGACGATCGAGCGCAGCGACGAGATGCCGGTGATGCGCCAGCCCTCCACGCACACCATCGTCGTGCTTGGCAGGCCAATCACCGCCGAAGCGTTCGGGGTGGTGGCCCGTGAAGTGGCCGCGCTCGGCGTCAACATCGATTTCATCCGCGGGGTGTCCGACTACCCGGTAACGGGATTGGAGCTGCGGGTCTCAGTGCCGCCGGGCGGCGTCTACACCCAACTGCAGACCGCGATGGCCCGGGTCGCAGGCGACGAAGGCGTCGACATCGCGCTGGAGGACTACAGCCTGGCCCGACGGGGCAAGCGGCTCATCGTATTCGACGTCGACTCCACACTGATCCAGGGTGAGGTCATCGAGATGCTGGCCGAGAAGGTCGGTGCGCACGCGGCCGTTGCCGAGATCACCGAGGCCGCCATGCGCGGCGAACTGGACTTCGCCGAGTCACTGAACCGCCGCGTCGCGACGCTCGCGGGCCTTCCGGCCGAAGTGCTGGAGGAGGTCGGCGAGCAGATCGAGCTGACGCCGGGGGCGCGCACCACGATCAGGACGTTGCGGCGCTTGGGGTTTCACTGCGGGATCGTCTCCGGCGGTTTCCGTCAGGTCATCGAACCGCTGGCCCACGAGCTCGAGATGGACTTCGTGGCCGCCAATCAGCTCGAGATCGTCGGCGGCAAGCTGACTGGTCGAGTCATCGGACAGATCATCGACCGGCCGGGAAAAGCCAAGGCACTCAGGGATTTCGCGCAGCAGGCGGGCGTCCCCATGGATCAGACGGTCGCCGTCGGCGACGGCGCCAACGACATCGACATGCTGGCCGCGGCAGGTCTTGGGGTGGCATTCAACGCCAAACCCGCCCTGCGCGAGGTGGCCGACGCATCGCTGAGCAATCCCTACCTGGACACCGTGCTGTTCATTCTCGGGATCACCCGCGGCGAAATCGAGGCCGCCGACTCCATCGACGGCACGTTCCGCAGGGTCGAGATCCCCGACGACTAGACGACGACCGCGGTCGGCTCCGGTGCGGTGGAACCGGTGACACTGTGCCACGCGCGCGCCAGCAGCTCGACGGCCGCCGACAGCTCGTCCTCGGGCAGCGCATAGGGCACCCGCACGAAGCGTTCGAGCGTTCCGTCGACGCCGAATCGCGGCCCGGCAGGCAGTTCCAGCCCCATCCTGGACGCGGCCGCCGACAGCGCCGTGCTCATCGGCGCAGGCAACCGGACCCATAGCGACATGCCGCCGTAACCGCCGCCGGGTTCCCAGTCGGGCAGATGCTGATCGAGCAGTGACAGCAGGAGCGCCCGACGAGCCCGCAGAATTTCGCGTCGCTCGGGCAGGAGGTCGTCGCGCTGCGCCAGAAGCCTTGCGGCGGCGAACTGTTCGAGGACGGGGGTGCCCATGTCGATCGAGGGACGCAGCGCGGCGATGGTGGCGACGGTGGAGCGCTCGGCGCGGACCCAGCCCACCCGCAGGCCGCCCCAGAACGATTTCGACATCGAGCCGACGGTCAGCACAAGGTCGCGTCGCGTCGTCATCGCGGCGGCCATCGGCTCCGGCACCGCTTCGTCGAGCCACATGTCCAGGATCGTTTCGTCAATCAGGGTGCGCGTTCTGGTCTCGGCGATGATGCCCGCCAACCGCTTTCGGTCCCGTGCAGGCATCGTCAGGCCGGTGGGATTCTGGTTGTCCGGGATCAGATACGCCAGGCTCGGCGACAACTGCTGCACCGCCGCCGCAATTGCATCCAGCTCCCAGCCGGCCTCGGTCATCGCCACGGGAACCGGCCGCGCCCCTGCGGTGGCGATGGACGTCAGCGCGCCGTGATAGGTGGGCTGTTCCACCAGGACGCGGTCGCCGGGCTGCACATACGTGGTCAGCACGAGGTTGATGGCATGCAGCGCACCGGTGGTCACCAGGACCTGGTCGGGATCGGTGGGAAGGCCTCGCTCGCAATATCTTTCGGCAATGGCTTCCCGTAGCACATCGACGCCGACGAGTTCGTGGCCCACTTTGTGCAGATATGGGGTGACGTCATGGACGGCGTCGACGAACGCCTCGCTCACCGCGGCGGCCGGGGCGGACAGCGCTGCGGCGGCCAGGCTGATCGTTGGGCTGGCGATCTGCGGGCGTGCGGCGGCGGCCGGTGCGACCGGGAGCGCCGTGGTGCTGCGTGCGCCGCGGCGGGCGTTGAGGTAGCCGTCCTCACGGAGCTGCGCGTACGCCGCGGTCACGGTCGTGCGGGAAACCCGGAGCGCATCGGCCATCGCGCGTTCGCTCGGTAGCCGCGCGCCGACGGGAATGCGCCCGTCGACGATCAGCAGCCGGATGGCGTCGGCCAGCCCGTAGTAGGCCGGTCCGCTGCGACTGGATGTACGCCAGTTGCCGAGTTCGCGGGCCAGAAGGTCCACATCGAGCGCTCTGGCGTGCATTTCTACTGTCATCGTGAAGCCAGTATGCGTCAACTGGCTATGGAATAACAAGCCAGTTGGCCGCATTATTTGGACATGAGCATGAACTGGACATCAAAACTGGCCCGCCCGTTAGGCAGGATCTTCCGGCCGGCGCAACGCATCCCGGCCGAATTTCTCGACCGCGACGCCGAACGGGTGCGCAACGAGATCGACCTGATACGGATCCGTTTCCCCCACCATGCGTAGCGCGGCGGTCCGCGGCAGCGCACTGCTGCTCGGGCTGATCGGCTACGGCTTCTCGATGGCGATGATGGTGCGCGCCGAACTCGGACTCGACCCGTGGGACGTGTTCCATCAGGGGCTGGCGTTGCGGACACCGATGTCGATCGGTGTCGCGTCGGCCGTCGTCGGCGTCGCGGTCCTACTAGCGTGGATCCCGCTCCGCAACCGCCCGGGCGTCGGCACCGTGGCCAACGTCATCGTCATCGCCGTGACCGTGGATGCCGGCATGGCCATATTGCATGTGCCGACGTCGCTTCCGGCTCGCATCGCGATGATGGTCGGCGCGATCGTGCTCAACGCGATCAGCACCGTGCTCTACATCGGCGCCGGCCTCGGCCCAGGCCCGCGCGACGGGTTGATGACCGGGCTGGTCGTCCGCACCGGTCTTTCGGTGCGGCTGGTCCGCACCTCGATCGAGGCCACGGTGTTGACCGTCGGGTGGCTGCTCGGCGGTACCGTCGGCGTCGGCACCGTCTTGTACGCATTCGGGATCGGACCACTCGTCCAGTTCTTCGTCCGGATCACCCCGAAAAGCGTTCTGGCACACAGCGGCTGGGCCTCTGCCGCAGCCGCGAGCGAATTGGGTGTGAAGTCCAGAGCAGGCCTGCGCACGAACGCCCGCCCCGATCGGCCACCCGAGCGCCGAGCCGGCGCGGCGGATGTCGAAGATGTACAGGGTGGCTGCCCAATCGGACATTCTTGACCGACTGGCCGACGAGGCCATCGGTCTAGCTGAAGACCGGCGTGCCGTCCTCGGCATTGCCGGCAGCCCGGGCGCGGGCAAGTCCATGTTGGTCGAGCAACTACTCGCCCGCATCGGCGAGCGCAAGGGTCGCGGTTGGGTTGCGCACGTCCCAATGGACGGCTTCCACCTCGCCGACGAGCAACTCCGCCGCATCGGCGCTCTGCGCCGCAAGGGCGCACCCGACACGTTCGATCCAGTCGGCTACGCGCATCTGCTGAAGCGGGCCGCGGTGGAAACCGATGCGCCGGTCTACGCACCGGGATTCGACCGCACACTCGAGCAACCGCTGGCCGCAGCACTGGTGGTGCTGCCGACCGCGCGGCTGGTGATCACCGAGGGCAACTACCTGCTGCTGGAGCACCCGGCGTGGCTGCAGGCACGCCGCGCCATGGATCGGGTGTGGTTCGTCGACAGCGAGGAGGCCCTGCGGGTCGAGCGGCTGGTGGCCCGCCATGTCGAGTTCGGCAAGAGCCGCGATGCCGCGCAGGCCTGGGTCGCCGACACCGACCAACCCAACGCCGATCTGGTGTCGCCGACGGCGGACGCCGCCGACCTGGTGATCATGAACAGCACAGACGGCTGGCACATTTCGCCGTGACGCCCGCGATTTGGGCGTGATTCGTCGCGCGAGGCGCAACCGAACACGCCGAAATCACCACACTACGATGGGTAAGTGCCCGACTCCGAAACCGACAGCGTCGAGGAAGACCTGCTGATCGACTTCGCCAGGGTCACGCTGCGACGCGGCGGACAAAATCTTGTCGGGCCGATCACCTGGTCTGTCGAGCTCGACGAACGCTGGGTGGTCATCGGGCCGAACGGTGCGGGCAAGACGTCGCTGCTGCGTATCTCCGCCGCGCTGGAGCATCCGTCGGCAGGCACGGCATACGTACTCGGCGAACGCCTCGGCCGCACCGACATGTCCGAGCTGCGCTCGCGCGTCGGGCTGAGCAGTTCAGCGCTGTCGCAACGGGTGCCCGAAGGGGAGTTGGTCCGCGATCTCGTCGTGTCGGCCGGATATGCCGTGCTCGGCCGCTGGCGCGAGAAATACGACGAGGTCGACTATGAGCAGGCGATCGACATGCTGGAAAGCGTCGGCGCCGAACACCTGGCCGAACGCACCTACGAGACGCTGTCGGAAGGGGAGCGCAAGCGGGTGCTGATCGCCCGTTCCCTGATGACCGACCCGGAGCTGCTGTTGCTCGACGAGCCTGCGGCCGGACTGGATCTTGGCGGCCGTGAAGAACTGGTGGCGCGGCTCGAAGACCTGGCCGCCGACCCGGACGCCCCGGCGATCGTGCTCGTCACCCACCACGTCGAGGAGATTCCGCGCGGGTTCAGCCACGCCCTGATCCTGTCGGAGGGACGCGCCGTTGACGCCGGGCTGCTGACGGACGTGCTGACTGCAGAGAATCTGTCGAAGGCGTTCGGCCAGTCCATCGCACTCGAAATCATCGACGGCCGCTATTTCGCCCGGCGCACCAGAAGCCGGGCAGCGCACAGGAGGCGTTGATGGAAGATCCTCTGGTTCCGCGGCCTGCCGCAACCGTGATGCTGATCCGGGACACATCCGATGGCATCAAGGTCTTCCTGATGCGGCGCCACCGCGGGATGGACTTCGTCGGCGGAGTGATGGTATTTCCCGGCGGCGGGGTCGACGACCGCGACCGTAACGCCGACATCGCCTGGCATGGACCGGACAAGTTCTGGTGGGGCGAGCGGCTGGGGACCGACGCCGACCTCGCCGAGGCCCTCGTCTGCGCTGCGGCGCGGGAGACGTTCGAGGAGTGCGGTGTGCTGTTCGCCGGCGCGGCAGACGACCCGGACCTGCTCGTCGACGATGCGTCGAGCTACCGCGACTCCCGGGCCGCACTGGTGAGCAAGGAGCTGTCCTTCGCCAAGTTCCTGCGCGGCGAGAAGCTGATGCTGCGCGCCGACCTGTTGCGGCCGTGGGCGAACTGGGTGACCCCCAAGGAGGAGCGCACCCGCCGCTACGACACCTACTTCTTCGTCGGCGCGCTTCCCGACGGGCAACGCGCCGACGGCGACAACACCGAATCCGATCAGGCCGACTGGGTCACGCCGGAGTCGGCGCTGGAGGACTTCTCGGCGCACCGCAGCTTCCTGCTGCCCCCGACATGGACTCAGCTCGACGCGCTGGCAGGCCGCACAGTGGCCGAGGTGCTCGCCGTCGAACGCCGGATCATCCCCATCTCGCCGAACATGAGCATGATCGACGGCAATTTGGAGTTCGAGTTCTTCGACGGGCAGCGCTACAACCAGGCGCTGGGGGGCCGCACCCCGTGAGGGAGTTCGTCAGCGTTCACACTCTCGACGAGCATCCCGGCATCGCCACCCTGCTGCTGTCCCGGCCGCCGACCAATGCACTGACACGCCAGGTGTGCCGCGAAATCATCTCCGCCGCAGCCGAATTGGGTGCGCGCGACGATATCGCGGCAGCGATCCTGTTCGGTGGGCACGAGATCTTCTGCGCAGGCGACGACGTGACGGTGCGCCAGACCCTCAACGCAGAGGAGGCCGCAGGCGCCGCCGAGGTCGGTCGGGAGGCCGTCGACGCCGTGGCCGCGATTCCCAAGCCGACGGTCGCCGCGATCACCGGTTACGCACTCGGCAGCGGGCTGACACTGGCCCTTGCCGCGGACTGGCGGGTGGCCGGCGACAACATCAAAGTCGGTGCCACCGAAATCTTGTCGGGTTTTCCGCCCGGCGAGACGCTCCGGTTGGCCCGCACCATCGGTGAGAGCAAGGCCAAGGACCTGGTGTTCACCGGTCGGTTCGTCGACGCGAAGGAGGCCATGGCGCTCGGCTTGGTCGACGAGTTGGTGGCCCCGGATGCTGTCTACGACTCGGCGATGGCCTGGGCGAAGCGCCTGGTCGACCATCCGCCGCAGTTGCTCGCCGCCGCCAAGGCCCGATTTGGCGAGGGCCGTTAGGCTGCCCTGCATGACGTATGAGGAATCCAACGCTGGACTCGATGTCGACGGCGGACCGGCTCCGAACCCCCATGCCACGGCCGAGGAAGTGGAGGCCGCCCGGCACGACAGCAAGCTTGCGCAGGTGCTGTACCACGACTGGGAGGCGGAGTCTTACGACGAGAAGTGGTCGATCTCCTACGACAAGCGCTGCATCGACTACGCGCGCGGCCGCTTCGACGCCATCGTTCCCGCCGACGAGCAGCGCAAGCTGCCCTACGACCGCGCCCTGGAGCTAGGCTGCGGCAGCGGGTTCTTCCTGCTCAACCTGATTCAGTCCGGTGTTGCCCGACGCGGCTCGGTGACCGACCTGTCGCCGGGGATGGTCAAGGTGGCGACCCGCAACGGCCAGAATCTCGGTCTCGACGTCGACGGACGGGTCGCCGATGCGGAGGGCATTCCGTACGACGACGACACCTTCGACCTGGTGGTGGGGCACGCCGTGCTGCACCACATTCCCGATGTCGAGCTGTCGCTGCGAGAAGTGGTGCGCGTGCTCAAGCCGGGCGGCCGGTTCGTGTTCGCCGGTGAGCCCACCACCGTGGGCAATGGCTATGCGCGGACTCTGGCGAACTTGACCTGGAACGTCACCATCCGCGCCATGAAGCTGCCCGGACTCGGCAGCTGGCGGCGCCCTCAGGCCGAGCTCGACGAGAACTCGCGGGCCGCGGCGCTGGAGTGGATCGTGGACCTGCACACCTTCGACCCGGCCGACCTCGAGAAGATGGCAAACCGCGCGGGCGCAGTGCAGGTCAGCACCGCCACCGATGAGTTCACCGCGGCGATGTTGGGATGGCCGGTACGCACCTTCGAGTCGACGGTGCCGCCCGGCAAGCTCGGCTGGGGCTGGGCCAAGTTCGCGTTCGGCAGTTGGACGACGTTGTCGTGGGTGGATGAGAACGTCTGGCGCCACCTCGTACCCAAGGGCTGGTTCTACAACGTCATGGTGACCGGGGTTAAGCCGTCGTAGAGTTCGACCTCGACGCGGTCGGCTTTCTGGGTAGCGAGACCGGGGCCACAGCGCTCCGCGATGTTGCGGGTCATGAATTGACGGATGCGACGCGCATCGCCGACATTTCCTCTATCCGAACGCGATTCGGTGACCGGGCAGCGGTACTTGTCGAGACCACGCTGTTGCGCCGCCGCGCGGCCGCGAAATTCGATGACCCGTCGCGATGGTTGTTCACCGATGACGCGCTGCAACAAGCCACCGCGCAGGCCGTCGCAACCCATCGGGCGCGGCGGCTGGCGGGCGCGACCGTGCACGACGTCACGTGTTCGGTCGGCACCGAACTCGCATCGCTGCGCACGACGGCTGGTTTCGTGGTGGGCAGCGATATCGACGAGGTCCGGCTGGCCATGGCCCGGTACAACGTCGGCGACGTGCCGCTGTGTCGCGCCGACGCGCTGCGTCCCATCACCCGCGACGCCGTCGTGCTCGCCGACCCGGCGCGCAGGGGATCCGGTCGGCGACGGTTCGACCCGCACGACTACATCCCACCGCTCGACTCGCTGCTCGACGTTTACCGCGGTCGCGATTTCGTCGTAAAGTGCGCGCCTGGAATCGATTTCGCTGAAATCGAGCGACTCGGCTTTACCGGTGAAGTCGAGGTGATATCGCTGGACGGCAGCGT
The DNA here is from genome assembly GCF_032159775.1 of Mycobacterium sp. GTDB lineage: Bacteria > Actinomycetota > Actinomycetes > Mycobacteriales > Mycobacteriaceae > Mycobacterium. Next base: position 111,600 of record NZ_JAVHWK010000128.1, read on the forward strand.
GCGCGAGGCCTGTCTGTGGTCGTCGGGCCTTGCCGAGGTCGGCGTACACCGTCGCGCCACCGTGCTGAGCGGTCCCGAGCAGATCACCGACGCCGAACCCGACGATTGCCCGGTGGCGCCCGCGGGCCGGTGGATCGTGGACCCTGATGGCGCGGTCGTCCGCGCCGGACTGGTCCGCCACTACGCGGCCAGACACGGGCTGTGGCAGCTCGACCCCGACATCGCCTACCTGTCCGGCGACCGGCTGCCCGAAGGCGTCCGTGGCTTCGAGGTGCTCGACGAGCTCGGCTTCAGCGAAAAGCGGCTACGACAGGCCCTGGCGGCGCACGACGCGGGCGCCGTCGAGATTCTGGTCCGAGGCGTCGACATCGACCCGGACGCACTCCGTAAGCGGCTGAAGCTGCGGGGGTCCGCCGCGGTATCGGTGGTGGTCACCCGCATAGGCTCCGGCACGGCAAGTCGTGCAACGGCATTCATCTGTCGACCCTCGCGTTAGAGGTAGGTTTGCTGCCGCCTGTATTGTGTCGTCGGCGGCTACCGGGCCGCTCTCGGTCGAAGAGGATTTCATCGATGCGCATTCCCACGTCGGTTCTCGCTGCCACGTCAGCCGTCCTGCTTGGTTTTTCCAGTGTTGTCACCCCGGTACCGGCTTCGGCCGCACCGCCGAAGTGCTCGGATCTCAAGGGTGGCCTCGTCGGGCAGAACTGCGTGATCCAAGAAGCCGACGCCGGATACAACCTGAGCATCACCTACCCGGCCAACTATCCCGACGTGCAGGCCGTGTTCGACTGGGTCAAGCAGACCAGGGACGGATTCGTCAATGTGGCGAAGTCGCCCGACGCGCGCACCATGCCCTACCAGCTCGAGGTCACCCCAACCGAGTACAACTCGGCGGTCCCGCCACGTGGCACGCAGTCGGTGGTGTTCAAGATCTACCAGGACGTCGGCGGGACCAAGCCGCAGACCTTCTACAAGGCGTTCAACTGGGATCAGACCCTTCGCTGGCCCATCGTGCTCGACACCGGCGGCCGTGAGAAGACCCAGCCGCTGTTCCAGCCGGGCGCCAACCCGTGGCCGACCATCTTCCCGCTGGTGGAGGCGGACCTGGAGAAGCAGATGGGCACCAAGCCGGCGATCGCGCCGCAGGTGGGCCTGAACCCGGCGACCTACGAGAACTTCGCGATCCAGAACGACACGTTGATGTTCTTCTTCGGCCAGGGCACCATCCTGCCTGAGTCGGCAGGCGCCCTTTCGGTGACGATTCCGCGAGCACCGGTCGACAGGATGATCGCCTAACTCGGCGCGAAGCCGTAGACCTGGCCTGCGCTGGTCGAGACGACGACGCGGCGGTCGTGGCCGATCGACACTCCGACCGGCCAGCCCCCCGCGTCGGGCAGCGGATAGCTGTTCACGGTGTGCCCGTTGGCGGGATCGAACACGAGCAGCGCCTGGCCGTTGTCTCCGTCGGTGACCACGGTGTAGGCGACGTGTTCGCCTGCCCGGCTCGACGTCGTCAAGGGGGAGACGTCATCGCGGGTCCAGATCACGTCGGCGTGGTCGCCGCGGTCCCTGATCGCGATCAGCCGGCTGTCGGGTCCACCGCCTGCGATGACGTCTTCGCTCGGCGCTACCGAGGGCGGAGTCTGCGACAGGAACTTCACCGGAGTCGACCATTTCGGCTTGCCATTGTCGGCGTTGATGGCCCATAGCTTGTCGTCCCGACCGTTGACGTAGATCGTCGACCCGTCGGCGGAGGCCACCGGGCTGGCCAGCGTGCCCGCCTTGACCGCATCGCTGGTCCAGGCCACTGCCAACCTGGGGTTTCGGTCCGGGTTGTACTTCAGCCCGACGAGCACCGAGGCGGCAGCGCCGGGCTGCCACACCGGCACCACCACCATTCCCGCCTTGGCGGCATAGGCCGGCGCGGCGGCGACCGGGCAACGCGGCCGTGCGGGCGCGCAGTCGGTCAGACCACGTTGGGCGTCAGTCGGGTTGACCCCCTCCACCAAGTCCAGCGGGTTGCCCATCACCGTGCCGCGGTGGGCGTCGAACAGAAGCACCTGGCCCAGATGGGTCACCACCAGAAGCTGTCCCGGCGCCAAAATCCTTGCCGTCGTTGGCATTCCGATCACGGGCTGTCGCCACCGGATCCACTGCGTCGGCGGGAACGACAGCATGGCGCCTGGTTGGCCGACGTAGAGGTTGTCGAATCCGTCCCACAACGGGCTCGAGGACTCGCCGCCCTGCCACAGCCGCGTGCACCAGCGTTGGCGCGCGTTGTTGTCGGCTTCCCACACCATCAGCGAGCAGCCGGCCGGGGTTTGCGCGTTGACCGACAGATACTGTCCGGACCCCATCGCCGCCCCGGCGCCGAGGTCGCCCTTGACCGAGCGGCTCCACTCCAATTCGAGTTCCTCGGCCCCCGCGACATCGGCATAGCTGCTATTGGCGGCGTCGGCGTACTGGGCGGCCCAGCCGTCGGCGGCGTGCGCGTCGACCCAGGAGTCGGTGTTACCGCATCCGGCCAGAGCACCGGTGATCAGCGCCGTTGACGTCAGCGCGACGAGTCGCCGGAACACGGTTTCCTTTCCTTGTTGGACCACGTGAGGGTAACCGTTCGGGATGCGAGTGCTCGCGTAGGCTTTCCGGCCATGACGACGATGTGGGGAGCGCCGCTGCACAAGCGCTGGCGGGGCTCTCGGCTCCGCGACCCGCGCCAGGCCAGATTCCTCACGGTGGCATCCCTGAAATGGGTGATCTCCAACCGCGCGTACACACCGTGGTACCTCGTGCGCTACTTCCGGCTGCTCAAGTTCAAGCTGGCCAACCCGCACATCATCACCAGGGGCATGGTCTTCCTCGGTAAGGGTGTGGAGATTCAGGCCACTCCCGAACTGTCGACGATGGAGATCGGCCGCTGGGTCCACATCGGCGACAAGAACACGATCCGCTGCCATGAGGGATCGCTGCGCTTCGGCGACAAGGTGGTGCTCGGCCGCGACAACGTCATCAACACCTACATCGACATCGAACTGGGCGCCTCGGTGCTGATGGCGGACTGGGTGTACGTCTGCGACTTCGACCACCGGATGGACGACATCAACCTCCCGATCAAGGATCAGGGCATTCTCAAGGGCCCGGTTCGGATCGGTCCCGACACCTGGATCGCGACCAAGGTCACCATCCTGCGCAACACCACCATCGGCAGGGGCTGCGTGCTCGGCTCACACGCCGTGGTCAAGGGCGACATCCCGGACTATTCGATCGCGGTCGGCGCGCCGGCCAAGGTGGTGAAGAACCGCAAGCTGGCGTGGGATACGTCGGCGGCCGAACGGGCCAAACTGGCGGCCGCTCTCGCCGACATCGAGCGCAAGAAAGCCTCCCGCTGA